>CADDYV010000021.1 GCA_902810695.1 Actinomycetota bacterium | reverse complement strand
TGAACCCGCCGGGCTGGATAGCGGAGTTGAACTCTTGGACCGTCTTTTGCAGGCTTTCCGGGTCCAAGCCCATCTTCTTGGCAAGCTCGCGCACGGTGTCTGCCTCGAATCTGGATACACCGGGAGCGGTGTACTCGTCCTGCCTAAGCAGAGGTTCGGTTTTGGCGTCGAAGAGCTGGTAGGCGATGGCTCCGGGCTGGCGCAGGATATCGGCCCCGTACTTGGCGTAGGTGTAGTTGCGGAAATCCGCTCCCTCATCAACAAAACGCCTGCCCTCGGCGTTCACGACGATTCCCAGAGGGTAGGACTGTTTGGTCAGAAGGTTGGTGAGTTCGAGGTCGCCGACCTCTGGGGCGTTCGCGTCCCACGCCGTAGAGTGGCAGCCGCTCCAGTGACCGTATGGCTGGGCTCCGAGATCCAGCGCCATCTGCAGACCGTCACCGGTGTTATACGGGGTACCCCGCACTTTCGCGAGATCCCAGCCAGGCCCCAGATACTGGGCCCGCATCCGCGCATCAGACTCAAAACCCCCGCAGGCCAGCACGACCGCTTCTGCTTCTATCTCACGTACCTCTCCATCGCTCTCGCACACAACACCCCTTACGCCTTCTCTACCGTCGCCGAGCAGCGAGCGTACCGCGTGCCCGTAACGCACCTCGATGCCCGCCTCACGAGCTGCGGCTGTATGCTGCTTCATGAGCCCCTTGCCGCCCCCTACCGTCCCCAGCACCAGGTTGCCCCAGAAGCGGTGCTTGCCGTCCACCTGATAAGACTGGCGCTCGTACATGAGGCGCCAGCGGATACCCTTCTCTTTGAGCCACTTCACTACCTCGTACGCTTCTGTGGCCAGGATCTTTGCCAGCAAGGTATTCGAGCGCCCCTGGGTAACCCGCTTCATGTCATGCAGCAGATCATCGGGGGTGTAAGGCGGCAGTTCCGTTCGGGAGAGTATGTCGCTATCGGCTTCATCAAGCAGCGGTTTTAGCTCTTCGAGTCCCGCGTAGGTGGTGCGGAATGCGCCGGCGGTGAAGTAGCTGTTGCCTCCGGCCCACTGCTCGGGAGCCTTCTCGAGAACCAGCACCCGCTCCACTTGCTCGCGGGCCGCATGCGCCGCGCAAAAAGCCGCGTTGCCTCCCCCTACGACTACGACATCGTAGCGAGCGTTCACAATTGACAGGCTCCTTTCACTGCTATTGCTGGTAGCTTTCGTAAGCCCGGGGCTTCGTGGAGCCTTCCTCGGCCTCGTTTATCGTTTCGAGAGCCCTGCGTTCGGTGCGAGGGCCCAAAAAGCCAACGGTCAGGGCGCAGACGATCCAGCAGATGGCTATGAAGACGAATACGGGCACGTAACCCAAAGACGCGAAAATGGCGCCTATTATGAGCGGGCCTACGACGTTGGCGAGACGACCGATACCGTAGGCGAAGCCAGAGCCTGCGTTCCTGATATCCGTCCTGTACTGCTCGGGAGTATAGGCGTAGATCAGGGCGGCGAAAGCCTGCAGGAACATGGTGGTGAGGAACCCGAAGATGGCAATCGTTACCGTATTGAACGTGAGCCCGTAGAGCAGCCCACACACGGCAATGGCGATAGACACGGCTGCTATTGACCATTTCCTGCCCAACCTGTCGGAGATGGGGTATGCGATGAATGCCCCCGGAATGTTGCCGAGGCTGATCACAGCCGCCCATGTCAGCGACTCGACGAGTGAAAATCCGTGCTTCAACAGCAACTCCGGCACCCAGGCCACGAAACCGTAGAATCCGACCGTCTGAAAGGACCAGGTGATCCAGAGCATCGCGGTGCGCTGGATGTAAGGCGCGCGCCAGATCAGGCGCAAGCTGGCGAGCCTTCTGGGTACTTCTCCCTCTTCAAGCCCCCGCCCCTCGTCCTCATCTTCGCGGCTACCTGCGGCCAAGGCACTCTCGGTTAGCCGGGTTTCCCCCGACATCCTGCCTATGTGCCCTATGGCGGCTCTCGCCTCCCCGTGCCGCCCGTGGTCTTCTAGCCAGCGTGGCGACTCGGGGAGAGCCCAGAAGAGGAACAGGAACAGGATCCCGAGCGCCCCGAATACGAAGACCAGCCTCCACCCGTTCGGTCCGAGCCCGACGACGAATTTGGCGACCCACGAGGTTACGGGTATGCCGAGCAGCCCGATGCCCAACGTCAGAGCCTGGTAGCGACCACGCTTGTCGGCCGGGAATACCTCGGCGAGGTACGTGATCGCGGTGACCGTCATCGCCGAAAGCCCGAACCCGGTCAGAAGGCGCGCGATCAAAATCGGCACCTCTTCGGCAGGAACAAGCGCGTTGGCCAGCGAGAAGACCGAGTACCAGACTATGCTGTAAATAAGCGCCCTTCTGCGACCGATGAGATCGGAGAACCATCCTCCCACGGATGCACCAGCGAACATCCCGAAGAACCCGGCGGATGTGACCGCAGATACCTCCGACACACCGAAGTTCGCATACTTCGTCAGTCCCGGGGCCGCATAGGAGAAAGTATTTATGTCCCCAAGCTCGAAGAAAAAAGCAAAGCATAGGGCCAGTATGACCCGGCGGTGAAATGCTCCTATCGGCAGGCTGTCAAGGTAACGCGCAACCCCCACACGCCCGACGGTGCCCTCTGACAACTCTAACCCCCTTACCCGGCTAACATTTTCCTATCACCAGAAATTGTATACTGATTGTATACTAATAGGAATAAAGGGAGAGATCAAGCAGAAGGGCTCTCTGGGTTCACGTGCTACTGCTCGACGAGCATCTCTATTCGCAGTTTGCGTGCGTTACGCATGTGCTCGGTCGCCAGTTGCTGCGCTGCCTCGCCGTTGCGTTCTTTTATGGCTTCGACTATCTGGGTGTGTTGTTCGAGGGATCTCTCGACCCACTCTGGTATCTCGTAGGTTGTTCTTCCGAAGCGCCGGACGGAGTGTTCGATCTGGGTCAGGAACCGGTCCAGCAGCCGGTTGCTGGAAGCCTTCCTGATGATCTTGTGGAACTCCAGGTTCAGCCTGGATAGCTCCGAAGGGTTACTCCCGGCGGCTGCTGCGTCGTGCATCCTGCTCATTACATCTTCGAGTTGCTCGATCTGCTCTTCAGAGCGGTGTCGGGCCGCTAGCTGCGCCGCCAGCCCTTCCAGGTTCTCGCGAACGGCGTAGATTTCGAGGATATCTTCGAGGGTTATGCGGGCAACGATCGCGCCCTGATTCGCTGTGACGACGACCAGCCCTTCCGCAGAGAGGCGCCGCAACGCCTCGCGCACCGGCGTACGGCTCACCGACAATTCTCGCGCGAGCTCGCTCTCGCGCAACCAGGTAGAAGGTTGGAGCACGCCATCCAGTATCGCCTCGCGCAAGATCTCGGCTACGGCATCGCTCGTCTTCCCACGCTTCAACTCCCTGGTGGCATAAGGCGCAAATAATGAATCGCCGGTTTCGCCTGCCGAACTAAAAAATCCTCCTTGTGGGCGGTTCTCGGACATTTCTATGCGGATTCCCTTATCAATAGTTTATGGGCACGTACATATAATGTTTATTATAGGGTCGAACAGGTGCGTCCTAGCTATGGTGCTCGACAAAACCTCAAGTATCCGGGAGTGCTCGAACGGCAGACCAGCTTGCCGACTAATTTGATCCTGAACTCATCCTGGCGGCATCTGTCATCTGATTCGTGATATAACGAGAAACCAGGGTTTCGGGGATCTGCACGAGGCAGGGTGAAAGGGAAAGAAAGTGGATGACGGAACCGGTGAAGGCCGCGGTCCGGTAAAAAGCAACTCTGCCAGCGGCGGCTTATCAACTGCCGCAACCGGCGCACAAGAAGTCAGACGTTTGCAAAGAGGTGCGCTGCAGTTGCTCGACATCGCCGCCTCGACGATGGCGAACATCGCCCCGGCCATGAGCTTCTATTTCAGCTTCGCGCTCATCGCCGCCGCAGCCGGTGTGGCCTCGCCGCTTACCATAGTCCTCGCGGCCATCGCCATCGCGCTTCTGGGCAATACGCTGGCCCAGTTCTCGCGTGCGATCCCCTCGACGGGTTCATTTGTTACCTTCATCGGCAAGACGTTTGGTCCGGTAGTGGCGATCACCACCGCGGTTGTGATCGGGGCCGGATACATCATCGCCATCGCTTCGGTTGCCACCATCTCCGGGGGCTGGACCGAGATCATCATCCGCAACTACACCCCCGTTGACATTCCCTGGCAGCTTCTGACCCTGATCTTCACCCTGGGTGCGCTCTACCTGATGATATCGGGGGTCAAGCTCTCTACCAAGTGGGCGGGGGTGTTCTTCGCCTTCGAGTTGCTGCTGCTCGTGGTGGTGGCCGTCGCCCTGCTTGTAGAGCACGCCTCGAGCATCTCCATGGCCCCGTTCAGCCCCTCGCATCTGTCTAAGGGGGCAGCGGGGCTGGCTCTTGGCTTCCCTATAGCCATCTACATGTTCATTGGCTGGGAAAACTCCGCATCGCTGGCGGAGGAAACCAACGACCCGAGGCGCAACGTGGGAAAGGCGATCTTCTCCAGCATACTCTTGATGACCGCCACCTACCTGCTGCTCGCCTACGCCACGGTGGTGGGGTTCGACCTCAACGCCAAGAATCTCTCCTCGGCAAGCGTTCCGTTTATCGCAGCGGCAAAGAGCGTGTTAGGGGTGTTCGTATTTTTGGCTTATCTGGCCGGATTTACCTCGACGCTTGGGGCTTTGATCTCCGCCTCCAACTCCCAGGCGAGGATAATCTTCAACTCCGCCAGGGAAGGTCTTCTGCCCGCCTGGATAGCGAAGGTTTCCGAACGCTACCGCACCCCCTGGGCGAGCTTCGTGGTCTTTCTGGGGCTGACCCTGGGAATCGTGTATATCTTCGGCTGGAGGGTAGACCCCGTAGAGTTCTTTGGCGAGGTGGCAACGCTGGGCTCGATCCTGGTCTCGCTCACCTATCTGGTAACCAACCTCGCCCTACCCCTCTACTATCATCGCTACCATCCCGAAGAGTTTCATCTTTTAAAGCACCTGATTCTGCCTGCTCTTGGTGTCATCGCCATAGCGTATCCGCTCTACGAGCTCGTCAAGCCAGGACAGCCCGCGCCGTTCAGTTACTTCCCCTGGATCTCGCTAGGGGTAATAGTCGCTGCGCTCGTTTACGCGCTCATCCTCTATCGCAGGGACAGGACTCTAGGTGAACGCGTGGGATCAATACTTGCCGACGATTGAGCCTTCTGGCAACGCCTGATCTCCAGGGGTTCTCTGGAGCGAAAGTCAGAGATAAATGGGTTTCGTAGGGTTTGGGATCGTGAGACTATGCGATGGCTTTTCAGAGCAGATTACGAGAGGGCGCTACGGCTCGTACTCAGGATTGCGTTCCCCTCTCTAGAGGAGTCGCCTGGTTCTCTCGCCTCGGTTGGGAGATGTCTGCCAGGCACCACAGGTGGAACCGTTCCTCGTCGAAGCCCTTCAAGTGGGCCTCGAAGTCTTTCGAGCTCAGCTTGCCACCCGAGGCCGACAGGAGCCCTGCTACTTCCGGGTCGTAGCGAACTTCGTCGGAGACTATGACGTCTGTTCCCGACGAGAGGCGTGCGAGCCGGGCCGCCATGTTGACCACCGACCCGAAGTAGTCCAACCGCTCGTTCATCGTGACCGCGATGCAGGGCCCGTGGTGCATCCCGGCTTTGAGGTAGAAGGGCGGCGAGCCATCGGATGGGAAAGCTAATCGCCGCTGAGCGTCGAGGACGGCTTGCAGCGCCAGAACCGGGCGGTTGAATACCGCCATGATCGCATCGCCGATCGTTGGTCGTGGTCGGCAACGTGGGGATGAGCGGACGCAAGCAGTTCCTGCTCGGCAACGTTCCCAACCGCATCTCGCACAACGCGCGCTGCACGGTTGTTATCGTCAATACGGCTTCGCTTGACGGAGAGGTTGGTGTCTCAAGAGGCTCGCGAAGTGCTCCGGAGGATACTTCCGTATACGTGGAAGGAAGGCTTCTTGGCAGAGCGTGGCGGATAGGCCGGGTTATGGTGGAGGGATTTTTCCACGCCGACCCGCACCCCGGAAACATGAAGTGGTGGAACGAGAAGATCTACTTCCTCGACCTCGGGATGGCCGGTGAGGTTGAGGCCGAACTGCGCGAGCTGGTGCTCCTGAGCCTGCTGGCCTTCTCGCAGAGAGACGCGGCGTTTCTCTCAGAGGTTGTGCTCATGCTCTCCGGCGGCGAAGGTCGGGGTGAGTCGGTAGACGTCGCTGCGTTCCGGGAGAACATGGAGCAGCTTATCGCTTGCTACCGGGACCTCTCTTTGAAAGAACTCCGGCTCGGGCCGATACTCCAGGAGGTAACCGAGATATCGGTCCGGCGCAACGTCCGCGTCCCGGCCTCGCTCGCGCTGATGGGCAAGGCTTTCGGCCAGATGCAGATGGCTGCGGCCGAACTCGACCCTGACCTGGACCTCTTCGCTGTTGCCGAGTCGTTCGTGCTGAGGAACACCGTGCGCCAGTTAGCGGGAGGGCTCGATCCGAAGAAAGTCTTCTACGAGACGCAGAAGGCGAGAATCCGTCTGGTCCGGCTGCTCGAAGCGGTCGAAGGCACGGTGGGCGCCCGGCCGGGCAGCAGTTTGCAGGTGGATTTCCGGGGCACAGAATCGCTGGAGGAAACGATAACCCAGGCCAGCCGCCGCCTGTCGCTCGCCCTGGGCCTCGGCGGGTCGCTCGTCGCAACGGTCATGACTGCGAATTCCACCCGGACGCCGCGCTGGATGCCCGTGCTGATGGGAGGCGTGGGCAGTACCCTGGCCGCCGGGCTCATCTTCGACAGTTTGCGCCAGCGGCGCTAGCTCGTTCCCCGATCCCGTGCGCGCTCAGTACCGCGGCGATCACTCGCTCGACGGCTCAACCATCGCTCAGCGACAAAAAGCCCGGCGCTCATGGCCGCACCCAGCACGGACCGCTCCAGAAGTACGGCAAACCTGCGAAACCTCATACGGCGATGATCTCCACCCGCTCCGAGAGGCTAACCATTTTAGCCTCGCTGCTGAAGCTTACCATCGCCTCTAGCATCAAACCGGAAATGGTGAGCCTTGGGGAGGGGATCATGATTTTTACAAAGACCAGCCGCTCTATCCCAAAGCTGAGACTCTACACCTTTTGGCGAGGGAGTGGCCGATGATAGCTACGAAGCGAAGTAAGTTTCCAGTTCGGACAGCAGTTGCCGTTTTCTTCTCTCACCAAGGAAGGAGGCCCTGAAAGAATTTCCTGCCACTTTCTGGAAATCTTCACGAGTGAAACGGAGCCAGTCACGTACGGTACAGTAATTGTCAGCCACGTAGCCGCCGAAGTACGCCGGGTCATCGGAGTTGATTGTTACGCACAATCCCTCTTGCAGCATCCTTTTGAGGGGGTGCTCCTGGATAGAGTCGAAGACGCGCAGCCTGACATTGGAGAGGGGACAGACGGTAAGCGGAACCTGCTCCTCTCTCAGCCGCTTGAGCAGCTTCTGGTCCTCCATGCAGCGTACTCCGTGGTCGATACGAGCCACCTGGAGAATGTCAAGCGCCTGCCATATATACTCTGGAGGTCCTTCCTCCCCAGCGTGAGCAACCCGCCGGAATCCATACTTCTCAGCCTCATCGAAGACAGCCTTGAAACCCTCGGGCGGGTGTCCTACCTCGGAGGAATCGAGTCCTACACCTGCGATCCACTCCCTGTACGGTAGCGCCTGAGACAGGGTTTCCATCGCCGACTCCGCGCTCAGGTGTCTCAGGAAGCACATGATAAGCGCCGAGGACACTCCAAGTAGTCGCTCACCATCGAGCAGGGCCTGGCGTATGCCACCGATCACCGTCTCGAAGGCCACACCCCGGCCGGTGTGAGCCTGCGGGTCAAAAAAGATTTCGGCGTGACGGACACCTTGAGAGGAAGTCTTTTGCAGGTACGCCCAGGTCAAGTCGTAGAAGTCCTGCTCGTTGAGGAGCACCTTCATGCCTTCATAGTAGAGGTCCAGGAAAGACTGAAGGTCGGTGAAGTGATAGGCGCTGCGTACCTCCTCCACGGAGGCGTACCGGAGGGGTACGCCGTTGCGCCCGGCGATCTCGAACATAAGCTCCGGCTCCAGGGAGCCCTCGATGTGGATGTGCAATTCCGCCTTCGGAATCCCTTTGAGAAGATCATCAGTAATGCTCTGATCTCGCATCCTCATCCGGCTACCACCCTTCAGCCCCTCTGTGATACTAGCAATTGAGTATATAAGCATTGATGCGCCAAAGCTTTCAGATGGAGATCTGCATTACGGCTGGTGAACCTCCGAGGCTCAGCGGGAATATTGGGCGTTATTAGACAGCTCCCGCCTCCCCTGTGACACGGCTGGCGATTGCCTTTACCGATCAGTGGGTACTGTTCTTATCGCAAGAGTTAGCGAAGGTTGGGGGAACCCTGTGCCCGAAGACAAAACCATAAAGAAGGTCAGTTCCGCGCATTCACCCCAGGGAGGTATGGGTCAAAAATATCTCGCGGATGGCAAATCGGTTTCGATGCGCATGTGGGATAAAGAAGAGCCCGCAGAGCCCAAGCCCGAGACAAAGCGCGACTACGAAACGGTGGGCTACGTCATCGAAGGACGCGCCGAGTTGCATCTGGAGGGCCAGAAGGTTCTGCTGGAGCCCGGAGATTCCTGGGTGGTTCCCAAAAGAGCTTCTCACACCTACAAGATCCTGGAGACCTTCACCGCCGTGGAGGCGACCAGTCCGCCTGCAGAAGTTGGGAATCGGGATGAGGAGTGAGAGCTTTCCTGACCCAGGCTTGTGGTGTGGAAGATTAACCAGGGCCCGCAGTAATTAAGAAAGCCTCAAACCGATAGGGAGATACCAGTAGTGGACCGCGAAACTAAAGAGCGCAAACTGGTTGCTCTCATGGTTAACGATCTTGAGGCCAACCTCAGCGAACCGGACATGATCGGGATGGAAGAAGAGGTGCATAACCTATCTGGCGAGGAACTCGATCGCACGCTGGCCCAGAGGCTGGGGTTATCTTACCCGGTATCGGAAGAGGAACTGGCGCAGACCCTGGCGCAGGTTGAGGAGCCGGAGCAGCCTTCCACCAGGGAGAGGGGTGGCTTCACAGGCGCTCCGGATATGAGCCACGAGGGAAGACCCGAACAGAAGTGCTGAAGTATGTCCTGGATCCATATTCTAGGGCGAGTCAGATAAGGATGTTGTTAAGCTGCGGAGCGTCTACCCATTCTCTTCAGGAAAGCTAGCACTGTCCGGAGGACTATAATGTAGACGTATAGGTCCGCGCCACCGCACGATAACCGGAAAGCACCTATTTAAGCGGCAAAACATCGCGTGATCTTGATGTATGCGATACCTCGCAATAGAGGAGATTATCGGGGAAAGGTCATGCAGGGTGCATAAAGCCGCGCTATTGCGCACCCCTGAGAGGAGCACACTGGAAGGAAGTGAAGGACGAAGCACCAGTAGACTCAGCTTCGTCCTCCAACGTGTGCTTGCTAGCAGGGAAGCATCGCGTTCCCTACGGCACCACCACAGCCCGACCTACTATCTCCCCGCGGTCGAGTGCCTTGTACGCCGCGTCAGCCTCCTCCAGAGAAAACCTCCGTGTGACCATCTGTTCCGGGCTGACGTATCCGCGAACGGCCAGATCGAGGATCTGGGGCATATCGGTGCGGGTTCTGGCTCCGTAAGAGCCGATGATGCGCAAACCCTTGCGCACCAGCGAGAATATCTCCACGGGGGCGGTGATTCCACCGGATGTAAGTCCCACGGCGACCATCCTTCCGGTCTCTTTGAGCATCCCGGCGGCCTGGGTGAAGGTCTCGGGGAGGCCCAGGGCTTCGAAGGCAGTGTCCACACCCTTCCCTTCGGTCAGCTCCATCACCCTCTCCACCGCATCCTCCTCGGCACTATTGACAGTGTCCGTGGCACCCAGGTCCTCCGCTCTCTCCAGCGACTCCTGGTGGATGTCTACGGCGATGACCTGCGAGGCGCCGAAGGAGTGTGCGAGACGGACCATGTTCGAACCGACGCCACCCATCGCCACCACCGCCACCGTCTCTCCGGGTCGCAGGTCTGCTGCGTGGCGCACCGCGCCGTAGGCTGTGAAGACGGCGCACCCGAGGATGGCCGACTCCTCCGGTGGTAGTTCTCGGGGTAGAGGGAATACATCGGTGGCCGGGACGACCGCGTACTCGGCGAGCCCTCCCATAGAATACATGGCGAGAGGACTCCCGTCCTCCCTGAAGAGGCGAGTCTCGCCGTCGTAGAGCGTGCCCTTGAGGCGGTTGAGCGCGATGAAGCGTTCGCAGGCATCATCGCGGCCCTTTACGCAGTACTGGCACTCCCCGCAGGGCATGATGAAGCTCGCCGCTACCCGGGTGCCTTCCGAGAGTTCCTGGGCACGGCTCTCCAGGCCAGGGCCCAGTGCTTCTATGGTGCCCGTGATCTCGTGTCCCAGGACGGCCGGGGTGGGGAATGGTGTCTCGTCTTTTATGACGTGAAGGTCTGTGTGGCAGACGCCGCAGGCCGTTACTCTGACGAGGACCTCGCCCCTCTTAGGTTCGGGGATGGGGATCTCTTCTATCTTCAGGTCGGCGTGCGGTTCCTCCAGGATAGCCGCCCGCATCGAGCCGTTTACTGCCACCGCTCGATCACCACCTTGCGCTCGGTGTAGAACTCCACCCCGTCGCGCCCTGTAGCGTGCAGGTCTCCGAAGAAGGAGTCCTTCCAGCCGGTGAACGGGAAGTAGGCTACCGGAGCCGGCACGCTGATATTCACCCCGATCATGCCGCACTGGACCTCCCGGCGGAACTTGCGGGCGGCTCTTCCGTCGGTTGTGAAGATGGCTGCCGCGTTGCCGTAGCGGCTTTCATTTATCGTCCGTATGGCGTCGTCGAGATCTCCCATGCGTTCGATAGCCAGCACGGGACCGAAGATCTCGTCTTTAGCCAGCTCCATCTCGGGAGTTACATTATCGAAGATGGTTGGCCCTAAAAAGAAGCCCTCGCCGTCTTCGTAGTTCTCCCGACCATCCACGACCAGCCTCGCGCCTTCCTCCTGGCCGCGCGCTATGTAGCCGGTTATCCTCTCCTTAGCCTGGGCTGTAGTCACCGGCGTGAGGCCAATGTCGGAATCCATTTCCCGATCCAGCCCTGGACCTACCTGGGACCTCCTCGCTATATTGGCTAGCTTCTCGATCAGTCCATCGCCTATCTGCCCCACGGCGACTCCGACGCTACCGGCCAGGCATCGCTGCCCGCCGTTGGAGAAGGCCGAGGAGAATACGCCGTTCGCTGCCAGGTCAAGGTCCGCGTCGGGCATCACCACTATGTGGTTCTTCGCCCCGCCAAGCGCCTGCACCCGCTTGCCCCTCTCGGCTGTCCGCTTGTAGATGTTGTGGGCCGTGGCAGCATTACCCACGCTGGAGACGGCCCTCACTAGCGGATGGTCTATGAGCGCCTCGACCGTCTCCCTGCCGCCATGGACCACGTTGAACACCCCGTCCGGGAAACCAGCCTCCGAAAAAAGCTCGGCGAGCCGGTTGGCCGAGAGGGGCGTGCGCGGTGAAGGCTTGAGGATGAAGGTGTTGCCGGTGGCGATGGCCAGAGGGGCGAACCACAGAGGGATCATGACCGGGAAATTGAACGGAGTTATGGCGGTGACCACCCCCAGTGGTTCGCGGTGCAAAGCCACATCCACCCCGCGGCTGACCTGGTCGAGAGTTTCCCCCTTCATCACGCTCGTCATGGAGGCAGCGAGCTCTATTACCTCTATGCCACGCCTGGTTTCCGCCGCGGCCTCTTCGACGTGTTTGCCGTTCTCCCGGGTGGCGAGCTCAGCAAGTTCGTCAAGGTGCTCCTCCATCAAGACCTGCAGTTTGAAGAACCGCCTCGCCCGCCTCGTCACCGGCTCCTCCCGCCACTCTTCGAAGGCCTCGTGAGCCGCCTTTACCGCCCGATCCACGTCCTCGACGCCCGACATGGGCACCAGTCCCAGGATTTCTCCAGTGGCCGGGTCAGGCACCTCTGACTGCTCCGCTACCTCCACGTCAATGGGTTTACCTCCAATGTAGTTCTTGAGTACCTCTGTCACAGCAAGACCTCCTTCTCAATATCCCCCTCCTATCACGGTAGTTAGTTGCTCTACTTCCCGCCATGCCTATCGGTTAAACGCTCCTGTCCGATATCCAGCGGCTCTCTGCACTCAGCGCACCCGGATCAGGAACGAACACGAAGGATCTATAGTGCACAAGGCACGCGATACCAGGATAGCGTGATGCACTGCGCGGAACGCGGGAGATCTATCCAGGCATTAGAAACGGCTTGTTTACAGGTAAATCGTGCCATCACGCGATAACGCGGTGTGTTTTGGAGAGTGCCTTTTGATGCCTGTACAGAATAATTATTAGAGCAAGGCTAAGAGCAAGAGGGGGTTGATAGATGAAACTCTGATTAGATGACCTGCGCCCACCACCCACTGAAGAGTGGAGTTGGGTGCAAACAGTCGAGAAAGCCATATTCTTCTAGAGAGTGGAAAAGTAAGCGAAGCCTCTCTCGACCATGACCTCGGTGAAGCCAATCCCCCAAGCCACTATCGCAACTGGCGAGCTTATAGCAAGGATGTTGACGAGCACAGCATCTCTTGCTGTAGCCGTTACTGCTTAACCTCTCGACCAGAGAAGCTTGGAACTTAACAGGCGAGTATGTAGAACCAGGGATTTAAACCCAAATGCATTGTATGGTAATTTGAGACTGCCCGTGAAGGGATGGACACCTCCGTTCGCACGGGTCGGCCCCGGGGTGTTGCCGGCACCGCCGGGGCTTTTGGTGGCCCGCTTGCAGCTTCCACGGGCAGTCTGAGAAATTGTGCCACACTATTTGCGACAAAGTCTATGGTACAAATGGAATATATTTTAGATTTGTTTCAAGAAAGAGTCGGCGTCGTAAGGTAAGAGCTCGGTCATCTCTCTTTGTTCCTGAGAGCTACGGAGCTCTCCTAAGTACGCATACGTTGGATAGTGGCGAGCAGACTTTCTTGTTTCGTGCTTGCAGAGTACCGGCCCGGTTGCTCCAGGAAGGCTCCTTACCTGTATTTCCGGTCCCTAGCGAAGGGCAAGGACACCACCATGAGGCTCAAGGCGGAGGTATGCAGGATAGAGAGATGAACGATTCAATTTCGAGCAGGCGATTGGCGAGGTCCCGCTCATCCTGACCGACGGTGGGATCGAGTGCCATTCCACTCATCTCCAGCAGGGCTACGCTTAGTGCAAGCGTGATAATCAATGTGCCGTTCGCTTAGGAAGTTATTGGCGCGGGACTCCAAGAACTTTAGCCTGAGAACAATAAAATGGAGCCCACACTAGAAGGCTCCAGATCGAGAAGCCGGTAAGCGGCTCGGGGTTGAGGGAGGGGAGGAAGGAGATAGCCGCTACCGGGTTTTATTTTGTTGTGAAGGAATCATAGAGGCTCCAATAGCGGTATACATCGTCCACCCAGACTATCTTTTGAGAGTAAGGTATCGGCCACACGACCTATCTATCTTTATGTAGTGCTCCGAGGTCGCTTTTAGCGCAACGGCCATCAGTGGCACCGCTATCATCGCATTAAGGACCTGCTCTCTCTCTACTCACTCCCCCACAACTTACCAGACATCATCCAGACGAAATTATCTGGCTCGGCCTCCGAGATGAAGGTATTGAAGATCTGTTAAACGATTTCGATATCCAGAGTTTCTATGGCAATCACCAACCGCTCAGGCATTTGCAGTTGCAAACCTCTTGGGCCTTAGCCTTTGCTAAGGCCCAAGGTTCCTTGATGTACGGCGATTATTACGAAGTTTTACGTAAAGACGGTGACGTTACGGAGTATTCGAGGAACACACGTTGCCGTGCCACCCGCAGCCGCCGTCCTTGCCGGTGGCCTTGATCGTCTCGCCATTGAGGGCATTACCGGTGATAGTGGCGTCGTGCTGAGTTCCGCGGGAAGGATCACCTGAAGCGTGAAGCTCTATGCCCTGATTTAAAGCATTATGCACAAGCGAACCACTAATGCTGCGGCCTAGCACGTTGTTTTTGACCGTCCCAAAAGCGGAGTCTGAGATGGAGATATCACTGGCCCCATTGCCATACGAGTAGTTGTTCTCGATCAGGGCCTTGACGTTATCTCCGGGGTTCAGGTCGGGCTTGGGGGAATTCTCATAGAAGATCCCATGACGAGAGTTGGAATAGGCAACAGAGTCGTGCACCCAGAAACCGTTTACCCTTGCGGGATTGGACTGACATCCTACATCACACCAGAAGCCGTTCCCGCCATTGTCGTGGGAGAGAACATGGGAGACTTCACAGGCGTAGTTGCACTTGAGGCCGCCAGCGGTCCCCCCAATCGTGGATGGGTCCTGACCATTGGCGTAAAGTTCGCTGTTTGTGAGGACTCCCTGCGCCTGCCCTATTCCGGAGCCTGCCGCGCCGTGAACCTTCAAATCCGACATATGCAGGTCAGGACCGCCAGCTATTGCGGTTATGCCCTGATTCGTGCCCGTGGCGTTGAGATCGAGCCAAGAGATAATTATAGGGTTGCCTGACGGACGTATCAGGGTGTTCTGGGAGACTCCTTTTGCAAGCTGGACTTTTACAGAGGGAGAAGGTACGACAGCAGATCCGAATGAAGAGGTCGAGCCGGTATCACCGACTAGGGACTGCCCGCTTTTGAGTTTTATGATGTGGTCTATGGAGTAGGTTCCTGAGTGGACGAGTATCGTAGCGCCTGATGGCGCGGCGTTGACTTTAGCGTCCAGATCGTCTCCTGGATTGATGTTGATGGTTGCAGCGGAAGCTACCCCTGCCATCACAGTGCTGGCCAGCACCAAAACTAAAGCCATACTTGGAAGTATGGCAAGCACAGCGAACGTAACGAACTTCCTCACGTGTATTACTCCTTCCATTCGGTAACCGGCTACCTCGCGCTGGAGGCCCCTGGCTTTGCGTCCCCGCCTCGCGGCGGGTTTGCCTTTTTCGTGTCAAAGGAGTTATCGGACTGATGAGAGGGAAACTATAGCGTTTTCGAGAAAATCTTTAGAAATTTTTGGAAATAGTTTTGACCAGATTAAGGTTGGACTTGATCCGAGTTTGCCCCGAACACCAAACGATTGTTTGTACTATAGTGAAAAAGGAGAAAAAGCAATATAGACAAAGAGGAGGAGCGCCCTCACCCCACACCTCCAGGAAGACCTATACCGACTACCAACCTGAAATGCGGCCTTCCTGAGAAGAGTTCTGAAGGGATGAAAACACCCATTCTCTGGGTTTCTCGAATGAAGCGAGGAGGATAGGACTTGAGATCCTGCCTCCAGATATTCGCCTCTCGGGAAAGGCGGGGAGTTCCTGCTGCTGGCGCCTTCGTGAAGTCCAAGAGGAGAGGCAGGAAGGTGAGCTAGCTCTGGCTAGCTTATCGGCGACAAGATGACTGTCGGTAATCCAGCCAGGCCCCTACTTACGCAACACGCTCTGTAAGTACGCTGTCGCCTGCCATGCGGACCAATATCAGGGTCAATATGACATAAGAAGCTGGGTCTATTGCATTCCCTCTGCAGGTATCAGATATGCTTCAATGCGTTCATTGAGAGATAGATACTTCTTACAAGGGAGGTACTGGCCAAAGTGGACCCAGAGAGAGGAAAAAGCTTCGACCCGCGTGAGCACGAACAACTTACTCAGATAAGCAGGCACTTTGTCCGGTTAATACAACTACTCGATCGCGGCGAGCAACCCCCCAGCCGTGAACTTGCCCAGGCAACCCAGCAAGCCCGCGAGCTGGACTCGATCATCAACCGATACCCGAGCGAGTGCGAGCAAGCATATCAAGAGGCACTTGCCAGTGATGCCTTGAGCGAGGATCAGAAAACCACGCTACAAACATTGGTCGAGGGAGGGGGCGGATTTATAGCTTTCGCCCATGGCCAGTTGCAACCGCTAGAGAGTAGTAGCCTGTTCCAACCGGGGCAGCCAATAGAAGATTTTCTCAGCATGCGCGCCTTTGCCTGCGCTGGACTGGTCGCTGTCATCCTGGCCAGCGAGCAAATAGAGTTTGCCCCAGAGGCCATAGCGATATGTGGATCAGCTTGAGTTGTCTGCTGCAAACACCCACCAAATTTCGATTCTGAGCGCCTGGAAATTATTCTCTAGAGTATTCTTTTGGATGATTTTTGCGCTGTAAAAATTATATAAAAATTAATCCTTCGACTTTCGCGGATGAGAACGAGTGGAAGCCCCACACCTCACGCTTCTTAGCTCTGAGTTCTTTTCAACCATCTTGGGGTGTCTATCGCAGCCCGGCCCCAACACTTTGACACCCAACAGGAATTTTATCCCCGCCTGAAATCACCCCGGAGCGCCTCCGGCACGCTTCTGTTGGTATGCTCCTGCAAGGGCGTACAATCCATGTCAGGTGTTTTTGGAAGTGGCGGATGAATATGAAACTGTGGCTCGATGATCTCAGAACTCCTCCAGAAGGCTGGGAGTGGATCAGGACGGTAGAAGAAGCCATCCAGCTAATGAAGAGCGGTCAAGTCAGATAAGCATCCCTCGATCACGATCTCGGCGAAGGTCTGAAAGAAGGCTACCGCCTGGTGCTATGGATGGCTGAGCATGACATATGGCCTTCGGAGAGTATAGAAGTCCACTCCTCTAACCCTCCCGGAGCGCAGAGGATGTGCGCTCTCATCAAGAGGTATGGTCCTTACCAGAAAGTGTCTGGCACGAGAAGTAAGTATGTACGTTTCGACACCACAGGGTGAGAATAGCAGAGATCGAACGCACGCTTTTATACACAGGAAGTGGGGGAGGATACCCTATATGGACGAGGGGTCTCTACGGTTCCCCGGAGAATGCCCCCACGCGAGAAGGACAAGATCCACGACGCCGTCCTCTATAAGACGAAAGACCTCGAAGAAGGCCGCAGGCTCGCGGAGACTATAAGAGAGTGGAGCGAACGTGGTAAAGGCCAAACTGGTGCGCGGAGAAGATGGCGAGGCGTCTTGAGTCTCACGGCTACCACATCTCCTTTTGGCCCATCATCTCGGCTTTAAGCTCCGCATACTCCTGAGGGTACTTGTTCTTGAGAGAGTGAAACCGGTAGGCGGCTCCGAGGCTACCCACCCCTCTGTGAAGGTGGAAGTAGAGAAGGTACATCCCGTACCAGACTCTTGTCCGCTCTACGGCTCTATCCAATGCCGGGGAATCTATGCCATGGAAGTATCCCAGAGGGTGACCAAGCCTCCTCTCTTCTTCGTCTCTTTCTTTCAGAAGCCTCCATAGAGTCCGGGAGGATACTCCTTTATCCGGGGGAGATCCTTATCCCCGGATTGTAGTGTGGCCTTCTCTTCGAGCAGTCTCTCGTACAGACCCATGCAACTCCTCTCGTCCCTGGGGGAGATCCGGCCACATAAGAAAACCCCTCGCCGGAGGAGGGGCCTGAGATAGCGTATGCACTACATCGTTCCCGTTTCTCCTCGGGTCGGCAGTGGCACCGCGATCAAAAGATCAGGTTGCCGGGCGCTTCAATGGGCCGATTCCCTCCACGCCTCTCTCGATGTCTTTGAGCTAATTATACTGGTATGTTGCTACAACCACCCCGAATCTTTGCTGATTCTATGCTTCTCTCCGGCAAGAAGGGTGGCCTCTCTGCTCGCGGCACGTTTCTAGTCGATCCTCTCCCCGAGAGGAGTGAGTGCATACCATTTGCCACCAAACTGCGTGAGAGCTTCCCCTTTGTCATCTCCCGGCTTCCCGTCAGCAGCGAAGTAGTAGAGAGGGTGGCCATTGCAGGTAACCTGGGTTGAACCATCCTTACGGGTTATGGTGCCGAGTTCGCCGCCCGGGATGCCCCCACCGGCTCTGGGTTTGCCATGGGTGAGGAGTGGCGGCCACTTCCTGGCACACTGCCCGTAGCAGGCAGAGTTGCCATCCTTATCTGATGTGAACATATAGAGGGTATGCCCGTTGCCGCCGACGAGGTAATCCCCCAGGTTGTTTGAGCTCCTCGCAGTGACGATGGCGGATCTCTGGGTGGCATTTGCTGCGGCACTGCTGCCCCTTCCACACCCGCCAAGGAGCAGGCTCACAATCGCACAGACACTGAAGATCCCGGCTGCTGCTATTGCTCTTTTCGATCTCGCCCGCACCATGGTTGGACTATAAACCACAACTTCAGAACAGGCGGTCATCTTCTCTCTTGTTCCGCTCTCTGTTTTGCCTGTCCACCTCCCCAAAGCGAAATCCAGAGCCTCGCTGCACCGCCTGTCAAACTCCCGGTAGTAGAGTCAATTCCGGGAATGGGGGAAGGCGCGATGAAGAACCAGAGAGGTTAGAGAGAGGAGGATAGATGTACTGAAAGAGAGGCTTGAGAAGCTCAAAGAGTTGAGGAAGCAGGGCAGGGTATGAGATCAATCGAACATAGAGGAGGTTTTAAGTAGTGGCGAAGAAGCGCGGTAATGGGGAAGGGTCCATAACCTTCCACAAGAAGAAAAGGAAGTGGATGGCCCGCTACTGGGTAGAGACTCCTACCGGGCCGAAGAGGAGGACCATCTACGGTCCAACACGGGATGATGTCTCTGACAAGCTCTTTGAAGCTCTCTCCAACCGGAATAAAGGTCTTGTCTTCGATGACGAGAACATGACCGTCGGAGAGTATTTTGAGAGGTGGCTCAAGATCTCTCTGT
Source organism: Actinomycetota bacterium (assembly GCA_902810695.1). Lineage (GTDB taxonomy): Bacteria > Actinomycetota > Rubrobacteria > Rubrobacterales > Rubrobacteraceae > CADDYV01. The sequence goes on along the minus strand of CADDYV010000021.1, from coordinate 34,686 downwards.
AGGCGGGAGTGTCAGGCAGAGCACCTATGACCGTTATGAGAGCATCATCAATTTACACATCAAACCGGCTTTAGGCCGCATCAAGCTCAGAAAGCTCACTCCGTTCCACTTACAGACCTTCTATCGGGACAAGCTCGACAACGGGCTCGCACCGGCCACCGTCATGAATACCCACAGCATCATTTACAAGGCTCTGAAACAGGCCATCTGTTGGGATCTTATTCCCCGCAACGTCGCGGACAATGTGACCCCTCCGAGACCCACTCCCCAGAAGGAGATGCAGCCTCTCTCAGCCGAGGAAGCACGCCGCCTGTTGGAAGCCGCTCGGGGCGACAAGCTCGAAGCTCTGTACGTATTAGCCATCTACACCGGGATGCGCGAAGGAGAGCTTCTCGGCCTCAAATGGGAAGATGTAGATCTTAATCGTGGAGTTCTTAGGATACGACGCACCCTCACTCGCAATGGTGGAAAGGTTGCGCTCGGGGAAACGAAGACGCCCAGCAGCCGTCGCACCATCCACCTCACACAGGGTGCGATACAGGCGTTAAAAACCCATTTGGGGCGTCAACTTGAAGAGATAGAGACTCTGGGCGACCTATATCAGGATCAGGGATTGGTCTTTACGACAAACACTGGAGCCCCCATAAATCCGTCGAACTTCCGGCAGCGCTCCTTCAACAAGCTCCTCAAGAAAGCCCGACTTCCCCAGATCCGTCCCCATGACCTACGGCACACCCGCGCAACCCTACTATTGCAGCAGAACACCCACCCTAAGTATGTTCAGGAGCTTCTGGGGCACGCCAACATCAAAATAACCCTCGACACCTACTCCCATTGGATACCTTCGATGGGAGCCCACACCGCTGCGGCTATGGAGAAGGCACTGCTGATGGAGTAGAGACCGGTTGGTGTACAGAAGCCCCGGATACGCTCCGGGGTTCTTTATTCTCTTCACATTCTTCCTGCAAACTACCTACTTTTGGAGTGGAGCCGACGGGATTCGAACCCGTGACCTCCGCCGTGCAAAGGCGGCGCTCTCCCGACTGAGCTACGGCCCCGCGTGGTGAGACGGGGTGAGTTTACGCGCTGAGGCTCTCTTCTTCAATGCGGAAGAGGTCGGCCAGGCTCCCTGCTCTCCAGATATGGGCTAACGATTCAGGAGTATACTGGTCCGGCATCAGAAGCGATTCTGGAGGAGGGTAGATGGAGTACCGTAGTCTGGGGCGCACGGGGGTGAAGGTCAGCGAGCTGTGTCTCGGCTGCATGATGTTTGGGGGCCGCACGGAGGAAGCCGACTCGCTGGACATCATAGATCGGGCGATAGACGCGGGAATTAACTTTCTCGACACGGCGAACGTCTACAGTCGGGGTCGCAGTGAGGAGGTGGTGGGCAGGGCCCTGAAACGCAACGGCAAACGAGACAGCATCGTGCTCGCCACCAAGGTGCACGGGCGCATGGACGACGATGATCCGAACGCCGCCGGGAACCACCGCCGCCATATCATCGAGCAGTGCGAGGCTTCGCTCAGGCGTCTGCAGACCGATCACATAGACCTCTACCAGATCCACCGTCCGGACTCCCAGATTCCCATTGACGAGACCCTGAGGGCGCTGGACGACCTGATCCGGGCCGGCAAAGTCCTCTACGCGGGCACCAGCACCTTCGCGGCTTGGCAGGTGGTCGAGTCGTTGTGGGCCTCGAAGGAGCTCGGCCTGAACCGCTTCGTGACCGAGCAGCCGCCGTATCACCTGCTAGACAGGCGCATCGAGCGTGAGCTTATCCCCGTCGCCCGGACCTACGGGTTGGCCCTGATCCCCTGGTCGCCGCTGGCTGGAGGCTTCCTGACCGGCAAGTACCGCCGGGGCGAGCAGTCTCCCGAAGACTCCCGGTACGGACTGGAACCGAGGAGGCTGGGAAGAAACCATTTCGTGGAAGAAGCCTTCGACGTGCTGGATGTTGTCGAGGCCATAGCGAAGGAGAAGGGCTGCACGCCGGGCCAGGTGGCGCTCGCGTGGTGCAAGGACCAGCCCGATATAACGAGCCCCATCATTGGGCCGCGCACGATGGAGCAGCTAGAAGATAACCTGGGAGCAGTGGAGGTCGAGATCACCGACGATGACCGCGGGCGCCTGGACGAGGTGGCTCCTCCCGGACGCGCGATGGTGTTCTACTACGAGGCGGACTTCGGCCCGCATCCCTACCGCTGGTAGAACAGCAGGTTCTCAGCCCGAAAGTCTGTGCCCGGAGGAGTGCGGGCGCAGACGTCTGGTGTTTGGCAGTCCGCCGCGCGCCACCCACACGACCATCAGGACCACAGCCAGCCCGAGCAGGAGCACGCCCGGAATCAGGAAGGCGGCTCTGAACCCTAGTCCGGCGGCGATCAAACCTCCGCCGACCGGCCCTGCGGAGAAGCCGAGCGCGACGGCAGAAGAAGCGGCTCCGAAGGCGGCTCCCCTTTTCTCGGGCGGGGCGGCGTTTCTTATCGTCAGGTTGGCGGTGGGGATTATGCCACCCAGGAACAGGCTGGTCGCCAGGCGCAGGGCCCAGATCTCGGGCACGCTCTCGGCCCAGGCTTGTGGGAGCGCCATCAGCCCGGAGAACGCGAGGGAGGCCCCGATCACCAGCCACGGACTGAGCCGTCCCGCGAACCGTCCGGTGAGCACGGAGCCTAAAGAAGCGACCAGGGCTGCGGTGCCAGCGATCCAACCTGTCAAACTGGCGATGTGTTCAACCCGCCCGGGCAGCGAGGACAGAAACCCCGGAAGGATGACGGCCACGCTGGAGATAGTAGCCTGGGCGACGAAGAGCGCCAGCATACCCGGCAAGAGCTTCCGATAGGAGATATTACCGATACCACCTCCCTGCTGCTTATCCTCTTCGAGTTCTGTGACATTATCCTGAGAACTTTTCAGAGAGGACCTGTCCTCCGTTACGCCGAAGAGGACCATCATTCCCGAAACGAGGAGCAGGCTCGCAGTTATGAAGAAGGAGTTGCGGATGCCCGCGGTGTCGGCGAAGATTCCGCCCAGACCAGGACCGATGCCCGCCGCCAGGAACACGACCATCTGCAGCGCGCCGAGCCTGGTGCCGACTTTCTCCGAAGGGGAGCTGGAGCCTACCAGGGCCGTCGCCGCAGGCGTCGTGCCGGTCAGCGTGCCCTGCAAGAGCCTGAGAAAGAGTAGCTGCCAGGGACTCGTCACGAACCCCATGAGGCAGAGAACCACGGACCCGGCCAGGGTCGCCCGGAGCAGCATCGCCTTGCGCCCGATCCGGTCCGCCAGTTTTCCCCAGAAAGGAGCGGCCAGGGCCATCGTCAACCCCGAGGCACCGTTCACGAACCCGGCCCAGGCTGCCGCATCCCCGTGGCTCTCTACTCCGAGCTCCCTCACGTAGAGCGGCATGAAGGGCATCACGAACGTAAAACCCGTCGTGGCGATGAGCTGCGAGATAAGCAAAACGAAGAACGACAGGCGATCCGAGGTCCCGGACTTCTGCCTTAAAAAATTCTTCATTCGCCGCCCTCGGAGATGGAGGGAAAAGCGGTTTTCTGAGTGTTCGAATCGGAAGAGTGAGAAGAGAAAAGGAAAGCTGTTCTTTTAGCCGGTTCCGACCGGCTTATCCGAAAAAAGTGGCCCGTGATCCTCCCTTCTAGCCCACCCGAAACCTGCCTGATGAAGCGTGGTCCCGAGCGTGCTTCTCGAAGCTACCTTCGACTTCATATTCCTTAAAGATACTAACAGACTTGTACGTTCAGGTCTGGGTTGTCGGTGAATCCACTCACCGGCAACTTTGAGATTCTGAGGTGGTTTGTCCTCTGGCTAGGATTCTTTTTCGCCGAGTTCCTGTAGGCGTTTTTCGCAGAGCTCTATGTCGTGCCGGAGCTCGCGGCGCAAGGCTTCGGCGCGCTTGAGATCTTCGCGCATCTTCTGCACTCTTTCGGCGACGTCGCGCTCCTGATGCTCGAGCCGTTCCTTCACCTCCGAGAGGACGGCGCTCTTGGCGGCCTCCTTTGCGGCGTCCCGGACCGAGATGATCTCGCGTATCGCCGCCAGCGAGTAGCCCATCCTTTTGATCCGCAGGATACGTTCCAGCCTCTCGATGTCCGCCTGTCCGTAGAGCCTGAAGCCACCCGGCGAGCGTTCCTTGGGTTCGACCAGCCCGATCTCCTCGTAGTACTTGATCGTGCGCGGACTCACCCCCAGCTTCTCCGCCACTTCTCCTATCTGAGCAAGCTCCTTCGCAACATTCATCGTCCTAACCCTCCATTGTCGCTCTCGACACCAAAGAAGAGATTATCCCTTCTTATCGCGGTGAATTCATTCTCTCACGTACCTGTACGTAAACGTACGGTTATATTACTATTACAAATACGCCTGTACTACTGTGCGTTTGTGAGATTAAAAACATTTTCGGGAGGATCATTTGGAGCGGACGATCAGGAGGCAGAGAAGATTTTTTTTGCGGCATCGGGGGCGGCGAGAAAGTTCCGGGAAAAAGCGCCGTCTCTTCTCGCTGGAGTACAAGTGGAGCGCGCTCTCGTGCACGAGCCTGGGGGCTCTTCTCGCCTCCATAAACGGTGCCTCCCTGATCGTCGCGCTGCCCACGCTTTTGCGGGAGCTTCACACGGGGCTCTTCGCTCTGGTGTGGGTGCTCTTGAGCTACCTTCTGGCGCAGACAATACTTACCATAGTCGCCGGGCGCATAGCGGACATGGTCGGGCGCAAGAAGCTCTACGTTGGGGGGTTCGCGCTCTTTACCGTGGTGAGCCTTCTGGCAGGCTTTGCCACTAACGCTGGTGAGCTCATCGCCGCGCGGACGGTGATGGGGGCTGCGGGGGCCTTCATGATGGCCAACTCCAGCGTCATCGTCACCGACGCCTTCCCCAGGCGGCAGCTCGGGCAGGCTCTGGGGATAAACATGATGATGGCCGCGGCGGGCTCCACTCTCGGGGTTGTCGTAGGCGGGATCATGACCTCCATCTCCTGGCACTGGGTCTTCTGGTTCAACGTCCCCCTGGGGGTTATAGGGACCATCTGGGCGGCCGTGAACCTCAGGGAGCTCGTGACGCTGGAGAAAGGGCAGAGGATGGACCTTCCCGGCAACGCCACTTTCCTTATTGGAATTTTGGGACTCCTGATCGGGCTGACCCAGGGCGGCATCAAGGGCTGGGACTCTCCCGAGGTCGTAGGAGGGTTTATCGCGGCGGCCATCTTCCTGCCGGCGTTTCTCATTGTGGAGTCGAGGGTGAAGCAGCCGCTGTTGAAGCTCTCGCTCTTTCGCAGCCGCACCTTCGCCTTCGGCAACGTGAGCGCGCTGTTGAACTCTGTGGCGCGCTTTGCAGTGATGTTCATGTTCGTCTTCTACTTCATCGGGGTGGATGGCTACGACCACCTGATGGCCGGCATCCTGCTCATCCCGCTCGCGGGGGTGATGTTCCTGGTTGCGCCCATCTCCGGATGGTTCGCCGACAGGGCCCACGCCAGGGTGGTAAGCACTATTGGGATGGTGGTTACCGCGGCGGGTCTTATCGGGATGGGCACCCTCATCGGGGCGGATACGCCCTACTGGGGGATAGCGGCCTTGATGATCGTGGTCGGCATAGGCAGCGGCATCTTCAACTCCCCGAACACCCGCGCGATCATGAACTCCGTAGTCCCCGAGCAGCGGGGTATAGCCAGCGGCACCCGCACGTTTCTGACCAACATCGGGGGCATGCTCTCGATCGCTCTGGCGCTCTCGATCATCACCAGCGCGCTCCCGCGGCAGCAGATGTTCAAGATCTTCTCCGGCACCGTCGGACACGGGATGTCGGCGGCGGCGGCAGCGCCTTTCATCAGCGGCTTTCATGAGGCGCTTCTGGTTGGGGCTGTAGCAAGCCTCATCGGAGCGGTTTTCTCCGCCTTCCGGGGCAAGAACGAGTAGTGCACCGTCCATAAACATTTGAAGACAGGAGTTTCATCTGGAATGCCGGCCTCATCCGAGCTAAGCGAAGACACGCGAGCGGAGGAAACTTCCGAAGAGCAGGAGAGCATCCTGCGGCAGCCGAAAGCCGTCTGGGCGGTAGCGTTCGCCTGCGTGGTCTCGTTCATGGGGCTCGGGCTGGTGGACCCGATCCTGCCGGTCATCGCCCGGCAACTCAACGCCACCAAGAGCCAGGTCGAGCTGGTATTCACCAGTTACTTCCTGGTGACCGGGGTAGCCATGATCATCACCGGCGTAGTCTCCAGCCGGCTCGGCATCAAGCGCACCCTCCTGACCGGGCTGGGGTTCATCCTGATCTTCAGCGCCCTGGCGGGGTCCTCCAGCGGCGTAACCGGGATCGTGGGCTTCCGGGCCGGATGGGGTCTGGGTAACGCGCTATTCATCGCCACCGCTCTTGCGGCGATAGTTCAGCTCTCCAACGCCGGGACCGAGCGGGCGGTGATCCTCTACGAGGCGGCGCTGGGACTGGGGATCTCCGTCGGTCCCCTGCTCGGCGGCACCCTGGGCGCCATAAGCTGGCGGGGGCCTTTCTTCGGGGTCGCCGCCCTGATGACTATCGGGTTTATCGCCCTCACCATCCTCCTGCCGCGTCTCCCCAAACCGGAGCACAGAAGCTCCATCGCCGACCCGTTCCGGGCGCTGCGGCACCGCAGCCTGTTGACGCTGGGGCTCACCGCCCTCTGCTACAACTTCGGCTTCTTTACCCTGCTCGCCTACGCTCCGTTTCCGCTGCACCTGGGCGTTCACGCCCTCGGGTTCGTGTTCTTCGGCTGGGGGGTGCTGCTGGCCATCACCTCGGTCTTCGTCGCGCCCAGGCTCGAAGGACGCTTCGGAACGCTGCCCACGATGTACGCCATGCTCTTCTTTATCGCGCTGGACCTGCTGGTCATGGGGATCGGGATATCTCACCAGCTCGTGCTCATATGCGCGGTGATCGCCGGTGGCGCTTTTCTCGGCATCAACAACACCCTGATCACCACTGCCGTTATGCAGGCCGCTCCCGTCGAGCGTCCGGTCGCCTCCGCCGCTTACAGCTTCGTTCGGTTCGTGGGCGGAGCGATAGCACCCTTCCTCGCCGGGAAGTTGTCCGAGTGGTATTTCCCGAGCGTCCCGTTCTACGTTGGAGCCGCCGCCGTAGCCGTCAGCATCCTCGTTCTCCTCTCCGGCAGGCGTTCGCTGAAGCACGTCTCCCCGAAGAGGCATGAATCTCACTCCGCCTCTAACGGGGCCCTGGACCCGGTGCTGATGCGCGCGCTGGCTTTGCTGATCGTCCGCCGGCGTCTGAGGCGGGCGGTTGACGGCGAGCACCCCAACCTGGTCAGCGCGGCTGCCAGGCTGGTCCCAGCCAACGGCGAGGAATCCGAGAGGGAGCGCGCCTTGCGCGCGGACCAGGAGATATTAAAACCTCTGTACGGGAGGCTCCTGAAAAAAGATCTCCCGGAGAAGCTGGATCGGCGGGCGGCTAAAACAGACTGATAGAGAGGCAGGTTATGGGGTTGGGTGCTTGATCTGCGCATCTTGCGGAGGTTTGATCGTCTGAGCCCCGATCCTCTGGGCCGCCGGAACCTGCTGCTTCTTTTCGGCGGACGCGCCCTGAGAAGCTTGGCCCAAGGGTATCTAGTGGTCATCGTCCCGCTATACCTCGCAGACCTCGGCTTCAATGCTTCTCGTATCGGGATCGTCTTCTCGGCCTCGGCCCTCGTCGGCGCCCTCTTGACGGCTGCCGTGGGATTCCTCTCCGACCGGTTCGGGCGCAGAGCCCTGCTCATCCTGATATCACTGCTCATGGCGGCGGGCGGGCTCGTATTCTCTATATCCGGCAACTTCATAGTGCTGCTCGTCGCTGGAGCGGTAGGCACTTTCGGACGCGGCGGAGGAGCAGGTAGCGGCGGAGCCTGGGGGCCGTACTATCCGGCGGAGCAGCCGCTGATCGCCGGATCCACCAGCGATAAAGAGCGTACGACCGTCTTCGGCTTTCTGTCTTTCGTCGGGGTGGTCGCCGGGGCGTTGGGTTCCCTGCTCACGCTCGTGCCCCAGGCGCTGACCCACTATGCCGGCCTCTCGATGCTCGAAGGATACCGCCTCCTTTTCCTTTTGACCGCCGTTATCGGGTGCGCCATGGCAATCGTCGTCGTGCCCGTGCGCGAACGGAGAACCTCGAAGGATGAGAGTCCCGGCGGAAAGAGAGCCAGAGACATAAGCCCGCTCAGCCTCCCGCGCCGGACGTGGGGTCTGATCGGGCGGTTCATGGCGACCAACGCCGTTAATGGGCTCGCGGTAGGGATGCTGGGTTCCTTCGCTGCCTACTGGTTCCACCGCCGCTACGGGGTCGGCTCCGGCGAGATCGGGAGCCTCTTCTTCGCGATCAACCTGGCCGCCGCGACCCCCTACGTGTTCGCGGGACGCCTGGCGCGCCGTCTCGGGGCGGTGAGGACCGTCATAGCGACGCGCACGTGCTCGGTTTTTCTTCTGGCGGCTACCGCCCTGATGCCGAGCTTCGGGCTCGCAGCGGCCTTCTACCTGCTGCGCATGATAGCCAACACCCTCTCCATCCCGGTGCGCCAGTCGTACCTGATGGGTGTGATCCCACCAGAACAGCGGGCGAGCGCGGCGGGGATGAGCAACCTCCCCTCGCAAGTGACCTCCTCGATCAGCCCGACCCTGGCGGGCTATGTCATAGATAACGTCTCCCTGGACCTACCCCTGGAGTTCGCCGCCGCGCTCCAGGCCATCTATACTATTCTGTACTACCTCTTCTTCAGGAACCTCCGTCCCCCCGAGGAGTTGCCTCCTCATCCTCGCAACTCCGGTTGACGTACCCGGATCGGAAGGGTTTGACCTCTCCGGTATCCGGGTTGTAGGAGTGCCGCCAGACGCATCCGGTGTCGTTGGCGAGCAGGTGTATGGAGACCGAGGCAACCTCGGAAGTCGTGCGAACCGCGTGGATGTCGTCTTTCGGCGGCAGGAGCGGGTAGAAGTCTCCACGCCGAATGGTACGCCGGACCACCGGCTCAAGCTCTTCTCGCCCGCCTACGGACCTCGTCTCATCCCGGCGGCTGAAGACGGTTTCCTCCTGCTCGCCACGATACAAACCAACGAGACCCCAGGCGAGATGGTCGTGCACGGGAGTCGTGGAGCCGGGCGGCACCACCAGCGAGAACAGGCTCAGGTCTCTCGCGCCGGAACGGAAGATGAGCCACTGCCCGATCCCACCTCCCATCCCGCTCTCTGCAGATACACTCTGGAATTCTTCCGGGAGCCACCCCTCATCGGCGAGAAGCTCCGCAAAGCGCGGGCGGATGGCCTCTATCGTTTGCTCCGGGCTCCTGGAGCGGGAGATGGCTAGCCGCGTGTCGGTTATGAACTTTCGTACGGTCTGAGTGTCGAGCAGGTACTCATCTTCACGCGATTCCTCTCCCATAATAACCCGTCTCCTCTCCGTGAGATGTCACATCAGGATATACTAAAAACGAGCCGCCCTCTTCATGAGAGTAACGGTCTCCCCGGTCGAGGGGTACAATGAAGAACAGGACAACTACTTCATCAGAGAGGTGGGATGTATGGCCCTCTACGAATACAAGTGCGCCGAGTGTGAGGAGCACTTCGACCTGATGCGCCCGATGAGCTCTGCTGATGAGCCCGCCCGCTGTCCGGAGTGCGGCTCCGAGGAGTCCCGGCGCGTGATATCGAACTTCGCCTCGATCACTCCCGGCGCCTCCGCGCTCTCCACCAACCCCGTGATGGACGCGCGCATGTCCAGCGGAGGCGGATGCTGCGGCGGGGGCTGCGGCTGCTGCTAGGCGGTTGCACCAGGAAGCCCCGCAAGATGTCCCCGAGCTCGTCCTCAAGGGCATAGAGGAGTTCAACCGGGGCGAGTTCTTCGAGGCCCACGAGTATCTGGAAGACGCCTGGCGGGCGGAGACCCGCCAGATCCGCTACCTCTACCAGGGCATCCTGCAGGTCGGGGTGGGCTTCTACCACCAGCAGAACGGCAACTGGGCCGGGGCCACGAGCCTGCTGCGCAACGGCATCCGGCGCCTCAAGGACTTCGAGCCCGAGGCTCTGGGTATAGACGTCGCCAGGCTTATCAGGCAATCCGAGGACTGCCTGAAAGAGCTGGAAAGCCTGGGAAAAGAGAAAGTAGAGGACTTCGACCGATCGCAGGTGCCCAGGATAGCGTGGGTGAAATAAAGATACGAGTTTGCACCGCTCAGGAGAACCGTAGCGCCGCAAAAACGAGTGCAGCGGTGAGCAGGACCGGAACGAGCGCCGCCCGCGCAACCGGAACTTCCTGCGTTCTCGCGAGTCCGAGCGGGAGCAGGATGATGCCGGTGTAGATCCAGACGAGCCAGCGGAGCCCCGGCACGGCAGAGAGCACCAGGAAAAATCCGAACGGGTAGGCGAGAACGCGCCAGCTAACGCGGTAGCCAAATCTTCCACCCAGAACACTCAGATGGAGCAGCACGGCGAGTGCAAAAGAGAGCGGCAGCGGCAAAATGAGAGCGCCAAGCGCCGCGTAAGTTCCGCCGGCGAAGAACCACGCCACGGCGGCGGGCAGGCCCGAGAAAGCCAGAAAGAGCGAGGGGGCGCGCATATCGGGAACCTTCGGCAGAACCTCGAAAAACTGCACGGGGTGAGCGAGGATATCCGCGAACAGCCGCAGGTAACTTGAGAAGGGCCGCGAAACATCCCACTCGCTGGATGCGCCCCGGATCGTATCCCTCGTATATCCCCGCTTCGCCACGCCACCAGTATATCCGTCGGGCAGGTGGGATATGGTCGTCCTCGCGTACACATGCTCCATGCCGGATAAAAAAGATAGCGAACTCACTCGTACTGGACGGACTCGACGATGTCTTTTCTGGCAGCGGAGCGGGCGGGCAAGAGCCCGGCGAAGACACCGATGGCGAGGCCCGCCAGGAGCGCGTACAGGGCGGGACGCGTGGGGTAGTAGTAGTTGATGTCGAAGCCGCTGGCGCCGCTGCCGCGCACGAAGAGGTAGCCCAGAAGGGAGCCGAGGATAATCCCCAGGATGCATCCGATCAGGCTGATGACCACACCCTCGTCAACGACGAGCCGCCCTACCTGCAGCTTCGTTGTGCCGATGGCTCTCAGGATCCCGATCTCACGCGTCCGCTCGAAGACGCTCATCGAGAGCGTGTTGACCACCCCGAAGGCCGAGACCGCCACCGACACCCCCATGATCGCGTAAAAGAAAACATACTGGCGGTTGAACTGGCTCTCTATCCGGGCCTTCCACTCGGCGTTGGAGTAGAGCCTGAATTGCGGGTAGTCCTGGAGGATGTGCCGAATCTTTTGCGATAGAGTCTGCCGGTTGGAGCCCGGTTTGGCCTTTATCGCGAGGAATCCCGCGGAGCTTTCGTTAAAGTCGTGGGCGAGGGTGTCCCTGGAGAGATAGACGCCCGAGCCGCCGCCGAGGATGTCGTTGGCTACGATCCCCGCGACGCGGTACTTCTTGGGACCGGAAGGCCCCGGAACGGTTACCTTCGAGCCTACTTTGAGTTTGTGGGTTCTGGCGAGTTGCTTGCCGACGAGCGCCTGGCCGTTTTGCAGCTTCGAGAAGGCGTTCTGCGGCGACTTCGAGCCGGGAGCGTAGTTGATGCGGAAGATATCGGGGTAGTTCCTGTCCAGCCCGAAGACGAAGAATATCTGGCTGTCCTTGCTCTCGAAGGTAGAGGCGATGGATGTGGTCTTCTCGACACCTGGCAGCCTCTTGACCCTGTCCGCCAGTTTGGGGGAGAAGGTAATGTTGTTCGAGTTCGAGGTGGCGGGCTCTATCACGTAGTCGCTTCCCAGGGAGCCTTCGAGGTAGGCCCGGATCGAACCGAGCACGCTACCGCCCAGAGTGGCGAAGGCTATGACGAGCGAGATGCCGATCATCAACGCCGAGGCGGTGAGCGCCGTCCGGCCCCGGTTGCGGGTCGCGTTGGCCGCCGCCATCCTGCCTTCCACCCCGAAGAGTAACCGGAGAAGGGGCGCGAGAGCCGCCGCGAGCGGCCTTATGAGGCTGGGGATTATGAAAGAGACACCCAGGAAGGTGGCGACGGTCCCCGCTATCCCCGAGGCGTAGACGAGCCCCTGGAGCTGAGCGGAGAGGTTCTTAGCCAGATGATACGTCCAGGGAACGCCCGCCCCGATGAGCAGGAGCCCGACGAGGGGAGCGAGGCGCGAGATGCGGCCCCGCTTCTTGCTGCTGCCCACTATCCCTGAGCGGGCGCGCATCGCCTCGACCGGGCTCACCCTTCCGGCGCGCAGCGCCGGGTAGAGGGCCGCGAGGACCGTAATGATAATCCCCACCGCGACCGCCGAGACGAGCGCGAACGGGGAGACGGAGAGGCTGGTTATCTCGAAGAGAAAAGCCTTTCCGAAAAGAAAGATCAAACCTCGCGCCATCCCGTAGCCGAAGAGCAGCCCGGCTAATGAGCCGAAAACGCCCAGGATGGCTGCTTCCAGGATTACGGAGCGTGCGATCATGGCCCTCGTAGAGCCTAAAGCGCGGAGCATCCCCAGCTCCCGGGTGCGTTCCAGGATGGTCATCGAGAGGGCGTTGAAGACCAGAAAAGCCCCCACGAAGAGCGCCGTCCCGGCGAAGAAGAGGAGCGCTATCTTGAATCCCTGGAACTGGCTGTTGACCTCGGCGGTGCGGGTGGAGGACTGCTCGACTTGCAACCTGTCGCCGAGCTTCCGGGAGAGCTGTTTCTGGAGGCTCTTTACCGGCACCCCGTTCTGCGCCTGGACCGCGACGCCGGAGATCTTGTTCGGTTTACCAAATTCCTTCTGCACATACGGAAGCGGCATCATCCCGAATGCGATGCCGCCGAACGAGCCTCCGGGTATCCGCAATACCCCAACGACCTTCGCTTTCACAGGACCTCCAGGAGTCCCGATGCGTACCTCATCTCCCACCTTGAGCCCCGCGGATTGGGCCGTCCCTTCGTCCAGGGTCAGTTCCGCACCGCTCCTGGGGAAGCGGCCTTTGGCGAGATCGAAGCCCGTCGCGAAGGCTGCTGATTTCGGCTCGACCCCGAACAGGCGCATGCTCTGCACCTTGGGCAGACCGTTTCTGGTTTTGCCTTTGAAGATGATGGAGGCCGGCAGGGAGAGCCGGGGAGCGGCGTACTTGACGTCTTTGTCGGCACGGATCTTTTCCAGCAGCTTGTGGTTGAAGGAGTCGTTGCCGCCGGAGGCCGTTACCGTGAGATCCGCGGCGCCGTAGGCTTTGGAGAACAGGTTGGTGAAGGTGCCCGACATGGTGTTCGAGAGTGTGATCACGCCGAAGACTATCCCGACACCGAGCACGATGCCTACTGTCGTCAGGATGGTCCGCTGCGGCCTGGCTCCCAGGTTTCGGAAGCTTATCTGCGAGAAACGCCGGAGCTTCACCTAGCTCGTGGACTCCAGCGTCTTTACGCGCTCCAGGATCTCATCTGGTTCCAGCCCGCGCGCCTCGTCCACAACGCGACCGTCGGCCAGGAAGATCACACGGTCCGCAGATCCCGCGGCCCGGGCATCGTGGCTGACCATGATTATGGTCTGCTCGTAGCGGTTCGCAGACTCCCTCAGAAGTGCGAGAATTCCATCTCCGGTCTTCGAGTCCAGGTTCCCGGTAGGCTCATCGGCGAGCACGATGTCCGGGTTGCGGACGAGGGCGCGCGCTATCGCCACGCGCTGCTGCTCGCCGCCTGACAGTTCGTCGGGACGATGCGTCCTGCGGTTCTGGAGTCCCACGAGATCCAGAAGCTCGTCGAGCCTGCCGGCGTACTTTGCAGCCTTCTCGCCCGCGATGAGCGCCGGCAGGAGTATGTTCTCCTCCGCTGAGAGCGTGGGGATCAGGTTGAAAAACTGGAACACGAACCCCATCCGCTCCCGTCTCAGGAGCGTGAGTTTCCTGTCGGATAATCCCGAGAGGTCCTGCCCGCCGACGACCACCTTTCCCGACGATGGCCGGTCCAGAGCTCCCAGGATGTGCAGGAGCGTGCTCTTCCCGGAGCCCGAGGGACCCATGATCGCCGCGAACTCGCCGGCGGGGAACTCTAGCGAGATGCCTTTGAGCGCCCGGACCGCCGCCCTTCCCTCGCCGTAAACCTTCTCGAGGTCCGATATCTCGACCGCAACCCTGCCGTTCTTCTCCACATAACGAGTATAACCCGGCGAGGACTGGAGACGGCGAAACCGGCGTTTGTAACCTGTCTGACCCGCTGTTAAACTATCCCGGAATTTCATAGAGGCCCCTGCTTCTCCGGGGGGCGTCTGCGCCGGGGAAGCCGTTACCAGAGACCAAAGGAGGCAAAAGTGGACACCTATGAAGCCATGCTCATAATCATTCCCGAGTTCGACGAGGAGCAGGTCGAGAGCACCGTCTCCCGCTTCCGCACGATAATCGAGCGCACGGGCGGCGAGGTCACAGATCTGAGGCAGTGGGGCAAGCGGCGGCTGGCTTACGAGATAGATCACCGTTCCGACGGCTTCTACGCGGTCATGCACTTCACCCCGGGCGAGAGGACTCTCGCGGAGCTCAAGCGCATCCTGCGCGTTTCGGATGACGTTTTGAGGCACATGATCGTCAAGCTCCCGCCGGACTACGCGGAGAGCTCGCTGGAAGAAGAAACCGAACCCGTAGAGGCTACAGGCTAAAGGATTTTTGAGGATTTGAGGAGGTTTTTGAGTTGGGTCGTAGAAGAAACAGCGCGCCACGCAGGGAGCGTCCCTCGAAGAGCAGGCCGTGCGTGTTCTGCAAGGAGAACATAACCTACGTTGACTATAAGGACTACAACACTTTGAGGCGGTTCATTTCGGACCGCGGGAAGATACGCGCCCGCCGGGTTACGGGGCTGTGCCCGAAGCACCAGCGGGACGCCGCCACGGCGATCAAACGCGCCCGCGAGATGGCGCTTTTGCCCTACGTGTCAGGACGCTAAGGAGCTTCGACTAGAGATGCAGGTAATACTGACCCAAGACGTGGAGAAGGTCGGCCAGCGGGGCGACATCGTGGACGTTAGCCGCGGCTACGTCCGTAACTTCCTGGTTCCCCGCGGCCTGGCGGAAGTAGCGACCCCATCCAAGCTGCAGGAGGCGCGCCGCCGGATGGAAGAAGCTGCCGAGCGCGATCGCCGGATGGCCGAGCGGGCGGAGGAGATCGCCGAGACCCTCAACAAGAGCGTAATAACCATCGAGGCGCGCACCGGAGAAGACGAGCGGCTCTTCGGCTCCATTACGGCCGCCAACATCGCGGATGCCATCGAAAGAGCACGCGGCATACACGTTGACAGACGCCGCATCCGGCTCACCGAGCCGATAAGGGCTCTCGGTACCCACCAGGTTCCCATCCAGGTTCACGGCGACGTGGAGGCGAACGTCAAGGTCATCGTAGTTCCGCAACTCTAGCAGCGACCCTTACCCGAACCGCAAGTTCATACTTGACCTGAACCACAAGGTCAATTAACTTCCTTGTAAGCGGGCTTGTTTTGGTTCATGCTGTGAGGCATGGAACGGCGGGGGAGGATCCGGAGTCTCCAGGGCGGGCCGGAGGCGGCTCGTGTACCGCCGCATGACCTGGAGGCTGAGCGGGCGGTAATCGGGGCGATGCTCGTTTCTGAAACGGCCGTATCCACGGTCGCCGAATCACTTTCCGCGGAAGACTTCTACTCCGAGACACACCGCATCATCTACTCAGCGATGATGCGGCTCTATTCGCGGGGAGACCCGATAGATCAGCTCACGCTCACCAACGAGCTGAGGAGTGTGGGCGAATTCGATAAGGTCGGCGGCAGGGCGTACGTCTTCCAGATCGTCGAGAGCGTACCCACCACCGCCAACGTCGGTCGCTACGCGGAGATAGTGCGCGGCAAGGCGCTGCTGCGGGCCGTCATAGACGCCGGAAGCCGCATCACCGAGGACGCTTTCAGAGAGCCCGAGGACGTGAGCGAGGCGCTCGATTCAGCCGAGCAGCTAATCTACAGCGTCTCCAACCGCAACCTCAAAGAACAGCTCTCCCCCGTCTCCGAGCTTGCGCCGGGGGCTCTGGAGATGATCCAGAACCTCTACGAAGCCGAAGGCGAGGTTACCGGGGTACAGACTGGCTTTGAAGACCTCGACCGCCTCACCACCGGCTTCCACAAGAGCGATTTGGTTATTCTGGCCGCCCGGCCAGCGATGGGAAAGACTGCCTTCGCGCTGAACTCTATCTGGCACGCCGCCGGGGTGCAGCAGATGCCGGTTGCGATCTTCTCGCTGGAGATGAGCAAGGAGCAGCTCGTCCAGCGCCTCATCTCGCAGACGACCCGGATACGCGCCCAGGATCTCCGTAGCGGCAACGTCAAGGCCGAGGACTGGCCCAGGCTCGTGCGCGGGGTGGCCGAGGTCTCAAAAGCTCCCATCTGGATAGACGACACCGCCGGGATCACGCTAATGGAGATGCGGGCGAAGATCAGGCGTCTTTCCAGCCGACTCATGGCCCAGGAAGGCAGGCCGCTCGCGCTGGTGGTGGTGGACTATTTGCAGCTTATGGTGGGCCAGGGGAACTACCGCGAGAACCGCCAGCAGGAGATAGCCGAGATCAGCCGCGGGCTCAAAGTGCTGGCGCGCGACCTCGACGTGCCCGTCCTCGCGATAGCGCAACTCTCGCGCGCCGTCGAGCAGCGCCACGACAAGCGCCCTCTGCTCTCGGATCTTCGTGACTCGGGAGCTATTGAACAGGATGCGGACCTGGTGATGTTCCTCTACCGCGACGAGTATTACAACCCAGACTCCGACGACAAGGGCATCGCCGAGGTTCTCGTCGGCAAGCACCGCAACGGTCCCACCGGCAAGGTGTCCCTCGCCTGGATGGAGCAGTACACCAAGTTCGCTTCCCTGGCCCGGCAGTAGCCGGCTACTTTATCGGGGATCCCATCGCGTGGTAGCCGCCGTCTACGTGGATGATCTCACCCGTGGTTGCGGGCCACCAGTCGGAGAGGAGGCTCGCCACCGCCCGGCCAACGGGCTCCGGGTTGGTGGCTTTCCAGCCCAGGGGAGCCTGCCGCCCCCAGACGCCCTCGATCTCCTCGAACCCGCTGATGCCGCTTGCCGCCAGAGTCTTCAAGGGACCGGCCGAGACGAGGTTGACCCGGAGGCCTTTTTCTCCGAGGTCGCGGGCCAGATAGCGGGCGGTGGACTCCATCGCCGCCTTCGCCACCCCCATCCAGTCGTAGGCGGGCCAGGCTACGCTCGCGTCGAAGTCGAGTCCGACGATGGAGGAGCCGGGCTCCATTAGGTCTTTGAGACCTGTGGCGAGGGCGGCCAGCGAGTAGGCCGAGGTTTGCAGGGCCATCGCCACCGAGGGCCATTCGGCGGAGAGGAAGTTCCCGCCGAGTGCATCCTCCGGGGCGAAGGCGACGGCGTGCACGAGCCCGTCGAGCCTGCCCCAGCGTTCGCTGAGATCTTCGGCAACCGACTTTATGTCTTCTGGCTTGTTGACATCCAGCTCCAGAACCGGGGGTTCGGGGTCCATCCGCTTCGCGGTGCGGCGGGTGAGGTTCGCGGCGCGCCCGAAGCTGGAGAGTGCGATATCCGCTCCCTGCTCCTGCGAGATGCGCGCTATAGAGTAAGCTATGGAACGCCGGTCCAGAACCCCGGTAACGAGCACTTTTTTGCCTTCCAAGAGTCCGCCCATCCATCCTCCTGGCCTTGTTTGGACTTCGTTTTGCCCGGCACAGTCTATGTGATGCGTGCTCCCCTTGCCAGAGCCATCCCAGATGGTGGGGTACGAGAGGGGAAATACTCAGGATATGCGGTTACAATCGAGGAAATATGCAGTTAGAATCTCGTCCGTGAATTTCAAGTTCAAAAATGGGAAGCTGCCAGAAATCCCGGGCACGCTGCTCGGGGTTGCCGTCGCCCTGACCGCGTTTGTCCTCTACCTGCGGACAATGGCGCCAACCGTTTTGCAGCGCAGCATGACAGACGGGCTCGCCGACTCGGGGTTGTTGCAGGTCAGATCCTACATCCTCGGCATATCCAACCCGACGGGCTACCCGACCTACATACTGCTCGGCAAGCTCTTCACGTACCTCCCCTTTGGAGACGTGGGATACAGGGTCAATCTCTCCTCGGCGGTCTACGCCGCGATAGCCGTGTTCGTGCTCTTCGCACTGTGCAGGCGGCTGACCGGGCAGATAATACCCTCTGCAGCCGCCGCGCTGCTCTTCGGGCTGAGCCGGGCGTTCTGGAGCCAGTCCATAATAGCCGAGGTATACACGCTGAACATCCTCTTTATCTCGCTTCTCATCTTCGTTTTGCTCCTCTGGAGGGATGAGAGAAAGGACCGCTACCTGCTCTTGTGGGCTTTCCTCATGGGGCTCTCGCTCACCAATCACCTGACCAGCGGTTTGCTCTTGCCCGCGGGATTCATCTTCGTGTGGCTTACGGAGAGGAGAAAGCTTCTCGAGTGGCGACTGTGGCTCAAGGGAGCCGGGCTTTTCATCCTGGCCCTGACGCCGTATGCGTACATACCGATCCGGGCTTCGGCGAATCCTCCGCTGAGCGGGTTCCACCCGACGACCCTGAAAAACTTCTTCGACTTTGTAACAGGACGTCAGTTTCAGGAACAGATGTTCGTCTTCGGGCCTTCGGAGTTGCCCGGACGCCTGGAGATGTACCTGCAGCACCTCACGCACCAGTTCTCACCGGCGTTCCTGGTGGTGGCCGCGTTTGGCCTGTGGTATCTGGTCTTCAAGGACCGGGCGTTTCTCGCGATGCTGGGAGTTCTCTACCTGGGGTGGCTGTTCTACTCTCTGGAGTACGACATCGTAGATATATGGGTGTACTTCATCCCGACGTATCTGATCGCCTGCATCCTCGTGGCGCCGGGGATTTCGATACTCTTCGATGCGGTAGACCAGCTCGCGCAGCGACTCTCTGCGCCACAGAGGAGAATCGCCCTCTCTGCTCTCCTCGTGCTGGTGCTCCTGACTCCTCTCGCAGGGATGCAGAGCACCTACAAAGCCGTGAACCGCAGCAACGATTACGTGGCGCAGAGGAGAATAGATCTTATCGCCAGAAACGTCGAACCAGGGGCAACCGTGGTAACCAACGGTAGCAGCATGTGGTACATGACCCTGGTGGAGAAGAAACGAACGGACATAAAGGTCGTCTCGCCGTTTCTGCAGCCGGAGGACTGGACCAGCGTGGACAAGCACGCCTGGCGCAAGCTCGCCAAAAGGCACATGCGGCACGGCCCGCTCTACATACTTTTCCCGGACCACACGGGAAGGTTTTTTGTTCATTCGTTTGCCAAAATCGGGCTCAAGCTGGTTCCGCAGCACGGCGGCGCTTATTACCGGGTGCTGAAGTCCTCGAAACTGCCTCAAACGACCAAGCAGAAGACGGGGCATGTCCGTGGGCAGGGACGGTCTTCTTAGGGGTTCGGGAGGACGATGAGCGGCTGGGAAGATCTGGCGCGGTTTCTCGCGGACCTGGAGTCGGAAGATCTCGCGCGTTTTTCGCGCTACTCGGCACTGGGTCTCCAGGGTGATCCCGAAGAGATGGCTGCGACGCTTGAAGCTTATGCAAGGGAGAACCCGGAGGCTACACCTTCCGAACTTCTCGCAACCGTCGGGGCCCAGGCCGGGTTCGCGCGCGATATGGACTTCGCCCGCCGGATCGGCACGGCGGCACTGGATCTCGCGGAGACCCCGGAGGAGCAAAAGCTTGCTCATGTCTCCCTGGCCCAGACCCACTTTCAGAACCGACGCGAAGAGGAAGACCTGGTGGCCTTCGTCGAGCACTGTCGCGCTGCTGTAGAACTCGGTCACGCCGGAACCTTCTGCTATGAGCGTCTTGCGGCTCTTTACGAGTACCGGGGACAGCTAGAAGCGGCCAAAGACATCTGCCGCCGCGCCGTGGAAGTCCTCAGGACTGCCGGAGATGATCGTTCGGTGGCGCACTTTCAAAAACGCCTGGAGCGACTTTCCGGCAAAACCTCCGGCTAGAGAGAAACCTTTTGAGGTAATTCTGCGTATCTCTACGTAGTAAAATATCGCGTAGCAAATGTGTTTTTATAGTGATTAGGAAGGGTGAGAAACATTGGGTGGCTATTTCGGCTACATCCTGATAATGATCGTAGGTGCCATAATCTCCGGGATAGCGGCGTTATGGGTGAGAAGATCTTACTCGAAATACTCGGAGAAGTTTAGCGCCAGCGGGATGACCGGGGCGCAGGTCGCGCGTACCATTCTGGATCGCAACGGTCTCTACAACGTTCGGGTGGAGCCGGTGGCGGGACAGCTTACAGACCATTACGACCCGCGGGCCAAGGTGGTTAGGCTCTCGGAGGCCAACTTCGGCAAGAGCTCGATCGCGGGCGTAAGCGTGGCGGCCCACGAGTGCGGGCACGCCATCCAGGACGCCCGCGGCTACGTCCCGATGAAGCTGAGGAGCGGGCTCTTCCCGATAGTCAACTTCAGCAGCCAGATCTGGCCTCTGGCGTTCCTGTTCGCGATCATTATGGGCGTGGGGACCGCGCTGGGCTCGCTACTGATCCAGGTCGCCGTCATCCTGTTTTTGGCGGTTCTGGCGTTCCACCTCGTAACGCTTCCGGTAGAGATCAACGCCTCGACCCGCGCTTACGGGCTGCTGAAGAGTTACGGCCTGCTCTCTAGTAACGAGATCGGGGGCACGCGGCGGGTGCTTACGGCTGCGGCGTTCACCTATATCGCGGCTGCGCTTACGGCCCTGCTAATGTTCCTCTACCTGCTCTTCGCCAGCAGGCAGTAGAGTACAAAACAGTTACTGAAGAGGGGCGGGAATTTACCCGCCCCTCTTCTTTTTCTGGACGAATCCTTTCCGGCAAGCCCGCTTCTGGTGCTAGAATGCCTGTGTCGTGGAAGGGATAAGAACCATAAGCAAACGCCGGCGGAAGCCGCGGAATCTCGGGGAGCCGCATCCCTGGGAACCACGGCACATGCGTCTCTCCAACGTACGGTTCGCCGAGTCCGTCGGGGATCCTGCGGGGCGGCGTAACGTAACCCTCGGCGTGATAAAGCATCTGTGGCGCTCGCCGGTCCCGTTCGTGGGATTCTATCCCCCGGAGGGGGAGAGGGTTACGGAGAAGCGCCTGTATACGCCGGCCCCGCCGAGGCTCGTTGACGACACGGAGTATCTGGCTGGGGTCGAGGCCCACAAGAGAGCTTTCGCCCGGGATCTTGAGAGCACCATGATATCTTTCGGCGAGCTCTACGGCTACTTCCGGGCTCCAACGGACGAGGGCTGGCGTTTTGTAGTGGATCTCGGCGAGCAGAGATTGGAATTGTCCGACGCCTGGGGAATGTCTTGCAGCCACAGCGTGGTGGGAGACCTCGCACCCTTCGTGTGGGCCTACCGCAACACCGGCTTCTGCATTATCACGATTTACGACAAAGATATAAGCGCGCTGCGTGATGACCTGCTCTTCGTAGCCAAGCGCGAGGGCATCGAGCTCAAATGGGGCTGCAAGGTGGCCTGAATCTGGAGACATTTGCCAGAGTTCGGGGCGCCTGCCGGTCTCCGGGCCCCGTTTTAGAAAGCGAGAAACTTTTGCGGATGTAGGGCGTATACTCACTTTAGTATGGAGTACACATCCACAGTGGCGCTAGGCGGCTGGCGGGAGAAGCTAAAGGGCCTTTCGATCCAGCGCGAGAGGCTCACGGACAACGAACTCGTCGAGCGAACGCTCAAGGGAGATGTGCGCTCCTACGAAGAGTTGATCAACCGCTACGAGCGTCTCGTCGCCCGCGTTCTCTACCCGTATGCGAAGCGCGAGATATCGACCGAGGATCTCGTACAGGAAACTTTCCTGCGCGCCTACGACCGTCTCGATACCTTCAACCCAGATTACCGCTTCAAGACGTGGCTTCTCGCCATCGCCAACAACCTCGGGGTGGATACCCTGCGCCGACGCAGGGAGGTAGTCGAGTTCAACCCGGAGGTGCACGCCGGCTACTCCGGGGGGCCGGAGGATGAGGCGCTTGAGGCCGAGCTCTCGAAGAGCGTGCAGGATGCCATAACGACCCTGCCCGAAGCATACGGCGTTCCGCTGATTTTGCGCTACTCGGAGGGTTTGAGCTACGCCGAGATCTCCGAGGTGCTCGGCCTGACGGTACCCGCGGTCAAGAGCCGCCTCTTTCGCGCCAGAAACATGCTGGCGGAGAGGATGCGGGAGGCGGAGGAGAAAGTATGAACCCCGAGGAGCGTGGCTGCTGCGAGCCGGAGTTGATCTTCGAGCTCGCGGACGGGGGGCTCGATCCGGAGCGCAGGCGGGCGGTCCAGAATCATCTGGAGAGTTGTCCCGAGTGCCGCGAGCTCTACGAGCGGGAGCTGGGTCTCAATGCCTTCCTCGACTCGTTCGAGCTCTCTGTTCCCAGGCGGTCAGGGGCTGTCTCGCGGGGGGTGGCGATGGCCCTGCCGACCCGCCCGATCAAGGCACGGCTTTTGTGGTCGCTTCTGGCCGGGGCGCTCCTGACGGTGGCGTTGCTCGCCCTGGAGCTAAACGGCACCAACCTCGTAGTCTCCGCTATGGGCGCGCTCGGCATGTTGTGGAGTTTCGCCGAAGGATTCGCGGATGCGCTTCAAAACGCGCTCACCGCCGCTGCAACCCCGCTCCTCGCCGCGCTCGCCGTCGGTGCCGGGTTGGATCTGCTTATAGCCGTCGCGGTCTTTTCAGCGGCTCGCAGAGCCCGGCGGGCATGAACACCCTCGTCCTGCCCCGTATCAGATTCTTGCCTGCGATCTTTCTCCTGATCCTGGGCCTCATGCTTATCGTCCCGGCTCCGCCCGCTCGCGCCTTTGAAGGCCGGGTTTATGGGAACGTACTCGTAAAAAGCGGCCAGACCGTGGACGAGGTCTCTACAACGGTCGGCGATATAACGGTTGCTCCTGGGGCGCACGTCGAGGGAAACGTCAACTCGGGCGTTGGCAACATACGGGTCGAAGGTCCGGTGGGCGGGGACGTTCGTTCCGGGTCCGGCAACATCGAGATATCCGCTCCGATTGGCGGCGGGGTAGATGCCGGCAACGGCAACGTCTACGTCAACGCGCCCGTGCGCGGCAATGTGGAGGTAGGGCAGGGCAGCGTGCGCTACGGGCCGAGGGCGTGGATAGGCGGGAGAGTTATTTGCAGGAGTAGCTGTAGTATGCCGAAGGAGAGGGTGTCGCAGCTCAGAGCGTCCTCTACGGCTACGGATTTCCAGGGTGGGGATTTCAACAACACGAGCGGCACAGTTTCCAGCCACGGCGACGGAGCAGGTGGGCCGGGCTTTGTAGGTTGGATGCTCGCGACCATCGCTTTCATGGCGTGCAGCGTGTTGCTCTCGGTCGTGATCCCGAGGCCGCTCACATCAGCCGCGCGGAGCCTGGAGGTCTTTCCGGGAAGGTCGCTGCTCTATGGTATAGCTTCCGTGCCTGCGGTCGCTATCATGGCCGTCGTGCTCGCTGTCTCCGTGGTGGGTATCCCGGCTCTTTTGCTTCTGGCTCCAGCCTACCTTGCACTCGTCATCTTCGGGGCGCTGGTCATAGCGTACTTCCTGGGACGCAGGGTACTCTTCGCCACCGGGCGCTATCGGGGAGGCAATGCTCTGGCCGCCGTGGTGGGAGCGGTAATCGTGGCAGCCACCGCTCTCATTCCCATTTTCGGAAAGCTCGTCCTCTACACCCTCGTCTTGCTGGGGACCGGAGCCGTGATATCCGCCATCATCTCCCGATTCCGCTCCCGCACAACTTACTAACCAGGCAGAGGAACACGCCTCGGAATCGTCACAGGCGTTCGAGGATCCGGAGAAAATAATTCCGCGATGGATACTTTCAAAAAAGATCGTGATATTCATTGGCGGGGTGTTAGCAGAGTAACAGTTTACCTTGACTTTTCGCCGTTGCAGGAGTAATTTTTGTGCGGAATCAAAGGCATCAGATTTCGGTGTGGGTGAAAAGAGGTCCAAGCTGACAGTATCCCCGGATAGGTTAGTAAGTACATCAGATTCGGAACAGCAAGCCTTCCGCGGAATAAAGGGGCGCTCGCCTGCGCAGGACGCGCTGCGACGTCTCGTTTCGAGCAAGAGCTCCATGTTCGGGCTTGCGATCTTCGTGCTCATGATTCTGCTCGCCATATTCGCGCCGTTGCTTACCCACTACAATCCGAACACGCAGTTTCGCCACGGCCTGACACCGGATGGCAGCCCGTTGGGACCTTCGTCGAAGTTCTGGCTCGGGACCGATCCGCTCGGGCGGGATCTCTACTCGCGCCTGATCTACGGCGCCCGTACCTCGATGGAGGTTGCCATCGCGGCCAACATCGTCTCTACGATCATCGGCATCACGATAGGAGCCGTAGCTGGTTTCTTCGGTGGTGTGGTGGACACGCTGCTTATGCGCTTTACGGACGTGATGATGAGCTTTCCGGTCATCTTGTTCGCCGCCTTCCTCTCGGTAACCCTCAGGCCGGGGATGGGAGTCGTCATATTCGTCATAGGGTTCGTGAGCTGGTTCTATCTGGCGCGGATCGTTCGCGGCGAAGTTCTGTCGGTCAAGGGTAGAGAGTACGTCGAGGCCGCCAGAAGCATCGGCGTGGCACGCGCTCGCATCCTGGTCAGACATCTCTTGCCGCAGGTGTACGGGCAGATAATCGTGTATGTAACTCTGGGTTTTTCGACCACCGTGCTCTACGAAGCGATACTCTCTTTCCTGGGTGTCGGTATCCAACCTCCTACTCCGAGTTGGGGCAACCTGATCAGTGACGGAGATCAGTACCTCACCACCGCACCCTGGATAGCGGCCTTTCCCGGCATCGCCATAGCCATAACCGTTCTGGGACTCAATCTTCTGGGAGATGGCTTGAGAGACGCGCTGGATCCCAGGAGGTGAGAGTTCGCGGAAGCGTTGGTTTTTGATTGAGCGGTTTATAGTAAGAATTTTCTGGTGGGGATAGAAAGTGAGGAACAAGCCTTGAACAAAAAGGGTGCTTTACGACTATCGGCTTTGTTGGGGGCGATAGCGGTGGTTGGTGTACTGGCCGGAGGCTGCGGTGGGGGAGGCTCCTCGAGCAGCGGCGGCAGTGGTTCCGTGAACCGTCCTATACAGGTAACCACCTCGCAGGATATACCCCACACGGACCCGGCGGTCGCGTACGACACTTTGAGTTGGCCAGTCGTACACGCAACGTTCGTTACCCTGGTCACCTACAACAAAACCGGCCAGGGGTTCGTGCCGTGGGCCGCGACCTCCGTGCCCAAGCCTCAAAACGGCGGCAAGAAGTACGTTTTCACTCTGCACAAGGGCATGAAGTTCACCGATGGTGAGCCGGTCAACGCCCAGGCGTTCAAGTACGAGATCGAGCGTATCCTGACCCCCAAGACCAAGAGCCCGGTATCCGGCTTCTACACCAATATCGTCGGGGCGAAGGCTTATCAGAAGAACCCCAACGGGGATCTCAAGGGCGTGAAGGTGCTCTCTCCGTACAAGATAGAGTTTGATCTGGTAAAGCCCAATGAGACTTTCATGCAGACTATGGCCATCCCGCCGGCATCCGCTGTGCCGAAGAAGGCAGTTGAAAAGGAAGGCCCCAACTTCGACAGCAATCCTGTGGGAAGCGGGCCGTTCAAGGTCAAGAAGTTCAGCCATGGTTCGAAGCTGATTCTGGTGAAGAATCCCGACTACAAGAACCTGGGCGGTGCTCCAGAGACCACTGCTGCCCAGTCGAACGAGATAGATATAAGCATCGGGATCAACCCGACCACGGAGATCCAGCGGGTGGAGCAGGGCAGCGCCGACTACGAGCTGGAAACCGCGATCCCGTCTTCGCAGTACCTCCAGGTCAAGAACAACCCCAAGTGGAAGCCCTACATCAAGAGCGCCATCTCCAACACGATCTGGTACATGTACGGCAATGTGCAGGAGAAGCCGTTCAACAATCCCAAAGTACGCCTGGCGCTGCAGTACGCGATAGACAAGAAGCGCATCGTCCAGGTGCTGGCTGGAGAAGCAGTGCCAGCGAACCAGGTCCTGCCGCCTAACATGCCGGGCCATGACAAGAGCATAAAGAGCTACCCCTACGATCCGAAGAAGGCCAAGGCGCTGTTGAAGCAGGCCGGGTACCCCAACGGATTCCACATCGACTTCTGGGACCAGAATAGCTCGGACGAGCCCAAGGTTGATCAGGTCATCCAGAACAACCTCTCGAAGGTGGGCATCAAGATGACCCTGCACAGCGTCTCCTTCAGCGAGTGGATAAGCAAGATCGAGTCCGGCAAAACCCAGTCAGGAGTGGGCGCGTGGTCTCAGGACTTCCCAGACCCCTCGGACTTCCTGGACGTGCTGCTCAACTGCAACCAGATCCCGGCCAACAACCAGGCTCATTACTGCAACAAGCAGGTAGACAAGGAACTGGCGCAGGCTTTGACCGAGACGAATCACAGCAAGCGCATAGCGATGTACCAGAAGATCCAGAAGCAGATCCTGGCGGATCATCCGTGGGTGCCGCTCTTTTACCAGAAGAGCATCTACTTCGCGAACCCGAAGCTCAAGGGAGACTACATCCATCCGGTCTTCTACCAGACGTACCAGAGCTGGCATCTGACCCAGTAGGAGGTAGAGAGTAGATGGCGGCATACGCGATAAGAAGGATAGCCTGGCTGTTCTTCACCCTGTTCATAGTTTCGGTGATCACGTTCGCCATCGCGTTTCTGATGCCGGTGGACCCGGCCCGGATGGTTGCCGGGCCGAACGCCCCGCAGTCGGTGGTGAACAGCATCCACCGTCAGCTCGGACTCGATAAGCCGATTCCCGTTCAGTACCTGGACTTTGTAGACCGGGCGATACACGGGAACTTCGGGCGGTCGTACAGGACCCAGCAAGAGGTGTTGCCCGCGATTATGCAGCGGTTCCCGCGCACGGCGGTGCTGGCGATAGCCGGGGTCATAGTCGAGCTGGCTATCGGGGTTACCACGGGCATCATCGTCGCGGTGAAGCGGGGCGCAGCCGAGGGCTTCTCCAACCTCTTCGTCTTACTGGGGCTGGCGGTTCCCCAGTTCTGGCTGGGGATCATCCTGCTCTTCTTCCTCGCGTACAAGTTCCCAATTTTCCCACTCGGCGGTACGGGCGGTTTTATGAGCCTGATACTGCCAGCCTTTACTTTCGGGATAGGCGGAGCGGCGCTCTACACCCGTATGACGCGGGCGGGGATGCTCGAAGTGCTGAACGAAGGCTACATCCGCACGGCCAAGGCGAAAGGGCTCAAAAACAGCGCGGTGATCTTCAAGCATGCCTTCCGCAACGCCATGCGCCCGGTCGTAACCATGTTCGGTATGGACCTCGGATACGCGCTCGGCGGGCTCCTGGTGATCGAAGAGGTCTTCGGGTGGCCAGGCATCGGGACGCAGGCGTGGCAGGCCGTCCAGAACCAGGATATACCTATGATCATGGGCACCGTGCTCTTCGCGAGCCTCCTGATCGTGGCGGCCAACCTGGTCATAGACCT
Organism: Actinomycetota bacterium; assembly: GCA_902810695.1. Classification (GTDB taxonomy): domain Bacteria; phylum Actinomycetota; class Rubrobacteria; order Rubrobacterales; family Rubrobacteraceae; genus CADDYV01. Next base: position 7,204 of record CADDYV010000021.1, on the reverse strand, counting down.
GCTCTACCCGCTGCTGGATCCCCGGATCGCCTACAGCTAGTGAAGAGAGGGGCCGCGAACAGCGGCCCCTCTTCTCCGGTGATTCGAAATAACTTCAACCAGGACGTTCTCTCAAGGCTTCGTATTCTTCCGGGATCATCGAGAAGATCAGGGTATTTCTCAAACTGCCGTCTGGAGCCGCCTGTGCGTTGCGAAGCTCTCCTTCAAGCCGGAAACCGGCCTGCCGTGCTACTTTCGCGCTTCGGTGGTTGCGGGAGTCGCACCGGATCTCGACCCGACTGGCTCTCAGGGTGTCGAAGGCGAAGGCGGAGATGCCGCGCACGGCCTCGGTTATGTAGCCCTGGCCGGTGAAGCGGGTCCGGCACCAGTAGCCGATCTCGAACTTCGGAACCGACCAGTCTATCCGGTGCAGGCCGCTGCTTCCCACGAGCGTGCTGGCTCCCTTGAGAAACAGGTGGAGGCGGAGATCTGACCTCTCCAGAAACCTTACCCGCGCCCGCCGGACGTTCTCCTCGGATTCTTCTGGTGAAGGCTTCCTCTGTACCCAATCCATCCAGGGCCTCAGCTCGTCCAGCGACTCGGTAATCGCAGCGTTCAGTTCGGGACCATCTCCGGGTAATGGGGAGCGGATCAAAAGCCGCTCTGTTTCGAAGGAGTCTGGGAAGTCTCTGAGGATCGGCTTCATGTAACCTACACATTCTACAGGTGGGCTCGTGCTTGACGAGTACCTGAACTCTGGATTTCAATAAAAGAGCGATGAGAAGGACGCGTAATCTGGTGGCTCTACGTTCTATCCCCGTGCGGGCTGCTCCCGAGGATAAGGCGGAGATGGTAACCGAGGTCGTAGTTGGGGAGAGGATCGAGGTGGTCAGTGGATCATCGGGGTGGCTCGAAGTGGTCGTTCCCGGACACCGCACGCGCCTGGACTCGCGCGGTTATCCGGGTTGGATCCTCTCTGAAATGGCGATACGAAACGATGCTTGGGAGCCGGATGTTGTCGTCATCAGGAAAAACTCTGCCGACCTTCCGCTGGGAGCATCGCTGGAGGCGAGCGGAGCCGGGGTGCGCCTGCCGGATGAAAGCGAGCTAGAGTTGGAGGAAGAGGCGATCCAACCTCTTGGGGAGCCTTCAAGGGGCTCGCCGCTGGAGATCTCGCGCTCTCTCTTGGGATTGCCGTACCGGTGGGGTGGCACGGATTCGACCGTGGGGATGGATTGTTCCGGGATGGTCTACCGGGCGATGCAGGTTTGCGGCGTGGTCGTGCCCAGAGATGCCGACGACCAGTACGAGGCGGCTCCTTTCAAGAGCAGGGACCACTGGAAAATGGCGCGGCGCGGAGATCTGGTCTTCTTCGGAGGCGAATCTGTAACCCACGTCGGCTTCTACCTGGGAGATGGCCGTTACCTCTCCGAGAGCGGTGAGGGTGGGGGAACGGTAGTTCGTGGCGTCGAAGAGGACCCGTACTGGGGGTTCGCCCGTTACGGTTAGAAGTGATCTCAACTCGTTGCTTTCGGACCTTGAAGCGGTCGAGGGATGCAGGGTGGGGCTTTGCGTCCTGGGCCTCGAAGGTCCTCACCACGGATGCCGTTTCGGCGTAAGGGAGAACGAGACCTTCGAGAGCGCAAGCCTCATAAAGCTTCTGATCCTCGCCGAGCTTCTGCGGCGGGTGGATCGCGGTGAAGCTCATCTTGGCGAGAAGCTCCAGGTCGAGCGAAAGGATATCGTCCCCGACTCGGAGATGATCGAAGCCCACGAAGTTCCGTGCTCTCTGTCTGTAGAGCGGCTGGCAGGGGGCATGATAACGGTGAGCGACAACACGGCAACCAACCTGCTCATGAAGCGTCTGGGAGCAGGAGAGGTCAACGCTCTCGCCCGCGAACTCGGTCTCGGAAACACTACCCTCGGCCGAGAGATGATGGATTTCGATGCCAGGTCGCGTGGAGAAGATAACTTCACTTCTGCCTCAGACATGGCTTTGCTGTTGGAGAAGATCTGGCACGGCGAGCTTCTCTGTGCGGGATCGAGAACGTTTGCCTTGGAGATGCTGAAGCATCAACGCATAACATCCAGGGTTCCCATGGTCTTGCCCCACGGCGCCCACTTCGCCCACAAGACTGGCGACCTCGAAGGTGTGGAGAACGATGCGGGAATCGTGATCCTGCCCGGCAGAAGCTACGTGCTGGTCGTCCTGACAAAAGGAGATCTGGAGAAAGCATATCCGCTACTCGAACAGGTAACAGCTGCTGTTGCGGAGGCGTTCTCTGAAACATTGCCGCTATGAGGGACGTCTAACGATTTCTTGAACCAGAGGCCGATGCGGGATGTGTAACACAAGCTCCCAGAATACGGCAAATGCGATAGAATCTAAGGTGGGAAAGGGATGCTTGGAATTTAACGAGAGAAGAGATGTGGTTGCCACTTTCTCCATAGTCGGCTTCGACCCGGAGACGGGAGAGCTTGGCGTCGCCGTGCAATCCAAGTTCCTCGCGGTCGGGGCCGTCGTTCCGTGGGCGCGCGCCGAAGTGGGCGCGGTGGCGACCCAGGCGACGGCCAACGTGAGCTACGGCCCTCGCGGCCTCGACCTCATGTCCCGGGGAAAAAGCGCCCGGCAGACCATCGAAGAGCTGACCGCTTCTGACCCCGATCGCTCTCACCGCCAGGTCGGGGTCGTGGACGCCAGTGGGGGGACGGCGACTTTCACCGGAGAGGATTGCTTCGAGTGGGCCGGTGGCATCGCGGGTGAGCATTTTGCCGCCCAGGGCAACATCCTCGTCGGAAAAGAGACCGTGGCGGCGATGGCAGAGACCTACCAGAACACCTCTGGCTCGCTTTCCAAAAAGCTGCTCGCCGCCCTCGATGCGGGACAGAACGCTGGCGGCGACTCTCGCGGCAAGCAATCGGCGGCTTTGCTCGTGGTGCGCGAGGGCGGCGGTTACGGCGGCCTGGACGACAGGGCGGTTGACCTGCGCGTGGACGACCACCCGGAGCCCATAGAAGAGCTCTTTCGCCTGTACCGGCTGCACGAGCTGTACTTCGGCCATGCAAGGCCAGAAGATATTATTCCTATAGAAGGAGAAGTTAGAGATGAAGTCGCCACATCTCTGCAACGGCTCGGATACCTCGCAGGGGAAGCGCCCTCGGACAGAGAGCTCCACGCTGCTTTGCAAGCTTTCATAAGAACGGAGAACTTCGAGGAGCGCGAGCAGAAGCAAGGTTGCATAGACCGTGCGGTGCTTGAGTTTCTCCGGGAGCGGAGATGAAGCAGGTGTGTTGCGGCTTTTCTCGGGAGAGATATATACTGCATGCATTGGTGCATAAAAGCTTTCAAGTGCACCGAGGGGAAGAGCAGTAAGCCGTTGTGTATCTGTAGGCGGACTATGCAGCAAGGTAGAGGTGGAATCCGTCCACAATAGGGAGAGGAAAGGAGAAACCTGTGGGTAGAAGAGAGGGGAACGGAAACGCTCCTTACGGGGGCGGCAGAATCAGCCGCCGCGATTTCCTGAAGGCCGGTGGTGCGGGGCTAGCCGGTGTAAGCTTGCTAGGGGTAGCCGGTTGCGGCGGTGGCGGCGGAAATCAGGGCAGCCAGGGTGGTGGCGGCCCCAAGGGCGGCAACAACAAGCAACTCTTGATCGGCTACGACCAGGAGCCGAGCATCCTGAACAACTACATCACCGGCGGCGACCTGCAGGCGACCCAGGACACGACCGTGGGCATCGTGCAGAGTCCACTGCAGATCATGCCGGACCTCTCTTTTCAGCCTTGGCTCGCTGACGGGATGCCCAAGATCATGAAGAAAAACCCGCTGACCATCGAGTACAAGTTCAAGGACGGGATAACCTGGTCCGATGGCAAACCGCTCACCAGCGAGGACGCCCGCTGGACTTTCGAGCAGATCATGGACAAGAAGAACAACATCATCAGCCGCGTCGGATGGGATCAGGTCAGCAAGTTCGAGACACCCGACAAGCGGACGGTGCGGATAATCTTCAAGACGCCCTACGCTCCCTGGCGGACCATGCTGGGTGGAAATGCTACCCAGATCCTCCCCAAGCACATCTACCAGAACAAGAACTTCAACAAGGCGCTCAACAACTCTATCGTCGGCAGCGGGCCGTACAAATTCCAGGAGTGGAAGAAGGGTGAGTACCTCAAGTGGGTGCGCAACGACAACTACTGGGGCAGCAAGCCCGCCATAGATGAGATCACATTCCGCTGGATTCCCGATACCAACACCCTCATAAACTCGTTGCGCTCCGGCGAGGTGCAGTTCATCAACCCGCCGGTAGACATCGGGATCAAGCAGAAGCTCAACATAAGCGGAACCAAGATGCAGAGCAAGGCCGGCGTGATCTGGGAGCACATAGCGTTCAATGTGGATAAGGTCCCGAACCTCGATCTCAGGAAAGCTATAGCCTACGGTATCAACAGGGAGCAGGTCATAAACAAGCTCCTCAAAGGCGCGGTGAACCCCTTGCAGAGCATCCTGGTCCCGGACCAGAAGCCGTACTACACCCCGGCCTGGGAGATGTACACGCACGACCCGACGAAGGCCAAGAAGTTCGCGCAGCAGGCGAAGTCCACGGGTGCAAACATGAACATTACCTTCTCGACCACTGCCGACAACACGCTGCGCGAGACGCTGCAGCAGGTCGTCCAGCAGCAACTCAAGGATCTCGGCATCAACGTAAGCATAAAGAACACCGCAGCCGAGACCTTCTTCGGGCAGTGGACGCCGAAGGGCACCTTCGAGATGGGCGAGTGGGCGTGGCTTTCCACCCCCGACCCGACGGTGACTACGCTCTTCGCCGGCGACCAGGTTCCCCCGAAGGGCCAAAACTACTACCGCTACAGGAACAAGCAGGTAACCAAGTGGCTGCACCAGGCCGACAGAACCATCGAGACGGGCCCGCGGGCCAACCTCACCCGGCAGGCGCAGGATCAGATGGCCAAGGATCTGCCGCTTATCCCCATGTACCAGAGACCGGTCTACATCGCCTACGTGGACAACCTGAAAGGTCCCGAGGTGAACCCGACCCTGGCAGGAGTGTTCTGGAACATAGGCGAGTGGCGCTTCAGCTAGCACGCCGGATAGGCGGGGGAGGGCCGGGAAGATCCGGCCCTCTCATCTCGCGATTAGTATATAATTCCCGCCTGGTGGGACCGGATAAGTTCACGCAGACGATCCCTCGCAGGAGGTACTCTGAGGCTTGTATGCGTACGTCATAAGGAAGCTGCTCTTCAGCATCGTGATTCTCTTTTTCGCGAGTATCACCATCTTCTGGCTCGTGAGCCTCTCGGGGAATCCCGTAACCCAGCTCAAGCTGAGCAACCCTCGCATCTCGCAGCAGGATCTCCAGCGAATAACCCACCAGTACGGGTTGGACAAGCCGCTTGCGGTTCAGTATGGCATCTGGATCCGCGACATAGTGCTGCACGGGAACTTCGGGCTTAGCTTCAAGCAGAACACCTCGGTGAACAACATCATCATACCGCGCATATGGCCCACGGTGCTTCTCCTGGGCACCGCCCTGATAGTCTCGGCTTTGATCGCCATACCGTTCGGGATCTACTCCGCGATCAAGAAATATAGCATGGTGGACAAAGTGGGAACTTTCTTTACGTTTGTGGGCTATAGCATGCCTGATTTCTGGCTGGGTTTGATCCTGCAGTTGGTTCTGGGGATCTACCTCGCAAACTGGGCGGGGGTCCACATCTTCGCCATCTCGGGGATGCATGATCCCAACAGTAGCGGGGTGGTGGACCTCTTGCAGCACCTGGCGTTGCCCGTCATGACGCTCTCGGTAATACAGATCGCCAACTACAGCCGTTTCCAGCGCAGCGCGATGCTCGATGTGCTTAGCTCTGACTACCTGCGGACGGCCTGGGCGAAGGGCTTGAGCAAGCGGATAGTCTACCTCAAGCATGCATTGCGTAACGCGCTCATACCCACGATAACCGTCCTGGCGCTCAACATAGCCTACATCGCCGGTGGGGCGCCGATCGCCGAGACCATTTTCTCCTGGCCGGGCGTCGGGTTTCTGCTGGTGGACTCCATCTATAAAGGGGACTACAACGTCGCCAGGGCGTTGCTGCTCATCTTCGCGGTGCTCGTGGTGTTCTTCAACCTGGTGGCGGATATAGCCTACTCCCTGGTAGACCCGCGGGTGAGCTACGACTAGGGGGGAAGCGCGTGGTAGAGCAGAGCACCGGAGTCCAGACCGGCCAGCAGGTTACGGAAGAGTATGGCAAGGTAAAGGGGCGCACCCAGCGCGAGATCCTCTGGCGGCGCTTCAAGCGGCACAAGCTGGCGATGATCGGCGGGGTGATCCTGATTCTGCTGTACATAGTAGCCATCTTGACGCCCTTCATCGCACCCTACGGCTACGCCCAGATAGACTTCAACGCGCTGGCTAAGGGGCCGAGCATGAATCACCCGATGGGCACCGACGAACTGGGACGCGACGAGTTGACCAGGGTGCTCTACGGGGGACGGGTCTCGCTGCTTTTGGGACTTGGCGTGGGGGTGTTCTCGACGCTGATAGGCGCGGCTTTCGGGATAGTTTCCGGCTACTACGGCCGTTTCGCGGATGTGGGGATCATGGGTCTCACGGACTACGTGCTCACCCTGCCGCTGCTTCCGCTCCTGATCGTGATAGGCGGTATATTCCAGTTCAACGCGCTCACGATAACCTGGGTTCTGGCTATCCTGCTGTGGCCTACGATGTCGCGGATAGTGCGCGGCCAGGTGCTCACGATACGCGACCAGGAGTTCGTGCTGGCGGCGAAGGCCGTCGGCGTATCCGGCTTCAGGATAATGCTGCGGCACATCCTGCCGAACGTGGTGGGAGCCATGGTCGTGCAGGCTACGCTCACTGTGGGGCTGGCGATCCTCTACGAGAGCGCGCTCTCTTTCCTGGGGGTCGGCATCCAGCCGCCAACCCCTTCGTGGGGCAACCTCCTGCAAGACGCCCAGACGAATATGACTTCCGATTGGTGGCTTGCGGTCTTTCCAGGGGTTATGATCATAATAACTGTTCTGTGCGTTAACTTTCTGGGCGACGGATTGCGCGACGCCCTCGATCCAAAGGCGGTAGAATAGAGTACTATGGCTATGCTAGAAGTGAACAACCTGAAGACGCATTTCAAGACCCCGGACGGCGTGGTCAAAGCGGTGGACGGGGTCTCTTTCTCTCTGGAGCCGGGC
>CADDYV010000020.1 GCA_902810695.1 Actinomycetota bacterium | reverse complement strand
AGCAGTTTCCTCGCGTCGCCGGTTCGGATCTCGACTCTGTCTTCAAGATCGGCACGGGCGATGTTCTTTCGGGCGATTTCGGCATGCCGCTCTTCGAGTTCCAGTGATATCAGGGTCCCATCCTCGGGCAGCGCGCGGGCAAGGTAAATCGTGCTGTAGCCTCCCAGGGTCCCGATCTCGAGTATCCTTCGGGCACCGATCATCGTAGCCAGAAGCTGCAAGAGCTTGCCCTCACTCGGTGATACCTGTATCTCCGGCAGCCCGGCCCGGCGCGACTCCGCAAGAGCCGCCTCCATCGCGTCATCCTGCGGAGCGAACAGGTTCTCTACGTATAGATCTATCCTTTCGAGCAGCCTGAGATCCCCTTGCAACCTCACCCGCCTCCTTTCAGGTCCAATCCTTCGTACTCCACGCCAACCAGCGTGAGTCCCTGGCCCGGCGCTGTCGGACCGGCCTCGCCACGTTCCGCGCCGGAGAGCAGCCGCCCGAAATTCTCAACCGTACGCCTGCCGCCTGCAACCTCTAGCATGGTGCCTACCAGGGCGCGGACCATTCCGTAGAGAAAGGCGTCAGCGGTGATGCTGTAGATAAGCAACTCGCCCCGCCTCTCCCAGAGAGATTCTTTGACCACCCGCTCGAATCGGACATGGTAGGTCTTCGCCGGTGTAAAAGCCCTGAAGTCGTGGGTACCCCGGATCAGCTTCGCCGTTCGTTGCAGGATATCCACGTCCAGCTCCCTGGCAACGTGGGTTGTGTACCGCCGCATGAGCGGGGAGCGAACGCGGGCGCTGGTTATACGGTACTCGTAGCTGCGGCTCCTGGCGCACCGGCGGGCGTCGAAACTATCGCTCACCCGAACGCAGCGGCGCAGCGCGACGTCCTCCGGGAGAACGGCGGTGGTCTTGTAGGAGATCAGGTCCGGTGTGAGATCTGTATCGGCATCGAAAGACACCACTTGCCCGCTCGCGTGCACCCCGGCGTCGGTGCGGCCCGCGGCGGTGAGCTTGACCGGCTGGCGCAGCACAGTCGCCAGAGCGTCCGCGAGCGTATCCTCGACCGTCCTCCGGCCCGGCTGCGCGGCCCAGCCCGAGAAGTCCGTGCCGTCGTACTCGACGAGCCCGGCGAACCTCACAGCAGCGCCCCGAGCGCGATCACGAGCGCCGCGACCGCGAGAGCCAGCGCGTCCCGGACCTGAAACCGAAGCTCGCGGTAGCGGGTGCGGCCTTCTCCACCCCTGTATCCCCGGCTCTCCATCGCCTCGGCCAGCTCATCAGCCCGGCGAAACGCGCCGACGGTGAGCGGAACGAGGACCGGCCGGAACGCCTGCGCGCGCCTGATGAGCCCGCCCTCGGCGAAGCTAGCACCCCTCGCAGCCTGGGCGTTCATTATCTTCTGGGCCTCTTCCTGCAGCGTCGGGATGAAGCGCAACGCTATCGTCGTCATCATCGCCACCTCGTGCGCCGGAAAACGGAACCGCTTGAGAGGCGAGAGCAAGTCTTCGACCCCATCGGCCAGCGCGACCGGGCTGGTCGTGGCCGTCAGAAGCCCCGCCGCTAGGACCAGAAGGAGTATTCGCAGCGCCAGGAAGAACCCCATCGAGAGACCGCCCTCGTGTACCTGCAGGATACCCCATTCAAACAGCGTCACTCCTTCGCGAGAGAAGAGGATCTGGAACAGAGCCGTCAGGATCACGATAATAGCTACCGGGCGCAAAGTCCGCAGGAACACACCCGGCGGGACTCTGCTCGCCACCACGAGCACCGCAAGCGCGGCAGCCACCTCCAGTAATCCCGGGATGGAGCCGACCAGGAAGATCCCCAGTATGAAAATAGCCGTGGCCAGGATCTTGGCCCGCGGGTCCAGCTCGTGCAGCAGCGACACCGCAGGATAGAATCTCCCGAACGTTCTCCCCGCACCCACCATCTTTTACGCCTCCAGCAAACCCCTCAAAGCCTGCAGCGTCTCCCCAAAACGCACGGGCCTGCCCAGATCTGGATACACGCCGTGAAGCTCGGAGACGACCCGGACCGTCGCCGGAGCTACATCCAGATTTTCGTAGAAGACCTCCGCTGGCGTACCTACGGCCCGTACCTCTCCCTTCTCCAGAACACACACCCGGTCGGCGACCTCCGCCACCTCATCGAGGTCGTGCGAGATCAGGACCACCGACCTGCTCTCATCCCGGAATCTGCTTACCAGTCCCAGCAGATCCTCCCTCGCAGCGGGATCGAGCCCGGCGGTTGGCTCGTCGAGCACCAGCACTTCGGGCTCCATCGCCAGTATGCCCGCGATGGCAACCCGCCGCCTCTCACCGCCGGAGAGCGCGTGCGGAAACCTTCCGGTCAGGTGCGAGGCCCCAACCGCCTCTAGAGAATTTTGGACCCGGCGCCGGATCTCATCCTCGCCCAGCCCCAACTGCCTGGGAGCGAAGGCTACGTCCTCCTCCACGGTTGGCGCGAAGAGCGCCTGCTCGGGAAACTGGAAGACCAGCCCCACCCGTCGCCTGAGATCCCTCTTTCTCATCGCCGCAGCGTCCACGCCATCCACCAGCACCCGGCCCCTGGTAGGCGTGAGCAGCAGGTTCATGTGCTGGGCGAGCGTACTCTTCCCCGACCCCGTGCCGCCTACCACGCCCAGGATCTCACCGCTCTCCACGGAGAGCGACACCCCCCGGAGCGCCGCGACTTCGAACTCGGTTCCCGGCGAGTAAACGTGCCACACGTCCACAAGCTCCAGCTTCACCTCAACTCCGCCCTCTTTGCGGCCTTTTGCAGAATGGCCCGCGCGAGGTCTTCGGGCGTCCTGCAAAACCCGAGTCCAAGCTCGTGCGATATCCGCAGCACCGGCGGCAGGGCCAGACGGTTTTCGCGCAGAAGGCCCGCGTCAAGGACGAGCCGTTCGGGGCTGACATCGGCGACGAGTCTGCCCCCGTTGAGCACCAGAATACGGTCCGCATCGAGCACTTCTTCCAGGTGGTGCGTAACGTGCAGGATGGTCTTGGTGCGCCTCAGCTTTCGTATCCGGTCCAGCACCTCCCGGCGTCCTTCGGCGTCCAGCATCGCAGTCGGCTCATCTAGGACTAGCACGTCGGGTTCGACCGCGAGGATTCCGGCCAGCGCGACGCGCTGCTTCTCGCCGCCGGAGAGGGTATGGGGCTCGCGCCGCTCGAAGCCTTCGAGACCTACATCCCGGATCGCCTTTTTTACCCTCTCCCGCATCTCCTCGCGCCGCACACCCAGGTTCTCCAGCCCGAACGCCACATCATCCTCGACGAACGGCGCGACCAGGTTGTTGTCCGGGTCCTGGAAAAGCACCCCGAGGCGACGGCGCACCTCGAAAGGTTTTTCGGCGGGATCCAAGCCGAGCACCCGCACCGCACCGGAGTCCGGCTTCAGCAATCCGTTGAGCAGGCGTACCAGCGTGGACTTCCCGCCGCCGTTGGGTCCCACTATGCCGATACGCTCCCCCGAACGAACCCTGAAACCAACCCGTGAGAGCGCGGGGGACCCGGCACTGGTATATGAGTAGCTGACATCCTCGCAAAAAATAACGAAAGGGGGCTCGTTTAAGTGAGCCCCCTGGCTAGAGTTCCTGTTGGCGCGTGGTCCTGCCGCTGTTACTCCTCCGGGGAGTAGTTGACCAGCTCCAGGTAGACCTGCTCGGCACCGTCTCCCGGACGCGGTCCGAGCTTGAGGATGCGCGTGTAGCCCGAGTTGCGGTCGTCGAACTCCGGGGCCACGTCCTCGAACAGCCTGCGGACCACCGTCTTATCCTTGAGAACCCTGACCGCCTGTCTTCTCGCGGCCAGATCATCCTTCTTGGCGGTGGTGATCAAACGGTCAACCACCCTCCTTAGCTCCTTGGCTTTGGGCTCGGTGGTCTTTATCCGGCCGTGGCTGATAAGCTGGCCGGCCATCGTGCCCATCATCGCCCTGCGGTGGGCGGCCTCGCGGCTGAGCTTGCGACCCTTCTTGGCGTGCCTCATGATTCGCTCTCCATCTGGTATCCGTACTCGGCGAGCTTGGACCTTATCTCCTCGACGCTCTTCATCCCGAGGTTGCGGATGTTCATCAGCTCCTCCTCGGTCATCGTCGCGAGCTGCCCGATGGTGTCCACTCCCTCGCGCTTGAGGCAGTTGTAGGAGCGGACGGTCAGCTCCAGCTCCTCGACCGGGCGTTCGTCACTGATCACCGGCCTTCCACCTCCCCAGCGGCTCTCGCCGACAGGAGCCCCTTCGTAGCCATCGGTGAACAGCCCGAACATATCTATAAGCTGCTTCGCCGCCGCCTGGAGCGCCTCGCGGGGAGCGATGCGCCCGTCGGTGAACACCTCTATCCTCAAGGAGTCGAGGTCGGTTCTGGCTCCGGCCCTCGTCTCCGAAACCGAGTAGTTCACCCGCTGGACGGGCGAGAAGAGCGAGTCAACCGCAATTACGCCGATGGGATCAGCATCGCTCTTGTTCTGCTCGGCCCGCACGTAGCCGATTCCCCGCTCGACCGTCAGGCGCATGTCCAGGCGCCCTCCCTCGGAGACACTCGCGATGTACGCTTCCGGCTCTACGACCTCTATATCGGCCTTCAACTCGATGTCTGCCGCAGTAACCTCGCCCGGACCGTCCTTGGAGATCTCAAGCTCCATCGGCTCGTCCCGCTCCAGCTTGAACCTCAGTTCCTTGACGTTGAGGATGATATCCACGACGTCTTCCCTGACGCCGGGTATCGTCGAGAACTCGTGCGAGACACCTTCTATACGAACCTTGGTAACAGCCGCCCCCGGGAGCCCGCTGAGCATCACCCGCCGCAGCGAGTTGCCTAAAGTATGCCCCAGGCCGCGCGGCAGCGGCTCGGCGACGAATATCGCCCGCCGCTCTTCCTCTTCTTCCACCCTGAAACGGGGTGGAGCAACGTCCAACATCGTCAAATTATCATCACCTGCCGAAAAATATTCGTCTGTTTACCGGCTGTAGAACTCGATGATGAGCTGCTCTTCGACCGGCGCGTCTATCTCGTCCCTGCTCGGGGCGTGCAGGATACGCCCGGTGAAGTTCTCGTGGTCAGCCTCGAGCCACGGCGGAACCGCCACGACCTGCTCCACAGCGTTCTGTATGGGCTCCAACCTTTGACTTTTCTCCCTCACCGTGAGCACATCCCCCGGTTTGAGTATCGCCGAGGGGATATTGTGCTTGCGTCCGTTGAGGAGGAAGTGCCCGTGCACCACGAGCTGGCGCGCCTGCGGCCTGCTGGTGGCAAATCCCATCCGGTAGACCACGTTATCTGCCCGGAGCTCCATCATCTGTAGCAGGGTCTCGCCGGTAACACCCTGGGTGCGGGTGGCTTTCTCATACGCCCTTCTGAACTGCTTCTCCGAAACCCCGTAGTACCAGCGGGCCTTTTGCTTCTCCAGAAGCCGGATGCCGTACTCGGTCTGCCTCTGGCGTCCCCGGCCATGCTCCCCAGGCGGATAGGGCTTCTTCTCTATCGGGTTTTTCCGCATGGAGGATATCATCACCCCGGCCCGCCTGTCGCGCCGGCCCCTCGGTCCCGTGTAACGCGCCACTGCTCTTCTCTTACCTCCTGCTCTTCTCGCTAACCTCTGCGCCTCTTGGGCGGCCGGCAGCCGTTGTGCGGCTGGCCCGTAACGTCCTTGATCGAGAGTACCTCTATACCGAGCGCCTGGAAGGTTCTCGCGGCCATGTCCCGGCCAGAGCCGTGCCCCCTGACCTGGATGTCCACCCGTCTGACGCCCTGCTCCATCGCCTTGTTCGCCACGCTCTCGGCAGTCATCTGGGCGGCGTAAGGGGTGCTCTTGCGGCTGCCCTTGAACCCCAGAGCGCCCGCCGATTCCCACGCGATAACGTTGCCTTCCTGGTCGGTGACGGAGACGATGGTGTTGTTGAATGAACTCTTTATGTGGACGATGCCGGTCGAGATATTCCGGCGTACCCTGCGTCGCGAGCGTCCTCCCCGTGCGCGCTGCGCACGCTGCTGCTGACGTTGCCTGCCCATCTATCTCTTCCTCCCCCCTATGGACGGCCTCGGACCCTTGCGCGCGCGGGCATTGGTCTTGGTGCGCTGCCCGCGAACCGGCAGCCCCCTCCGGTGCCGGATACCCCGGTAGCAGCCGATTTCTATCAGACGGCGGATGTTCTGGTTCACCTCACGCCGGAGGTCGCCCTCGACCCGCACGTTCTGGTCTATGTAGCTGCGGAGCGTGCCGACCTCGCCCTCGGCCAGATCCCGGACCTTCGTGTTCGGGTCTATGTTGGTCTCTTCCAGGATCTTGCGCGCCGTCGAGCGCCCGATACCGTAGATGTAGGTGAGCCCGACCTCGATCCTCTTCTCCCTGGGAAGGTCTACTCCTGCTATCCGCGCCATAGGCTAACCCTGCCTCTGCTTGTGGCGCGGGTTAGAGCAGATCACACGTACCACCCCGCGCCTCTTTACGACCTTGCATCGCTCGCAAATGGGCTTCACGCTGGCTCTTACTTTCAAAATTCTCTCCTTCTTCCTCTAGGTCCTGAACCTGTAGGTGATACGTCCCCGGTTAAGGTCGTAGGGGCTGAGCTCGACCTTGACCCTGTCTCCGGGCAGGATCCGGATGTAGTTCATCCGCATCTTCCCGGAGATATGCGCCAGGACCTCGTGCCCGTTCTCGAGCTCGACCCGAAACTGGGTATTCGGCAACGCCTCGGTTACCGTGCCCTCTACCTCTATGACGTCTTCCTTAGCCAAGGACCTCCTCACTAATCCGTTACAAGATGACAGAAACCAAACGGCTATGTTACCACGCAAACGCCGCTTATCACACCTATTACGCCGATTTTTCCGCGCTTTCCGGCTCTTCTCGGGTCAACACCCAGGGACCGTCCTCGGTAACGGCAATGGTGTGCTCGTAGTGGGCCGCGAGCGACCCGTCTGCGGTGTAGATGGACCAGCCATCCCGCTTATCCAGGCGTATCTCGTAGGTGCCCAGAGTTATCATGGGCTCGATGGCGAAGGTCATTCCGGGCAAAAGCCGTGGCCCCGTCCCCCGCTTGCCGTAGTTGGGTATCTGGGGGTCTTCGTGCATCCTGCGCCCGACCCCGTGCGAAACCAGGTCTCTCACGACCCCGTAACCCTCCGGTTCGGCCACCGATTGTATAGCATGCCCGATGTCTCCGAGGTGCCCCCCGGCCCGTACCTGCTCCGTGGCCGCCACCAGGCACCTACGGGTAACATCGAGCAACGCTTTCGTCTCCGCTGGGACTTCTCCAACCGCGACGGTAGTCGCACTGTCGGTCACGAAACCTTCGTAGCGAACACCTACATCCAGTGAGATTATGTCTCCCTCTCTCAGCCGGTAGTTGCCCGGGATGCCGTGTACGATCATGTTGTTCGGCGAGGCGCAGATCGAAGCCGGAAACCCCTCGTAACCCTTGAACTCCGGCCTCCCGCCCCGCCCCCGGATGAACTCCTCGGCCACGCGGTCGAGTTCCTTCGTCGTGATGCCGGGACGGACATTCTCGGAGAGCAGCCGCAAGCAGGCGGCTGTTATCCGCCCGCCCTCGCGCATCGCCTCAAGCTCGCTGCGGCTCTTGCGGACGATCACGCGCGCTCCCCCACGGCATCCAGAACCTCTTCGGTAACCTCTGGAATGCTCCGCGTTGCATCCACCTCGACCAGAAGACCCCGCTCGGCGTAGTAATCCTTCAGCGGCTCGGTCTGCTCGTGGTAGATCTCCAGGCGGCGCCGGATCGCCTCTTCGGTATCATCGTCCCGCTGCACGAAAGGACCGGGGTCCTCCTCGCTGTTCTGTGGCGGTGGATCGTGCTCGATGTGGTAGATCCTACCTGTAGTCTGACTCTGTCGCCGTCCCGAAAGACGTTTGACGAGTGCCTCGTCCGGGGCTTCGAGCGCCACGACCCTGTCTACCTCGACATCCAACTCCTCAAGGGTTTCGTCAAGCGTCCGCGCCTGGGCCTCATTGCGAGGGAATCCGTCAAGCACCCAGCCCTCTGGCGCGCCGAGGTGGGGTTTAGCCATCTCGACGATGATGTCATCCGGCACCAGTTCGCCCCGGTCGTTGTACTCTTTTACCTTCCGCCCGAGTTCCGAGTCAGACTTTATCTCCTCACGCACCATGTCTCCCGTCGAGATGATGCGTGCGCCGGTCTTCTCCGCGAGGCGCTTGGCCTGGGTGCCTTTACCGGCACCTTGTGGTCCGATCAGTATTATCCTCATCGCTTCCTCAAGAAGCCCTCATAGTTGCGCATCATGAGCTGGCTCTCGAGCTGGCGCACCGTATCCAGCGAGACGCCGACCACGATCAGGATAGAAGTGCCCCCTATATATATCGTGTTCGGCAGGCTAAGCGCGCCCGTAACGAGGTACGGCAAAACCGCTATAACCGCCAGGAATATCGCCCCGAAGAGCGTGATCCTGGTCAAAACCTGGTTCAGGTAGAGCGCCGTCGGCTGTCCCGGACGTATGCCCGGAACGTAGCCGCCGGTTTTCTTGAGGTTGTCGGCGTGCTCTATCGGGTTGAACTGCACAGCCGTGTAGAAGTAGGTGAACATTATGACCAGAAGCGCCTCCAGGATGAGGTATGGACCGCCTCCGGGCTGGAAGAACTGCGCGAGCCGGCCCAGCGCCGTGGTCGGGTTGCCACCCCCGGCGAACTGGGTGATCGTGATAGGCACGATCAAAAGCGCGGAGGCGAAGAGTATCGGGACGACACCGGCCATGTTCACCTTGAGAGGCAGGTAGGTCGTTCCCCCCTGGCTCATCCTGCGTCCCACCTGGCGCTTGGCGTAGGTTATGGGAATGCGACGCTGTCCCTCGTTGACGAACACGATGGCCGCAACGATGATGACCGCGATAATCGCCAGAGATACGTAGGTCAGGATGTTGCCGTTCTCGCTCAAAGCCTTGAACGCCAGCGGCGCACGCGAGAGAATCGCCGCCGTAATTATGAGTGACATGCCGTTGCCCAAGCCGTGCTGGCTTATAAGCTCCCCGAGCCACATGATCATCATCACCCCGGCGGTCATGCTGATAATGATGAGGAACTTGTGCAGCCAGTCCACCGCGAACGTTGCGCCGAACACCTGCGGCATGTAGAGCAAAACGAAGGCACACGACTGTACAAGGCCCAGAGCCAGCGTGAAGTAGCGGGTATACTGCGTGATCTTCTGCTGCCCGGTCTCGCCTTCCTTGGCAAGCTCCTGCAGCCTCGGCACCGCGACCGTGAGCAGCTGCATCACGATCGCCGCCGTGATGTAGGGCATGATTCCCAGAGCAAACACCGAGAGATTGTTGAAAGCCCCGCCGGTAAAAGCCCCGAAAAGGTTGGTTATGGCGTTTCCGGTAGTATTGGCGCCAGCGGCTATGGTCTGCCGGTTGACTCCGGGTGCGGGTATGTACGCTCCCAACCGGTAGAGCGCCAGCATCGCCGCCGTAAACATCAGCTTCCGGCGTAACTCCGGGACTTTCCAGGCGTTTGCTAGGGCTTCCAGCATGTTATCACTCCACTATCTCGATGCTCCCGCCGGCTGCCTCTATCTTGCTCCTCGCCGACCTGGAAAAGGCATGAGCCCTGACAGTCACGGCTCTTCCGATTTCTCCGTCTCCGAGGATCTTGACCGGCATCTCTTTTTTGCCGACGAGTCCGGCGGCTCTCAGCTCCTCCACACCTATAGTATCACCGGAGATGTTTTCGAGTTGTCCGACATTGACCTCGGCGTAGACGGTCGGATGCGCCGGAGTATGCCTCCCGCGAGCCATGCCCTTCAAACGAGGAAGCCGGCGCTGGAGCGGCATCTGGCCTCCCTCGTATCCGGCTGGTATGTGGGTCCCGGATCTGGCGCCGGCCCCCTTGGTCCCGCGTCCGGCGGTCTTACCGTGCCCGGAACCCGCGCCGCGCCCGACCCGCTTGCGCTCCCTCTTCGAGCCGGAAGCCGGGGAGAGTTCGTTCAACCTCACTCATCCACCTCCTCGACGTGGATCAGATGGCTCACCTTGTGGATCATACCCCGCACCTGCGGCGTATCCTCGTGCACCTTCGAGTCCCGGATGTGCTTGAGGCCCAAGGATCGGACCGTCCGCTTGTGCTTCCCGATAGAACCGATGGTGCTCCTGATCTGGGTAACCTTCAAGGGGCTCATAGCCTGATCTTCACCCCCCTCGTCTCCTCGATGTCGGCCTTCGTCCGCAGCGACCTCAAGCCCTGCTCCGTCGCCCGCACCAGGTTTATGGCGGTCGTCGAGCCCAGAGCCTTGGTGAGTACGTCCTTGATCCCGGCCAGCTCCAGGACGGCCCGGACAGCGCCGCCCGCGATCACACCCGTACCCTCGGAGGCGGGCTTGAGCAGAACCGAGGAGCTCTCGAAACGACCCACGACCTCGTGCGGGATCGTGGTGCCCCTCATCGGCACATTGAACATATCGTGCTTGGCCTTCTCCTGGCCCTTGGCGATAGCGGCGGGAACGGTGTTGGCCTTGCCCAGTCCCACTCCGACACGCCCGTTGCCATCGCCGACTACGACCAGCGCGCTGAAGTTGAATCGGCGACCGCCTTTCACAACCTTGGCGACGCGCCGGATCTCTACGAGCCTATCTTGAAGCTCCGAGCCCTCTTCGCGCTGGCGCTCGCGAGGACGAGGCCGGCCATCACTACGCTCTTTGGTAGTGCCGCCTCCTCCGCGAGCGCCCCCGCGGGTATCCATTCCCCCGCCACGGCTGCTCCCGGAAGGACCCTGTCCTCTGCTGCTATCAGAGCGTCGTCCCAAAATCTTCCTCCTATATCCTTAAACCGCCGGATCTCGCGCCCTCTGCGAGCGCCGCGATCCGTCCGTGGTACTTGTTGCCGCCACGGTCGAACACCGCGGTCTCTATCCCGGCTTCGGCGGCTCTCTGCGCCACCAATTCTCCGACCTTGCGCGCAGCCTCGGTACGGTTCTCCGCCTCCCCTACTTCACGCGAGTCGGCGGCGACCAGAGTATGCCCTCTATCGTCGTCCACGAGCTGCGCGTAGATGTGTACGTTCGAGCGGTACACCGAAAGCCTCGGGCGTTGCGCCGTACCGTAGATCTTGCGCCTGATGCGCGCCCGGCGCCTGCTCTTGTGAACCCTCTTGGCTTCAACGGTCTTCATCGCAACCTCTCCTAGCCTCGCTAGCCAGCCTTGCCGACCTTGCGCCGGATCTGCTCACCCTCGTAGCGTATTCCCTTGCCCTTGTACGGCTCGGGGGGTCTCACGGCCCGTATATCCGCCGCCGTCTGTCCCACACGCTGCTTGTCTATCCCGCGCACCACGATGGTCGTCGGGTTGGGAACCTCAAACTGTATCCCCTCGCGCGGCGCGATGGTAACCGGGTGCGAGAAACCGACCTGCAGGGCTATGTTCTGTCCCTGGAGCTGCGCCCGGTATCCGACCCCCGATATCTGCAGCGTCTTGGTGTAGCCGTCCGTAACGCCGGTGACCGCATTCTGGATCAGGGCCCGGGTAAGCCCGTGCATCGCCTTGTGCACCGGCGTTTCCGAGGCACGCTCGCAAACGAGCGTACCGTCCTCCTGGCGGACCTCGACTCCCCGGCCTATGGGAACCGTAAGCTCGCCTTTCGGTCCCGTAACCTTCACGCTGCGGCCCTTTATCTCTACGTTTACGCTACCCGGAACCTCGACCGGCGCTTTTCCTACCCTAGACATCTCTAAAGGAACCTCCTCTAATACACGAAGCAGAGGACTTCGCCACCGATGCCCATCCGGCGCGCCTCATGGTCCGTGAGTATCCCGCGAGAGGTCGAGAGGATCGCAACCCCGAGCCCGTCGAGGACCCTGGGAATTCTGTCCTGCTTGCGGTAGACTCGCCGGCCCGGGCGGCTCATCCGCCTCAGCCCGGTTATCGCCCGCTGGCCGTCGGGGCCGTACTTGAGCTCCAGAACGAGCCTCGCGTTTACTCCCGCCCCCTTCTCCGAATAATCGCTTATGTAGCCCTCCTCCTTGAGGATGCGGGCTATCTCCCTCTTGAGCCTGGAGTGTGGGATCTCCACGGTTTCGTGCCTGGCCATTCCCGCATTGCGGATGCGGGTCAGCATATCCGCTATAGGATCGTTAACAGCAGACATCTTCGCCTACCAACTCGCCTTCGTTACACCGGGGATCTTCCCCTCATGCGCCAGTTGCCGCAGGCAGATCCGGCACAAACCGAACTTCCGGTAGTAGCCGTGCGCCCGCCCGCATCTCTGGCACCTGTTGTACTCCCTCGTGGAATACTTCTGCTTCTTTTTCTGCTTTGCGAGAAGTGCTTTTCTGGTCACAAACTTTCTCCTTTAGCTGCTCCTGAAAGGCATTCCGATGAGCCTCAAAAGCTCCCTGGCCTCTTCGTCG
This sequence comes from Actinomycetota bacterium, assembly GCA_902810695.1. Taxonomy (GTDB): domain Bacteria; phylum Actinomycetota; class Rubrobacteria; order Rubrobacterales; family Rubrobacteraceae; genus CADDYV01. Next base: position 42,187 of record CADDYV010000020.1, on the reverse strand, counting down.
CTCTCGGTGGTGGTCACGATCGCCACGTCCATGCCGCGGGTCGCGTCTACCTCGTCGTAGGGGATCTCCGGGAAGATGAGCTGCTCGCGCAGTCCCAACGCGAAGTTGCCCCGTCCATCGAAGGAGTTCGGGTTTATCCCCCGGAAGTCCCTGACGCGCGGGAGCGCGATCGTGATGAGCCTGTCCAGAAACTCCCACATGCGCTCGCCGCGGAGCGTAACCCGGGCCCCGACCGGCATCCCCTCGCGGATCTTGAACCCCGCAACACTCTTGCGCGCCCGCCGCACCTGCGGCTTCTGGCCGGTGATCCTCGCCAGGTCGTTCATCGCGCCTTCGAGCCTGCGGCCATCCTGCGCAGCCTCGCCAACACCCATGTTCACGATGATCTTCTCCAGGTTCGGTGTCCGCATGACATTTTCGATCCCGAACCTCTCCCGCAGGGCGGGGGCGATATCCTCTCTGTACCTGTCTTTCAGCCTAGCCATCTATGTCCTTCCCGGATTTTTTGGCTACCCGGACCTTCTCTCCCGAATCCGCAAACCTGTATCCCACTCTGGTTGGTTCACCGGAATTCGGATCTACCAGCATCACGTTCGAGACGTCTATCGGGGCCTCGAAGGTGTACAGCCCCTCCTGGTTGTTCTGGCTCGGCCTCGCGTGACGGGTGCGGACGTTCACCCCGCTCACCACAACCCGGTTCTTCTTCGGGATGACCCGCTCGACCTCGCCGCGCTTGCCCTTCTCCTTGCCGGATATCACCACCACGGTGTCTCCGCGTCTGATCTTGAGCCCCATCTGCTACAACACCTCCGGTGCGAGCGAGATTATCCTGGTGTAGCCCTTGTCCCTGAGTTCGCGTGCGACGGGGCCGAAGATGCGCGTCCCGCGCGGGGCGCCATCCCGGTTGATGATCACACCCGCGTTCTCGCCGAAGCGGATGTACGACCCGTCGTCGCGTCGCGTCTCCTTCGTGGTCCTGACGACCACGGCCTGCACGACATCACCCTTCTTCACGGCGCCACCCGGCGTGGCCTCTTTGACGGTGGCTACTATCACATCGCCTATCCCGGCGCTGCGACGTCTGCTGCCACCGAGAACCCGGATGCAGAGCAGGCTCCGGGCCCCGGTGTTATCCGCCACGCGTAGCCTCGTTTCGTTCTGGATCATCTACTCGGCCCTCGACACGACTCTAGCCAGCCGCCAGCGCTTCCTCTTGCTGAGAGGCCGGGTCTCTATAATCCTCACTGTGTCGCCGACGTGCGCTTCGTTGCGCTCGTCGTGTACCAGAAACTTCTTCGAACGCCTGAGGCGCTTCTTGTAGAGAGGATGCTGCACCAGCGTCTCTACCGAGACGGTTACGGTTTTGTCCGCGACGTCCGAGACTACCATCCCGACGCGTTCTTTACGCCGGTTGCGCTCCGAGCCGGACTTCTGTACCTGGCCGCGATCCTGGTCCAGCCTCGGTCCCGTGCCGACAGCTGGTTCGGAATCTTCTACCGGTTCCTCTACCAGCTCTTGGTTTTCGGGTTCCTCTGTCATTGCGTCTCCTGCTTCTTCTGGTTAAGGACGGTAAGGAGCCGCGCTATGTTCTTGCGAACTTCCTTCAACTGTCCCGTGTTCTCCAACTGACCGGTTGCGTGCTGGAAGCGTAGGTTGAAGAGCTCCCGCCTGGTCTCGGCGATGCGCTGCTCGAGCTCCTCAACATCCAGCTCTCGTACTTCGGCTGCCTTCACTGCTGCGTACCTCCCCGCACGACGAAGCGACTCTTTATCGGGAGTTTCTGAGCAGCAAGTGCCATAGCATCGCGGGCGAGCTGCTCATTCACGCCGCTCATCTCGAACATCACCCGTCCCGGCTTTACGACCGCCACATACTCCTCGGGGCTGCCCTTGCCGCTGCCCATCCTGGTCTCGGCGGGCTTCTTGGTTACGGGCTTGTGGGGGAAGATGTTGATCCAGACCTTCCCGCCGCGCCGGATCTTACGGGTCATCGCGATTCGGGCGGCCTCTATCTGGCGGTTGGTGATCCAGGCCGGCTCCAGCGCCTGCAATCCGTACTCGCCGAACTGCACTTCGGTCTGGCCCTTGGAGAGTCCCCTCATCCGGCCCCGCTGGGGCTTGCGGTACTTGAGCTTCTTGGGTACTAGCATTTACCTACCTCCAGCTTCCCCGTCCTCGTGGATGCCGTGGTTGATCCAGACTTTGACCCCGATCTGACCCATCTGGGTCTTGGCTTCCTTGAAGCCGTAGTCAATGTCCGCATCCAGCGTATGCAGCGGCACCCGTCCCTCGGAGATGGTCTCCTCGCGGCTCATCTCGATGCCGCCCAAACGCCCGCCACAGCGGATCCGAACGCCCTCGGCCCCGCTGCGCCTGGCGCTGGTCAGGGCGCGCTTCATCGCCCGCCGGAACGAGGCCCGACCTTCGAGCTGCTCCGCGATGGACTCTGCCACCAGGTAGGCGTTGAGCTCCGGCCTGGAGACCTCGCGGACGTTGATCTGGACCTTCTTCTTGGTGAGCTTCTCCAGTTCGCCGCGCAGCGCATCCACCTCGCTCCCGCCCTTGCCGATCACGATTCCGGGACGGGCGGTGTGGATGTCTACCGCGATTTCACCCTGCTCGGCGGCCTTGCGGATCTGTATGTCGGCGATTCCGGCGCGGGTGAGCTTCTTCGTTATGTGCTCCCGGATCTTGAGATCCTCGCCCAAAAGCTCGGCGTAGTCTCTCTCTGAATACCAGTTGCTCTTGTGGGTTAGCTTCTCGCCCTTGCGCTTGACGCCGAGCCTGAAGCCTTCGGGATGTACTTTCTGACCCACTCTATTCCTCCTCGCTTCCGGGCGTGTCTACCGAACCAGCAGCCACGACATCCGCGGGGGCTCCGAGCTGTACGGTGATGTGGCTGGTGCGTTTGCGGATCATGGTGGCTCGGCCCATCGCCCGCGCCCGGTAACGCTTGAGGGTCGGCCCCTCGTCCACCCGTATATCCCGAACGAAAAGCTCCTCGGGATCGGTGTCGTGGTTGTTCTCCGCGTTGGCGGCGGCGCTGTGGAGCACCTCGCCTATGACCTTGGCCGCCCGCTTGTTGGTGAACTGAAGCAGCGTTACCGCTTCGGGGTAGCTCTTGCCCCGTATCTGATCGGCCACGAGCCGCGCCTTGCGGGGCGCGATGCGGACGTATCTCGCAACGGCCCTCATCTCATCGCCTCCTGACGGTGCGGTCACTCTTGATGTGCGTGCGGAAGGTCCTGGTCGGGGCGAACTCTCCGAGCCGGTGTCCGACCATACTCTCCGTGACAAAGACCGGGACGTGCTTGCGCCCGTCATGAACGGCGATGGTATGGCCGACGAACTCCGGGTAGATCACGCTCGCCCGGCTCCAGGTCTTGAGCATCCGCTTCTCGTTGTTCTCGTTCATGCGCCGGATGCGCTCCATCAGGCGCTCTTCGACGAACGGCTCTTTTTTGGATGAGCGCGTCATCCTAGCGTCTCCTTCCTTTACCGCGACGCCGGACGATCATGGCGTCCGAACGCTTCTTCCTCTTCCTCGTGGGATGGCCCTGGGTGATCTGACCCCACGGCGTAACCGGAGCCCGGCCCGGCGTGGACTTGCCCTCGCCGCCGCCGTGCGGGTGGTCAACCGGGTTCATCACCGTACCGCGCACCGTCGGCCTGACGCCCAGATGGCGCTTGCGGCCCGCCTTGCCCCACCTGACGTTCTGGTGCGACTGGTTGCCGACGACCCCAACGGTCGCCCGGCACTCGGCGCGTACGCGCCGGCGCTCTCCGGAAGGCAGGCGCAGCGTAACGAGCTTGCCTTCGCGCGCCACGAGCTGGGCGCTGGTCCCGGCGCTCCGGGCCAGTTGCGCCCCGCGTCCCGGCTCCAGCTCTACGGCGTGCACCACGGTACCTACCGGTATCCTGTTCAGCGGCAGCGTGTTGCCCACGTCCACCTCGGCCTCCGGCCCGCTCATGACTACCGAGCCCACGGTCAGGTTACGCGGGGCGAGGATGTAGCGCTTCTCCCCATCGTGGTAGTGCAGGAGCGCGATGTTCGCCGAGCGGTTCGGGTCGTACTCGATCGCCGCAACCGTCGCCGGAACCCCATCCTTGTTGCGCTTGAAGTCTATGAGCCGGTAGCGCCGCTTGTGCCCGCCCCCGATGTGGCGGGTGGTGATGCGGCCCTTGTTGTTGCGCCCGCCAGTCTTGTGCAGCTTCTTGAGAAGCCCCTTCTCCGGCTCTTCCCTGGTAACCGAGTCGCGCGTGAGGACCGAGGAGTTCCTGCGGCCCGCGCTCGTTGGTTTGTAACGTCTTGCAGGCAAGATCAGACCCCCTCGAACAGCTCTATACGATCACCTTCGGCCAGCTTCACCACGGCCTTCTTCCAGGTAGAGGTGCGGCCCCGCGTCAGGCCCTGCCTCTTGGGCTTGCTCTTGACGTTGGTGGTATTCACCCGCTGTACGCTCACATCAAAAGCTTCCTCGACGGCGCGTTTTATCTGGTTTTTGTTCGCCCGCCGGTCCACCTCGAAGGTGTACTGCCCTTCGTTCTCGATCAGGTTGTAGCTCTTCTCGCTGATGACCGGCCGGATTATCACCTGATGCGGGTCCATCTTACTCTCCCTCCCGATTTCCGGTGAGCCTCTCGTAAGCCGCCCGCGAGAACACGACTTCTCGGGAGCGCAAGACCTCATATACCCCGTACTCCCGCGGCCCCACGACCGTAACCTCCGGCAGGTTCCTGAACGAGAGCGCCGCGTTCTCATCTTCTTCCGTAACGACCAGCAGGACAGGACCTTCGAGTCCCATATTTCCGAGCAGCGCCTTTGCCTGCTTGGTCGAAGGAGCCTCGAAGCTCATAGAGTCGAGCACGTACAGCTCGCCGTCTTCGGCCTTGGCCGAGAGCGCCCCGTAGAACGCCGCGCGGGCCTCTTTGCGGTTGATCCTTTTGCCGTAACGTCCGGGCTTGGGTTTGGGGCCGCCCCAGGTTCCGCCCCCGATCCGGATGGGCGTTTTGATGTCTCCAGCCCGCGCGCGGCCCGTTCCCTTCTGGCGGTAGAGCTTCGCGCCGGAGCCCCGGACCTCGCTGCGCCCTTTCGTCGAGGCAGTGTAGCGCCGCTTCGCGTCAAGCTCCGCGACCACGGCCCGGTGTATGACATGCTCGTTCGGCTGCACGTCGAAGTGTCCGCCTTCGAGCTCCAGCGACGACTTCTGTCCGCTCTTCGCGTCGAAAAGCTGCGCCTGGGCCACCCTAATCACCTGCCTTCCGGATCCTGACCACGGCGTTTTTCCCGCCGGGGATCCCGCCGCGAACCCAGATCTCGTTCCTCTCCGGGTCCACGTTGACCACGCGCAGGTTCTTGATCGTGGCTGTCCTGTTCCCGGTCTGCCCCGGCATCTTCTGACCCGGGAAGATGCGGGAAGGGTCCGCCGAAGCCCCGACCGAGCCCGGCTGGCGGATGTTGTGCGAGCCGTGCGAGACCGGGCCTCTTCCGAAGCCGTGCCGCTTGACGGTTCCCTGAAAACCCTTGCCCTTGCTGGTCGCACTCACGTGCACTTTATCTCCGACCTCGAAAGCGTCAACACCGATGGTCTGGCCGATCTCTCCCGTAGCGTCCCTTACCTCTCTGAGGTGTCTGCGCGGCGGAGTCTCGTGTTTCTCGAACTGGCCTGCGTGCGGCCGGTTGACCTTGCGAGTAGGCACGATCCCGAACCCCACCTGCACGGCGTTGTAACCATCGTCGTCCTCGGTCTTGACCGCGGTAATGAAGTTCGGTTCGACCTCGATCACGGTTACGCCGACCAGCGTGCCGTCGTCCTCGAAGGCCTGCGTCATATGCTTCTTGCGTCCGAAAACTGCCGTAGCCATAACTTCAGGTCGCCTTTATCTCGATGCTCACGCCCGCCGGGAGGTCCAGTCGCTGCAGCGAGTCCACGGTGCGGGGTGTGGGCTGCTGGATGTCTATCAGTCGCTTGTGCGTGTTCAACTGGAAGTGCTCCCGGGAGTCCTTGTCCTTGAAAGGGCTCCGCACCACCGTGTAACGGCTCCGCTTGGTAGGCAGCGGGACGGGGCCGAAAACGAAGGCCCCGGTCCGCTCCGCCGTGTCCACGATGGACTTGGCCGTCTTGTCTATGACCTCGTGGTCATAGGCTTTTAGCTTGATCCTTATCTTCGAGACGGCCATCGCTTACTCTATGATTTCCGTAACCACACCAGCACCAACAGTGCGGCCACCTTCCCTTATGGCAAAGTTTAAGCCCTCATCCATCGCTATAGGTGAGATCAACTTCGCTTCCATTACCGTGTTGTCCCCCGGCATCACCATCTCTACTCCTTCTTCGAGGGTGATCTCCCCCGTTACATCAGTGGTGCGGAAGTAGAACTGCGGACGGTAGTTGCTGAAAAACGGGGTGTGACGTCCCCCCTCTTCTTTGGAGAGGACATATACCTCCGCTTTGAAGCGGGTGTGGGGGGTTATGCTCCCAGGCTTGGCCAAAACCTGCCCCCGCTCTATCTCATCTCTTCTTATCCCTCTTAAGAGAACTCCTACATTGTCTCCTGCCTGCGCCTCATCCATACTCTTGTTGAACATCTCTATGCCCGTTACTACCGTCTTTCGGGTGGGCCTTATCCCTACTATCTCTACTTCTTCGTTGAGACGCAATATCCCCTGCTCTACCCGCCCTGTGGCTACCGTTCCTCGCCCGGTTATGGAGAAGACATCCTCTATGGCCAGTAGGAAGGGCTTCTCGGTGTCTCTTTTTGGCTCTGGGACATACTCATCTACGGCGTCCATGAGCTTCATGATCGCCTCTTCGCCGTACTCCCCTTCATCGCCTTCTAAGGCTCTTAGGGCAGAGCCTACTATTACCGGTACCTCATCGCCTGGGAAGTCATACTCGGTAAGTAGCTCTCTCACTTCCATCTCTACCAGCTCAAGTAGCTCCGCATCATCTACCATGTCCGCCTTGTTCAAAAACACAACTATGGAAGGTACCCCTACCTGCCTGGCTAGCAGGATGTGCTCTCTGGTCTGGGGCATGGGTCCATCTGCTGCAGATACCACCAGAATGGCCCCATCCATCTGGGCAGCCCCGGTAATCATGTTCTTTACGTAGTCAGCATGCCCAGGGCAGTCCACATGCGCATAATGGCGTTTTTCGGTAGCGTACTCCTGGTGAGAGGTGGCTATTGTTATCCCTCTCTGCTTCTCCTCGGGAGCGTTGTCAATCTGCTCGAAGGCCACCACTTTGTTGGCGCTGTCGTTGGGCACTCTCTTGTGCAGCACCTTGGTAATGGCAGCGGTGAGGGTGGTCTTGCCGTGATCCACATGCCCTATGGTGCCGATGTTTATGTGTGGCTTGGTCCTCTCAAATCTCGCCTTGCCCATCTTCTTCCTCCTTACCTCTCGGCTATTTCCTGCGCTATGCTCTTGGGCACTTCGTCGTAGTGGTCGAACTGCATCGTGAAGGTCGCCCGGCCCTGGGTCTTGCTCCGGACGGTCGTGGCGTACCCGAACATCTCTGCCAGCGGGACCATCGCCCGGATGACCTGCCCACCGCCGCGGGAGTCCATGCCCTGTATGTGACCGCGCCTGGACGATAGGTCGCCCATCACATCTCCCATGAACTCCTCCGGCACAACAACCTCGACGTCCATGATCGGCTCCAGAAGGACCGAGTTGGCCCGCTTGAGGGCTTCCCTGGCGGCCATGGAACCCGCGATCTGGAACGCCATCTCCGAGGAGTCAACCTCGTGGTAGGAGCCATCCACCAGCTCCACCCTGATATCCACGACCGGATACCCCGCCACAACGCCGGAGTCCAGCGCGTCCTGGATACCCTTGTCAACGCTCGGAATGAACTCCCTCGGAATAACGCCGCCGACGATCTTGTTCTCGAATTCGTAACCGCCCTCGTCGTTGTGTTCGAGGTTGATGACGGCGTGCCCGTACTGACCCCGACCGCCGGTCTGCCGGACGAACCGGCCCTCGACGTTCTCGGCCCGCCGGCGAACCGTCTCCCGGTAGGCGACCTGGGGCTTTCCGATGTTGGCGTCCACCCGGAACTCCCGCAGGAGCCTGTCGAGTATGATCTCCAGGTGCAATTCGCCCATACCGCCGATGATCGTCTGCCCCGTCTCCTCGTCCGTCCTGACGGTGAAGGTAGGGTCTTCGTCCGCGAGACGCTGGAGAGCCTGGCTCAGCTTCTCCTGGTCGGCCTTGGTCTTGGGCTCGATGGCCTGATGGATGACAGGCTCCGGGAACACCATCTGCTCCAGCACGATCTGCTCCGGATCGTCCGCCGCGATGATCGTATCTCCCGTACCCGTATCCGAGAGCCCGATGGCCGCGACTAGCTCCCCGGCGTAGACCTCCTCGCGCTGCTCGCGGGAGTTGGCGTGCATCTGCAACAGGCGTCCCACGCGCTCGCGCTTGCCCTTGCTCGTGTTGTACACGTAGGATCCCGCCTTGAGCGTCCCGGAGTAGACCCGCATGTAGGTGAGCTTGCCGACGTGGGGGTCGGTCTGAACCTTGAAGGCGAGCGCCGCCAGAGGCCCGTTCTCGTTAGCCTCGCGGGTGATCTCCTCACCGTCCATCGTCTCCCCGTGGATCGGAGGTACATCCAGCGGGCTCGGCAGGTAGTCTATTACTCCGTCCAGGAGCGGCTGCACACCTTTGTTCTTGAACGCCGATCCGCAGAATACCGGGGTCATCTGGATGGCGAGCGTGGCCTTCCGTATCGCCGCCCGGAGCTGGTCCGGGTCTATCTCCTCGCCTTCCAGGTACATCATCATCAGCTCTTCGTCTTGGTCGGCGACCGCCTCGAGCAGCTTCTCCCGGTACTCCTCGGCAAGCGTCTTCAGGTCGTCAGGTATCTCCGCCTCTCTCCACTCGGCTCCTAGGTCGTCCTCGTAGATGATGGCCTTCATCTCCACGAGGTCTACGATCCCCTCGAACTCGCTCTCCGAGCCGATCGGAAGCTGCACCGGAACCGCATTCGCCCCGAGCCTGTCCTTCATGGTCTGGACCGCGTGATAGAAGTCGGCCCCGATCCGGTCCATCTTGTTCACGAACGCTATGCGCGGCACATGATATTTGTCCGCCTGCCGCCACACGGTCTCCGACTGCGGCTCAACCCCGGCCACGGAGTCGAACAAAGCGATCGCCCCGTCCAAAACCCGCAGCGACCGCTCCACCTCGACCGTGAAGTCCACGTGTCCGGGCGTGTCTATAATGTTGATCCGGTACTGCTCGGGGATACGGCTGTGGGAGGTCCCCTGTTTACCGTTTTTGGAGGAGCCTTCGATGCCGCCCCAGAACACGGTTGTGGCGGCGCTGGTTATGGTAATGCCGCGCTCACGCTCCTGTGACATCCAGTCCATAACGGCGTTGCCGTCATGGACTTCGCCCAGCTTGTGGGTGAGCCCTGTGTACAGGAGGATACGTTCGGTTGTCGTGGTTTTCCCCGCGTCTATGTGCGCCATGATCCCGATATTTCGGACCCGGCGCAGCGGGGTTTTTCTAGCTACGGATACAGCCATATAACAAGCACCTCATCACCATCTATAGTGTGCGAACGCCCGGTTGGCCTCGGCCATCCGGTGGGTATCGTCCTTGCGCTTGACGCTCGATCCCACGTTGTCGTTGGCGTCGAGGATCTCTCCGGCCAGCCTGCGGCTCATCGTCTTCTCCCGGCGCTGGCGGGCGTAGCCCACGATCCAGCGCAGAGCCAGCGTGTTCGCCCGGCGGGGAATAACCTCTACCGGGACCTGGTAGGTTGCCCCCCCCACCCTGCGGCTACGGACCTCAAGGCGGGGCTTTACGTTGTCCACCGCGTTGTTGAGGACGTTGACCGGGTTGTTGCCGGTTCTCTCCTCAACCATCGAGAGCGCGTCGTAGACTATCTTCTCGGCCTTGCCTTTCTTTCCGTCGGTCATGACCTTGTTGATAAGCTGATGGACGAGAACGCTCCCGTACACGGGATCGGGCGGGATCTTCCTCTTCGGCGGTGCTGCGCGCCTCGGCATCTCTACATACCCTCCTTTAAGACCTCTTGGTCCCGTACCTGGAGCGGCTCTGCTTGCGGTCGTTGACGCCCAGGGTGTCCAGGGCCCCGCGCACGACCTTGTAGCGCACGCCCGGCAGGTCTTTGACACGCCCGCCGCGTACCAGCACGACCGAGTGCTCCTGCAGGTTATGCCCCTCTCCCGGGATGTATGCTGTGATCTCATGCCCGTTCGTGAGCCTTACTCGGGCGATCTTGCGCAGAGCCGAGTTCGGCTTCTTGGGGGTCTGGGTCGAGACGCGCGTGCACACTCCCCGCCGCTGCGGCGAGCGACGCAGCGCCGGTGTCGCTGTCTTCTTGGTCTGTTTTACCCGCTCTTTGCGCACAAGCTGGTTGGTCGTTGGCACAGCCGCGCCTCTCCTTTCTCGTTTCTGTAGAAAAGGGGTTTACAACAAAGTTACGCGCCGCAGCCACAAAAGGGCAGCATCGCCCCTCGCCCGTAGCTGCGACGCGCTATTTTAGGCTCAGGAAGCCGCTATGTCAAGCTCATCCACATCCTCGGCTCTGTAGCCCTCGACCGCCACCGTAAGCCGCCGGTACTGCGGCAGACCGGTGGCAGCGGGGATCAGCTTGCCGATAAGGATGTTCTCCTTGAGGCCTCTGAGATCGTCCTTCTTGCCCTCGATGGCCGCGTCGGTCAGCACCCGTGCCGTCTCCTGGAAGGAAGCCGCCGAGAGGAAGCTGTCGGTGGCGAGCGAAGCCTTGGTTATGCCCATCAGGATCCGGTGGAAGGTGGCCGGCTGGCCTCCCTCGGCTTCGACCCGCTCGTTCTCTTGCTCCACCGCGAACATATCGGTGACCTGCTCGGGCAGGAAACTCGTGTCCCCTGGCTCGTCAACGACGACCTTGCGGAGCATCTGCCGGACGACGACCTCGATGTGCTTGTCGTGGATGTCCACGCCCTGTGCCCGGTAGACCTTCTGAACCTCGTTGACGAGGTAACGCTCGGTCGCAGTGGTGCCGCGATCGTAGCGCAGGTCGTTCTCCAGGATCGTATGCGGGTAGATCGCCGTGCTCTCCGGGTCGGTGAGCGGGGTGTTCGCCTGGATCTCTGCGCCCTCCACGATCTTGTCGCTCAGGAGCTGGCGCTCCATCCTGTACTCCCTGGACTCGGTCCCATCCGGGGAAGTGACCGTGACCTTGATCATCCGGTCGCCTTCATCCTCCAGGCTCACGCGCCCGTCAATCTCCGAGATAATGCCCTCGGCCTTGGGGTGGCGGGCTTCGAAGAGCTCCACGACCCTCGGCAGACCCGCGGTGATGTCCTCACCCGCGACGCCGCCGGTGTGGAAGGTACGCATCGTGAGCTGGGTGCCCGGCTCGCCGATTGACTGGGCCGCGATGATACCCACGGCCTCGCCCACGTCCACGGGACGGTAGGTCGAGAGAGCGCGCCCGTAGCACCTCCGGCAGATACCGTGCGGGCTACGGCACTTGGTCGGCGTGCGCACCGGGACCATCGTCTCGCGTGGCAGCTCTTCGCGCCAGCGGGCCATCAGGGTCGGCGTAATGTCCGTCCCCGCCTCGGCCACGACCTCGCCGGTCTCTGGATTGATCAGGTCGCGCGCCAGATAGCGTGCGGCCACGGAGTCGTTGGGGTCTCCGCTCTCCAGGTACAGTGGTATATCCGTGTACTCGTCGGTGCCGCAGTCCTCGCCGCTTATGATGACGCCCTGGGAGACATCTACCAGACGCCGGGTCAGATAACCGGAGTCTGCTGTCCTGAGCGCGGTATCGGCCTGGCCCTTTCGCGCGCCGTGGGTCGAGGTGAAGTACTCCAGAACCGAGAGCCCCTCCATGAAGTTGCTCTTCACGGGCTCGTCAATGATCTCACCCTTCGTGTTGGTCATAAGGCCGCGCATCCCGGCGAGCTGGGTGATCTGGGAGTAGTTACCCCTGGCACCGGAGTTGGCCATCATGTAGACCGGGTTCAGCTTCCAGAGGTTCGCCTTCATCGCGTCCTCGACCTCGTTCTTGGCCTGGGTCCAGAGGTTGATGACCCGCTCGGAACGCTCGTCATCGGAGATGAAGCCCTGATCCCACTGCTCCTCGACCTCGTTCACCAGGGCCTCGTACTTGGCAAGGATCTCTGGCTTCTGCTCCGGCACGACGATGTCGTTCTTGCCGATGGAGACGCCAGCACGCGTCGCCGTGTGGAAGCCCATCTTCTTCAGGGCGTCGAGAAGCCGGCTGGTAAGCTCGGTCGGATAACGGTTCACGTACCGGGCGACGAGGTCCTTGATCTCACCCTTCTTGAGGGTGTGATTGACGAACTCGTAATCCTCGGGATCGTAGGCGTCGCCGAGATAGTCTTCCAGGGTGTGCTCGATATTCTCGTTGAAGATCGCACGCCCAAGTGTCGTCTCCACCCTCTCGCCATTGCGCCGGAGCAAGACCTTGTCGTGTACCTTGAGAGTTCCTTCCTTGTAGGCCGCCTCTGCCTCGTCGTAGGAGGAGAGGAAACCCTTTACTTCCTGCTCTTCGAAGTCGTCGTCGGCGTAGGTGATGTAGTAGAGGCCGAGCACCATGTCCTGCGAGGGAACGGCGATCGGGAACCCGTTCGAGGGCTGCAGGATGCTCTGCGTCGAGAGCATCAAGAGGCGTGCCTCAGCCTGCGCCTCCGGCGAGAGCGGCACGTGCACCGCCATCTGGTCCCCGTCGAAGTCCGCGTTGAACGCCGCGCACACTAGCGGGTGGACCTGTATCGCCTTCCCCTCTACCAGAACCGGCTCGAACGCCTGGATACCGAGACGGTGCAGCGTCGGGGCGCGGTTCAACAGGACCGGATGCTCCTTGATCACATCTTCGAGCACATCCCAGACTTCGGGACGCAGCCGCTCGACCATCTGCTTGGCGCTCCGGATGTTCGGCGCAAGCGCCCGGTCTACCAGCATCTTCATCACGAACGGCTTGAACAGCTCGACCGCCATGAGACGTGGCAGGCCGCACTGGTGCATCTTCAGCTCCGGCCCGACCACGATGACGGAGCGGCCCGAGTAGTCAACGCGCTTGCCCAGAAGGTTCCCGCGCAACCGCCCCTGCTTCCCTTTGAGCATGTCGGAGAGGGACTTGAGCGCCCGGTTGCCCGCTCCGGTTACGGCGCGCCCGCGCCTGCCGTTATCGAACAGCGCGTCAACCGCTTCCTGAAGCATCCGCTTCTCGTTGTTCACGATCACATCCGGTGCTCCGAGGTCCAGCAGCCTCTTGAGGCGGTTGTTGCGGTTTATGACCCGGCGGTAGAGGTCGTTGAGGTCGCTCGTGGCGAACCTGCCGCCGTCTAGCTGGACCATCGGCCTCAAGTCCGGCGGCAGAACCGGGATGGCATCCATGATCATCCACGCGGGGTCATTGTCGCTGGTGCGGAAAGCGTCAACGACCTTCAGACGCTTGATGGCCTTCTGGCGCCTCTGGCCGCGAGACTCGTTGATCGTCTCTCTGAGTCCCTGTGCCTCTTCCTCCAGGTCAACCTGCTGGATGAGGTCGCGGATGGACTCCGCACCCATGCCGCCGCGGAAGTACACGCCGAAACCCCACTCATCACCGAAGCGGTCCTTCATCTCGCGGAAGAGCTCCTCGTCGTCCACGATCTGGCGTGGCTCTAAAGTCTGGAACTCCTCCCAGGCCCTGCGAACCAGCTCTATCTGCTCGTCCATCGAGCGCCGGATGTCGGCGATATCTTCTTCGGCCTGCTTGTGGACCTTCTCGATAGCAGCCTCGCGGTTCTCCTCGGGGATGTCCGCGTACTCCTCGGTCAGCTCATCCGGGCTGCTCTCGCCCTTGATAACGCTCTCGCGCTTGGTTCTGAGGGCCTGGATCTGGGTCACTTCCTCTTCCCGGTCCTGTTCGAGCTGCTGGATCTCCATCTCGACCTGCTCGCGCAGGGTGTCTATGTCGTTTGCCCGCGCCTCCCGATCAACCCAGGTAACTATGGAGCTGGCGAAGTAGAGCACCCGGTCGAGATCCTTCGGGCTTATATCCAGCAGGTATCCCATCCGGCTCGGCACGCCCTTGACGAACCATACGTGCGCTATCGGCGCGGCGAGCTCGATGTGGCCCATCCGGTCGCGACGGACGCGGGCACGGGTAACCTCGACGCCGCACCGCTCGCAGATGATGCCCTTGAAGCGGATTCTCTTGTACTTGCCGCAGTAGCACTCGAAGTCCTTCGAGGGTCCGAAGATCCGCTCGCAGAACAGCCCGTCCTTCTCAGGACGCAGCGTACGGTAGTTGATCGTCTCCGGCTTGGTGACCTCGCCGCGGGACCACTCCCGGATCTCCTCCGCGGAGGCGAGGCCGATGGAGATCTTCTCCAGCTTGTTTATGTCTATGTCGCGCTCTAGGCTCTGCAACCCTTACATCCCTCCTCTGGAGAACGTATCCGGCGTGTCATCCAAATTTCCTATTGGTTCCTCGCGGCTGAGGTTGATCCCCAAAGCCCGCGCGGCCTCGTCCCAGTCGCGCTGGTCGGTGTCCTCAGCGGCCTCGGCGTTGTAGACCGGCTTGACCGAGAGCCCCAGAGACTGCATCTCCTTCAGGAGCACCTTGAAGCTCGCCGGCACGCCGGGCTCGGGGATATTCTCGCCCTTGACGATAGACTCGTAGCTCTTGACCCGCCCGATCCGGTCGTCGCTCTTTATCGTCAGAAGTTCCTGCAGGGTGTGCGCCGCGCCGTAGGCTTCGAGCGCCCACACCTCCATCTCGCCGAACCTCTGCCCGCCGAACTGCGCCTTACCGCCGAGCGGCTGCTGGGTGACCAGCGAGTACGGACCCGTGGAGCGGGCGTGGATCTTGTCGTCCACCAGGTGATTCAGCTTCATGATGTACATGCAACCGACCGTGATCCTGCCGTCGAAAGGCTCCCCGGTGCGCCCGTCGTAGAGCGTAACCTTCCCGCCACGGCCCATGCCGACCCTCGCGCCACCATCCTGGCGGACCTTCTCGATCGCCTCGCTGATGTCGTCCACCGAAGCGCCCTGGAAGACCGGCGTCGAGACGAACTGAGGCTCGCCGCCGTTCTCGCCAAATCCCTTGCTCGCCGCCCAGCCGAGGTGAGTCTCCAGAATCTGGCCTATATTCATCCGGCTCGGCACGCCGAGCGGCGAGAGGATCACGTCAACCGGAGTACCGTCCTCCATGAACGGCATGTCCTCTTCGGGCACGATCTTGGAGATGACGCCCTTGTTTCCGTGACGCCCGGCGAGCTTGTCGCCCTCGGCGATCTTGCGCTTCGCCGCGACGAAGACCCGCACCATCTCGTTCACTCCAGGCGCAAGTTCGTCGCCGTTGTCCCGGCTGAAACGCTTGATATCTATGACGACGCCGCCTTCGCCGTGCGGGACCTTTAGGGAGGAGTCCTTGACCTCTCGCGCCTTCTCGCCGAAGATCGCACGCAAAAGCTTCTCTTCAGGCGTCGGCTCGCTCTCGCCTTTCGGGGTAACTTTGCCTACCAGGACATCCCCCGAACCGACCTCGGCCCCGATGCGGATGATGCCGTCGGCGTCGAGGTTCATCAGCACATCGTCGGAAGCGTTGGGGATGTCGCGGGTGATCTCCTCTGGACCCAGCTTGGTGTCGCGGGCCTGCACCTCGTACTCCTCGATGTGGATAGAGGAGAGCACATCGTCCTTGACGAGACGCTCGGAGACGATGATCGCATCCTCGAAGTTGTACCCTTCCCACGGCATGAACGCCACACACAGGTTCTTCCCCAACGCCAGCTCGCCTTCATCGGTCGAGGAACCGTCGGCCAGCACGCTCCCGGCCTCGACTTCCTCACCTTCCTTGACTATCGGGCGCTGGTTTACGCAGGTTCCCTGGTTGGAGCGGGCAAACTTCCTCAGACGGTACTCGTCGAGTTCCCCGCTCTCCCGACGAACCGAGATCCTGGAAGCCGTAACGTTCTCGACCTTCCCGGCGTTGCGGGCGAGGAGCACATCACCGGTATCCGCAGCAGCCCTGAACTCCATCCCGGTCCCCACGTATGGGGCCTCGCTCCGCAAGAGCGGGACGGCCTGCTTCTGCATGTTCGCCCCCATGAGTGCCCGGTTGGCGTCGTCGTGCTCCAGGAACGGGATTAGAGCTGTTGCCACCGAGACGGTTTGCAACGGGGCCACGTCCATGTAGTCAACCTCTTCGGGCGGCACCGTCGAGACATCGCCGCCCCTGGTGCGGGCGAGGACCTGATCCTCGATGATCCTGCCGGTCTTCGGGTCTACCGGGGTGTTGGCCTGCGCGATAATGAGGTCCTCTTCCTCATCAGCCGAGAGGTAGACGATCTCCTCGGTCGCCACACCATCCACGACCCTGCGGTACGGCGTCTGCACGAAGCCGTACTCGTTCACGATCGCGAACGACGAGAGGTTCCCGATCAAGCCGATGTTCGGTCCCTCGGGCGTCTCTATCGGGCACATCCGGCCGTAGTGCGTCGGGTGAACGTCGCGGACCTCGATGGGAGCCCGCTCCCGCGAGAGGCCGCCCGCGCCCATCGCGTTAAGACGCCTGCGGTGGGACAGACCACTCAAGGTATTGGTCTGGTCCATGAACTGCGAGAGCTGGCTGGATCCAAAGAATTCCTTGATGGCGCTCGCCACCGGCTTGGTGTTGACCACGCTCTGAGGGGTTATGTTCTCCTCGTCCTGGGTGGTCATCCGCTCGCGCACCACGCGCTCCATGCGGTACATCCCGATCCGGAACGCTTCCTGCACCAGTTCTCCGACGGTCCTGAGCCGCCTGTTTCCGAGGTGCTCGTACTCGTCCAGAAGGTGCCGGTGCCGCTCGTAGTTGATCCGGCCGAACTCCTCTTCCTCGGCGAACCCCTCGGCGATCTCGATCAGGCGCCTCAAGAGCCCCTCGATGTCCTCGTTGGTGAGCGTGTAAACGTCCTTTGGCACATCGAGCTTGAGTTTCTTGTTGACCTTGTAGCGACCAACCTCGGTAAGGTCGTAACGCTTGGGATCGAAGAAGAGACCCTCGACCAGATTTCTGGCGTTCTCCAGGTTGACCGGCTCTCCGGGACGCTGCCGCCGGAAGACTTCCAGCAGAGCTTCATCCCGCGAAGTGGTGTCGTCGCGCTCCAGGGTGTTGCGCATCAGCCAGGAGTCCCCGAAACGCTCCAGGATCTCCTCCGGCCCACCGCCTATATCGAGCGCCTTCAGGAGAACTGTAACCGGGAGCTTCCTTTTGCGATCAATACGTACGGAGACGTATCCCTTGGTCTCCACCTCGAATTCGAGCCAGGAACCCCGCCCCGGCATCAGGCTCGCGGTGAGAACCTGCTTGGTCGGGTCCTTGGGCTCCATTATGTAGGCTCCGGGAGAGCGGACGAGCTGGGTTACCACAACCCGCTCGGTCCCGTTGATAATGAACGTGCCCCAGTCCGTCATGAGCGGGAAATCGCCCATAAAGACGTCCTGCTCCCGGATCTCACCCGTCTCCTTGACTATGAAGCGCACCCGCACGAAAAGCGGGGCCGCATAGGTCTTGTCCTTGGAGACGCACTCATCAACGGAAACCTGCGGCTCTTCAAAATACGGCTCCCCGAACTCGACCGCGTAGGAGCCGGTGTAGTCCTCTATCGGCGAGATCTCCTGGAGTATCTGCCGGATTCCCTCCTTTATAAATTTTTCGAAGGAGCTGCGCTGGATCTCCACAAGACCAGGCATCTGAAAATCGAGCGTTTGCGTCCGCGAATAAGGACGCCTCTTACGGCGCACGATGGGCACTACCAAATTGACTCTCCTCCGCGACGGATCGTTGAAGAACGGTTAAACACGCGAACGAATATCTTACCTCTCATCCCTAGATAAGTCAAGGAAACGAAAGGCAAAATATTCAGGATAAATATGGGCGTTGGTTTCGTGTCCAACGCCCAGAAGTTTAGCACAGCTTTGCGCCGTGCGCTACTTTTCTTGTGGGCTACTTGAGCTCCACCGTAGCCCCGGCCTCTTCCAGCTTGGCCTTGAGATTCTCGGCATCCTCCTTGGAGAGGGCCTCCTTGACCGGCTTCGGCGCCTCGTCAACCAGCGCCTTGGCCTCCTTGAGGCCGAGACCGGTGGCGGCCCGGATCTCCTTGATGACCTGCAGCCTCTTGTCGCCGGCGGCCTGCAGAACAACGTCGAACTCGATCTGCTCCTCCTCGGCAGCCGCTGCGCTCTCACCGGCCGCAGCCCCAGCAGCGGGAGCGGCTGCTACCGCCGTCGCTGATACCCCGAACCTCTCCTCCAGAGCCTTCACCAGCTCCGAGAGCTCCAGGACCGACATGTTCTCGATGGACTCGATCAACTCTTCCTTGCTTAGCGCCATTTTTCCTCCTCTAACTACTCTACGACTCCTGCGCCTTCTTCTGCTCGGCGATCTGGTTCAGCGCGATCACAAGCCCCTGAACGGTGTTGTTGAGCACGTTCACCAGGCCCGATATCGGGGCTGCAAGCCCGCCGACGAGCTGGGCGATGAGTTGCTCGCGTCCCGGCAGCTTCGAGAGCGCAACAACCTCTTCCTCGCCGAGTACGCGACCGTCTTCCATCAGCCCGCCCTTGAGGGCGAACGTCTCGATCTGGTCCGCAAACTCGGCCATCAGCTTGGCGCTGGCAACCGGGTCCCCGCTAAACGCTATGGCCGTAGGTCCGACCAGAAACCCGGAAAACCCGTCAACCCCGGCTGCGGACGCAGCCCGACGAGCCAGCGTGTTCTTCGTCACCACGAACTCTACGCCCAGCTCCCGGCTACGCCGCCTCAGGTCGGTGCTCTGCGCCACGTTCATGCCCTGGTAGTCAACGACCACCGCCGAGCCGCTCTTGAGCTTTTCGGTCAGCTCCTCGACAACCCGAGCCTTCTCTTCCCGTTTCACCTCCAAAACTCCTTCTCTACGCCGAAAACCCCGGGGCCGCAGAGGCACCCGGGGCTTGAATATCCCGTCTTCACTCCCTGCGACCTCGACCGGGCGTCTCTTTCGAGACGTTTAAGCTACTTCGAGCCCCGGTTGTCTCCGGTCTTTGCTTTTTCTAAATTCCGCGCCTGATACTAATCCTTTGTTACCGCGGGGTCAACCTTTATAGCCGGCCCCATCGTGCTGGTTATGCTGACGGACCTGAAGTAACGTCCCTTGACCGGTGCCGGGCGTACCCGCTGCAACTCGTCGCGCAGGGCGAAGTAGTTCTCGACCAGGCTGTCCGTATCGAAAGACTTCTTTCCGAGGATGCTGTGGATTATGCCGTAGCGGTCCACGCGGTACTCGATCTTGCCCTGCTTCAACTCGCTGACGGTCTTGCCCACATCCTGCGTTACGGTGCCGCTCTTGGGGTTAGGCATCAGCCCGCGCGGGCCGAGGATCTGACCCAGGCGGCCCACGATCCGCATCTGGTCTGGCGTCGCCACCGCCACGTCGAAGTCCATGAACCCCTCGTCCCTGATGCGAGCCACCAGATCATCGGTCCCTACCACGTCGGCTCCCGCTTCTTCGGCCTCGCGAGCCGCCTCGCCGTCGGCGAAGACCGCTACTCGTTGTGTCTTGCCCGTACCGTTCGGGAGCATCAGAGTACCGCGCACCATCTGATCCGCCCGGCGCGGGTCCACGTTGAGGTTGATGTGCGCTTCGATGCTCTCGTCGAACTTCGCGCCATCCAGCCCCTTCAGAAGCTCTATCGCCTCGCGGGGCGAGTACAGGCGCTCTCTGTCTATTCTTGCTTTCTGCTCTAGAAGTTTCCTACCCACTGACCGTGATCCCCATGCTTCTGGCCGTACCCTCGACGATCCTCGCCGCACCCTCGATATCTGCGGCGTTGAGATCGGGCATCTTGGTACGCGCTATCTCCTCGATCTGCTCGCGGCTGACCGTACCGACCTTGTCGCGGTTGGGCTCGCCGCTGCCCTTCTCCACACCGGCGGCCTGCTTCAGCAGGAACGCCGCAGGCGGCGTCTTGGTTACAAAGGTGAACGAGCGGTCTTCGTAGACCGTGATCTCCACCGGGATCAACTGTCCCATCTGATCCCGTGTGGCGTCGTTGAACTGCCTCACGAATTCCCCGATGTTCACCTGCGCCTGGCCCAGCGCCGGACCCACAGGCGGCGCCGGGTTTGCCTGCCCACCGGTTATCTGCAGCTTCAGTTTTCTGGCAACCCTGCGGCCTCTGCCGCGTCCTCTACCCATACAAATTCCTTTCTACTACAGCTTGGCTACCTGGCTGAAAGAGAGCTCCACCGGCGTCTCACGCCCGAAGATCGAGACCAGAACCTTCAACCTCGACTGGTCCACGTTTATATCCGAGATCTCGCCCGTAAAGTCCGAGAGCGGCCCGCTTATGACCCTGACAGTCTCCCCGATCTCGTAGTCCACCGTCGTCTTGACCTTCTCGCGGGTCTCGACCTCACCCGGATGCAGCAGCCTCTCTACCTCCGCCCGCGAGAGCGGGATCGGCTTCTCCCCGGCTCCGACGATCTGCGTAACCCCCGGCGTCTGCCTGACCAGTCGCCAGGTATCGTCGTTCATGTCCATGTTTACCAGGATGTATCCGGGAAACTGCCGCTGCGTGGTCGGCACCTTCTTGCCGTTTTTGATCTCGATGACGCTCTCCGTAGGAATCTTTATGTCCCCGAAATATCTGCCCAGCCCGAACGACTCGATCCGCCGCTCCATCGTCGTGCGGACCTTGTTCTCGTGCCCGGAGTATGTGTTAACGACATACCACTTCTTCAAAACAACCCGCTCCTAGCCACCGAGGAAGACCAAATTCGAGAGGAACTGGAATATGTAATCCCAAACGGTAACGTAAATACCGAGCGTTATGACGACGATGAGCACGACCGCCGTACTCTGCCGTAACTGGTCCCGGTTCGGCCAGCTCACCCGTCTCAGCTCGGCCCGGACGTCCCGCGAGAAGTCCAGAACCCCGGCTCCAAACCGCCGCTTCTTCTGTTGTTGAGCTTTTCTGCCTCTGGCTCCTCTGGCCGTCGTGGAACCACGCCTGTTACCCATTGTTCCCTCGCTAGATCCTACACACCAAGCAGGGCAGGAGGGACTCGAACCCCCGACCTGCGGTTTTGGAGACCGCTGCTCTACCAACTGAGCTACTGCCCTCTGCTATGCTCATTATCTTACTACCTGGTCTCCCGGTGTGTCGTATGGTGCCGACACCACGGACAGTATTTCTTGAGCTGGATGCGGTCCGGGGTATTCCGCCGGTTCTTGCGGCTGTGATAATTCCTGCGCCTGCACTCCTCGCAAGCCAGCGTAACCAACTGCCTCATACTTCTCCTTCAATCCATAAAGAGGGGCGGGTGAGATCCCGCCCCCACACATAAGTTAGCCTACTCTATGATTTCCGTAACCACACCAGCACCAACAGTGCGGCCACCTTCCCTTATGGCAAAGTTTAAGCCCTCATCCATCGCTATAGGTGAGATCAACTTCGCTTCCATTACCGTGTTGTCCCCCGGCATCACCATCTCTACTCCTTCTTCGAGGGTGATCTCCCCCGTTACATCAGTGGTGCGGAAGTAGAACTGCGGACGGTAGTTGCTGAAAAACGGGGTGTGACGTCCCCCCTCTTCTTTGGAGAGGACATATACCTCCGCTTTGAAGCGGGTGTGGGGGGTTATGCTCCCAGGCTTGGCCAAAACCTGCCCCCGCTCTATCTCATCTCTTCTTATCCCTCTTAAGAGAACTCCTACATTGTCTCC
Organism: Actinomycetota bacterium; assembly: GCA_902810695.1. Taxonomy (GTDB): domain Bacteria; phylum Actinomycetota; class Rubrobacteria; order Rubrobacterales; family Rubrobacteraceae; genus CADDYV01. The sequence goes on along the minus strand of CADDYV010000020.1, from coordinate 20,451 downwards.
TGCCTGCGCCTCATCCATACTCTTGTTGAACATCTCTATGCCCGTTACTACCGTCTTTCGGGTGGGCCTTATCCCTACTATCTCTACTTCTTCGTTGAGACGCAATATCCCCTGCTCTACCCGCCCTGTGGCTACCGTTCCTCGCCCGGTTATGGAGAAGACATCCTCTATGGCCAGTAGGAAGGGCTTCTCGGTGTCTCTTTTTGGCTCTGGGACATACTCATCTACGGCGTCCATGAGCTTCATGATCGCCTCTTCGCCGTACTCCCCTTCATCGCCTTCTAAGGCTCTTAGGGCAGAGCCTACTATTACCGGTACCTCATCGCCTGGGAAGTCATACTCGGTAAGTAGCTCTCTCACTTCCATCTCTACCAGCTCAAGTAGCTCCGCATCATCTACCATGTCCGCCTTGTTCAAAAACACAACTATGGAAGGTACCCCTACCTGCCTGGCTAGCAGGATGTGCTCTCTGGTCTGGGGCATGGGTCCATCTGCTGCAGATACCACCAGAATGGCCCCATCCATCTGGGCAGCCCCGGTAATCATGTTCTTTACGTAGTCAGCATGCCCAGGGCAGTCCACATGCGCATAATGGCGTTTTTCGGTAGCGTACTCCTGGTGAGAGGTGGCTATTGTTATCCCTCTCTGCTTCTCCTCGGGAGCGTTGTCAATCTGCTCGAAGGCCACCACTTTGTTGGCGCTGTCGTTGGGCACTCTCTTGTGCAGCACCTTGGTAATGGCAGCGGTGAGGGTGGTCTTGCCGTGATCCACATGCCCTATGGTGCCGATGTTTATGTGTGGCTTGGTCCTCTCAAATCTCGCCTTGCCCATTCTCAGGATTCCTTTCTCGCTTCCACCGGAAAACCGAAAGTAGCGGTGGCAGGACTCGAACCTGCGACACGCGGATTATGATTCCGCTGCTCTAACCAACTGAGCTACACCGCCGTGTCTATGTGTTGTGGGCCAGCAGCCTCTCCACTGGTCTCCAAGAGCCCCCGACCGGACTTGAACCGGTGACCCCTTCCTTACCATGGAAGTGCTCTACCGACTGAGCTACAGGGGCACGCTTTGTTCATGGGGGCGGGAGGATTCGAACCTCCGTAGGCAATAGCCGGCAGATTTACAGTCTGCTCCCTTTGGCCGCTCGGGCACACCCCCGGCTACGCTTCCTGCTGAAGCGCCCCGCTATGGTAGCAAAAGCCGCGCACTTTTCAACAAAAGTCGCCCGGACCAGAGAGCCTGGGAAGGGATTCGAACCCCCGACCTGCCGCTTACAAGGCGGCTGCTCTACCGCTGAGCTACCCAGGCCTGGTAGTCCACCAACTATCTCCCGATTCAGCCAGTGATTATATCTAGCGATCCTGCGTCCTGCGACGGATCTCCTCCAGAGAGCGCAGCGCATCGGGAGAGAGCCTGTCCGAGAGGCTCGAACGCCTCGGGCGACGCGGGGTCCGGGCGAGCGCAGGCATCTCGTCTAATAGTTCCTGGAACTCCTGCGGGGTAGCGCGGGTGGCACCGTGCGCGAGAGCGGAGCGCTGCAGGGCGAAGTCCGCCGTATAGACCGTAACCGCGCCGTCGAGGTCATCAACCAGGCGCTCTATAACATCATCGGCCGACTCCCCGGCGGCGCTGTAGATCACACGCACCGCCCCCTTGGCCCGGGGTTCTTCGCTCCTCGGTCCAGGACTCCGGTGCGCATCGAAAACCACCACTACCGTCCGCCCGGTCCAGCCCGCCGCTTTCAACGCATCGTTCACGAGAAGCTCGCGGATGGCGTCGAGGTCTCCGGTGTCGCGCTTCCGGTAACGCTCCAGCGCCCCGATGACGTTGTAGCCGTCCAGGATCAGGTACGAAGCCATTCCCGCTGCCTCACGGCTTCGTAGAGCAGAATAGCAGCCGCAACCGAGACGTTGAGCGACGCAACCGCTCCCCTCATCGGGATGGAGATCGTCCCGTCGCACCCCTCGCGCACGAGTCTGCGCACCCCTTTCCCCTCGCTGCCCAGAACCAGCGCGACCGGTCCCCGAAGGTCCGTCTCGCAGTACGTGCTCTCTCCTCCACCCTCAGCGGCGTACGCCCAGATTCCCGCCTCTTTCATCCGATCCAGCGCCCGGCGCAGGTTGGTTACTCTGGCGACGCGCACGTGCTCGCTCGCGCCGGCGCTGGCCTTGACCGCGACCGCGGTAACACCCACCGCCCTGTCTTTTGGGATCACAACGCCGCTCGCCCCGGCCCCATCGGCCACCCGCAAGATAGCTCCCAGGTTCCTAGGGTCCGTAATGCCGTCGAGCACTGCGATCAGCGGCTCCGGAGCGGAAAGGATCTCTTCGAGGCTGCAATACGTATAGGAACCCACGCTGGCCGCCACGCCCTGATGCGCCGCCCCCGGCGCCAGCTTCTCGACCTTCTCGCGCGAGACGCGCCTCACGGGAACGCTGCGCGCGGCGGCTACGGAGCGTACCTCTTCGTTCTCCACCACGCACGTAACTTCATGGACTCTGCGGCGCCCGCCTTTCAGGGCTTCTATCACCGGGCGCAAGCCGTAGATGATCTCACGGTCCGGAGCCATCTCCAGCCCGCTACCGGCGGCTCAGGACAGGACCTTCGGGCGTATCCTCCACGGTCCAACCCGCGGCGTGCAGTTTCTCGCGCAGGCCGTCGGCCACGGCCCAGTCCTTCTCCCACCGCGCCCGCTCCCGCGTGGCAACCTGGTTCAGGATCTCGCTTTCTGGCTTATCGGTGTAGCGGATGCGAACCCCGTCTACCTCGATTGAGGTCTCTCCCGCAAGATCAAAGCCGAAGACGCTCAGGATCTCATCCATAACTTCTCTCAGAGAACCGAATTCCTGGGTGGCTTCGGGGCGGGCGGAGATCTCCTGTCCGGCACGCCCGGCAGCGTCGAAGATCGCCGCCATGACCTCCGGGGTGTTGAAATCATCGGACATCGCCTCGTCGAACCGTTCGCGAAGCTCCGCAGCAAGATTGTCTGAAAGGTCACCGGAGCTTTCGGAGCCGGAGATCTGGCGGTAGAGACGCATCAGGCGTTCGTAGGAACGCTTCTTCTCCTCCAGGATCTCTTCGGCATAGTCCGCGGGCTGGGAGTAGTGGCTCTGCAAGAGCCACATGCGGATCGCGTTGCGCCCGTGCCTCTCCACGGCCTCCTTCACATCCACGACGTTGCCGACGCTCTTCGCCATCTTGTCGGCGGCGAAGTTGACCATCCCGTGGTGCGCCCAGGCCCTCACGAAGGTGCGATCCGGGTGCGCGCCCTTGCTCTGGGCAAGCTCGTTTTCGTGGTGTGGAAAGCGTATGTCAGTTCCTCCGCCGTGGATGTCGGCGCCTTCGGGAAGATGCTTCTCGACCATCGCCGAGCACTCGATGTGCCACCCGGGACGGCCCTCTCCCCACGGGCTCTCCCAGACGGGCTCGCCGGGCTTGGACGCCTTCCAGAGCGTGAAGTCCAGCGGGCTTCTCTTGTAGCCTGTCGCTCCCTTCTCCGTCTCGCGCATCTCTGCAGGCACCTGGTGGGAGAGACGTCCGTACTCCGGGAAGCTTTCCACGGAGTAATAGACGTCCCCGTTGCCCGGAGCGTAAGCGTGGCCGCGTTCGACCAGCTCCTCTATGAGCGAGATCATCTCGGGTATGTGCTCCGTGGCGCGCGGCTCGATGTCGGGGAGCCCTACGCCCAGAAGCTCCAGGCGCTCGTGGAAAGAGTCGGTGTAGCGGCGTACGATCTCCTTCCAGGAGACGCCCTCCTCGTTGGCCCTGGCAATGATCTTGTCTTCCACATCGGTTATGTTCTGGACGAAGGTAACATCGTATCCCCGGCTCCTGAGATACCTCGCCACCACGTCCCAGAAGAGGGGCGCCCGGGCGTTCCCGATGTGGATGTGGTTGTAGACGGTCGGGCCGCAGATGTAGAGGCCCACCCTGCCGCTCTGCCCGACCTCTACCTTCCGTCCGCTCAAGGTGTCTCGCACGTAAACGCTCATGCTTTTAGTCTAGCCTCTTTCGCCGCTTCTATCCGCAAGCGCGCCTCTTCCGGCCCGAGCACCGCAAAGAGATACGGCATCTCCGGCCCAGAGTTGCGGCCCGTAAGCGCGAGCCGCAGAGGGTGCAGAAGCTCGCGGGTTCTTATCCCGTTTTCCTTCGCCCAGGTCCTCAGCTCCCCGACAAAGCCTCTGGCCTCCTCTACGGTTTTTATCTCACGCCCCTCCAGGGTCCTGCAAGTGTGCGCATACACCGTGACGCTTGACTCCGGCAGATCCCCGGCGAAAGCATCCGCGTCTACCGAGCCGGTAATGTCCTGGATGAGGTGCGGCGCCTCGGAGAGCTTGTGGAGCTCGCTCTGGATGGCCTCCGCCGTCATGAGCCTCCGTTCTTCTGGTAGTGAAACATTGCCCAGGAAAGGCTCCAGGCGACCGAGCAGCTCTTCCAGCGACAGCCCGCGGATGCGGCGGGCGTTTGCGACGAGCAGCCGGTCGGCGTCGAAGATGGCAGGGCTCGCGCCGAGCCGCGAGGGGTCGAACTCCCGCACCAGATCTTCGAGGCTTGAGAAGTCCTCCCTGCCTTCGGGGTGCGACCAGCCGAGAAGCGCGAGGTAGCTTACGAGAGCCTCCGGCAGATAACCTTCCCTGCGGTAGTCGGCGACACTTGCGGCCCCGTGGCGCTTGCTGAGCTTCTTGCCGTCGGGACCCAGGATCACACCGAGATGTACGAACTCTGGCTCCTTTTCGCCGAGCGCCCGGTACAGGAGCGCCTGGCGTCCGGTGTTCGATAGGTGTTCCTCGCCCCGGATGACGTGGGTAATCCCCATCTCCGCGTCGTCCACTACGACCGCGAAGTTGTACGAAGGCGTGCCGTCGGACTTGCGGATCACGAAGTCTCCGACTTTCGAGAACCGCACCTCCCCCCGCAACCGGTCCCGAAAAACCCCGCTTCTCTCCGGCGGGCGGAAGTAGAGAGCCCGGCGTCCAGACTCATCGGCGGCTTCGTAGATAAAACCTTTCCCTTCGAGCCGCTCTGCGGCTTTTTCGTAGATTTCTGCGCGCTCGCTCTGGCGGTAAGGCCCTTCATCGAAGGAGATGCCGAGCCAGGAGAGGTCTTCGATCTGGGCCCGCTCGAACTCCCTGCTGCTGCGCTGCAGGTCGGTGTCCTCGATGCGAAGCAGGATCTTCCCCTCGTAATGTCGGGCGAAGAGGTAGTTGAAGAGCGCCGTGCGCGCCCCCCCGAGGTGCAGCATGCCCGTAGGGCTCGGGGCAAAACGTACCCGCACCATCTCAGCGCGCCTCCAGCAGGCAGATGGCCTGAGACGCAATGCCTTCGCCGCGTCCCAGGAAGCCGAGCTTCTCCGTGGTAGTGCCGCGCACGCTTATCTGCGATACGCTAACTCCCAGGGCCCCGGCCAGATTCTCACGCATCTTCTGGCGGTAATCCCTTATCTTGGGCCGCTCGCAGACGACCACCGCGTCCACGTTCGCGACGCTCCACGAATCTCCGACCAGCTCCCGCGCCCGACGCAACAGTTCTATGGAATCGGCGTTCCTGTAACGCTCGTCGGTATCGGGGAAGTAGTGCCCGATATCTTCGAGACCGGCTGCGCCCAGCAGAGCGTCGGTTACGGCGTGGGCCAGAACATCGGCATCCGAGTGGCCGGTGAGACCACGCTCGAAAGGTATCTCCACGCCGCCGAGGATCAGGCTCCTCTCTTCGTCCGGTGCGGCGAAGGCGTGCACATCCGTTCCTATCCCCACCCTGAAGCTCAGCTTCGGATCCTGTGCAGTACGCTCCGGTGTATGCCATTGCGGGCGATCATGATGGCTTCGGCAAGGATGAGGTCCTCCGGGGAGGTGAGCTTGATGTTTGTCTTCTCTCCCGGCACCACCATCACCCGTCCTCCGGCCTGCTCGATGAGAGAAGCATCGTCGGTGGCCGAGTGCAGGGCTTCTTCGGGGATGTCGTGCACCTGCCTGAGCATCCCGAGCCGGAATGCCTGCGGCGTCTGGACGGCGTGGAGGCTGCTTCTGTCGAGGGTCTTCAGGACGATGCCATCTTCGGCAACCTTGATGGTGTCGTGGACCGGGAGCGTGGGGATCACACCATCCGCCAGGCCCTCGGCGGCGGCATCCACGACACGCTCGATGAGCCTCGGCGTAATCAGACAGCGCGAGCCGTCGTGAACCAGGACCACGCACTCCTCGTCTTCGCTGCACATCGAGAGCCCGTTTTTTGCGGAGTGCGCCCGGCAATTTCCTGGGGGCGCGCAACCTGCATACTTGGTTATATCCGCGCTGGCGACAAGCTCCTCTACCCGCAGCCGGTCCCCGACCACGTAGATCCGATCTATAGCAGGGGATTTCTCGAATGCGTCCAGGGTATAGTAGAGCGCAGGACGCCCGAGCAGGTCTATAAACTGCTTGGGACGGCCCATCCGGCTCCCGATCCCGCCGGCAAGCACCAGAGCAACTGCGGACAAGGTTACCCGCCTCCCCTCTCGCTCTCCCCAAAAGCCCCGGACACGCTACATGATCTCCTCGGAAGGCTCCAGATCTCGCTGGCGCTTTAGACCGCGCCGGATGGCGCGGGCCCGCGCCTGTCCTACCCCCTGAACGTCATCCAGTTCATCCTCCGAGGCGTCGAGGAGCCCTTTGAGGGAGCCGAACTCCTTGATAAGCCTCTCTGTAACCTTCTTCGGCAACCGGGGAACGCGCACGAGCTGGCGGTAGCCGCGCGGCTTGAGGAAGAAATCCTCCGTCTGTCCGACAGAGCCGTACCCCAGAAGCTGCGTGATCTGCATGGGCTCCGAAAGCTCCTCGGAGCTGAGTTCGTGCAGAGCCGTGCGGACCTCTCGGTAGTCCACACCCTCGTCAATGTAGTCCCTCAATAGCGCGTCGTACTGTTCGGGAACATTGTGGAAGGCCTGCTCCAGCTGCATCTCGACCAGACGCCCCTCACTCCCGAGTTCCCGAACGTATGCCTCTATCTCCTCGGCGATGCGTACCGAGTATTCGAAGGTGCCGATGGCGCCCACGACCTCCCTGAGCGTTACCACCCCATCGTACTCGTGTATCGTGAGCACGCGCGCTTCCTCCCTGAGCCGCCTGGTAAACTTCTCAAGCGTGGCTATGGCCGAGTCCGCCTTCGAGAGCATCACTCCGATGTCCTCCAGAACATGCGGTCCGTAAGGCCCGCGATACAGGCTCACCACCTGCCGCCGCTCGGAGACGACGATTACCAGATCCCCCGTCTGCTGGGCGGTGCGGTGTCCGGCCAAGTGCCGCATCCCGGTCTCCTCGGACGGGAGGGATGAATCCGGGTTGAGCTGGACGTTGGCGTAGTGGATCACGGAGAAGTCCGGCGAGACGATGAGCGCCCCGTCCATCTTCGCCAGCTCGTAGAGCCGCATCGGCGTGAAGGTACACCCGATCTTCATGCCACCGGAGATGACCCCGAGCTTTTCGAGCTTCTCCGGGGAGGAGACGACGATCAGAGCTCCATTGTTAGCCCGGATCACATTCTCTATCCCGTCTCGCAATTCCGTGCCCGGAGCCACGATTTCCAGGGCGTCAGAGAGCTCATCGGGTATACGCCGGCGGGACCGGCTCACAGGAGCGCCGCCTCGACGGCCTCCTCCAGAGTCTTTGCCTCGATCACGCTTTTTTCTTTCCCGGACCGATTGACACCTCCATCATCGGTTCGTCTTCCAGGCTTGCCCTCCGGTTTTATTATACGCTCGAAGCCCATCTTGAGAAGTTCACCCACCCTGCGCTCGGCCCCGGCTACAAACCTCAAGTCCCCGGTGAGCCCGACTTCTCCAAAACACGCCGTCCCAGCCCCGATGGGCCGATCCTTCAACGCGGAGGCTATCGCCAGCGCAACCCCCAGGTCCGCGGCGGGTTCCTCGACGCGAACCCCGCCCGAGACGTTGACGTAGACATCCTGGCTCCCCAGAGCGAGCCCGGCGCGACGCGAGAGCACAGCGCACAGCATGTTGGTACGCCCGGTATCCACACCGTTGGCGACGCGCCTCGGTACCGCAAGCGGGCTGGGAGAGACGAGGCTCTCGATCTCGACCAGCATGGGACGGGTGCCCTCCAGCAGGCAGACCGTAACCACACCGGGGGGCATCCTGCCTTCCCGCTGCGAGAGGAAAAACGCCGAGGGGTCCGCGACCTCGGTCATCCCGGAGCCGGTCATCTCGAACACCCCGACCTCGTTGGTGGAGCCGAACCTGTTCTTGAGCCCCCGCAAAACCCGGAACGCCTGGAACCGATCCCCCTCGAACTGCAAGACCGTATCAACCATGTGCTCCAGGACGCGCGGCCCGGCGATGGAGCCCTCCTTGGTTACGTGCCCGACCAGGATCATCGCGATGCCCTCGCTCTTGGCGAGCCGCATCAGACGCGCCGCCGTCTCTCGAACCTGCCCGACTCCTCCCGGCGCCCCGGAGAGCTCTGAAGAGTAGAGAGTCTGCACCGAATCCACGACCACAACCCGTGGACGTTCTTCCAGGATGGTCGCCTCGATCACATCCACATCGGTCTCCGCGAGCACCCGGAAACCCGAACCCTCGACCCCCAATCTTCTGGCGCTCATCGCCACCTGACGTGGCGACTCCTCGCCCGATATCATCAGGCATTTGTCTCCAAGATGCCCCATCACCTGCAGGAGCAGCGTGCTTTTGCCGACACCGGGTTCCCCACCGACCAGAACCATCGAGCCCGGTACGATCCCGCCGCCCAACACCCGGTTTAGCTCCCTGATCCCGGTGTCCAGTCGCGCCTCTTTCTCGGCCCGGACATCTCCCAGAGACATGGTGCGGCCAGCACCCCGCTTCGGTCTGGTGGCGCGGGCCGCGAAACCGCTGGCCTTCCTGTCCTCGCGCACCTCCTCGACGAAGGTGCTCCACTCTCCACAGTCCGGACACCTGCCGAGCCACTTGGGTTCCTCGTGCCCGCAGTTCGAGCAAACATACAAAGTCTTAGTAGCCATGAGGTTATTGTACGGGATAGATCAGCAGTCTCCGCCCGCCACCGAGTCAAGAAAAAGCCGGGGCGTAAAAAGCGCCCCGGCCTCTGTGTAGCTTACAGTTGCGATACTACTCGGCTTTCACGACTTCCTTGGGCTGGATGACCTTGAAGTCCACGATGGACTGATCATCGGTCGCATCGTCGGTGGAGATGTCGTTAGCCTCGATCACGATCTTCGAGCCGTTCGGGACCTCGCCGCGCAGGATCATCTCGCTCATCGGGTCCTCGACCATGCGCTGCAGGACGCGCTTTAAGGGTCGGGCGCCGAATGCCGGGTCGTAGCCCGCCTCCGAGAGCTTGTCGAGCGCCTCGGTGGTGAACTCGATGGTTACATCGCGCTCAAGAAGCTGCTGACGCAGGCGCTTTATCTGGATCTCGATGATCTGGCGCACGTCCTCGCGCTCCAGCTTGTGGAAGACGATGGTCTCGTCGATCCTGTTCAGAAGCTCGGGACGGAAGATCTTCCTGAGTTCGGTCGTAACCCGCGACTTCATCTCCTTGTAGGAGATACCTTCCTCGTTGCCGCCGAAGCCCAGCGACCTGGTTTTGTTGATCGTCTGCGCCCCGACGTTGGAAGTCATGATCAGGACGACGTTCTTGAAGTTCACCTGTCGGCCCTGGGCGTCGGTAAGCTGACCGTCCTCCAGGATCTGGAGCAGGATGTTGAACACATCCGGGTGGGCCTTCTCGATCTCGTCGAAGAGCACCACGCTGTAGGGCTTCCGGCGGACCTGCTCGGTGAGCTGGCCACCCTCGTCGTAGCCGACGTATCCGGGGGGCGAGCCGACGAGCCTGCTGACCGTGTGCCGCTCCATGTACTCGGACATATCCAGCCGGATCATGGCGTTCTGATCACCGAACATGTACTCGGCGAGCGTGCGGGCAAGCTCGGTCTTTCCGACCCCGGTGGGACCGAGGAACACGAACGATCCGCTCGGACGGTTCGGGTCTTTGATACCCGCCATCGTGCGCCGGATGGAGCGACTGACGGCCTTGATGGCCTCGTTTTGCCCCACGACGCGCCCGTGCAGCGCCTCTTCCATGTGCAGGAGACGCTCGGACTCCTCCTCGGTCAGTTTCTTGACCGGGATGCCGGTCCACATGGAGACGATCTCCGCGATCTCGTTCTCCCCGATGGAGACGCGCTTCTCGCCTTCTCCCTCGCGCCATTGCCGCTCGAGCTCGCGACGGCGGAGCGTCAGCTCGCGCTCATTGTCTCTCAGGCGAGCGGCCTTCTCGTACTCCTGGCCATCAATGGCGGCTTCTTTCTGAGAGCGCACCTCGGCCAGCTCGTCGTCAACTTCCTTGTAGTAAGGCGGCTGCGACATAGTTTTGATCCGCATCTTCGAGGCCGCCTCGTCCACCAAGTCTATGGCCTTGTCCGGCAGGAAGCGATCGGAGATGTAGCGGTCGCCGAGCTGCGAGGCCGCCTTGAGCGCCTCGTCGGTTATCTGGATCTTGTGGTGCGCCTCGTACTTGTCGCGCAGACCCTTGAGGATGAGCTCCGTCTCCTCGACCGTCGGCTCGCCGACCTGGATGGTCTGGAACCGGCGCTCCAGGGCCTTGTCCTTCTCCACGTACTTGCGGTACTCATCAATGGTGGTCGCGCCGATCACCTGCAACTCTCCGCGCGCGAGCGCCGGCTTGAGGATCGAAGCGGCGTCTATCGCGCCCTCGGCGGCACCTGCTCCGACGAGGTTGTGGATCTCGTCTATGAACAGGATGATGTCGCCGTGGTCGGTGATCTCCTTCATTATCTTCTTGAGGCGTTCCTCGAATTCGCCGCGGTACTTGGAGCCCGCGACCAGCGCGCCGAGGTCCAGCGTGTAGACCTCTTTATTTGCCAGAAGCTCCGGGACGCGCCCCTCGGCGATCTCCGTCGCCAGCCCCTCGACGATGGCCGTCTTGCCGACGCCCGGCTCGCCGATGATCACGGGGTTGTTCTTGGTGCGCCTCACCAGGATCTGCATGATCCGCTCGATCTCCTGGGTGCGTCCGACCACCGGGTCGAGCTTGTCTTCCTCGGCGAGAGCGGTGAGGTTTCTGCCGTACTGGTCGAGCTGGCGGGTCTTGGGCCTGCGCGCCTCGGCACCGCCGCGTCCGGCGGCTTCTCCGCCGCGACCTCTCTGCGCCCTTCCGCCGCCGAGAAGTTCGACGACCTTCCGGCGCACCCTGTCCGAGTCAACATCCAGGTTGGCGAGCACCCTCGCGGCGACGCCCTCGGACTCCCTTACCAGCCCGAGCAGGATGTGCTCGGTTCCGATGTAGTTGTGCCCGAGCTGCAACGCCTCTCTCAAGGCGAGCTCCAAAACCTTCTTCGAACGCGGGGTGAAGGGCGCCTGCCCACCCGTGTTCTCCTCGCCGTAACCGACGATGCTCTCGACCTGATCGCGGACATCATCGAGCGTGACGTTCAGCGAAGTCAGGGCCTTGGCAGCAACACCCTCATCCTCGCGCAGAAGGCCAAGCAGCAGATGCTCGGTTCCGATGTAGTTGTGATTGAAATGCCGCGCTTCTTCCTGAGCCAGGACAACGACCTTGCGGGCTCTCTCGGTAAACCGTTCAAACATCAGCGGGAGCCTCCTCTGTATCCCGAGGGTCCTTCACGGCGTCGGGGACAGTTCTTCTAAAGGGTATACGATTCATCTCTACAAATGGATTACACATAGCCAAAATCCCGATTTTCGGAACCATTTGAGCCTTTCTCAATAGATCTGCACCAACCACTTATGAGTATACAAAGGTTTTGCCCAAATATAGTCCAATTGAGCACTTTACGCTCTAAGCGTTTGCGTTTTCGCCGACAGTACAATTAACCTTGTAGTTTAGCTCAAAGTCTAGCGCCCGTCTGCGATAACTTCGGTGTTTCGACTTACACCGAGAGCCTCTGCCGCACGACTTCGGTAGGAAGACCGGCGACAAACGGTCCGGCTTTGGGGCCACTCTTCTTACCCAGCAGAACCGAGTAGAGCGCCGCAAAAGCCTTCTTGGGCTTGAGCCCGCACTCGCCAGCCGTGGAGTACAGCAGGTTTTGTACCTCATCACCGTCCATACCCGCTTTCAACTTCCCGGAAACCGCAGCAAGGTACCTTCTCTGATCCGCGCTAAGCCCCTGCGCCGCTTCTTTGGCCTCCTCCTCGCTCAGGATTCTGAACCGCAGCGACTCGGGAGCCCACTCCTTCGCCCAGTTGAGGGCGTATGACAGGTCGCGGGCGAGTTTCCCCTGGTCTGCGGCGGCTTTTTCGTAGCCGCCCCGCCGGAGCATCTGTGCCGCGGCTTCTGTATCGCCGCCGACGGTCTGGGCGACAGTAACGAGGTGGGTGAAGGGCACATATTCCTCTCCCACCTCAGCCCGGTACTCGTCCATGAAGCGTGGAAAGCCGCCTTCGAGGTCGAGGTCCAGAGCACGGGCCGGGTCACGTCCGAGCATCATCTTTCTGAGGGCGCCGGGGGGCATGATCTTCAACAGGTCTTTAGGCAAGAGGACTACGCCTTTTGAGCTGCTCATGGGACCCTTGCCTTTTATGGAGATCCACTCGTACTCGTAGCGACCCGGAACCGGGTAGTGGAAAACCTCGCGGGACATCCGGTCCGCGGTATCGGTCGAACCGCCGCGGCTGGTGTGATCCTTGCCGAACGGCTCGAAGGTAACTCCCAGAGCCTTCCACCGCGCCGCAAGCTCCGTCCGCCAGCCGAGCTTGCCCTCGCCCTTTGAGTAGTCGGCGACACCTTCGTTGCCGTCGCGGTCCACGAAGATGACCTTGCTCTCCTCCGGCAGGTGCTCCAGGACGCGGTTTCCGGTGAGGTCTCCCGACGAAGCACGCGGCAGGTACGGCGACCAGCCTTCCGGCATTTTCCGGCCCGTTACTTCCTGCATAATCTTTCGCAACTCGTCTGTGTGCTCGATGGCCTCGCAGGTTACATCCGTGTAGACGCCGCTCTCGTAGATCTCGTGCGAGCGCAGCACCTCGATGTCCATCTCCATCTCTTCGAGGGCTTCCTCGAACGGAGAGAGGAAGTGCTCGGCGTAGGATGCGTGGCAACCTTCCGGGTCCGGGATGTGAGAGAGGCTTCGTCCCATGTACTTCTCGAAGCTCTCCGGGATGCCGGGTGCGATCTTGCGCAGCGGGTCTATGGTGTCCGCGTGGAAGATGAAGCGTACCCCCGCGCCCCGCTCCTTGAGCGCGTTCGCCACCGCCTCGGCGACGAGCACCTCGCGCAGGTTGTGGATGTTGCCGGAGGGGCTGATGCCGGTAACGACCACATGCGGTCCCTCACCCAGGCGATCCGCCATCCTCTCGGCCCAGCCGGGTATGGAGATGCGCGTTTCGCTCACTTGCCGCTCCCGATCGGGTTAGCCATCACGGGTTATAGAGTAATACGGCTCGCGCCGGATTGTTTAGCTCGCAACCTCGACGTTGACGATCTCGTACTCCGTGGCGCCTCTGGGAGTGCTAACCACTACCTTGTCTCCGACGCGGCGCTTGAGCACCGCCCGGCCCACGGGTGAGGAGTGCGAGAGCTTCCCGCTCGTGGGATCTGACTCGTTGGCCCCTACGATCTCGAAGGTACGCTCCTTGCCCTCGCCTACGACCCGCAGGGTAACGCGGCTGCCCAGGTCCACCGAGTCCTTGTTCGCATTAGAAGGTTCGACCACCTTCGCGCTACGCAGGCGGCGCTGGATTTCGCTGATCCTGCGTTCCAGCAGCCCCTGCTCGTTCTTGGCATCATCGTACTCCGAGTTCTCGGAGATGTCGCCAAATTCCCGCGCCTGGCGAATACGGTCGGCAACTTCCTTCCGCCGGGTCTCGGTCAAATATGCAAGTTCCTCTTGGAGCTTCCTGTACCCCTCAGGAGTCAGCAGCTCCTGGTTCTTCTCGCTCATAAGCTGGAAGAGTATAAGAGCGGTATTCAAAAGTTTCAATGGCCCCCTCGTATAAATTTTTGGAGCTCAAACGGCGTTCATCTCGTAGAGAGCGAGAAGACCTTTCAGCGTCAGGTCGGAGTCCAGAACCTGGATCTCGCGGCAGTGAGGGACGATCGCCGGAGCAGGCCCGCCCGTAGCGATAACCTGGAAACCCTCCCGCTGTGTTCCCATCTCCTCTTTGAAGCGCCGGATCAGGGAGTCCACCGCTCCGGCATAGCCGTAGATGAACCCGCTGCGGATGGAATCTGAGGTGTTGGTGGCGATGGCCTTCGGCACTCGCTCTTCCAGGTCTACGTTGGCGAGCTTGGCCGCCCGGCTGGCGAGGGCGTCCAGGGAGATGTAGACGCCGGGCATCAGCGCCCCGCCTTTGTAGTTCGCGTCCGCGTCCACGGCCTCGACCGTCGTAGCCGTACCGAAGTCAACGATTATCGCAGGTAACCCGTAGAAGCGGCTCGCCGCCACGGAGTTGACGATCCTGTCCGAGCCGACCTGGGAAGGATCGTCGTAGCGGTTTTGGAGCCCGGTCTTCATCTCCGGACTGACAAAGTAGAATGGGACACCGAGAAGGTAATCCGCGAAGTTTCTGTAGGAGCGGATGAGCGGCGGGACGTCGCTGGAAACGATCAGAGCCGTTACGTTCTCGAAGCTCATCCCGCGCAATCCCAGCAGCGCCGCGCAGCTTGCCCCGACCTCATCCGCGGTGCGGTATGACTCGGTCGCTATCCGCCAGCGGGCCTTCAACTCTTCGGCCTCGAAGATTCCGAGCACCGTCTGCGTATTTCCGATGTCGGCGGCCATCAGCAAAGTTCTTCCCCCTCCAGCTCTCTTATCCCGCTCAGCTCGGCCTTCGCGAGCAACTCTCTCACAACGCCGTATCCCGGAATATACAGATCCGGGTCGATATCCGCCAAACCTCTCAGGTTGAAGGCCCGCGTTACGCCCGGATGCGGCACTACCAGATCCAGCGTATCCAAGACTTCTCTTCCGAATACCAGCAGGTCTATGTCCAGGGTACGCGGCGCCCTCTCGCCTTTGCGCTCGCGCCCCAGAGCCGACTCGACTCCTTGGCAGAAACGCATCAGCTCGACCGCTGGCATCTCACACCGAACTTCGATGGCGCAGTTCAGATACTCTGGTTGGCTCTCTCCAACTTCGACCGGCTCGGTCTCGTAAATTCTGGATACGGCGAGCACCTCGATCTGCGGACTTCCCCTCAGAGCCTTGACCGCGGCACGCAGGTATTCGAGCCGATTTCCCAGGTTGCTCCCCAGACTCAGAAATGCTCTGGGCATCAAGCGCCGCGTACGGCCTCGGCCACCGCAAGCGCCTCGCGATTCTCTCTAACATCATGCACCCGAAAGAAGGTCACGCCACGCTCGTAGGCCATGACGTTCGCCGCCACCGTTCCGAAGAGGCGCTCTTTAGGGTTCTCCGGGGAGCCAGCGCCCGGAATCTTGCCGAACATGCCCTTACGTGAGGTCCCGACGAGCACCGGGAAGCCAAGGTCCACGATCGCATCAAGGTATTTGAGCAGTTTCAGGTTATGCTCCAGCGTCTTCCCAAAACCGATGCCGGGATCGAGAACGATATTCTCCGGTTTTACACCCGCCGATATCGCGCGATCCGCTCTTTCGGCCAGGAAATCCCGCACCTCGCGCACCACCTCTTCGTAGCTGGGGTTCTGCTGCATGGTCTTCGGCTCGCCCTGCATGTGCATCAGGATCACCGGGCATCCCGCATCGGCCACGAGATTCGTCATCTCGGGGTCCTTCCTGAGCGCCGTGACGTCGTTGACTATCCGCGCTCCTGCTTCGAGGGCGGCTTTCGCGGTAGAAGTGCGGTAAGTGTCTATGGAGATGATCGCATCCGGGTAATCACTTACAATCTTCCGGATCACGGGCACCACCCGCCGTACCTCTTCTTCAGCCGGAACAGGGTCCGAGCCGGGCCGGGTAGACTCCCCGCCCACGTCTATAACCTGTGCCCCCTCGTCCAGCATCCTCGCGGCATGACGCACAGCCGCTTCGAGATCGAAGTGATCGCCCCCGTCAGAGAATGAGTCCGGGGTAACGTTCAGGATTCCCACAAGAACAGGGCCGGGGCCGAGCGTGCGGTCCCCGACCCTGAGCGTGCCACGGGTATCTAGCCTGGACCTCAACTACTCCTGGCGACCGTTCCTTGACGGTCCCTCAGAAGGCACCTTGTCTACAGCGTACTCCTCGACGAGACGCTTGAGATGCTCAGCACCCACCGTCTCATACTCGATGAGGTCGTGAGCCAGCTTCTCCAGAAGTGCCCGGTTGCGGATCAACAAGTCCTCCGCTGTGTCATAGGACTCATCCACAAGACGCCTTATCTCCTTGTCTATCTGGAAGGCTATCTCATCGGAGTAGTCAGGGCGGGTCTGGAAGTCACGACCCAAAAACACCTGCCCATCGTGCTGCCCTAAAGCCAGAGGCCCCAGCTTCTCGCTCATCCCATAGCGCGTTACCATCTGCCTGGCTAGCTGGGTTACCCTCTCCAGGTCGTTTGAGGCGCCTGTTGTTATTTCATCGAAGGTGACCCTTTCTGCTGCCCTTCCCCCTAGCATCTGCGCTAGCTGGGCCATCATCTGCCCGCGGCTCATCATGAACCTATCTTCTGTTGGCAGGCTCATCGTTACTCCCAAAGCCTGTCCACGGGGGATGATGGTGATCTTGTGTACCGGATCTGCCTCGGGCAGAAGCGCCCCTACTATGGCGTGTCCTGCTTCGTGGTAGGCAGTTATCTCTTTCTCTTTCTCGGAGATGATGCGGGTCTTTCTCTCTGGACCGGCAATAACGCGGTCTATGGCCTCTTCCATCTCGGACATGCTGATCTGGTCCTTGTCATGGCGCGCAGCGAGCAAGGCCGCCTCGTTGACCAGGTTCGCAAGGTCTGCTCCGGTAAACCCCGGTGTGCCTCTTGCTATGGTTGAGAGGCTGACATCATCTGCAAGGGGCTTGCCCCTAGAGTGCACCGAGAGGATCTTCTCCCGGCCCGGAAGATCCGGGCGGTCTACGGTTATCTGCCGGTCAAACCTGCCTGGCCTCAAGAGTGCCGGGTCGAGGATGTCGGGGCGGTTGGTGGCTGCGATCATGATGATGCCGCTTTTGGTGTCAAAGCCATCCATCTCCACAAGTAGCTGGTTCAAGGTCTGCTCGCGCTCATCATGTCCACCCCCCATCCCGGCGCCCCGCTGGCGGCCCACAGCGTCTATTTCATCCATGAAGATGATGCAAGGGGCATTCTGCTTGGCCTGCTCGAAGAGGTCACGAACCCGGCTTGCGCCCACGCCTACGAACATCTCCACGAAGTCGGAGCCCGAGATCGAGAAGAAAGGAACACCGGCCTCTCCGGCAACCGCCCTTGCAAGGAGGGTCTTACCGGTTCCCGGGGGGCCCACAAGCAGAGCACCCTTGGGGATGCGCGCGCCGAGGCGCTGGAACTTTTGCGGAGCTTCGAGGAACTCCTTGATCTCGGTAAGCTCCTGCACCGCTTCATCTGCCCCTGCAACATCGGCAAAGGTTACTTTGGGCTGGTCTTTGGTCATCCGCCTCGCCCGGCTCTTACCGAAGCTCATCACCCGGTTGCCGCCGCCCTGCAAGGAACTCATGAAGAGTATGAGGATTATGAAGATCAAGAGGAAGGGAGCGACGTTTATGAGCAGGCTCAGCCACGTACTGGTCTGCTGCGTGTCGGTTACAAAGGCGATGTTCGCCTTGTTGAGTACGCTGGCTACATCGTAATGTTCAGGGTACGAATACTGGAACTGCTTGCCGCTTTTGAGCTTACCCGTAACCTTCTGGTCCTGGTCGTGGACCGTGAGCATGTTACTGCTGCTGTTGGGCACGTTGGTGACGAAGGCGTGCCGCTTTATATCCTGATTCCACTGTTGGGAGTTGAGCGTCTTTACGTTCTGCCCGTCAGCGGATAGGAAGCGAACCAGGATCACCGCGAAGACGAGCAGTATGATGATGTACAGTAATCCGCCGCTTCTTACAAATCTTCCCAACTGTCTTTACCTCTCATGAAGATATGGCAAGGGACATATCGGATTATACTACCTGCACTTTGAGTAGGGGTGAGCAGCTTTACGGCTCTCTTACGAAGTCTCCGTGTTGCCGAAGACCTCCGGTTTCAGGACGCAGACATCGGGGAGGTTGCGGTACGAGCCCGCATAGTCGAGACCATAGCCGACCACGAACTCGTCGGGCACCTCGAAGCCCAGGTATTTCACTTCCAGATCCACCCTGCGGCGGGAAGGTTTGCTGAGAAGCGCGAATATCTCCAGAGAGGCAGGGTTGCGCGCGAGAAGAGAACGGCGCAGATACGAGAGCGTGAGCCCAGTGTCTATTATGTCCTCGACGACCAGGACGTGGCGGTTGGTTATGTCCTCTTCGAGATCCTTGAGGATGCGGACGACCCCGCTGCTGCTCGCCCCGGTGCCGTAGGAGCTTATGTCCATAAAATCTATCTCGCACGGCAGGTCTATGTGGCGCATCAGATCTCCGAGGACGACCACCGCCCCACGCAGGATGCCTACCAGGAGCAGCTTCTCACCCTCATAGTCCTCGGTGATGCGCTCGCCTATCTCGCGCACCTTGCTCTGGATTTCCTCGGAAGGTATGAGCACTTCCTTCACGTCGGCTATCATACTATTCATCTTCACGGATTTTTCTTACCTCCAGACGCAGTATTTTTTCTGTCTTCTCTCCTACCTTGAACTCTTCTCCAGTTTCTCCCAGGAAGATCCAGGCCACCCTGTCCAGCCTGTCCACCACAACCGGCCTCCGGCGCCGGAGATCACCGGGAACCTTGCGATCCATCATCGCCCGCAGCACTTTTTTGGTTCCTCCAAGCCCCAGCGGGCGAATGACATCTCCCTCCTTTACCAGCCGCACCTTGTAAGGCCCCGCCGCAGCATCCAGATAGGCGACCTCCTGCCGCGCCGCATCTACCGCATCGAAGCGCGAGACTTCCTTGCTCTGCACGCTCCAGCCTGCAAAGCGAAACTCTCCCGGCACGACTTGCGCCTCTTTTTCTCTCTGTTCCCTATATTTATAGAGTGCCAGTTCCCCGGTCACGCGTCTGACAGCTACGACACCACCGGGAAGGTCCAGCGTCTTTGTACCTTCATCCCCCGCCGCCAATGCCAGAACGTCCTCCACCCTCTCCGAGACCAGGGGCGGGTTCTCGGGAAGCAGCCTGGAGTACGCCAGACGGATCGCATGGCAGCGTAGCGCGCGCGGCATCGCCGCCAATTCCTCTAGCGAAATTACGGCTTCTTCACCCTGCCAGCGGACGGCCCTGTCAGCCAGGGTTTCGAGGACTCCAAGATCCTCTCTGAAAAGCGCCGCCGCCCTCGCTATATTCACTCCCGCGCCGGGATACAACTCTTCAAGTACCGGTAGCACTTCGAGGCGCACCCGGTTGCGGACGTACTTGGGAGTGAGATTGGTCGGGTCCGTACGATAGGGCTGGCCTATCTCTCCGAGGTAAGCCAGTATCTCCGCGCGGCGGCACTCTATCAGTGGCCTCACGATGCTACTGGAGACCGGAGGTATGCCAGATACGCCGCGCAGACCGGCTCCCCGCGCCAGGTTCATCAGCACCGTCTCCGCAACATCATCGGCGGTATGTCCGGTCGCGATAATATCCAGCCCGAGGTTCGCAGCAAGTTCCTCTGCCAGCCGGTATCTCTCCCGACGCGCCCGCTCCTGAAGATTGGATACTCCGTCCAGCTTCAGCACCCTGATCTCGAAATCAAGCCCCAACCTTTCGCACAGCTCCTGCACGAACCGGGCGTCCTCGCGGGACTCTTCCCCACGCAAGCCGTGATCTACATGCAACACCACCGGTTGGGATCCCAACCCGACGAGCGCCCGCAGCATCGCCACAGAATCCGGTCCGCCGGAGACCAGCACCAGCGGGCGCGAAAGCTCCATGCCGTAGCGCAAGGCCGTATATCGAACTTTAGCGAGAAACTCATCCGGGTTCATGCAGGTAGTTTAAGAGATAGATAAAATCTAGAAGGACCAGTTACTGATACCAGCAATGGTCAGCCTCAAATCGCCCGAGCAACAGTCTGCCTAGTAAGTTATATCCCTTTTACTCGCAGCCGATAGAAATAACGGTAAACAGCCAGACAAATTAAATCGGGCCCCATCAAAACCACCATATATTGCGTTCTGCTCTTGACACATTAACAAAACTTTGGGAATATTAATAGAGGTATGTAAATCCTCAAAAGTAAGGGGGTAAAGCTTGAGAAAGCTAATGTTATTGGCAGCGATGCTGGCCATGGTGTTGGCCGCTGCGGCTCCTGCTCTCGCGCAGGCAACCGCCGGTAACATCAGCGCCCAGTACGTGGACTGCTCCCAGGTGCAGGCTGCCTTGAGCGGTCAGTACGGCACTGCGGCTGGCGGTACCGGCAACGCCAATGGGGCGGCTTCGGCTGTGGACAACTCTGCGGCT
>CADDYV010000019.1 GCA_902810695.1 Actinomycetota bacterium | reverse complement strand
AGCGCGCTCGGCAGGACTCGAACCTGCGGCCTTCTGATTCGTAGTCAGACGCTCTATCCAGCTGAGCTACGAGCGCGTGTACCGATTATAATATCGTAGGAGGGGAATTGCTCAAGGGTACGATCTCCGAGGCGGTTATTCGGGGATGTTTTTCCGGGTATACTTTGAGAGAATTCTGGAGGATGGTCGGAGAGTATAAGGTAGTTATAACTTTTGGACGCATCGGTTTTGCTCGTAATCGGGGATGACGAGGAGAGGCTGCGCTTGCGGCGGGCGCTCTCCAGCGAGGGATGGAGGGTGTTGCCCGCGGGGACGGGTGCCCAGGCGCGGCAGATGGCTGAAAACCAGAGCTTCGAGATCGCAGTCGTAGACAACCGGCTGCCCGACGAGAGGGGGTTCCGGGTGATCTCCGCCGTCCAGAAACCCGGCGTCTCGACGGTCGCGCTCCTGCGGGATGAGGATACGATGGAGCGGATCGTCGGCATAGAGCTTGGCGCAGACTATTACATGCGCTCTCCGGTCAACCCGCGAGAGCTGGTGGCGCGCGTCAAGCAGATCTTCCGCAAGAGAGAATTCGCCAACAGCCTCTCCGGAGTCTCCGGGAAGGTCCAGATCGGGGATCTGGAGATAGACCCAGATCAGGTAGAGGTGCGCAAGGGGGGCAAAGAAATTCTGCTCTCTCCGAGGGAGTTCAAGCTGTTGCACACCCTGGCCCAGAATCCGGGAAGGGTCTTTCCCCGCGACGCGCTTCTGAGGCAGGTCTGGGGCGAAGACGAGTTTATAGACGAGCGCACCGTCAACGTCTACGTCCAGCGCCTGCGTACCAAGCTCGGCGACAACCCCAACGATCCCAAGCTGATAGAGACCGTCCGGGGCTTCGGCTATCGCTTCATAAGGCCCGGCTGACCCGGATTCTTTGGCGATGTTCAGACTCCGCGACCGCATAGAAGCCGGCAACAAATTGGCGGAGGAGCTAGAGGCTGCCTACTCCGCTCGCGAAGATGTCGTCGTCCTGGGGTTGCCACGGGGCGGCGTCGTGGTGGCAGCGGAGATAGCCAAGAAACTGGGGGCCCCGCTGGATGTAGTCGTGGTGCGCAAGATCGGCGCGCCGATGCAACCCGAGTTGGCCCTGGGAGCCATAGCGGAAGACGGTGTGGCGCTGGTGGATAAAGCTCTGGTGGAGCACCTCAAGGTGCCGGAAGATTATCTGGAGCGGGAGATTTCCCGCCAGAGAGAGACCCTGGAACAGCGCACGAGCCTCTACCGGCGGGATGGATTGCGCCCTCCCCTCGAAGGCAAAACGTGCATCCTGGCCGATGACGGGCTCGCCACCGGCAGCACGGCAGAGGCCGCGATAGCTTCCGTCGAGCGCCAGGGGCCTTCGCGGATGGTTTTCGCCGTGCCCGTAGCGAGCGTGCAGGGATACGGCAGGATCCGGGACAAAGTAGACGAGGTGGTGTGCCCCCACGTCGCCGAGGACATGGGGGCGGTAGGTTTCTACTACGAAAAGTTCGACCCCGTAACCGACGAGGAAGTAATCCGGCTTCTGGGCGGAGCCTAAGTACCCGCCACCCGTCGGATAAGCGCGCCACCCCGGATAGTCTCTCCGGGCCTCACGTCGTAGCCGTGCCCCACGATGCAGTCTTCGAGGTACGCCCCGTCCCCCACACTCGCGCCGGGAAGCAGGATGCTGCTCTTGATGGTCGCGCCGGGCCTGATCCAGCAGTCGCTGCCGACCGTTACGTCTCCAGCCAGAACCACGTTGCGCCCGATCACGGCGTCGCGGCCCACGACCACATCCCCTTCGATTCTGGCGGAAGGGTGGATCTGGGCGTTCTCCCCGACCCACAGGTTCTCTCCGCGCCTCTCGCCGGGGATCTTCACCTGCACCCGCCCGGAGAGCACGTCGTACTGCGCCTCGCGGTAGGCCTGAAGCGTTCCGATGTCCGACCAGTAGAAATCTCCCTGATACCCGACGAACTTCTCCCCGGCCTTAAGAAACTTCGGGAAAACATCCTGGGCGAAGTCGTAGAAGGTATCTTCGGGAATGTAGTCCAGGGCGCGCGGCTCCAGGACGTAGATGCCGCTGTTGGCGAGCGTGCTTATGGCATTCTTCGGGTCTGGCTTCTCCTGAAATCCCCTGATGTTCCCCTCATCATCCACATCAACGACCCCGAACTCCGAAGTGTCGTAGACCCTCCGCAAGGCTATCGTAGCCATCGCACCCTTTTCGCGGTGGAAGTCTACAAGTTCCCGGAGGTTTATGTCGGTGAGGGCATCACCGGAGACGATGACGAAAGTATCGTCGAAGTTCTCCGCCAGGCGCTTCACCCCTCCGGCTGTGCCGAGCAGCTCCTTCTCGCGGCTCATGTGCACTTTCATGCCATTTACGCGCGAAGTCTCTCCGTAAGTCTTGAGGAGGGCGTCGGCCAGATAGTAGACGTTGACATGGACCTCCTCGATGCCGTGGGTAGCCAGAAGATCGAAGATGTGCTCGATAATCGGCCTGTCCACAACCGGCGCCATGGGCTTCGGGATCTCTCCGGTGAGCGGGAAGAGGCGGGTCCCTTTACCCGCCGCCAGAGCCATAGCCTTCATTCTCTAAACTCCTTCTCCAGATCCAAAGTGCCAGTCCCAAGAAACGCCTCTCTATCTTCGTCGAAGAATTGAATCTTCCTGAGGCCTCGTGCAAACCGACACCCGGTACTCTATATTTTCCTGCATGCACAACGGAACTTTACAACGGCTCTTCCCCACGGCCAAGTTCGACGAACCTCTGAGGCGCTACACGGCCTGGAAGATCGGCGGCCCCGCCGACGCCCTGCTCGAACCGAGAAGCATCGAGGAGCTCGTCGCAGCCCTTGAGACCGCCCGCGCCAACGGCATCCCGACAACCGTTCTGGGCGGAGGGACGAACGTGCTCGTCAGGGACGGCGGCATCCGGGGGCTCACCATCCGGCTCGCCAAGGTTTTGAACAACGTCGAGATCTCCGAAAACCGCGTGGTCGCCGACGCCGGGGTGCTCTACCCGGCGCTCGCCAACGCAACCGCAGGACGCGGGCTCGCGGGCCTGGAGTTCGCAACAGGTATCCCCGGAACCGTCGGCGGCGCCGTCTACATGAACGCCGGAGCCTACGGGGGGGAGACGGTAGACGTGCTGGCGTGGGCCGACATCTACCGGGACGGACGGGTAGAGCGGATGGCAAACGCGGAGTTGGACCTCTCCTACCGCCACAGCATCCTGCACGAGCACCCCGACTGGACCGTTCTGCGGGCGGGGTACGTTCTCAAGCCCGGAGACGCCGAGGAGTTGAAGGCCCGGATCCGGAAGTTCAGGATGCAGCGGATGAACGGCTCTCCGAGCAAACCCAGTTGCGGCTCGACCTTCAAGCGTCCCCCCGGAGACTTTCCCGGTCGCGTGATCGAAGCCGCAGGCCTCAAGGGGACGAGGATCGGGCAGATAGAAGTCTCCCCCGTTCACGCCAACTACCTGGTCAACCACGGCGGCGGCGCGGCGGATGACGCCCTCAAGCTCATAGAGCTCGTCAGAGAGACGGTTCGCGAAAAACTCGGGATAGAGCTGGAGCAGGAAGTGCGGGTTGTGGGAGAGCCGTAAGGGCTCTAGCCCTCGGCCCTCAGCCTCTGGCCGCGGAAGAGATCCGGGATGTCGGCGAGGTCGGTGTGCCGGTCGCAAACGTCGAGGAGGGCCTGGGAAGTACACTGACTTGCGCTTATGACCTCTATGCGCAGGCCCTTCTCACTCTGGAGGTACTCGACCGCCTCCACGTAGTCGCCGTCGCCGGAGACGAGCACGTAGGCATCGGCGTAGTCGGCAAGACGCATCATGTCCACGACGATCCCCACATCCCAGTCGCCCTTGTGAGAGACTATCCGTTCCCCGCTAGCAGAGAATGTCTCGTGCATGATGAGGGGTTTCGAGCGCACCTTATAGCCGAAGTTGTTCAGGTTGTAGACGAAAGAGCGGGCCGAAGATGCCCCCGGCTCATCCGACTCCTGCTTCTCGACGATGTAGAAGGTCGCCCTGAGTAGCTTGCGCCCGTCGGTGGCTACCTGCAGCAGCCGCTCGTAGTCGAGGACACCGCTGTAGTAGTTCTTGATCGAGTGGTAGAGGTTCGCCCCGTCTACGAAGACCGCTACACGTTCTGTTGGGTCTACTACATCCATTGACCTCTCATGTTACCAGAAAACGCTGTACCTCCAGTGGAAATAAAGCTTTGTCAGGCGTGAGAGCTAATATAATATCTTGAAGTTTTAGCCGTATCATCGAGTTAGAGGGGCCGGATCTTTGATATGAACTTCGAGGTAAGTGTAGACGAGCACGCCAAAACCTACTCCGTCATTTCGGTGCGGGGGGAGGTGGACCTCCACACGGCTCCCAGGGTCCAGTACGCCATAGAACGCGGCGCTAACGGTGTTCGGGCCATCGTCGTAGACATAAGCGGCGTGGCGTTTATGGACTCGACCGCGCTCTCGACGTTCATGCGGGTGCATGACGCGCTCAAAGAACGCGGGATCCTCCTGCGCCTCGCCACCCCGTCGAAGGCGGTCGAGCGCATCTTCAACGTAACGGGGTTCGGCGACTACTTCGACGTTTATCCTTCGCGCGAGGCCGCGGTTTCCGGGGATCAAAACTAACCCCAGATTCCCTGAACCGCGCCCGCATACTAGAATCAGTTGTTCTATATGATGGCGGACGTAAAAAAGCTGGAGATACCGGAGCCTCTGGGGCGGCTCGGCGGGGCGTTCCGAGCTTCCGAGCACGAGCTGTACCTGGTCGGCGGGTTCGTGCGCGACTCGCTGCTCGGCAGCGCGGGCAAGGACGCCGACGCCACGACCGGGGCGCGCCCGAAGGAGATCAAAGCCCTCCTGAGACCTGCGGCGGACCACCTGTGGACCGTCGGGGAGCGGTTCGGGACCGTCGGGGCGCAGGTTGACGGGTACGCGGTCGAGATCACCACGTACCGCAGCGACTTCTACACCAAGGGAGACAGGCACCCGGAGGTCCGCTTCGGCGAGAGCCTCGAAGACGACCTCTCCCGGCGCGACTTCACGATCAACGCGATCGCCGCCGATGCTTTGACAGGTAAAATCTCCGACCCCACCGACGGTAGGAAGGACCTGGAGCTGGGTATCATCCGGGCTGTGGGAGATCCGCTGGAGCGGATGCGCGACGACCCTCTGCGGATGCTCAGGGCGGTTCGCTTCCAGACCACGCTGTCGAAACCCGAGAAGCCGTTTGCGATGACGCCGGATCTGGAAGCAGCCATCCAGGAGAACGCCCACTGGCTAGAGAGCATCTCCGCTGAGCGCATCCGGGAGGAGTTTGAGAAGATACTCCTCTCCGAGAACGTGGCGGAGGGTTTGCGGGCGCTGGTGCGCCTGGGGCTGATGCGCTACATCGTGCCTGAATTCCTGGAGACGGTGAACGTGGAGCAGGAGTCGGAGTTCCACCACAAGGACGTCTTCGAGCACACCCTGATCGTGGTCTCAAGCGTCGAGGCTGACCCTATACTGCGCAAGGCCGCCTTCTTCCACGACATCGGAAAGCCCCGCACCCTCATCTACGAGCACCGCTGCACCTACTGCGGGGCCAAGTCCGTCAGGAAGAGCGCCGAAGAGGGCGAGTGCGAGCGGTGCGGCGGAAGGACGATCGCGAAGAAGGTCCACTTCTACGGCCACGAGAACGTGGGGGCGAAGATAGCCCGCAAAGCCATGCGGCGGCTCGCATACTCCAACGACGACATCGAGGCCGTCGCCCACCTCGTCGCCAACCACATGCGCCCGATGAGCTACGCCGCCGGACGCGACCCGTGGAGCGACTCCGCGGTGCGCCGCTTCATCCGCGACACGCATCTGGTGCGTGGAGAGCGGGAGCTTGCGAACGTGGATCTTTTGCTCAAGCTGGCCCGCGCAGACATCACCGGCAGCGCCCCGAGGCGCCGGCACATCGCCGAGGAGTCCTGGAAGTCCCTGCGTGCCAGGGTGGACGAAGTCCGCGCAAAGGAAGAGATAGAGAAGCTCAAGAGCCCGCTAGACGGCAACGAGTTGATGGAGCACTTCGGGCGCGGGCCGGGACCCTGGATCAAACCGATAAAAAACTACCTCGAAGGCGAGGTTATAGAGGGACGTCTCGCCCAGGACGACAAGGAGCGCGCCTGGCAACTCGCCGAAGAGTACGTCAGGGACAAGGCCCTGTTTTCCCAGACCCACTCCCGCCAGTCGGACAAATAGTCCCCCGGCAGCACGCCAGCTAGCGGAGTCCGCCGGGCACCAGTGCACGTAACTCCTGGACTATATAAAGATAGTTCGTTTAGCCCTGGAAATATAGTCCATTCGGATCGTGCAAAATTAGTTCTTTCGAGCGATGCAATCAAGGTTTCTCGACTGTTAGGGTGAAGGCGCAGGTTACACGGTGCGCTATCGGCGGGGGCTGCTGGAGTTCATCGGGTGATATCCGGCCCCGCTTCTGACGAAAGGGGGTTCGCTACAAGGAATCGCTATACGGTTCCTTACCCCCGCAAAAAGAGGAGAAGGGAGCAAGGAAATGGAGATTTAGAGTTCGTGTTAGCAGGCGGGCAGCTCACGAGCCAAAAGTGTCATGAAGCCCATTAAAACCTTGTAAAGGAGTTTTATTTGATTGCTAAACTCAGAAATCCACTGCTGCTGTTGGTCACGGTTGCGGGATCATTGATCCTCTTCTCAGGCATCGCCCTTGCTGCTGCCCAAAGCGCCCTCTGGCACATGGAGGATCCAACGAAACTGGTGGATAGCTCGGGCAACGGCAATAACGGCACCACGAAAAATATCACCAGCACCACTGGCTTTGCGAATAAGGGCTATCACTTCAACGGCTCCAGCTCCATGGCAACAGTCCCATCCTCTGATTCTCTAAATCCGGAGCTGGCAAACATCCAGATAACCACCCATCTCAGGTTCACCAAGCCACCCAGCAAGGCTGTGGGTGATTACGACGTCATCCGCAAGGGGCTCTCCAACTCCCCAGGTGGGGACTACAAGATAGAGGTCCTGCCGAGAAACAACCATAAGAAAGCCAAGGCCTTCTGTTTGTTCAAGGGATCATCGGGAAAGGTAGGCAAGATCGTTGATGGTCCTAACCTCGCAGATGGCCGCTGGCACACCGTAAGCTGCACCAAGACTGCAACGAGTGTACAACTCACGGTGGATGGTCAGACTTTCACAAACCAGGTGGTAGTTGGTTTGATCTCTAACACCCAGCCTTTGACGATTGGAGCCAAGTCTGGGGGTGGAGACTGGTACTCTGGTGATATGGACGAGGTCTCGATCGGAACTTTCTAGCACCACTTACCGCTATTTTCGTCCGTTCCTGCTACATAGTAGACTCTCTGTGGCAGGAACGGACTTCCCTACAAAGTTCTCGGACTGCTTCGTCATCAATACTGAGAGACTCTAGGAGATCACGATGGCAGGAAAAGCAGACCCGCTCGTCCAGACCGGCTGGCTCGCGGAGCACCTGGATGACCCGGATATCCGCATCGTGGACATCCGGGGCTATGTCAGGAAAGCGGACCTCGGCGGCGGGTTGCAGAAGGCCGAGTACCTCGCCGCCCGCGAGGAGTACGATGAGGCCCACATCCCCGGCGCCGTCTACGTGGACTGGACCCGCGACGTTATAGACCCCGACGACCCTGTGCCCGTCCAGGTCGCGCCGCCCGAACGCTTCGCCTCTTTTATGGGCTCTATCGGGATAGGCGATGAAACCCTCGCCGTCATCTACGACCACACAGGTGGCCAGTTCGCAACCAGGCTGTGGTGGGCGCTCCTCCTCTACGGTTACGACAAAGCCTCCGTCCTCGACGGCGGGTGGAAGAAGTGGATCTCCGAGGGGCGTCCGACAACCGATGAGGTCCCTACACCAGAGCCAGCAACGTTCACTCCGAAACCTCGCTCCGCCTGGCGCAAGACGGCGGAAGAGGTGCTCGCCGCAAGCCGGGACGGAAGGGCGTTGATCCTCGATGCCCGCGACGCGGCCCAGTACACGAACGCTCTCCGTCGCGGCTCTCGCGGAGGGCACATCCCCGGCGCACAACACCTTCACTCCGAAAGCCTCTTCGACCCGGAGAGCGGGACGTTCCTCTCCGGAGAGGAGCTCTCCCGAAAGGTTCACGAGGCCGGAGTGCCGGAGGACAGGGAGGCTCCGGTCGTTGCCTACTGCAACGGCGGGGTCGCGGCAACGGTCCCGCTCTTCACCCTCTACCGCCTCGGTTACAGAAACCTCGCCAACTACGACGGTTCCTGGAACGAATGGGGCGAACGCGAGGATCTTCCCACCGAAGAGTAAGCTCGCCTTCCATCTCGTCCGGAACGTTGCGAATGAACCGCAAGAGGTAGACAGGCGAGCTTGGTGCTACACTTTTATCCTATCGCAAGCCTGCTGGAGAAATACAAGAGGACCAGCCGAGCATAGGCTTTGGTCCAGGAGACAGGGGAGACAGGTGTTCGGAGGACGGAAGAGCCGATCAAGGTGGAGGATAAAGAGCGTAATATCTCTGTTCTTGAGCGTCGCCATGATAGGGGCCGGGATCACGCTCATCGCATTCTCCTTCCTGGCGGGTAGATCTGACAGCACGGCTACCAACAGCGATCACCCTGGTGGTTTCAACGTCCCGAGGCTGGAGAACCCGCGCCACCCGCAGCAGGCCGTAAAAGGCCCCAAAGACAAGACCTTGAAGATGACGATTCCAGCGATGAACCGGGTAAAGAACGCGAGCGTGCCCGACGTGTCGGGAAGCGACGAAAAAGCCCTCAACTCTCACGTGGCGATCCACCTCAAGGGCACCGGCTTTCCCTGGCAGAGGACCGCCAACGTCTACATCGCCGGACACCGCCTCGGTTACGTGGGCACCAAGAGCCTTCTGGCATTCTACGACCTCAACGTCCTCAAAGACGGAGACAAGGTGTACATAACCGACGCCAACGGCACGAAGTACACTTACAAGGTCTTCAAAGAGTTCACCGTCAACCCGGGGAACCTCTCCGTCACCAGGCCCAAACCGGGCGAGAACATCGTTACCCTGCAGACGTGTACCCTACCCGATTATTCCCACCGGCTCATAGTTCAGGCCAAGCTCGTCAAGAAGACCAAGAAGACCTAGAAGGTGTCCTTCGAGCGACGGGCTACTCGAAAGGAATCTCTCTAGCTTGTCCCGGTCCTGTTTGTTCACAGAGTCTACATAGACCCCTTCAGCCGGTTCGCAAATTGGCTCGGGGATGTCGTGCAGATGACGCCCTAGAACGTAGGAGGAAACAGCGGTGGAAGAACGCTCAAAGCCAAAAAACTACTTCATAGACATGGACGGTGTTTTGATGCGCGGCGCTGCACCCATCCCCGGCGCGGCGGACTTCATCGAGCGCCTCGTGGAGATCGGCGCGAATTTTCTGCTGCTCACCAACAACTCCATGTTCACCCCTCGCGACCTGCGGCTGCGGCTCGAGCGCAGCGGGCTCAAGGTGCCGACCGAGTCCATCTACACCTCAGCGATGGCTACCGCGAGCTTCCTCCAGTCCCAGGACCCGGACGGCACCGCCTACGCAGTCGGCGAATCGGGGCTGACTACGGCGCTGCACGAGGTAGGCTACACACTCACGGATACGGACCCCAAGTACGTCGTGCTGGGTGAGACGAGATCCTACTCCTCCCAGCACATCGTCCGGGCAACGCGCCTGGTAGCCGCGGGAGCCCGTTTCGTGGCGACCAACCCCGACGTGGTAGACCCCGGAGAAGCCGGGATAGAGCCAGCTACCGGAGCGGTCGCGGCGCTCATCTCCACAACCACGGGAGTGAAGCCCTATTTCGTGGGCAAACCAAATCCGCTGATGATGAGATCCGCACTCAACGAGATCGGCGCACACTCCGAGGACTCCGTGATAATCGGGGACAATATGGATACCGACATCATCATGGGCCTCGAGAGCGGCCTGGAGACGATACTGGTTCTCTCGGGCGTAACGCGCAAGGAAGACATCAGGAAATATTCTTACGGTCCCTCTCGCATCCTGGAATCAGTCGCAGAGCTCATACCGTAAGACACCCGCAACGGCGCGCCCTGCCCGCTCCCTAAGAAGCTGGAGCAGCGTGGTAACGGCGGTCTATTTCCTCTATTTTCTCGACTTTACGCGCCGAGCTTCCGCCGCCGAACTCTGACTCCAGCCACGCATCTACTATCACCTTCGCCAGTTCCACCCCTATAACCCTCTGCCCCATCGTCAACACCTGCGCATTATTTGACTTCCTCGCCCGCTGCGCCGAGTAGACATCGTGGCACTGCGCCGCCCTCACTCCTGGAACCTTGTTCGCCGTTATGCACATCCCGAGCCCCGTCCCGCAGCAGAGTATCGCCCTGTCGTGCTCCCCTCTTGCCACCGCCTCCGCGACTTCGAGGGCCACATCGGGATAATCTACGGGTTGCTTTGAGTGAACACCGTAGTCCTCGACTTCGTAGCCTTTTTCTTCGAGGTGCTCCACCAGCGCCTTCTTGAGCTCGAAGGCCGCCTCATCCGCCCCGACGCCGATCTTCTTCATCCTGTTCAACCTCCATTCGTAGCTCAACCCTTGTCCCGACATCCCAACTCAGAGAAGGTCTAACTCACGCTCACCACCTCGTAAGAGACGCCGTGGTCCTCCAGATCCAAAAGAGCATCCTGCGGGGTACCGTCGTCAACCAACACCAGATCAAATTCGCTCAGGGGCGCCAGACGGTGCAGTGCGCTCTTTCCGAACTTGCTGTGGTCCAGGAGCAGGATCTTGCGCCTCGCGACCGCGAGCATCGCCTTTTTGTTCCTGACGATCTCGGGTTCCTGGTGAAAAGCGACGCCCCTGGAGGCCGCGGACATAGACATAAAAAGCACATCCGGTCTGACAGCGGAGATCGCCGCCTCACAGACCACCCCAACGTAGGCGTCGTGGGTGGGAAGATACTCCCCGCCCAGGCAGACGATCTGAATCCCCTTCTTCCCGATCAACTCGTCTACAGCCTTTCGAAAGTTCGTGATCACGGTCAGCGGGGCGAGCGATGGGAGCCTGCCCACGAGCGGCAGGAGGGTCGTCGAGTCGTCGAGCATTACCGCCTGGCCTGGTTCGATCTCCTCGAACGCCCGCCCGCACAACGCCTCCTTTTCGGCGCTGTGCCTCAGCACCCGGTAGCGCACATCGCTCTCGAAGAGGCTTGAGGGCTGCGCGGTTGCTCCCCCCCGCTCCCGCCTGACTATGCGCCGCTCCTCAAGCTCGTCCAGATCCCGGTAGATCGTCATCATGCTGACACCGAAGATCGAGGCCAGCCGGCTGGCAGAGACCGATCCCTCCCGGATCACGTACTCCGCGATCCACTCCTGCCGCTCGGAAGGACCAAAGCTCTTGACACCCGCCTGCGGAAAATCCATGACAGCTACCCCTATCCACTCCCCATGTCGTCAGCGGAAGTTCATCAGACAACCCTTGCGACCATATTTTGCACATGATAGCATGTGCGAATCACATTGTTAAGTGTGAGAAATATGGAGGGGTTGGTCATTACGCTGAGGGGTGGTAGTTCCTGGCTTACACCGACCAGACCAGATGGGAAACGAGCTGGAGGGGTCTGCTCGATGGCGGACATCCTCTAAACAGGAGGGAGCGATGAGCGAAGGTCCGTACTTGATGGGAATAGACGGGGGGACCGAGAGTATCCGGGTTGGCATCTTCGATCTGGAAGGCACGCCGATCGTCTTTGCCAGCGAAATTTACTCTCTCAAGCACCCGCATCCCGGCTGGGCCGAGCAGGACCCCGGCGAGTGGTGGAGTTGTCTCGTAGCTGCGGTTAGGAAGGCTGTGAGCGAGGGAGGTATTTCGCCGGAGGAGATAGCGGGCGTCTCCGTGGACGCCACGACCTGCACGGTGGTAGCCCTCGACGAGCGGGACCGGGTATTGAGACCGGCTATCCTGTGGATGGACGTGCGGGCTTCGGAACAGGCGCGGCGGGTACAGGAGACGAAAGACCCCGCGCTCAAGTACAACGGCTTCGCCAACGTCTCGGCGGAGTGGATGCCCTGCAAGGCTCTCTGGCTCAAGGAGAACGAGCCCGAGACATATGCAAATGCGGAGCGCGTCTGCGAGTACGTAGATTGGATGACCCACCGCCTCACCGGTGAGTGGAGCGCCTCCATCAACACCGCGAGCATCCGCTGGTACTACGATAGGGGCTCCGGCGGTTTCCCGGAGAGCCTCTACGGGGCCGTAGGGCTGGACGACTTGCTGGAGAAGTTCCCCCAGAAGGTGCTCGACATGGGAGACGTTGTTGGGGGGTTGAGGAAGGAGGCGGCGGAGGAGCTCGGGCTGCCGGAAGGCATCCCCGTGGCGGAGGGCGGCGGAGACGCTTTCGTGGCGATGGTGGGCCTCAACGTGCTGACCCCCGGCAAGATGGCCTTCATAACCGGGTCTTCGCACGTGATGGCCGGGCAGGCCGCGGATCCCATCCACGGCGCGGGGTTCTTTGGAGCCTACACCGACGCCGTGGTTCCCGGCCAGTACACCGTCGAGGGAGGCCAGGCCTCGACCGGCTCCGTCGTCAAGTGGTTCAAGGACAATTTCGCCAAGGGAGCGAGCGCGGAGGCCGCGCGACGCGGGGTGGACGTCTACGACATCCTGAACGAGCAGGCGGCGCAGATAGCCCCCGGTTCTGAAGGACTCGTGGTCCTCGACTACTGGCAGGGCAACCGCACCCCCTACACAGACCCGGCGGCACGAGGAATGATATGGGGGCTCTCTCTAAAGCACACGGAGGCGCACGTCTACCGGGCCATCCTGGAGGGCATCTGCTACGGCACCGAGCACATCTTGCGCACGCTGCGCGAGAACGGCTTCGAGCCGAAGGAAGGTGTGGCGTGCGGCGGGCCGTCAAAAAGCGAGTTGTGGATGCAGATGCACGCCGACGTCTCGAACCTGCCCATCTCCTTTACCCGCGTCAGTGACGCACCGACGCTCGGATCGGCGATCCTGGCCGCGGTGGGAGCGGGGATCTACCCGGACGTCCAGACGGCGGCGAGCAACATGGTGCACACCGAGCACACCATAGAGCCCGACTTCCGGCGACACGAGGAGTACACGTTCTACGTAGACAAATACATCGAAACCTATCCCCGGATGAAAGACCTGATGCACAGCGTCTCCCATCATGTAGCGAGCCGCGGCCTCGGCGAGAAAGCCGGGGCGTAGATGGCTGAACGCGCCTGCTCCCGCAGCATCCCGCGATCTCCGGAGGAACTCTACGAAGGCTACGTCTTCGACCTCGACGGGACCATATATCTGGGAGAGGAGTTGTTGCCCGGAGCGAAGCGCCTCATCCTCAAGCTGCGCGAGCTTGGCAAGAGAGTCATCTTCCTCTCCAACAACCCCACCAAAGATCCAGAAATGTACGCCCAGAAGCTGAGTGGGCTGGGGCTCCCGACGCCACCAGAGGAGATAGTAAACACGGTTGTCACCATGACGAGGTGGCTGCTCGAGAACCACCCGGATGCAGTGGTCTTTCCCATCAGCGAGGAGCCGCTCAAGAAGTCCTTGCGAGAAGCCGGCATCAGAATCTCTGAGGACCCCGAAGAGATAGACATAGTGATCGCCAGCTACGACCGCACCTTCGAGTACAAGAAGCTCCAAATCGCTTTTGATGCCATCTGGTACTACAAAAGGGCACGTCTGGTAACCACCAACCCTGACCGCTACTGCCCGTTTCCCGGTGGCCGGGGAGAGCCCGATGCCGCGGCGATCGTTGCGGCAATAGAGGCGTGTACCGGCGCAAAGTGCGAGGTCAACGTGGGCAAGCCGGACCCGGTCATGCTCAAGACCATCATGGACATGCTCGGGCTCGAAGCCAGAGAGTGCGTGATGACCGGCGATAGGCTCTACACCGAGATCAAGATGGCAAAAGGAGCCGGGATGCCCTCAGCCGTTGTTCTTACCGGCGAGACCACGGTCGCGGATTTGGAGAATGAACCCGAAGAGAACCACCCGGACTACGTTCTTGAGAGGGTGGATCAACTCGTCCCTGCACATCTGCGGGAAGAGTTCGGCTGGGCGGATGCGTGAGAGCCTTCCGGCAGAACACAGATCTACTGAGAGAGCAGGAGGTTAGCGTATGAGCTACGAACGTATCGAGGCTGCACTGCGCGACGCGACGGATACCCGGAGCGTCAAGATCGGTGCGGGAGCACTCGCCTCTGTCGCCGAAATATTCGAGCAGAACTTCGGTGATCAACCCGCGGTCGTCGTCGCCGACGAGAACACCTGGGAGGTCGCGGGAGAGGAGGTCCAGCGGCAACTCGAAGGGTCCGGACGCAAGCTCATCGAGCCCTACATCTTCCCGGGACATCCCACGCTCTACGCCGAGTACCTCAATATCGAGAAGCTCAGGGAATCACTCGAGGCCCACCATGCCATCCCGGTAGCCGTCGGCTCGGGGACGCTCAACGACATAGTAAAACGCGCTTCTTTCGAGTGTGAGAGGCCGTATATGAACGTCTCCACCGCCGCCTCGATGGACGGATACACGGCGTTTGGTGCGGCCATAACCAAGGATGGATTCAAGCGGACGATGACCTGCCCGGCGCCGCGCGCGGTGCTGGCCGATCTGGATGTCCTGGTAAATGCTCCCCGGCGGATGACGGCCTCCGGCTACGCGGATCTCCTGGGCAAGATTACCGCGGGCGCGGACTGGATAATCGCCGATGCCCTGGAAGTTGAAAAAATCTCCCCGAAGGTCTGGTCGCTGGTGCAGGACCCCTTGCGCGAGTGGACCGGCAAACCCGCCGAGCTGCAAGCCGGGGATCAGTCAGCGATGGACAGTCTCATAGAGGGTCTGATCATGTCGGGGCTGGCGATGCAGGTCCACCAGTCATCGCGCCCCGCCTCTGGCAGCGAGCACCAGTTCAGCCATCTCTGGGAGATGGAGGGCCTGGGCCACGACGATGATCCCCCGCTCTCCCACGGATTCAAGGTCGGGGTAGGTTCGATCTCTATCGCCGCCCTCTACGAGCGGATACTGCAGCGCGACCTCTCGAAGCTGAACATCGAAGCGATATGCCAGAATTGGCCCGAGCAGAAAGAAGTAGAGCAGGCGGTGCGAAAAGCGCACAGACCCCCGGTGGTCGAGAACGCCGTCAAAGAGAGCCTTGCCAAATACACAGACGCGGATCAACTCCGGCAAAGGCTCGCGCTCCTCAAGGAACGCTGGCCGGAGTTGCGCGAGCGGTTGTCCACGCAACTGATAGCGGCTGATAAGCTGCGGACGATGCTGCAGGCAGCCGGATGTCCCACCAGCCCCTCCGATATCGGGCTGAGCCTGCCGGAATTCAAAGCAACCTACTCCAGAGCGCAGATGATCCGGCGCCGCTACACCATCCTCGACCTCGCCAGAGAAACCGACATCCTCGAAGAGTGCGTCGAGGAGCTATTCGCCCCCGACGGTTTCTGGGCCCGCGCGTGAGGACATAGGACTCGATCAGTTAAGGTACTGCGACGCTGTAATTAACATGATAAATTATAAATTAACATAAATACTGTGATAATGATGGGGGAGGAAGCAGAGGGAAGGGAGAACTCGTGGAAGGCGGAAAGGGTTATCGAAGATTATTGGGGAGCGTACGGGCTCTCTCGATTCGAAGCTGGAGAACGTATCCGATGACTCTGGGAAGAGTCCTGGACTGGCCTGTGCCGTACTGACGCAGGATTTTCTTCACTGGCTTTCGAGAGATTCACGGTTCACTCGTTTCATTTGTCGCGAAAAATTCAACTTGCAAGAGGAGGGATGTAAGTGAGCACTCAAAACCCAGCGCGCGAGTACGGAGCATTCGGTTCTTTCGTCGAACGCATCGGCATCCCCAGGCCGCTTTTCTGGGGGTTCGTCGCGGTATTCATCTTCATGATCGGGGACGGTATCGAGATAAGCCGACTCTCGGGGTATCTGGCCGGACCGGGAGGGCTCAATGGGGCCACCGCGTCGTTGACGACGGGTACCATCTACGGTCTTGCCGTGCTGGTCGCCTCGTGGTTCTCCGGCACGCTCTCGGCGATCTGGGGTCCAAAGAGGGTGATGCAACTCGGAGCGGCGATCTGGGTTATCTTCGAGATACTGTTTCTCGTCATCGCCCTCCCCGCGAAGAGCCTTTTTCTCATAGGACTTATCTACGGGATACGTGGGTTTGCCTATCCGCTTTTCGCCTTCGGGTTTCTGGTCTGGGTCCAGACGGTCACGCGGGAAGAGTTGAGGGGGTCGGCGGCCGGGTGGTTCTGGTTCGCCTTCACCGGCGGGCTGCCGACTCTGGGTTCGGTCATAGCCGCCATCTCAGCGCCAATCATCGGTGTCTACAACACGTTTTGGTTGTCGCTCGCGATGGTGGCTGTAGGCGGCGCCATAGGCTCTTTCGCTGTGCGGGAGGCCCGCGGTGTCCATCCCATTGCCGACGAGAGCGTCGAGGACCCTACGAGCTACAGGCGGCTCTTCGAGGGCGTGGACATCCTCTGGCGCGATCCCAGAACGATCCTGGGCGGCGTAGTGCGTGTGGTGAACACCTCGCCGGAGTACGGGTTTTTCTTCTTCCTTCCCTTCGTCTTCGTAACGGCCAACAACCCCTCGGGCGGATTCATGAGTGCGGTGCAGTTCTCCACGCTCACCGCCATAGTCTACGCGGCCAACATCCTCGCCAACCTGTTCTTCGGGATATTCGGCGACTACTTCGGCTGGCGGCGCACGGTCAGTATTTTCGGCTGCATCGGCTGCGCGATAGCCACGCCGCTCTGGTATTTCGGGGCGCTGGCCTCCGGCAGCTACGTCGTTGCGGTCATAACCGGAGTTATCTACGGAGTTCTGCTCGCGGGGTTCGTGCCGCTCTCGGCGCTGATGCCCTCAATGGTCCCCACGAAAGACAAGGGAGCGGCCCTTGCCATCCTCAACTTCGGGGCGGGGGGTGCCGCCTTCGTCGGGGTGTTCATCGCCCGCATACTCGCTCCCCTCATCGGCTACGGGGGCGTGGTCATAACCTACGCCGCGCTGTATGTGGTGTGCGCGGTACTGACCTGGTTCATCAGGGATGAGAGCGACCCCGGCGAGGCGGGCGTCTCCAAGCAAAAGGCGGCGATCCAGTAAAGTAGAGGGCTTGGTTTTTGCTCTACGCTTTCTGAAATTCCTGTGCCTTGAAGCGTTCTCCGGTTACGTCCTTTGAATCATCAGAGGCGAGGTAGAGGAAGACGTCGGTGTTCTCTTCCGGGGTTATGAGGGTCATGGGGTCCTCCTGCGGGTAGGCGGCGGCGCGCATATCGGTGCGCATCCCTCCGGGGTCCACGGCGTTAACCCGGATGCCGCGCTCCTTCAGCTCGGCGGCCAGGATCTGGGTCAAACCCTCCAGGCCAAACTTGCTGACCGAATAGGCTCCCCACTCGGCCCGCCCCTGGATGCTGACGCCGCTCACGACGTTGATGATCGAAGCTCCCTCGGGCATGTGAGGGATCGCAGCCTTCGAGACCAGGTAGGGGCCGGTGAGGTTGGCCTCCAGCACGCTACGCCACTCGTCCTCGGGATAGTCCAGTATCTGCACGCGAGGCCCCAGGAGACCGGCGTTGTTGACGAGCACGTCTATCCCTCCGAAGCGGTCTACCGCTGCCTCAACCAGCTTCTCGACATCCGCCGCCTTCGAGACGTCCGCCGGGACCGCCAGGACCTCCGCACCCAGCTTCTCCGCTTCCTCCGCCACCGGACGTATGCTCTCCTCGCGGCGGGAGTTTATTACGAGCGAAGCCCCCTCCCTGGCAAAAGCGAGCGCAAGAGCCTTACCGAGCCCCTGGCTCGCGCCGGTGATTACCGCGGTCTTGCCTTCGAGCATAAAATCCCTCCTGACTGGTAGCTCTCGACCTTCGGCGTTTAGCTTATACCTTTCATGACCGGGATGTTGAGCGGCTATCCGAAGACGCATTTCCGGTGAGGCGGAAATTGATAACCTACTTCCCTGCAAATCTTCGTTTATTAGCGTATAAAGGACTCGTGGGAAAAGATGAGCAGAGAAAAGGCCCAACCGATGTACGGTGAAAACGCCCCGCCATCGTGGGCGAGGTTGCCGGGAGCACGCTGCCGGGCCGTAGAGCACCTGGCCAAACTCGAAGGTCTGCAGGACTTCGAGACCCTGTCCGGTCTCGATGAAGGCTTCTTCCAGGCCCTTGCTATCGCCGCTGCGGTCCTGGAGATAGGGGCCGGAACCGCCCTGTACCGCGAGGGTGAGCCTTCCGGGGCGGTCTACTTCATGCGCGAGGGGAGGGTGAAGCTCTACCGCTCCTCGGGCGGACCCAAGGATCGGGACCAGATCCTGGGCGTGGTCGGAGACGGTTCGATCCTGGGGCTCGCCTCGGCGCTGGAGAGGCGTCCCCAGAGCCAGGGTGCGACGGCCCTGACCGACTGCACGCTCTACGCGGTCTTCCGCGACGACCTGCTGGAGATCATGGAGCGCTTCCCAGAGGCTTCGGTCCGGATCGCCCAGACCCTGGCCGCCCGCAACCGCGAACTGGAAGATCTGGTCAGCGATCTCGTCTTCCACAGCGCGCCTCAAAGGGTAGCGCGAATGCTCCTCGCCCTCGCCACCGAGGAGGGCCGCGTAACCAGGCGGGGCGTCGTCTTCGAGCCTTCCCTCTCGCGCCAGGAGATGGCTGAAGCCACCGGCATCTCGCGCGAGGCGCTCTCCCGCGCCCTCTCCCGCCTCGCCCAGGAAGGCATCCTCGACCTCGAAAGCAAAACCATAACCATCCTCAAACCCGCCGAACTGCGCGCCCGCACCGGACAATAACAACCGGAGCTTCTACACCCGCTCCGTACATCTCATCCGCAAACCTCTATACTTTCGCGCATGAGTGACGACCGGTGGCAGACCTTGGGGCAGAAGTATCTCTACCGCAACCCGTGGTGCGCCTTCCGGGTGGACGAGGTGATGCTGCCCGACGGGAATACCCTGGACTACGGCGTTCTCGAAGGCGGGGGGTTCGCGGCGACGGTTCCCATCACGCAGGAAGGCAACGTCGTGCTCGTGCGCCAGTGGCGGCAGCCGCTCGGCAGGTTCACCCTGGAGCTGCCGAGCGGGGGCGTCGACGCGGGCGAGAGTCCCGAGACGGCGGCCCGGCGGGAGCTTCTGGAAGAGGCCGGATACCGGGCAGAAGGGCTGGAGCATCTGGCATCCATCAACACCAGCACGGGCCGCACCAACGAGGTCTGCCACCTGTTCCGCTGCCGGGCCATCCCCGATAAGGAGGGACCGCAACCCGAGCCCACGGAGTTCGTGCGTCCCTTCGAGATACCGTTTTCGGAGGCCATGGAGAAGGTTCGGGGAGGTGAGATATCGGATGCCTCGACCGTGCTCGGCCTGATGTGGGTTGCCTGCTCGGGCGGCTACATGCCCGGCAAAGGTAGCAAAGATAGAGTAAATTAATACAAAGATATAAGCGACCGGGGAGCCGCGAGGCTGAGAGGGTGCGAGGCTCATAGCTCTAAGCACCGACCCGCAGAACCTGATCCGGGTAATACCGGCGCAGGGAGAGTAAGAGAAAAAGTCTCGCGCGTCCCCAGAGAGAAGGATGGAGGGCGTGCAATGAGCGAGTTCAGGGACGTGAGGGTGCTGACCGAGGCTGCCCTCGCCATAGCTCTGGCGTTCGTGCTGGGGCTCATAAAGTTCTTCAAGATGCCCGAGGGAGGCTCTATTTCCCTGGAGATGATCCCGCTGATACTCCTGGCGTTGCGCCAGGGCTGGCGCATAGGAATGGTCGCGGGAGCAGCCTACGGGATTCTGGATTTGATCCTGGATCCCTACATCCTCAACCCCGTCCAGGTTCTCTTCGACTACCCGCTGCCCTTCGCCGCGATGGGACTCGCCGGGTTGTTCCGCCCGAGCGCGCGCGGCGCGGTCCTGGGATGCATCGTGGCCGTGGCGGGGCGCTTTATCTGCCACTTCATCTCCGGGGTCGCCTTCTTCGCCAGCTACGCCCCGAAGGGATGGAACCCATACGTCTACTCGGCTGCCTACAACGCGGCGTACCTGGTCCCGAGCCTGGTTATCGCCCTGGTGGTCGTGGTGGCGCTACTCAAGGCGCTCGAAGGGGCGAGACCCTCGCGGCGCCAGCGCGAACAAGCAAGACCTGCATCTTGAGGAGGAAACACGCCATGAAAACTGCCATGAGCATCGCCACCAGCGACTCCGGCGGAGGAGCTGGCATCCAGGCCGACATCAAAGCCTTCGCCCGCTGCGGCGTACACGGAACTACCGCCATCGTCGCCACGACCGCCCAGAACACCGTCGCAGTGAACGACATCTTCCCGTTCCCCCCGCAGGTCGCCGTGAACCAGATAGAGGCTGTCGTCTCGGACATCGGCGCCGACGCGGTGAAGACCGGGATGCTCTTCAACGCCGGGATCATCTCCGCCGTCGCGGAAACCATCCGCCGTCTGGGCCTGCGGAACGTGGTCGTGGACCCGGTCATGGTCGCGGAAAGCGGGGCCGCGCTGCTGGAGCCCGACGCGGTGGAGACGTACAAAGACGAGCTCTTTCCGCTGGCCGACGTCGTAACCCCGAACCTGAACGAAGCGTTCGCCCTCATCGAGGAAGAAGTAGACGAGAGCCGCATCGAGGAGTGCGCCCGCGCCATAAAAGACTTCGGTCCCGGAGCCGTGATAATCACCGGCGGGCACACCACAACCGGTGCCGACCTGCTCTACGACGGGGAAAACTTCGTGCAGATAAAAGGTCCCACCCACACTTCAGAGAACACCCACGGGGCGGGTTGTACCCACTCGGCGGCGCTGGCGAGCTTCCTGGCTCTGGGTTTCGGACTCGAAGAGGCGGCCCGCCGGGCGCGCTATGTAGCTGCAGAAGCCGTCGAGTATGGGCTATCCGAGATAGGCAAGGGAGCCGGACCGGTCCACGTCCTCGGCCCGGTTCTGGAAGGAGAGACACCATGAGAGCCGTAGAAACGCTGCGAAAGATCGGCGCGGAAAAACCGCTCGTCCACCACCTCACCAACTACGTAACGGTCAACCTGGTAGCCAACGTAACCCTGTGCACCGGGGCGCTACCGGTGATGGCGCACGCCATCGAGGAGGTCGAGGAGATGGTCGCCGCTGCGGGAGCCCTGGTTATCAACATGGGAACCCTGGACCCGCCGTGGATAGAAGCCATGATCCGGGCCGGAAAAGAGGCCAACCGGCGCGGCATACCGGTGGTCTTCGATCCCGTCGGGGCCGGCGCCACGAACTTCCGCACCCGGATGCCCGAGAAGA
Source organism: Actinomycetota bacterium (assembly GCA_902810695.1). Lineage (GTDB taxonomy): Bacteria > Actinomycetota > Rubrobacteria > Rubrobacterales > Rubrobacteraceae > CADDYV01. The sequence continues at coordinate 34,790 of CADDYV010000019.1, read as the reverse complement.
TACTCTCGGAGGTCGAAGTCTCCGCCGTCTGCGGCAACGCCGGGGAGATAGCGACCCTGGCCGGTCTGGAGGCCGAGGTACGCGGAGTCGAAAGTCTGGCCGGAGATGCCCGAAGCGCCGCCCTCAAGGCAGCCCGCGCCCTGGGCACCACGGTCGCCGCCACCGGCCCCACCGACTACGTTAGCGACGGCGAGACAATTCTGGCCGTGGAGAACGGGCATCCCCTGCTGGGTCGCGTCGTCGGGAGCGGGTGCGCCTCCACGGCCGTCATCGGGTGCTTCGCCGCCGCCGGAGGAGGAAGCCCGGAGACTGTCGCAGGTGCTCTGGCCTTCTTCGGACGGGCAGGCGAGGTGGCTGCGGAAAAGGCGTCAGGTCCGGGAACCTTCGAGCCGCTCCTGCTCGATGCCATAGCCGCCCTCTCCGACGAACCCGCAAGCCTGGGAAGCGGTCTCCGAATCCGCGAAGTTTCCCTTGACTAATGCTGTCCGGAACCTGGCGAGCGCCGCAACGTTGAGGCTCTCTGAAAGTCAGCCAGGCGAGCAACGAGAGCAGAGCAAAGCCTAGCGTCCAAGCTGGTAGTACAAGCAATCTCAATGTAGCCGGTGCCTGGCCGGAACTGGACACCCTCACCAACAGCCTCGCTGGGATCATATGCGCCTTGCTTGTGGCTAATTCTGCAACGTGCTCCAAGAGCGAACAGAGTAAAATAAGCTTGGATATCATTGCCGAAAGGGGCCGGCACTCAAGATGACCCACGGGACCAGGTCTTATGATCGCCTGAAGGGCTTGTGCTTTAGCGTTGTCAATCATCTGCTCGTAGAGGGCCGAGCACTTTAGTAAGGGGAGCGAGATCAGAGACTCTCCGACCGCCGCCCCCTTCGAAGGTACCGCTCCAGACCGATTACGAGTAGGCACCACCACTCTGCTGGTGAGCCTGATGTTCCTGGATTTCCTTGGACATATGCTCTTCGCGGCAAACTACGGTTACTTCAGAGACGAACTCTATTACATAGAAGCCGGCCACCACCTGGCGGCAGGATATGTGGACTTCCCACCCGCCATCGCTGTATTTGCCGCGCTTTTGAGAGTTCTCGCGGGAGACTCCCTTGTTGCCATCCACCTCGTCCCGGCCATCGCCTCCTCACTCATAGTGCTACTAACGGGCCTGATGGCCCGCCAGCTTGGTGGGAAACGCTTCGCCCAGATCCTTGCTGCGACTGCAAGCCTCGTGGCAATAACCTTCCTGGCCACCGGCTCGATCTTCTCGATGGACTCTCTGGACGAGCTGTGGTGGACCCTCGGGGCGTACGTGGTGGTCCTGATCCTCAAGCAGGAGCGTCCGTGGCTGTGGCCACTTTTCGGCCTGGTTGCAGGCATCGGCCTTGCCACCAAGCTCACCATGCTCTTCTTCGGCCTTGCGTTGGTGGTAGGTATGCTGCTTACCCCCGCCCGCCGCAACTTCAAGAGTGGTTGGATCTGGCTGGGAGGCGCCATCTCCTTCGCCTTCCTGGTGCCCTACGCGTTCTGGAACCTGGCCAACGGCTGGCCGACTTTCCAGTTCTGGGCCAGCTACGCAGGAGAGTCCGGCGGCCCGCTCGCGTTCCTCTCCGGCCAGCTTTTGGGCATGAACCCCCTCACGCTGCCGCTGACCCTCACCGGGCTCTACTTCTACCTGCGTACACCATCCGGACGTCTCTACAGAGCGCTGGGATGGACCTTCATCGTCCTGCTGACGCTCTTGACGCTGCTGGGAGCCAAGCCCTACTTCCTCTCCCCCGCATATCCCCTCCTCTACGCTGGAGGAGCGGTCGCCATCGAACGGTTCGGCGGACGCGCGTGGGGATTCTTCAAGCCAACCTACACGGCGTTACTCTTCCTGAGTGGCCTGCTGCTTGCGCCGCTTGCCATGCCGATTCTGCCCCCAGCCACCTTCGTGAGGACCTATGGTCTCCTCTCCGGTAGCGGCAACGTCTCGGCGGGACAGACGGCGTCGGGCGCCTTTCCCCAGAACCTCGGTGACCGGTTCGGCTGGGAGCGCATGACCAGAACCGTCGCAGGCGTCTACAAGACCCTCCCGGCCCGGGAACGTTCGGAAGCCTGCATCTTCACGTCGAACTACGGGGAGGCCAGCGCCCTGAACTTCCTGGGTAAGAAGTATGCGCTTCCCCCCACCATAAGCGGACACAACAACTACTACCTGTGGGGTCCCGGCAGTTGCAACGGGAAAACGATGATAACCGTAGGAATCGCCAGGAAAGACATAGAGAAGGGCTACTCTAGGGTGAAGCGGAGAGCCACCATAAGGTGCCGCTACTGCGTGCCATACGAGAACGACCTGCCCGTCTACGTTGCCACGGGGCCGAAGGAGCCGCTGCGGGAGATTTGGCCGCAGGCCAAGCACTACGACTGAGGTGCAGCGTACCCTTTGCACCTCGCAAACTCTGTCTATGAGGGAGGACTTGGCGAAGGCTTCATCCCATTCGCGGATAGGCCAAGTACGAACGACGCCGTTTGGGACGAACGGTCTCTGCTGGCAAATCCCTCGGCAGGTTCGCAGGTAGTGAAGATGGCCATAGGCGAGTCCCTGACGGGAATTCGGGGCAGGGGTGCTAGGATAGAGGTATGGAGACAATCTCCCAACCTGATAAGCTCCTCGGCCAAGTGAAACACCGGCCCTGCCCGCCCCCGAATGGGCCGTGGGCGATCTCGATGCGCTGGCATGACCTTCTGTTTATGCACTGGCCCATGCCCGAAGGCGCTTTGCGACCCCTGATCCCACCCGCTCTCGAACTGGACAGCTTCGACGGAAGCGCGTGGCTGGGGGTCGTCCCTTTCCGCATGACAGACGTCAGGCCGCACTTTTTACCGGCGATATCACCGCTCTCGAATTTCCCGGAGATAAACCTTCGCACCTACGTAACCGCGCAGGGCAAACCCGGCATATGGTTCTTCAGCCTGGACGCCCACAACCCGGTTGCCGTCCGCGTCGCGCGAGCAACGTACAGGCTGCCCTACTTCGACGCGCGGATGTCCTGCCGCACCTCCAGCGACGAGGTGCACTACGAGAGCGTACGTACCCACCGGAGAGCTCCAGAAGCGAAGTTTGCCGGGCGCTACCGCCCCTCGGGAGAGGTGGTCCGCAGCGAACCTGGCACCCTGGAGGATTTCCTTACCGAACGTTACTGCCTGTACGCGGCGGACAGGAGCGGGCGTGTTGTGCGCGGTGAGATCCACCACCAGATATGGCCGCTGCAGCACGCCGAAGCGGAGATCGAAGTTCTCAACATGACCGGGCAGATCGGGCTCTCCCTGCCGGAAGTAGAACCCGTACTGCACTTCGCCAGGTACCTGGAGGTGGTTGCATGGCTGCCGAAACGCATCACATGAGCACAAGAGACACCCTGCGCCGGGCGCGCCTGCTGCTCGTCACCGACCCGCGCCCGGACCTCGTAGACAGAGTCGCAGCCGCCGTTCGGGGCGGGGTGGACGTGGTGCAGCTCAGGGACAAACACGCTTCCAGGGATAAGCTTCTGCCCCTCGCGGAGAAGCTCAAGGACATCTGCGCAGGCGCAGGTGTGATCTTCACCGTAAACGACGATATCGAGCTCGCCCGTCTCAGCGGTGCGGTGGGAGTCCACCTCGGCCAGGATGACGCCTCGACCGCCGAAGCCAGAGGCGCCCTTGGGCCGGATGCCATTATCGGGCGCTCCGCCGGAAATCTGGATGAGGCCCTCGAAGCCGTAAGAGAAGGTGCCGACTACCTCGGCGTCGGAGCCGTCTACGCGACCCCGACCAAGCCGGAGGGAGAGGTGGCGGGTCTCGCACTAATCCGCGAGCTGGCCCGGGAAAATCCGCCCGTGCCCTGGTTCGCCATCGGCGGTGTAACGCTGGAGACGGCTCGGGAGGTGGCCGAGGCGGGTGCGCCGGGCTTCGCCGTTGTCCGGGCCATCATAGACGCAGAAGACCCCGAGGCCGCGGCGCGAAAGCTGCGCTCCTACCTGCCGGAGTGACGGTCAAGGCACACCTGGTCTCCGGCATCTTGCCCGTCCGCGAGGATGGCCGTCTGCTTCTACTGCAGCGTCCCTCTACCGGAACCTGGGAGCCCCCGGCCGGGCGCCTGCTTCCGGGCGAGAGCTTCGAGTCCGGGGCCGTACGCGAGCTCTATGAAGAGACCGGACTGCTCGTAGCGCCGCAGCGGATGCTCGCCACCTGGGTCGGCGAACGCTCCAACGGGGAACCCCTGGCGAGCGTAACGTACGCCGCCCGGACAAACCGGAAGGAGGTCAGGATCACAGCCGAGCACCTCGACCACGGGTGGTTTACCTTCGAGGAGTGGCTAAAGCTGCCGAGCTGGTGGAGCAACGAGAATATCAAGAACGCCCGGAGCATAGTCGCGGCTTTGCCCGATGAACCCCTCCCGGAGCCAGCAGCGCCATCCCGGACCGGCGACGAGGTGGCAACCGCCAACCTGGGAGCAGGGGTGGTGCTGGTGGACCTGCAAGATCCAGAACCCCGCGCACTCCTCCTGCGGCGGAAGAAACCCCCGGCCGGGCTCTGGGAGAACCCCGGAGGAATGCTGGAATCCGGCGAGGACTTCGTCTCCTGCGCCCGGCGCGAGACCCTGGAGGAGACCGGCGTCGCCGCCGAGCCCGGAAACCCCTGGTGGGCCAGAGTAGAGCCCTGGAGATACCCTGAAGACCCCGAACTCTACGCCGGGGTAGGCTTCCTGGCCCGCCATCCGGGAGGCGGCATACGGCGCGACCAGGACGCCCACGACACCCACCTCTGGGCAACCGAAGAAGAGTGGCGCTCCCTTCGAACCTGGTATACACCGGAAGAGTCAGACACCCTCTGGGAGACCATAAGGCAGATGGGTTAGTAAATCTCTATGTATCGTAAATATGCGTCAATAGAACAATTTTGAACGAGTTCGAGGTTATAGCGAGGATTTCTGGCAGGCTCGGAGAGAGGCCGCGGGAGGTGGTGGTCCCCATCGGGGATGACTGCGCCGTGGTGCGCCTGGGAGAGAAGGACTGGGTCATTGCCGCGGACATGCTCGTCTACGGGCACCATTTCAAGAAGTGGGCCTCTCCAGAGGACGTGGGCTACAAGGCGGTGGCGGTGAACGCCTCGGATGTCGCGGCGATGGGCGCTCTGCCGCGCTTTGTGCTGGCATCCGGTGGCGGACGGGAAGCCGAGACGACGCTGCGCTGCATGGAGGGGGTGCTCGAAGCCTGCGAGGAGTTCGGCATCTACCCGCTCGGGGGCGATACTACGAGTGCCGACGCGCTCACGGTTGACGTGTCCATTCTCGGCGAGCTGGAAGAAACTCCCGTGCTGCGCTCCGGGGCCAGGGTCGGTGATGTTCTGGCTGTTACGGGGGAGTTGGGAGCATCGGCTGCGGGTTTCCTCGCCCTGGAGGACGGGAGGCGCTCGCCGGAGCGTCTCGTGAGAAAGCATCTGCGCCCGGAGCCGCGGGTGGCAGCGGGGAGGCTCGCAGCCCGGCTCGGCGTCCACGCGATGATAGACCTCTCCGACGGGCTCGCATCGGACGTACGGCACATCTGCGAGAGGAGCGGCGTCGGGTGCCGTCTGGATATCGGCTCCCTACCAGTCTCGGAAGACGTGCGGGAGTTCGTCCGTTCGCTCGGCAAAGACCCGGAAGTTCTGGCGGCCACCGGCGGCGAGGACTACGAGTTGCTGATCTCCGCTCCGGAGCACCTCGTAGACGCTCTGGACACTGAATCGGACGTGCCGGTCACCGTGATCGGGGAGGTCGTCGAGGAGGGTGTAACTTTCCTCAGAAACGGCGAGTACGCCGAAGAACTCTCCGGCTGGGATCATTTTAGGCGCTCCTGAGTGAAGAAAGGTTCCTTCATGCCGTCCACCGCGAAGCCGACCGATATGTCGCGATGATGACGCCGGTAGCTGTGGTCAGCGAGTCGAGCAGGCTAAAGTTCGTGAGCGGACTGCCCTCGGGGAACAGGCGGCGTCCTTTGCCGAGCACCAGCGGGTGGATCTGCAGTACGTACTCGTCGATCAAATCGCGCCGCATCAGCGACTGGACCAGCACGCCGCTACCGAAGATCACCAGGGTCTTATCATGCTCCTTCTTGAGTTTGGCGACCGTCTCAGCGGCGTCGCCCTTCAGCAGCGTGGAGTTCTGCCAGGGCAGCGGTTCGGCCAGGGTGGTGGAGGCCACAAACTTCTCCACCTTGTTAAGCGCTTCGGTGAAGGGGTTGGGCTGGGGCTGGTTGGGCCAGACCTTCGCGAAGTCCTCATAGGTGGTGCGCCCGACCAACAGGGACCACGAGTTGCCCATGCGCGCTCCCAGCACCTCCATCATGGCGGGATCGTTGCGGGATGCTGCCCACCCGCCGTACTCGAAGCCATCACGGGTGTCCTCCTCGGGCCGCGCCGGCCCCTGCATCACGCCGTCGAGCGTCAGGTGCTCGATCGCCACGACCTTGCTCATTTCTCTCGCTCCTCTCTATGGCCTTCTATGGATATCGGCGGTCATGCAGCTATCTCCTAACGTCCGTGCTTTTAGGGCCAGGAGTTCCACACACACAAGGCATCATAGCGCAGGCGTAGTTCAGCATGAGGCGGTAGCCGGTTCGCTTTGAATAGGGATTGCTTGACGGGTTTTGAAACGACCTCTTAATGTCCTTGAGAACCGGCTCCGGTGTTTGCCTCGAAGAATTCGAGTTCCAGGCGCATCGCCCGCCGGTAGAGGGTGCGCGCGGTGGATGCGTCGTGAGCGTAGCGATCCAGCGCGTTTTCGAGGGTTTCCGCGAGATCCTGCATGTCGGAGGCGGCGTAGGTCTCGATCCACTCGCCGTAAGGGTTGTCTGCACGGTTCTCCTTCGCGAGCGAAGATCCGAGGAAAGCGTAGAGCCTCATGCAGGGCGTCATGGCGGCGCAGATATCCCCGGTCCCCTGAAAGGCGGCCGTCGAGAGCAGGAAATCCGTGTAGTGGAGGGTGGCAGCGTTGGGAGCGACTTCGGAGAGGTCCACCCCCCAGCGTCCGGCGTAACCGGCGTGCATCTCCAGCTCCTCCATCACCCCCGAAAGCAGGTCCGCAAACAGCTTCATCCCGCCCGGATCCGGACAGCGGGCCAGGGCGAGGGCGTAGGCTTTCGCGAAGGCCCGCAGGAAGTACGCGTCCTGTCCGATGTAGCTCTGGAAGTTTTCTAGCGACAGCGTGCCGTCGGCGATCCCGCGGACGAAAGGATGTTCGAGCGCCGTTTGCGCCAGGTCGCTGTTTTCGTGCCAGAGAGTTTTCGCAAGGCTCATAGAAACCTCCGTTTCGCTTTCGCGCCAAATCATAACCGAACCTGTCCGCCAGATATAAAACCGCTAGAATCTTGTGCGTGAGAGATCGTAGGGGAGGAAATACCGTCTCCGGGCGCTCCGCCGGTATCCTGTTGCACCCGACATCGCTGCCGGGAGAGTTCGGCATCGGGGAGCTTGGTGCAGAAGCGGTAAGCTTCGTCGAGTTCCTGAAAGATAGCGGGCAGGAGGTGTGGCAGGTGTTGCCCCTGGGCCCAACAGGTTCGGGGGGCTCTCCGTACTCTTCTTATTCGGCTTTTGCCGGCAACCCACTGCTCATCAGCACGCAGCACCTTGCAGAGCACGGTCTTCTCGATTCAACTCCTCCGTGCGTTGCAGCCGGACCGGTGGATTACCCGGCGGTCATCGCATCCAAGCAAGGAACCCTGCGGGAAGCGTACGAGAACGCGGAGCCTGGCGAGGGGTTCGAGAGATTCTGCGCGGAGAACCGCGTCTGGCTCGAAGACTACGCGCTCTACGCGGCGCTCAAGGAAAAATCCGGCGGCGCGGCGTGGACCGGGTGGGACCGTGGAATCTCGGATCGAAACCCGGAAACCCTCTCGCGGGCACGCCGGGAGCTTGGGCGCGAGGTGCGGTTCCACAAGTTCGTCCAGTACCTCTTCTTCGAGGACTGGCGAGCCGTAAAACAGGCAGCAAACGAGGCGGGAATAGAGATCATCGGGGACCTCCCGATCTTCGTCTCCCACGACTCAGCGGATGTGTGGGCGAACCAGGAGCTTTTCCGCCTGGACGGCTCCGGCGAGCCCTCGGTCGTCGCGGGCGTACCGCCGGACTACTTCAGCGAGACGGGCCAGCTCTGGGGCAACCCCCTCTACGACTGGGAAGAGATGCAGCGGAACGGCTATCGCTGGTGGGTCGAACGCATGCGCCAGGCCCTCACCCTGTACGACGCGGTGCGTATAGACCACTTCCGAGGCTTCGAGTCCTCCTGGGAAGTCCCGGCGGGCGAGAAAACGGCCCGCGGTGGCCGGTGGGTCAAGGGACCGGGAGAGAAGCTGTTCAGGGCCCTTGAAGACGCCCTGGGTGAGCTTCCGGTCATCGCGGAGGACCTGGGCAACATCACCGCGGAGGTAGAGTCTCTCCGGGATAACCTGGGTTTGCCGGGGATGAAGGTCTTGCAGTTCGCGTTCTCCAGTCCCGACAATCCGCATCTGCCCCACAACTACGAGCACGAGAACTGGGTCGTCTATACCGGCACCCACGACAACGACACGACAAAGGGATGGTGGGCCTCCGCCCCCATCGAAGAGAGGGCCTTCGCCCGTCGCTACCTGGGCCGGGAGTACGTCTCGACGTGGGATTTCATACGGCTCGCTTATTCCTCGGTTGCCTCGCGCGCGGTGGTGCCGATGCAGGATGTGCTGTCTTTGGGTTCGGAGGCCAGGATGAACCTCCCCGGCACCACGAAAGGAAACTGGTCCTGGCGTATGCCAGAGTCTGCTCCAAGTCCGGGGCTCGCCGCGAAGCTGCGGCACCTGGCTGAAACCTACGGCCGCTAATTCAGAAAAAGAGGCCGCTCGGTGAGCGGCCCTTTGAAGTATCTGATCTCTAACTGGCCTACAGACCGGCTCTCTTCAGGTAGTTGTCCTGCTGCGCGACGGGCAGACCGCTTTCCAGCAACCGCGTCTGACGATAGTTCGCGTTGTAGTGGACCAATGCCCTGTCTTTCGAGGCGAACACCTCGAAGTAGTCGCCGATAAAGAACCCGCCCAGCAAGGGATCGGCCTCCGGCTCGTTGGAGATCGGGGTGAGACGCTGGCGCCCCAGCACCTGGTCCGTTTGCGGGCTGAGCGTCAGCAGTTCCACGTCCTGGCGGTTATCGAATCTGGGATCGAAGCGATTCGTGTAGTAGGCTACCGCCAGGCCCGAACCTCCTTTATCGCTGGATATGGTCGGGAAGTAGTTGCTCCCGCCCTTCGAGAGAATCTTCACCCCGCTCCAGGAAGCGCCGAAGTCGGTGGAAGTCTTGAGCTTGATGACTGGCTTCTCGCAAGTGATGGGGCGCGAGGTGCCACCGGTGGGAACTCTCGTCCTGCACGCATCCCAGACCATAAATACTTTCGGTTTGCCGTTCACGATCCGCACATCGCTCTTCGGGTAGGTGGCAACCCGGAAGTCGGTAGCGTTGAGTATCCCGAAGTCCCCGGAGAAGGGTATCGCGTTGGTCTCCACCGCAACCGTGCGTATGGGTCCGAAGCGGGTGCTTCCGGGAGCGGCGACCCGCAGGTGCGGTATAAACGTCTGCGGCTGCCCCGTGAGTTCGCCCCGGACTTCCGTCCAGCTTATGTAAGTCCGGCCATCCGGTCCGATGGTTACGTCCCCGAACTGCACGTCTTGTTCGTTCCCGCTGATGTTTATCGGGGAAGAGCATTTGCTCAGGCTCGCGTTGCATCGCACCGCTTTGAGGCTCGCGGTAAACGAGGTTTGCGTAGACAGGAAGTCCGTGTACACGGCCCATACGTCCGTGCCGGCCTTCCCCCCGCCTCCGGCGTAGATCCAATCCTTATCCAGAAACTCGTTGGGATTGGTGCTCGATACCACGGCCCTGCGGTCCGGCCAGCACGAGGGAGAGTTCCCGCCGGGACAGGAGGCGAGTATCTTCGGTGTCGTGCGGTAGACGCCGATGGCGCTGGGGTTGAGGGTATTGGGGTCGTAGTTGAGACTGCCTGCGTAGAGGGCGCAGCCCGCACCAGCTATGTCCACCGGGTCTCCACCGGAAGGAACGGCCTGTGCCCCGACCTTGACCGCAGGCAAGAGTCCCTCGTTGCGGAGGGTGGCGCCACCATCGGTGGAGAAGTGCCACCCCGTGAAGTTCTGCTGCGGGTCGAACAGGCCGCGATAGTCGTTGGTCCCGCCGAGCACCACGCCGGAGTTGGAGCCGCACGCCGTGATCGATTCCTCATTCTGCGGCAGCCCGAAGTTGTCATGGTTGAACCTCGTGCCCGCGCCAGGCGGAGCCTGTATCGCGGAGGATGGCGTCACCGACTTCGCCTGGAGCCCTCTGGCAGCCTGCTCAGCAGCCTGCAGGCGCCGGGTAAACTGCGGTGGTGCCTGCTGAGGGTGCGTCTTGTAGTAGCGGATGAGCGGTCCCTGGGATAGCTGGTTGACCATCCTGGCAGGCAAAACGTTTGCATTCTGTGCTTGCGCTGCCGGGAGCGAAAGAATGCTCGCCGCTGCGATCATGAAGATCAGCCATCTGAAGCGCCGGAAAGATCTCCCTAACATACTCAACTGACTCCTTTCCCCGCCCCTCCCTACCCCCGGCGGCTTGCTTCGATGGCGGGTCGCAAACGCGCTAAGAACCGTCCGCTACCCGCAATCCTTACTATGCCTGGACGCCCGGAATGTAGCCGCCATGCTTATGCGGCAGCATGCGAAACCCCTCTTCCCCTATCCTCTCCTTCCTATATAAGTTGTTCAACGAACAGAGAGCCCTATCACCCTATTCTGAGTAGTGCCCGCATTATCACGAAAAGTTATTGTGATGTCAATAGCAATAGCGCAACGTTTGGGCGCTCATAAATAAGGGGATGACGTGAATCCCCGGCGATGGAGCCGGGCGTGCTAGAGCCAGGCGAGGCGGCCCGGCGGCCAGAAGCGCAGGAAAGCCTCGCCTTCTATGCTGGACTCCGGGACCGGGCCAAAAAAGCGCGAGTCGTAGGAGTTGGCCCGGTTATCGCCCATCACGAAGACGTGGCCCGGTGGAACCTCTGTCGGACCGAAACTACAGGTTTTGGGCCGGAACTGGAGGCAGGGATTTTTATGGATGTAGGGTTCGTTCTGGGGGACGCCGTTGACGTAGAGCTTGCCGTGCTGGATCCTGAGGGTATCGCCGGGCAGCCCCACCACACGCTTTATCAGGGGGTCCGAGTTCGGGTCTTCGGGGTTCTTGAAGATCACGATCTGGCCCCGCTGGGGGTCCGTGAAGTCGTAGATAAACTTGTTGGCAAGTACCCGGTCGTGTATGTCGAGCGTCGGTTCCATGCTCGCCGAGGGGATGCGATACGCCTCGACGACGAAGGGCCGGACGAAACCGAAGACGAGAACAAAGGCGATGACCAGTGTAATAACAAACTCGCCTACCGGCCCGCCCAACCTGCTCCGGCGGCCCTGGCGCTTGGGGGAACTCTGCTCGCGCGGCAATTCTTCGCTCATAGGATTTAAGAATACTCCTTTACGGAAAGGTTTACATGTATGTTAGATATCTCCCACCCGGCCCGGCGGCCAGAAGCGCAGGAAAGCCTCGCCCTCGATGCTGGACTCCGGGATCGCCCCGAAATACCGCGAGTCCTCGGAGTCCCCGCGATTGTCGCCCATCACGAAGACGTGTCCGGGCGGCACTTTCTTCGGGCCGTAGGGGATGGGGTCTGGGGTGGCCTTGTTCACGTAGGGCTCTCTCTGGAGAACACCGTTGACGTAGAGCTTGCCGTCTCTGAGTCTGATCGTATCTCCCGGAAGCCCTACTATGCGCTTTATCAGGGGGTCGGCATTGGGGTTTTCGGGGTTTTTGAAGACTACCACCTGGCCCCTTTTCGGCTGCGTGAAATCGTAGATAAACTTGTTGACCAGCACCCTATCCCCTACTTCGAGCGTCGGGACCATGCTTTTCGAGGGGATATAGAAAGCCTCAAAAACGAAGGGCCGGACGATGCCGAAGACCAGGACGAACGCGGCAGCGAGGATGATAAAAAATTCCAGCCAGCCGCCGCTCTTCCTCTGTGAACGGGCCTTTTTCCGGGAGGTCTGGAAGTACCGGTCGTAGGGTCGCTTCTCGGTCATACGGACGCTTAGAATACCACGCTCCGAAACGGAGCGGGCTCAAGAGTCGGGCTGTGTTTCCCGCGGTTCGGCGTGGATGACGACGTGCTCGAGCCGGGGGAAGCGCTCCCGCAGCGTCTGCTCCATCTGCTCGGTCCAGACGTGCACCGCGCCGATGTTCGTCGAGCCGGGGAAGTCGCAGTGCAAAACCGCGTCAAGATCCTCTCCGGCGCGGTACAGGCGAACCTCGTGGCATCTCGCTCCCACGCCGGATTCTTCCACGGCCCGCTTTATTTCCCTCACGAGATCGGCATGCTCCCCGGTTATCTCGCGCCGTTCGCCCGACTCGGGCTCCGCCACCTCTATGTGCGTGTTCACCCGGCCCAGCTCCGGATACTGCTCCCGGATCTCCCGCCCCAGCCGGTTTGCAAGCGCGTGGGCTTCTTCGAGCGTGAGACCGGCGTCCACCTCCAGATGCAGCGATGCTTCGAAGTTTTCGCCCGAACGCTGCACCCGCTCGTGATGCGTCCTCAAGCCCATCTGCAACGCCGTGGCATGGATGGACTCGGCCAGGGTTTCCGTGTCGGTCATCACCGGCTCCACGTGCACCACGCTCTCGGTGCGGCGGTCCACGCCGCGCACCGCTTCCTCTACTTTCTCGGATATTTCGTGGGCTTCAGAGGCGCTGACGGTACGCGGGACGGTTACCACGATGTCGGCGAACTTCCTCTGCCCGGACTCGCGTATCCGGACCATCCGGGTCTCGACCACGCCGGGCACGGAGTCGGCGCTGCGCGTGATCTTCTCCTGCAGGTCTACGGGAGCCAGGTCCAGGAGCACGTTGACCGACCTTACGGCGAGCTGCGCACTCTTGAAGATTATGAACAGCCCGACGAAGAGCGCCGCGAAGGCGTCGGCCCGGTTGAGGAAGAAGTTTCCGTTCCCGGTAGCATTGGCGTAGGCGACGAGCGCGAGACCTGCGATCACCACCGCCGAGGAGAGCATGTCCGCCCGGAAGTTCAAGGCATCGGCCTCCAGCGCGCGGCTGTCGTACTTGCGGGCCGCCCTGGAGAGCATGGTCGAGCGTGCGGAATCTACCGCTATACTCACCAGCATAATTGCAAAGGCCCACGCCGAGGGCTCGACTGCGACGTAGGCGAAGAAGATCCGGTGTACGGACTCGTAGAGGATCCAGGCCGCCGTAATGATGAGCAGCACGCCCTCTATGATCGCCGAGAGGTTCTCGAAACGCCCGTGCCCGTAAGGGTGCTCCTCGTCAGCGGGGCGACCGGCGATCCGCACGGAGAAGAAGGTAACTACAGTGGAGACCGTGTCCAGCCCGGAGTGCGCCGCCTCCGCCAGAAGCCCGAGGCTCCCGGTGAGCAATCCTGCCGCCAGCTTCGCGCACGTCAGCGCCACCGCCGCAACCACCGAAACGACGGTTACCCGATTTTTCTCCCGGCGCTCCTCTTTGTCTGCGCGCTCTTCGCTACCCATCTTGCAAGTTTATCATGCGGGTTCCGGCCAAAAATCACGACGTTTGCAGGTATTTTTAGGCTAGGCTAAAAGACATTCAGGGTGTCGGAGAGGATCTTGAGCGCGGTCAAGACCATAAGGAAAGCGAAGCCGGTCCGGATCACACCCTCTGGCAGCGGGTCGCGGATGCGCACGCCGACCCAGGCCCCGATCATGGAGCCCACGATCAGGGGTGGCAGGCTGAGGAGGTTTCCGAACCCGGTCGCCACGTAGCCCGCGCCGCCCACGAGGGCTGTGGCCATCACGACTACCAGGCTGGTCGAGATGGCCGTCTTTATATCCAGTCCGAAACCAAGCGACAGCAGGGGGACCAGCACGACTCCGCCGCCGACCCCCACGAGCCCGGAGAGAGCCCCGATTAGCACCCCGATCGCGAGCGCCAGGGGCAGCGGAATCTTCCTGTCTCCGCCGTAGTCCGGGCGCTTTCGCGATGTCGGATAGGCCAGGAGGAGAAGGAGCGCGGCGAAGCAGATCTCCACCACCTGCTCGGGAGAGATGCGGCTGATGTAAACCCCGATCAGGGACGCCGGCGCGACCGTCAGGGAGAGCAAGCCCGCTTCCCGCCACCGCGCCGGGTTCTCGCTGTGGGCGTTGCGGATCGTACCCGAAAGAGAACTGAAGATGATGATTATCAGGCTCGCGGCCACGGCTTCCTTGACATTCCAGCCACCTGCCAGGGTGAGTCCCGGCACGAAGATAATTCCACCACCCACACCGACCAGCCCGGACAGTATCCCGCCGACGACGCCTATCCCGCCTAGGAGCAAAAGGTGCAGCCAGTCCATCCGACCTATTGTAGCGAAGGGTAAATTATCCGGCCTTGGAGGAGCGGGCGGAGAGCCAGCGCCAGAGAAGGTATGCGATCCCGACCACGATGCCGAGTGCGACCGCGAAGTCCAGGTAGTGGATAAACGAGCCTACCTCTTCCCAGTTCTTGCCGAGCAGGTATCCCACGTAGGTCAGGGCGAAGACCCAGGGCACGCAGCCGAGCAGGGTGTAGAAGGTGAACTTGACAAAGTTCATCCGGGCAGCACCAGCCGGGAAGGAGATGAATGTGCGGACCACCGGCAGACAGCGGGAGATAAAGACCGTGAACTCGCCGTAGCGATCGAACCACTTCTCGGCTGTGGCGAGGTGATGTGCCCGCACGCCCACGAACTTCCCGTAACGCAGCCACAGCTCGCGCCCGCCCGTGATCCCGATGGTGTAGGCGATCCATGACCCGATCAGGTTTCCCATAACACCCGCCGCCACCGCCCCGAACAGGCTCATCTTGCCGATGGAGACGAGATATCCGGCGAAGGGCGCTATCGCCTCCGAGGGGATCAAAACTCCCGTGCTCTCAAGCACCATCAGCCCGAAGACCGCGAAGAGCCCGTGGCTCCCGATGGTCCCGGTTACCCACTCGATGAAAGGTTGCAAGATACTGGCGAGCACTCAGGAACGCTACCACCTCCAGGTGAAGATTTCCAGCTTCCTTTTCAGGATTTTCTGAGGTGTAAGCGCCAGAGTGTGAAGGCACTCCCGACCGCGGCGGACCAGAACGTGCCGAGCAGGTATCCGCCCAGTACATCGCTCGGGTAGTGAACGCCCAGATACAACCGGCTGAAGCCTATCAGAAGGACGAGGATCCCACCGAGCCCCACGAGGCTCCACCTGCGCCAGCCCCTCAGTCGCCTGGCGATGAGCAAGGAGAGAACGCCGTAGAAGGCAACCGCCATGGTCGCGTGGCCGCTGGTAAACGAGTAGGAAGAAGGTATGGGGTAATTCGCAAAGTGGAAGAGGTGGGGACGCACCCTGTCTACGGAATCCTTGACGATCGTGGCGAGGCTCATGCCGCCGAAAGCGCAGACCGGCAGGTAGAGGGCGTAGGATCTGAAATCCCGGCGGTAGAAGAGGAAGGCGACGATGGCGAGGAGCACGGTAACCACCCAGTAATAGCCGAGGGTGGTTACGGCTATCAGAAAGGGTTCTAACCATCCGGGAAAGGTAGAGTGCACGCGCAGAAGCAGGGCGACGTCGAGGCGTCTGGTGGCTCCATCGCTTACTTCGTATGCGAGCCCCAGGAAAGCCGCGAACGCGCTCAGGGCGAGCAACGCTCCCAGGAAGGCGATTCGGCGCAACCGGCGGTTCTCTTCGGATCTCTCGCGATCCACGCAAAAGATTTTAGCCTGTAAACTCTCTAGGCATCGAAAACGGAAGCGGAGAGCATATAGCGACTACCGTTACTGGCAGCTCGTTCCGCAAGGAGGTCAGCCCCTAAAAGTGTTGCTGGGGATCATCTTGATTCTGGCATCGTCGGTTGCCTACAACGGCTCCGTGGTGCTCCTCGCGGTCGCCGCGCGCCGGCATCCGGGGGTCTCTTCGTTGTCCGTCGGCAAGCAAGGCTCAGGAATCCTCGGCATCGCGCTGGACGTGGCGGGCTGGGTTCTGGAGATCGTCGCGCTCGCCCTCATCCCGCTGACGCTGGCCCGCGTGCTGAGCGTCGCGGGCCTGGGTGTTCTGCTCCTGCTAACCAGTTGGGCGCTCAAAGAGCCGGTGGGGCGCGGGAAGATCCTCGGCGTGGTGCTCATAGCATTGGGGGTGGTGGCAGTGGGGCTCGCTCCCCCGCGGTTCGGCGGCGCTTCGCCGACTACCTGGGAGTGGGTTGTGCTCCTGGCTATCACAGGTCCAGTGGTGGCGCTGCCATACGCGCTGCGCGCCGCACGTGTTTCTGGCGGCTTCGCTTTCGGGGCGGTAGCCTCGGGTATGGCCTACGCGCTGAGCGGCATCTTCACCAAGGACGCCGCCGACTACCTGCACGCCGGGATCTCCGCCATTCTGAACGACGGAGCGGTATTCCTGCCGCTCGCACTGCTTGGTCTGGGGATCGCAGGGAGCGGTTTTCTGGCGTTCGACGCCCAGTTGAAAGCTCTGCACCATGTACAGGCCTCGGTTGTGGCACCGGTAGTGCTCGCCCTGCACACCGTAGTACCCATAGCCGCAGCACCATTCCTGTTCGATGAGGCATGGCCCGCCTCTCCGGGTTTACGCATTCTGCTCGCTGGAGGGATTTTACTCACCCTCATCGGAACGCTCGTACTCTCCGCCAACTCTTCGGAGAAGATATCGCCGTAAGCCGATTCAGCAGTCCGATAAATTTTGTCGAAGCAGGGGTTCGATCGCTGTGGAGACTTTCGGAGCGTTTCGGAACTCTTGCGAGGCCTGCGGTAGAGCTTTGCCTCCGGCGGCGGACTTCAAAAGCCTTTCGAGATCATCCGCGGTACGCGCCCAGCAAGCCACGCCAGACGTTTCCATGGCGCGGGCGTTCAACCTCCCGTGGCCCGGAATGGGATCGAAGATAATTATCGGGAGATCCATCTCTATAGCCTCCAGGCAGGTTACGCCTCCGGCGTTCTGGATCAGGCAATCAGATGCCGCCATCAGGTCCGGCATCTTGTCCGTCCAGCCTATCACCCGCACGTTCCTTTCGGTCCCGTACCGCTTTTCGAGCCGTAACTCGAGGTCGCGGTTGTGTCCCGCCACGACTACCGTGTACGCGCCCGCGTTAATTGCGCGCCTGGTAGCACCTTCCGTATCGCCGAGCCCCCATCCGCCTCCCACGATGAGCACCACGAAAGCACCTCCAGGCACCCCCAGGGCGGCGCGGGAAGAAGCCCGCGCAGGTGCGTCTGCGAAACCCGGTGCCACCGGAAGCCGGGCTACAGAGACCCTTCCTCCGGCGCGCCGGACCATATCCGCGGAGAAATCAGAGGCTACAAGGTGCATATCCACGCCGGGAGATGTCCATAAAGGGTGGACGCCATAGTCCGTGACGAGGGCCACTACCGGCACGGTTATCTTTCCCCTGCCGCGCAGGTATCCCAGGGCGGCGGTAACCAGCGGATAGGTGGACACTATGACATCTGGCCGCCCTTCCTCGATAACTCTCAGCAGCCGTCCGGCAAAAAGGACTCCCACCAGGAACCTCACGATATCCGAGACCGGCCTCAGCGCGGTTATGGCGAGAAGCGCCGCCAGAGGTTGCGGTAGATGCCTGAGCTGGCTTATATATATCCAGTTCAACGCCCCGACCGGAACCGGACTCATCTCCTGCAAACCGTCTATAACCGTCGCCTCATGGCCGTATTGCTCCAGCTCAGCCCGCAGGGCGTGCGCCGCCGCTACGTGCCCGCTCCCTATGGGAGCCGTGAGGATAAGAACTTTGGTAGGAGACATGGATTTTTCTGGATGTTCGATCTTCCGCTCCCGAGCTGCTGGCCGATGCCGGTCTACCGGGGATAGAGCTTGCATATCATACTAGATACCCAGACGACCTCCAGCCAGGAAGTCTAAAATACATGGTGTGAAAGAGTTACCGGGTGCAACGATGATCGTGTTTGTCTCGGATTGCCATATCGGGGGGGATCCAGGCTGCGACGGCTTCGAATCCCCAGAAGAACTAGAGTCCCTCTTTGAAGAGCTTGCCGCTTACGAGAACCCTGTCGAACTGGTACTCGCCGGTGACTTCTTCAACTTACTCCTGATCGGAGAACCCCCACCCCAAACCAACCGGGCCAGGCTCACCATAGAGCGCAAAGAGTATAAGAAGATGTTTGACTCCTTGAGACGCTTTGCCTCAAGAGAGAATCATCGGGTGATCTACCTGCCAGGAAACCACGATGCGGAAGTGTGGTGGAACCCCCAGGTGAGAGAGACGTTAAGGAGAGAGGGGCTGGTTGAGGAGTTTTCGCTTTCGTATTTGGCATCTGTTGGGGGGTTCACCATCTACTCGGAGCATGGCGACCAGTTCGACCCTGCCAACCGGATCGAGGACTACTCCTCTCCTCTGAGCACCCCGCTCGGGCAGCACATAGTTACCGACTTCGAGCGCCGGCTCGTGCCTCTGGGCAAGATCGCGTGGGAAGTGGACTTCGCCGAGATGAAACACATCCGGCCGCTGGGAAACATCCCTCGCTGGATCACCAGCAGGTACTTCTATAGCGCGCTGGGACGGACGACAACCTACCTGATGCTCCCCTTCATTCTCTGCTACCTGGCCTACCGAACCCTCGCTTTCTTCTCCGTAACCTCCGATGACATGCCCCGGATCTTCTACAAAGGCTACCTTCTTATACCTAAAGTCAATGACGCCATTCAGGAGACCTCTTTCTTCGTTTTCATTACCCTACTCTTGTTTGGCGCTTTGTTCCTGTTACTGAAATATTCGCTCCAGAGGATCGCATCCGTGATCGCCGTGAGCCCTGGAGAGCAAACAGGCACGACGGCTCAAGAGAGGATCGAAGCCACCGTGAGGAAGAGAAAGCGGCCGCCGATGTTGCAAGACGAGGAATCCTGTTCGATAGACGTGTTCGTCTCGGGGCACACCCACACTCCCTACCTGGCGAAGCTGGAACAGGCAGACGGCGGGCAGGCGGTGGTAGCCAACTGTGGTTGCTGGCTGAGGCAACTTTTGCCCGTGCGTGCCCGGTTCAAAGGCCCTCCCGTTTTCGCCTCGCGGTTCGTGCTCACCCACGTAAGGGTGTTTCTGCAGGGTTCCAGGCTGCGGGTGGAGCTCTGGGAGCACCCCAAGCGCAGCAGCGATCGGCTGACCCGCATGGAGAAGCTGGCGATCTGTGGCCGAATGCCTCATCAACCCGCCATAGGCGCCAAACCGCGCATAATCTCCGCCAGAGAAATCCCCGACTCCAGCCACGCCCCATCAGAGCTGCGATGATCCCGGACCGGGACTCCCTCGCGCGTATAATCGTTCTGGCTGCCGCATCACGAAGGAGGTCCTCGCTGTGGACAACCGGGAGATAGCCCGCGTCCTGGAGACTATCGCGACGCTCATGGAGATCAGGGGCGATGATTACTACCGCGTCCTGGCATACCAGCGGGCCGCAGAATCCGTCGCGGCACTGGGGCACCCGGTGGCGGGGGTCGAGGACCCCGAAGATCTCCCCCACGTCGGGAAGACGACGGCGGGTGTGATCAAAGATCTCGCCGAGGACCGCACCCCAGAGATACTTCTGGAACTCTCGGAGGAGATACCTTCGGGCCTCGTCGAGGTTACGCGCCTGCCGAACGTGGGACCGCGCACCGCCGGCAAGCTCTGGCGCGAGCTGGGAGTGACGAGCGTCGAGGATGTGAGCGAGCTCGAAGAGGGCCGGCTGGCTTCCCTCAAGGGCTTCGGCAAGAAGAGCGAGGAGCGAATCTTGCGGGCCGCCCGTACCTACAGCTCCACCGAACGCCGGATGCTCCTCGACGAGGCGACCGCCCTCGTGGATCACTTGCTGGAGTTCGTCCGTTCGCATCCCGCCTGCGAGTGGGCGGAAGTCGCGGGCTCCCTGCGGCGCCAGAAGGAGACCATCGGCGACCTCGACATCGTGGCGGCGAGCAAGGACATGAAGAGCCTGGCAGATGCCTTCGCCGAGGCCCCGTTCGTGGATGAGATCGTGGCCCACGGCCCAACGAAGGTCTCCATCAAGTGCGGCGGGGTGGATGTGGATCTGCGGATCGTCGAGCCGGAGGCGTTCGGCTCCCTGCTGCACCACTTCACCGGCGGGCAGGCCCACAACATCGCGCTGCGCGAGCGGGCCGTCAAGAGGGGCCTGAACATCTCCGAGTACGGCATAGCCAAAGCCGGAAGCGGTGACTACAAACCCGTTCCGACCGAAGAGGATCTCTATTCCAGGCTGGGCCTCTCCTACATCCCGCCGGAGTTGCGCGAGGATACGGGTGAGATCAGAGCCGCAGAGCGGGGCGAGCTGCCGACCCTGATCGAGGCCAGCGACATCCGGGGAGATTTGCACGTCCACACCAACTACTCCGACGGCAAGGGCACCATCGAGAGCATGGCCGAGGCCGCCATCGAGTTAGGCTACGATTATCTCGTCTTCTGCGATCACTCCCAGAGCCTGCGGGTCGCGAACGGCCTCTCGCCCGAACGCCTCAAGGAGAAGATGAAAGTCGTGCGCAAGGCCAACGAGAAGTACCGGGAGATCCAGCTCCTCTGCGGCACGGAGGTGGACATCCTCAAGAACGGAGACCTCGACTACGAGGACGTCCTTCTCGCAGAACTGGACTTCGTGGTCGCGAGCGTCCACACCTCGTTCAAGCTGCCCGAGAAGGAGATGACAGAGCGCATCGTGCGGGCCATGAACAACCCTCACGTCCGCACCATCGGCCACCCGACGGGGCGCCTCCTGAACCGTCGGGAGCCCTACGCCGTGGACGTCTCCCGCCTCATAAAAGAGGCGAAGGCCACGAACACCGCACTGGAGCTTAACTCCTATGTTGACCGCCTGGATCTCTCGGTCCCCTACGTCCGCGAGGCGGTCGAGGCCGGGGTCCGCATCACCATAGACACCGACGCCCACGACGAGAGCGCCCTGAGTTTCATCAAGTTCGGCGTGTCGCAAGCCCGGCGGGCGTGGGTTGAGAAGGAGTCCGTTATCAACTGCCTCCCCTGGCCGCAGTTCGAGGAGTACCTGAGGGCCGGAAAGTAAGCGAAGCTCACCCATATTGTCAAAGGAGATACGGGTACTCTAGCCGCCGGATGTATACTCGATCATGAATGGGTAAAGAGCGTAACTTTTCGGGGATAGATTTCGGGATACGAGTCGGGGTCGTGGCGGAGCGGGACGGCGAGATTCTACTCGTCCGTCACGAGAAGCCCGGACGAGAATCCTACTGGGTCCTGCCGGGCGGACGACTGGAGCCGGGCGAGACCATCCCGGAGTGCGCCGTGCGCGAGGTCGCAGAAGAGACCGGGCTCGAAGCGGAGTTTTCCGGAGTGCTCTACGTGAGCGAGTTCCTGCGAGAGGGCAGGCACACCGTTGACATCACCGTGCGGGTTAATGTGGATCGGAACTCCGAGGCGCGGCTGGGGAGCGATCCGGAGGTTGCGCCGGGTGAGGAACCAACGCTCAAGGAACTGCGCTGGGTAGAGCTGGCAAAGCTGCGCGAGATAGAGCTGCTTCCGACCTGGATCCGGGACCGCCTGGCCGGGGATGCCGAAAGCGGCATAACCACACGCGGGATTTATCTGGGAGGCGGAGGAAATTAGCAATTCCCAGCAAGCCCTGACTCTGGTAGTCTTGCAGGACGCCATCTTCGCCGCGCTCACGATCGGGCTTTTCCTCGCCGGGGTCTTCGTCATGCGGCGGTTCGGGAGGATGGTAGGGTACTCCTTGAGTTCTCTGGGCTTCAGGGAGCCCAGAGGCGGGGCACTCACCGGGGCGGTAACCGGGTTCCTCGTCGGCATCGGCGCGATAGTCGTGGAGGCAATAACCAACCCTTTGAGCGCAAAGGTCCTCAGACACTTCGGCTACTCGGCGCGGTCCAAGATACAGCAGCCCTTCATGCACGGGCTGGAGGGCTGGGTTCAGCAGAGGCCGGATCTCGCGATACCAACCATGATACTGGTTGTCGTGCTCTTCGGACCCGCCGTCGAGGAACTGGTCTTCCGCGGCGCCATCTTCAACGGCCTCTACCGGCTGGGGCTCCTCGTCTCCACCAGACTCGCAGCTAAAGGTTCGGGCAGGGTAGCCGGCAGGATTCCTTTCGTGCTGGCGGCGCTCATCTCCTCGGTTCTCTTCGCGCTGGTGCATCTGGAGCCGGTGCTGTTTCTGACGATTTTCGTGCTCGCGATCGCGCTGTGCGTACTCTTCTCGCGCAGCGGCAGTCTTCTACCGTCGTTTGTGGCACACGCGACGTTCAACACGCTACCCACGGTGGTCATCATTCTCGACGGGCTCAACGTTATCCATATTCCGGTCTAGGCGGTTCCCCGACGTATTTCGTCCTGGGGCGTATGAGCGAGCCTTCCGCATACTGCTCGATGGCGTGCCCGATCCAACCTATCGTCCTCCCCACCGCGAACAGCGTTATCGCCCCGCCCGGCGGCAACCCCAACGCTCTGGCAAGCGTCGCAAGACCGATATCCACGGTCGGTCGCTCCTCGATAAGCTCCAGGACGGCTCCTGCGACTTCCTCAGAGAGCGCCACATCGGGGCTCTCTGGATAGGACGCCGCGACCATTCGCATCAACTCCGCCCCCCGCGGGTCGCCTTCAGGATACAGGGAGTGGCCGAAGCCCGGCATCCCGTCCCCTCTTCTCAGACGCCCGGCAATGACCTTTCGCGCGTCATCCGAAGCCTCGACCTCGCGCAAGAACGCCTCGACGAGATCCAGGACTCCCCCGTGCTTCCTCCCCTGCATCGCCGCAAGTCCCGCCAGAACCGCTGCGTAAGGCGTAGCCCCGGAAGAAGCCACGCAGCGAGCGGCGAAGGTCGAGACGGGTAACTCGTGGTCCGCACAGAGGACGAGCGCGGCGTTGATTAGCTCGGCGGATCTTGTACCTTCGAGACTCCAGCCCCGCCGCAGAACCTCCGCGATACTACCTCCCTGCTCCGAGCCTCCGGCGACGAAGGCCGCCATCAGGCTCAGGATGCGGGCTCCGGTTCGTCTAACCGCCTGCGGGCGCAGCTCGTAGGCCGCGAGGTCCTCGGAGGCAGCAAGCGGCAAGAGCGTTTGTATGGTTTCCAGCGGTGCGAGACCGGCCACGCTCTCGTGAAGGGCGCTCAGCCGGTTGGAGAGGGCCACAGGCCCGGAAGGGAAAATCTCTGATGAATTGTCCGCATCCCCGGTCCAGATCAGGGCGGCCACCTCCTCCACTGATCTGGTTCTGGCAAGCTCCACCGCATCCCAACCGCGGTAGTACAGCCGTCCCCCCGAGATCAAAGTGATAGAAGACTCCATCACCGGCATCCCCCAACTCAATGCCCCCGCCGAAGCACGCGAGGGGTCCCGCCGCATCTCCTTTCGCTCCTTGAGCCTCCATACATCCTCCGCCCGATACCGCCGGCTGCGCCTCTTCCCCCCGGCGGCCTCGGACCTCACCAGGCCCCGGCTCACGTACGCATACAACGTCGGCAGGCTGACCCCTAACTCCCCCGCCGCCTCCCGCGCACTCAGATAACGCTCCTCTCTCATACATCCCACCTTATATTGATAATTAGATCAATATTGACTAAATACTATCAACCTAATACATTTAGGTCAACTTGCAGACAGCGAAGGAGTACAGACATCATGAGTGGTGAGATGATATCCGGGGCTTTCGAGCCGGGGCTAGAGGGCATAGTTGCTGCGGAGACGCGGTTGAGCAGCGTGGACGGCGAGGCTGGCGAGTTGATCGTCGCGGGGTTTCCGGTAGAGGATATCGCGAGCCGCGCGTCTTTTGAGGAGATCGTCTACCTATTGTGGCATGATGCTCTACCTAGTGTGGAGCAACTGGCGGAGTTCCGCGAGGCGCTCGCCGCCAAGCGTTCGCTGCCGGGTGCGACGATGGGCCTGCTGCGGGCTGCTGCCTCGGAGAAGGTCTCCGTGATGGATGCGCTGCGGATGGCGGCGGGAACGTTGAGCCTCGGCATCCCGGAAGATGACGCTCACGAACAGGCCCTTGCGCTGGTGGCCCGTTTTCCTGCGATTGTCGCGGCCTACTGGCGGCTTCTGCGCGGCGAGGAGCCGGTTGATCCCGCCCCGGAGTTGGAGCACGCCGCCAACTACCTGTACATGCTCTCCGGTGAGAAGCCCGGTGATAATTCAGCACGTGCCCTGGAGACGTATCTCAACACCGTCGTGGACCACGGCCTCAACGCCTCCACCTTCGCGGCGCGCGTGATCGTCTCCACCAGATCCGACCTCGTATCCGCGATCACCGGCGCCATCGGAGCTTTGAAGGGTCCCCTGCACGGCGGCGCGCCCGGACCGGCGCTGGATACGGTATTCGAGATCGGCAAAAAGGTGCGGGCCGAGGGCTACCTGCGCGAGAAGCTGGAACGCGGCGAGCGGCTGATGGGTTTCGGACACCGCGTCTACAAGGTCCGCGACCCGCGCGCTGATGTGCTCGCCGCCGCTGCCGAGAGGCTGTACGCCACCGAAGCGGACAGAAAACTCTACGAACTGGCGCTCCACGTGGAGAAAACAGCACTCAAGTTGCTAGAGGAGTACAAGCCGGGGCGCAGGTTGCAGACCAACGTCGAGTTCTACACGGCGCTCCTGCTGCACGGGCTGGGGTTGCCGGCGGAGCTTTTCGCCCCCACTTTTGCCGTAAGCCGGGTTGCCGGCTGGCTCGCGCACTGCTTCGAGCAACAGGAGTCGGGGCGTATCATCCGGCCCCAGTCGGCTTACATCGGCGCAAGGAATAGACGCTGGATTCCACCAGAACAGCGGTAATCAGGGCAAAAAACAACCCCCGAAAGCGAGGTTCCGGGGGCCGTACCCTTTGAGTCATCGCAGGTATCCTGTTGTCAGCACGCCGCCTGCAACTACCGAAGAGGCGGTGTGACCCAGAACCCGCGGGGTTTCGGGGAGCTAGATCAGTGCCACCTCTCCCAGAAGATACCCGCGACTACTACTCGATGCGTCTATCTGGATCACCTCCTTTCCGTGCCGTCAACTGAGGGGAAGTGTACTACCCGCTAACCCATACAGCAAGGGCAACTTTCGATCCCGTAGATTCCGAAGAACCAGCTATCCGATTTGCCGAAAATGGTACGTTTGGGGGATGTGCGGGTTGGGTGGGTCTACTATCGTTTGGGATGCATACAAAAAATCTCTGGTAGAGGAGAAAATATGATGGACACTGCGGACCCGCGGGGCCCCATCGGCGCATCTTCAGGAGATGGTCTCGATGAAGCTATTTTCCAGAAGCTCAGGACGAATTTCCGCGGCGAGCTGATACGCTCCCGCGACGATGGCTATGATGCGGCCCGCGCCGTCTTCAACGCCATGATCGACCGCCGCCCGGCCCTGATCGCCCGCTGCTCCGGCGTAGCCGACGTTGTTGCCGCGGTGACTTTCGCGCGCGAGAACGATATGAACGTTGCGGTGCGCGGGGGCGGTCACTCGGTCCCGGGCTACGCGGTGGTGGACGGTGGCATCGTCATTGACCTCTTCCCGATGAAGGGCGTGTGGGTTGATCCCGAAGCCCGCACCGTCCGCGCCCAGGCCGGGCTCCTCCAGGGCGAGCTCGACCGCGAGACGCAGATGTTCGGGCTCGCCGTTACCGGCGGGCGCGTCTCCAACACGGGGATCGCCGGTCTCACCCTGGGCGGCGGCTCGGGTTGGCTGGAGCGCAAGCTGGGCTTCGCCGTGGACAACCTCCTCTCGGCGGATGTGGTTACCGCCGACGGGCGTTTCGTGAGGGCGAGTGAAGAGGAGAACGAGGACCTCTTCTGGGGTCTCAAAGGCGGCGGAGGCAACTTCGGGATCGTTACCTCCTTCGAGTACAGGCTGCATCCTGTAGGCCCGATCATACTCGGCGGCATGCTCATGTACCCTGCTGAGCAGGCACGCGACGTTATCCGCTTCTACCGCGACTTCATAGAAACTGCTCCCGACGAACTCGGCGGCGGCTGCGCCTTCGTCACCGCTCCCCCCGAGCCGTTCGTGCCCGACCCCGTGCAGGGAACCCAGGTTCTCGCCGTCGTGGTCAGCTACGCGGGGCCCATCGAGGAGGGAGAGAAGGCGATTCAGCCTCTCAAAGAATCCCTGCCTCCGGCGCTGGACATGGTTCAGCCGATACCCTACACCGCGCTGCAGAGCATGATAGACGCCGGCAACCCCTCCGGCATGCAGAACTACTGGAAGGCCGGATTCCTCGACGAGCTTCCCGACGAGGCGATAGACGTCTTCGTGGAGCACGCGATGAAGGTTACCTCGCCCCTGACGAGCGTGCTTCTGCTCCCGATGGGAGGGGCAATAAGGCGGGTGGCGGACGAAGCGACGCCGCTCGGACTGCGCGAGGCGGTCTTCAACTTCCACGCGATATCGATGTGGGCCGACCCCATGATGGACCCCGAGAGGCACATAAGATGGGCGAAAGGGCTGACGGAGGCGATGCAGCCGTGGACGAGCGAGCGCACCTACCTCAACTTCATCGGAGATGAAGGCGAGGAGCGCGTACGCACGGCCTACGAGCCGGAGAAGTACCGGAAGCTCGTCGCCCTGAAGGACAGGTATGATCCCACGAACATGTTCCGTCTCAACCAGAACATAAAGCCGGGCGCAAGGAGCAGCGCGGCTCCGGCCTAAAGCGGATCAAGATTCCGGGCAGGGGCGCTACCGCGCTCCGCTTCGGACCTCCACCAGGTGCTGCCTCAAGAGGTCGAAGGCCGCGTTGGCGCTCCGCTCCCGGATGGCCTCCCGCGAACGGCTCCAGGCGGAGAGGTTGAGCTTCTTCGCAAAAGTCTCTTCGGAATCTGAGATCCCGATCCAGACCAGCCCCACCGGCTTCTCCTCGGTCCCGCCATCCGGCCCTGCGATACCCGTAACCGAGAGCCCGTAGTCGGTTTCGGCCACCTTCCGGGCTCCCTCGGCCATGGCCTCCGCTACAGGCTCGCTCACGGCTCCGTGCTCCACCAGCATCTCGTGCGGCACCTTAAGCAGCCGCTCCTTCGACTCGTTCGAGTAGGTGATTAAGCCCTCCTTGAAGTAAGCCGACGAGCCCGCCACGTCCGTGAGCCGCTTGGCCAGGAGCCCTCCGGTACAGCTCTCGGCCAGGGCGAGGGTGGCCCCCCTCTCTTTCAGCAGGCGCCCGACGGCGCTCTCCAGCGTCTCCTCATCCTCACCGAAGTAGTAGTCTCCCAGGCGGGAGAGGATCTCCTCGGCCACCGGCTTTATCTTCTCCTCGGCTTCTTCCGGGGTGGCGGCACGCGTGGTGATGCGCAGCCGCACCTTGCCCTGTCCGGCCAGCGGCGCGACCGTCGGGTCGGTGGCGTCCAGAAAGTCCTGGACCCGCTCGGCCAGAGCAGACTCGCCCATCCCGGCGAACCACAGCGTCTTCGAGACGATGGCCCCCTCGCTGCGCGACCGGATCAAAGGCTCCACCGTCTCCTCGAACATCCCCATCATCTCCGGCGGCACCCCGGGCAGCGTCGCGAAGAGCGTATCCCCGGATTCGAGCAGCGCTCCCATCGCCGTTCCCAGAGGATTCGGGATGAGCTGCGTGCCTTCCGGGAAGAGCGCCTGCTTGTAGTTCGAGGGCGTCGGCTTGCGCCCGAAGCGCCGGAACATCTCGTCCACGTGCTCGCGGGCCTCGGGATACTCGACCATCTTCCGGCCCGTCGCGAGCGCCAGGCACTCGTTGGTGAGGTCATCCGAGGTAGGTCCCAGGCCACCGGTCGTTATCACCAGGTCCGCGCGCGAAGCGGCCTCCTGCAGGGCGGCTACGATCCGCTCCCGGTTGTCACCGACGGTGGTGTGGCGGTAGATACCGGTGCCTAAAGCAGCGAGCTTCCGGCTCAGCCAGGCCGTGTTGGTGTCCACTAAGTCTCCAAGCAACATCTCGGTCCCGATGGCTAAAATCTCTGCGCTGTTAATATTCTTCCTGTTTTGCATGGCCTGTATTTTACAATTCGCCGCATGTCAGAGACCGCATTGTTGAACAAAGCCCAGGACTTCGCCCGCGCCCGACTCTCCGAGAAGCGTTATGGGCACACCTTGAGGGTCGCCGATACCGCAGAGCATCTGGCCGCCATTCACGATCTAGACACGGATAAAGTGCGCCTGGCCGCCCTCTTGCACGACGCGGCACGGGGAACGGAGCCGGAAGAACTTCTGAGACTCGCCGGGACGTGGGAGCTACCCGCAGACGAGTTCGAACGCGAGAACCCCAAGCTGCTGCACGGTCCCGTAGCCGCGGAGATGGCGCGGCGGGAGCTGGGCATCGAGGATGAGGAGGTCCTGGACGCCATCCGGTTCCATACCACCGGGGAGCCGGGGATGGGGCCGCTCGCGCTGGCACTCTACGTCGCGGACAAGATAGAGCCCGCCCGCGACTACCCGAGCGTGGACAGGCTGCGCAGGCTCGCCAGTGAAAGCCTCGAAGAAGCCGCCGCCGAAGCCCTGCGTACCGCCGTCGCCTACAACGAACAGCGTGGCCGCAGGACGCATCCTGCGAGCCTCAAGACCCTGGCGTGGCTAGAAGAGTCCTCCGAGCGCCGGATGGAGTAGGGAGAGCCCGTACCCCGCCAAAAGCAGCACCGCGAGCGCGACGACGAACTCCGCCGCCCCACCGGAGCGTATCCCACCCGGCAGGAGCCGGAACGGTTTGCCCAGCGGCCACAGCAGCGGCACGCCCCGCGTGTTCAGCGCGTCGGCGAGGATGTGCGAGGCGTAACCCGCCACCAGACCCAGGAAAAGGCCGGGGATATATCCCGATATCAGCCGGGCAAGCAGCGCGAAGAGCAAGACCCCTAAAAGCGAGTGGGTCAGCGTCCGGTGGCCCACCGTGCGGACGAGCACGAAAGAGCTGCCGCGCAGAACCCAGCTAACCGGACGGGTCAGGATGTTCAGGAGCGGGCTCTCCAGCCGGCTCAGGCCGTTGCCGAGGCGGCTGCGCGGGTTGTCCACGTCGGGCAGCCAGGCAGCAACGACCGCCGCCGGGTAGGCGTACAGCGTCGGCTCTGTTCCGGTAACGAGCGCAGCCCCCGTCAGAGCCGCGACCCCGAATATGGCGTGTGTCGTAGCGTTCAATCCAGAAGAGCAGTTTAGCAACCGGCGCAAGTATTCTGCGCCACAGAGTGGACCATCGCCCGCAACGAGTCCCTCGCGAAGCGCCTCTGCACCAGGCGGCCCAGCGGATATCCGGCCCGTACCAGAGGATGGTTGGGCCGGGAGAAAGCGTACAGGTCGTACCACACCGAACCGTCCCGACGCAATTCGACGGTGAAGCGCTCCTCACCCCGCTCGGCGTGCTCGGGCAGCGTGCCGTAGGCGAATCCGTAACGCCTCACATCAGCACTCTCTTGGACCAGATACACGATGCGGCAGGCGCCGAGCGACCAGAACCCGAGGTGACGGGCCAGCAGCCCAATTGTAGTTCCGGGCTCGATAGAGGCTCTTGCAGGGAAGATGCGGAGCCACCCGATATCGAACATCCTCCAGCCGCGCAGAGACTCTACCGCCCGCTCGAACACCTCTTCGCCTTCGCCGAGCCGGACCCGGTTGTGATCGGCGGTGTAGCCCGGCGGCGCGCCGCGTTTCGAGGCCCCGACTTCCGGGTAGGAGAAGTGGGAATCCTGCTGAGAGCGCAGGAACCGTTCAAGCTCCTCTTCCCAGGGCTCCTGCAAGGTGAACAAGGTTAGTTGCGGCAAACGTCCAGATAGACCTTCTCTACATCGGCGGCTACCCGCGACCAGTCGTAGCGCCGGGCGGTGATGAGGCCGGACCCGGAGAGGTTTTCGCGGAGCGTGGGGTTTCGCAGAAGGCTGATGAGGGCGTCTGCCAGCGCATCCGGGTTTGTGGGTGGGACGAGCACTCCATCTTTTCCAGAGGAGATGACCGCGTTGTAGCCGGGGATGTCGCTCGCGAGCACCGGAAGCCCTGCGGCGAGCGCCTCTATGAGCACCATCCCGAAGGACTCCGATCTGGTAGAAGGAGCGCACAGGACGCTCGCGGAGTGCATCGCCCTGACCAGCTCTGTATCGTCCAGCATCCCGCGCACCTCGACGCTGGAGAGCAGCTTCTTCGGCATCTTCACGTTCTCGGGACGGCTGCCCGCTATCACGAGCCGTGCTTCCGGCACCGCCCTGAGGACCTTCGGAAAAGCCTTCAGGAGTACCGGAAGACCCTTGCGTGCGACGGGTCTTCCCACGAAGAGAACCTCGTGTGGATCGCGGACATTGGAAGTAGGCGGCTTGAAGCGGTTTATGTCTACCCCGTTGGGGATTATCCGGAAGTCACCGGGGGAGTAGTGGACGGCTGTCTCCGCCGCCGCTGGCGAGACGGCCACCCTGGCCTTCATGATGCGTCCGCGCCGGTTGGCCGGGTCTACGATGTTCCCGACAAGGTTGAAGAGCCTGTAGTACGCCGAGCCCTGGGGATAGTTGGCGTGGAAGGTCCCGACCACCGGTATCCTCGAAGCCTCCGCCGCGCCCAGCGCAGCCCAGCAGACCAGCGGCGTGAGCGGTTCGTGGATGTGTATGACGTCGGGCATCTGCCGCCTCACCGCCCTGCGGACCGCTCCCCAGACGCTCGGGGAGAAGGCCACATTCGCCAGCGAACCGTTCGAGGGTAGGGGCACGGATCTCCCGACAGGCGTAACGCGGGCGGGTAGAGGTCCATGGCGTCCGAGCTTCGGATGCAGGAGGTGGGTGCGGAGATCCAGGGGGTCGTTCGGCGCGAGGACCTGGACCTCGTGTCCCCGGCGCTCCAGGTAGTTGGCCAGAGCATCCACGTGCTCCAGAACACCTCCGGGAAACGACCACGAGTACGGCGAGACGAGGCAGACCTTCACCCGAAGACCCTCTCCAGGCGGCCTCCGATCCGCCGCCAGTGCGAACCGTACCAGAAGACGCGCCCGCACCCCCGGCACCGGAAGAACTCCTCCTGCTCCCGGAGCGGACCCGGCGGAACCCGTGACGCCACATCGCTTGGTCGCACGGTCTGCAACTCCCCGTTGCACTCCATACACCTGGGAGTACGCAACTCGAGATCAAAGGTCTCGACGACCAGCTTGAGCTGTTCCTCCAAAGGCAGGTGCGGAACGATGAGAAATTTCACCGTCCCATCTCTCACCGGCTTGCGCTCCAGAAAGTCGCCGTCGCTCGTCAGGAGCACGCGCTCCTCTTCAAGGGCTTTCGCGGTAAGGAACCGGTCCGAGGTGTCGGTTCCCTCGCGCGCGTAGTAGGTATCGTAGCCGGCTGCCCTGAGCCACTTCGCCAGAGCCCCCAGCATCGCGTCGCAGAGGAACTTTATCTCGCTCCCGATGAGCCGAATCCTCCTTCCCCCCGACCATCCTCTCCGGCCTCGAGAAGCTCCACCTCCGCGAAACCGGCATCGGCAACCTTAACGAAGACTAGCTGCGCGATCCTCATCCCCGCTTTGATCTCGAAGGTCTCCTCGAGGTCGTGGTTTATGAGGGGGACTTTTATCTCACCCCGGTAGCCCGAGTCTATGAGCCCCGGTGTGTTGACCAGCGAGATGCCGTGCTTCACCGCCAGCCCGCTGCGCGGCAACACCAGCCCCGCATATCCCTGGGGGATGGCGATGGAGATACCGGTCCCGACCAGCGCGCGCCCGCCGGGCGAGAGGATCGCATCCTCTACCGAGCGCAGGTCATAGCCCGCATCGCCCGCGTGCGCCCTGGAAGGCCGCTGAGCTTCCGAAACCAGACGCCTGAAGGGAATCTGCATCACTCCTGAGCCGTGAGCGATCCGGATTGTCTGCGGCAAAACCGTGCCAAAAGATGAGCCTCGAAAACAGGGTTCATACGGAGAGCTATCTTAGCACGGCCACACCGGAGCCGGAGATGGCCTTCGGGCGTCCCAAGATGCTATTCTAAGCGCCATGAACGAAGCCAAGAGAGAGCGCTACCTGGTTACCTCGGCGCTCCCCTACGCGAACGGGGCGCTGCACGTCGGACAGATAGTCGGAGCTTATCTGCCCGCGGACATCTTCGTGCGGTATCTGCGCGCCCGCGGGGAAGACGTGGTCTATATCTGCGGGACCGATGAGCACGGAGTTCCGATCACGCTGACTGCCGAGCGCGAGGGCAAGTCGCCGCGCGAGGTCGTGGACTACTGGTACGCTCACATAAAAAATACCTTCGGGCGGCTCGGGATCAGCTTCGACAACTTCTCGCGTACGTCAACAGAGCTTCATGCGAAGAACACCCAGCTCTTCTACCAGAAGCTCAAGGAAGGCGGCTACATCTCCGAGGCCGAGAGCAAGCAGATGTACAGCCCGACCGAGGGACGCTTCCTACCCGACCGTTACGTCGAGGGGACCTGCCCGGTGTGCGGCTACAAGGAGGCCCGCGGCGACCAGTGCGACAACTGCGGAAGCTGGTACGAAGCTTACGAGCTGATAGAGCCGCACTCCAAGATCACCGGCGGCCCCGTCGAGGTCCGCGAGACGACCCACCTCTACCTGGACCTCCCGAAGTTCAGCGAGCGGTTGAGAAACTGGATCTCGGGCCAGGAGCACTGGCGCAACTCGGTAAAGAACTTCGCCCTGGGCATGATCGAGGGCGGCCTGGAGAAGCGTCCCATAACGCGCGACATCCTCTGGGGCGTGCCCGTGCCGGAGCCGAGCTTCGAGGACAAGCGCTTCTACGTCTGGTTCGACGCCCCCATAGGCTACGTCTCCTCCACCCAGGAGTGGGCGGAGATGGTCGGCGAGCCGGATCTCTGGCGCGAGTACTGGCAGGAGCCGAATGCGAAGCTCGTCCACTTCGTCGGCAAGGACAACACCGTTTTTCACACGGTGGTGTGGCCCGCGATGCTGATGGGTGTCGCCGAGGATGGGGACGAACCCTACATCCTGCCCTACGATGTGCCCGCCAACGAATTCATGAACCTCGAAGTGGTCGTGGACGGCGAGCGGAGAGCGGTCCAGATGTCCACGAGCCGCAACCTCGCCGTGTGGGTGCACGAAGCCCTCGACCGCTTTCCGGCGGACCCGCTGCGGTTCTACCTCGCCTCCATCCTGCCGGAGACGGCGGACGTGGTGTTCTCCTGGCGGGAGTTCCAGGCGCGGGTGAACTCGGATCTCATCGGGAACCTCGGCAACTACATCAACCGCACGCTCTCGTTCACCGAGCGTTATTTCGGCGGCGAAGCCCCTCGACCGCAAGAGCTGCCGGAAGAGGTCCGCGAAGTCTTCGAGGACTTCAAGGAGATCGAAGGCCGCTACGAGAAGCGGATGCTCGCCCGGCGTCCGCGCGAGGCTTTCTCAGAGCTTCTGGCGCTGGGGCGGCGGGCGAACCAATTCTTCGACGCCTCGGCACCCTGGAAGAGCCGCAAGGAGGACCCAGAGAAGACAAAGACGACGCTTTATGCCTGCTCGGCGCTGTTGGGCTCCATCGCCTACCACGCCGCGCCGTACGTCCCGGAGGCCATCGAGCGGCTGCAAGAGTTCTTCACCGGGCCGATAGAGCGGATATCGGACCTCAAGCTGCCCGAGGAGTACCGGGTAACGGGAGCCAGGCCGCTGTTTGCCAGGATCGAGGACAAAGAAGTCGCCGCCGCCGAGGAGCAACTCCTGCGGGCGCTGCGCGGAGAGCCGGAAGGCTAGAGATAGGCTTTTTAGCCGCAGAGCCGGGGCGAAGCAAGCTCGGAGAAGCTGCGCAGTTCCTGGGCTCATCCGGACTTCTCCCGCATCGAGATGGCCACGACCGCTCCCGAGAAGAAGGTCAGCGCCGCGACCAGCCCTATCGCCCAGGAGAACCCTAAAGTATCGGCGATGACCCCCGCAAGGAGAGCGCCGACCGCGTATCCGAGGTCGCGCCAGAAACGATAGACGCTCAGAGAACGCGCGCGCCAAGCAGGCTGCGAGAAATCCGAGACGGCGGCGATGAGGGTAGGGTAGACCATCGCCGTCCCCAGACCCATGATCACACTCCCCAAAAACCACCACCCGAAGCTCCTGGTAGCCAGGATCAGGAACATCCCCACCGCCTGCACCCACAGTCCGCTCACGATGAGCCTTTTGCGTCCGATGCGGTCGCTCAAGGGGCCTGTGGCTACCTGCAACACGCCCCAGATAAACGGATAGACGGCTTTGAGGATGCCTATGCGCTCCACCCCCAGCCCGAACGCCGAGAAGAACAGCGGGAACACCCCCCAGCTCATCCCGTCGTTGAGGTTGTTGATCAGCCCCGCCTGCGAGCAGGCGAACAGGTTACGGTTCTTGCAGGAGGTCGTCGCGAAGACTTCTCGGAAGGTTGGTTTCTCATCCTCCTCTGGTCCGGGCTGACTCTGCTGCGCCTCTAGCTCGACATGCTCCCGCGTGTCGCGCACCCAAAACACCGAGAGCAACAGTCCTGAGGCCACGTACGCTATCCCGAGGTAGAAGGGTTGTGGCCGCAGGGCGTAGGCCGAGGCGATGTAGCCAGTTATGAACGCCGTGATCCCTAAAGAAGCGTATCCGGCGAACTCGTTCATGCCCGTGGCGAGGCCGCGAAAGCGCGGGCCTACCAGGTCTATCTTCATGTTGACGGTCATGGACCAGGCAAACCCCTGGTTTATGCCCAAAAGGACGTTGGCCGCGACGATCCAAGCCCACGAGGGAGCGAGCATTATCATGAACGGCACCGGCACCCCGACAACCCACCCGGCTACAAGTAGCCGCTTCTTGCCGAAGCGGTCCAC
>CADDYV010000018.1 GCA_902810695.1 Actinomycetota bacterium | reverse complement strand
CTGATAAGGAAGAGGTCCCTGGTTCGAGTCCAGGCAGGCCCACTAAAGAATTCCCTAGTTTGCAGACAAAACGTAAAGCACAAGAAGAGGCCCCTGGATACCTTCTGGGGCCTTTTCGTGCAGCAACGCGGGTTTTGTTCTACGAAAGCTCAGCCTCCATCGTCCTCACGATCTGGTCTCCCACCGCGGGCAGGACGTGAGAGTAGGTGTATCCTGTTCAGCCGACCTCTTCGTGCTCTTCTTGGTTATTTTCGGCGGGTTACTTCCGGTCGTAGCGGAGGCGGGCGAGGCTGCCCAGAAAACCCAGGGGAACGGCTGTCAACGCGGCCAGGGCGAAGAGCAGACCGAAGGAGCCGGCATCGGCGAGGGGTGCTGCGGCGGCGGTCGCGACCCCGCTGCCCGCAAACAGCGCGGCGGCGAACAGGGAGATCACCGTGGCCCTTGCCTCTGGCACCACCTCCGTGGCCCAGGTTTGCAGGGTAGAGTGCATGAAGGCGAACCCACCAGCCACTAGAACCGCCGCCCCGGCGATGCCGAAGAGGTGGCGGTCGAACGCTCCCGCTGTGTACCCGGAAGCCAAAAACGCTCCGCCGATCAGGATCAGGACGTGACGACCGAGCCTCGCGGCAGCCTTTTTCACCACCTGCGTCCAGATGAGTGTGGCGAGACCGTAGAGACCGACCGCGAGTCCCGAGAGGGCAGCCCCGTACCCTTGAGCTTCGAGCGAGGGAGCAAGATACGTCAAGAAGCCCAGGATGACGCCACCTTCCACGAGCGCCAGGAGCACCACCAGCACAGCCCACAGGCGTTTCAAGACCAGGCCGAGTTGCGCCAGCGGCCCCGAGACGGCGGCGGTATTCCTTTCTGGTTCGGGTAGCCGTCTGGCGAGAACGAGGCCCAGGGTGCCCGAGGCGATGACCGGTGCCGCGAAGGCGACTCGCCACAGACCCAGATGGGCGGCGAGACCGGCCCCGACCGTAGCCAGGGCGGTAGCCACCGCGCTCGCGGCGAGCTGGTCCGCCAGTGCCCCCTGCCTTCTAGAGTCTGGCACAACGTCGCCGATGTATACGAGGGTGGCCGGTATGACCGCTGCGAAGAGCCCGCCCGCAAGCGCCCTGCTCGCGATAAGGACTGCGAGGTTCGGCGCGAGGGCCGAGAGCAGCCCCGGTGCCACGGCGGAGAGGAGAGCAATCCTTATCACCCGCACCCGCCCCAGCCGATCGGAGAGCATACCCCACACCGGCTGCATCAGGCCGTAGAGCAGATAGTACAGGCTAGCAGCCGCGGCAACCCCACCCAGCGACACGTTGAGGTCCGCCGCGATCGTCACCAGCATCGGGGCTATGGTGAACCGGTCGAAGGTGCTCAGGAAGGCTGCCGCCCTCAAGAGTCGTAGCGATCTCTTCAGGCCAGCTCCACCGGGCGCCGCCACCGATTACCCGTGGCGTCCCGTAGGGCGCGTACCCTGGCGAAGTTTCCGAAGATGCAGAGTCCGTCTCCCTCGGAAACAGTCGTTCACAGTGGAAGCGAGATTAGCACTCTGGAGAAAACCATTTTCTCAAAGATACGAAAACACCCGCCTCGGGGCAAGTAAAGGGATGTTGCCTATCACACTCATTCCGCCAGAGCCGTGTAGCGGACCGGGAAGTCCAGGCTCGATAGCCAGGAGGCGGCCCTCATTGCTCCGTGGATATACTCTATGTTGCGTTTTATATCCTCGCGATTGCGCGCACCCCACACCATTGTGACCAGTCCTACTGCATTTGTGTGGTTTGATCACGCCCTTTCCCCCTGGACTTTGAACGAAGCGGCAATCTACCAGGTGCCATATCTGCTCTCAAGTATTTTCCCTGATCCACTCATGGCAGCAAGGGAGCTACAGCGAGACGGGACCTCAGAGGCGTAAATACGCGCATTGCACGTGACGTCTG
This sequence comes from Actinomycetota bacterium, assembly GCA_902810695.1. Lineage (GTDB taxonomy): Bacteria > Actinomycetota > Rubrobacteria > Rubrobacterales > Rubrobacteraceae > CADDYV01. The sequence goes on along the minus strand of CADDYV010000018.1, from coordinate 54,365 downwards.
GCCCCGCCACAATGCAGACACGGATGTCGAAACAGAGAGGTGGGATTCGATGCGTTTGCACTCCGCCCCGATGTCGGGCAACTCCTACAAGGTTTGGCTGCTCTTGGGGCTGTTAGGCAAGGAATGCGAGGTAGTCAACTACAATACCAGAGGCGGCGAGACCCACTCCCCACAGTTTCTCAACAACGTCAACCCCGAGGGCAAGGTCCCCGTGCTCGAACTCGACGACGGGACGATGCTTCCCGAGTCCGCTGCGATCATGCTCTACTTAGCCGAGGACACGCCCTACCTTCCCGAGGGTAGCTTGGAGCGGGCGCAGGTGATGCGCTGGATGTTCTTCGAGCAGTACAGCCTGCTTCTCTACCTCTCGCGTCCCCGCCTGTGGCGCATGTGGGATGTGGAGATGACAGAGGTGAGAAAAGCAGAGCTAGAGGAGTACTTCGAGCAGGGGTATAGGGCGCTGGGGGTAATGGAGCGCCACCTCGCCAACCGCGAGTTCTTCGTCGGGGATACTCCCACAACCGCCGATGTGGCGCTCTACGTGTACCCGCGTTTGTGTCACGAGGGCGGCTACGACCTCGAAGGCTTTGCTGAGGTGCGCAGGTGGATGGAGAGGATAGCCACCCTCCCCGGCTACGTGCCGCCGCCTTCTCAGGCTTGATCTGAGACGACGAATTACCGGAGAAACCTCCAGGATCAACGCTAAGAGAAACAAAGTAGCCCGGTGTTATTCAAGGCGTGCCTGGGTCGGCTGGAATCTCAGGAGCCGTTGAGCTCCTTCTCGGCGAGCCGGGTACCCTCGACCATGTTCTGAAGCTTCTGGAAGGAGACCTCCCAGGTGCGGGTGCGAAGCCCGCAGTCGGGGTTGACCTCGATGCGCTCTGGGCCGAGGATGCTCGCGGCGTAGAGGATGCGGTCGCGGACCAGCTCCGGCGGCTCGATGAAGTTCGAGTGGATGTCCAGCACGCCGAGCCCGATCTTGCCGTCCCACGCGCTCTCGACGAACCTCTTCAGGATGGCGTAGCCGGGCCTGTCGTCGGGCTTCGTCCCGGACTCCCGCGAGTCGCGGTTGGCGAACTCTAGCTGTAGCTCGTAGCAGTCATCCAGGTTCTCGATGTGCGGGAAGAGGCAGTTGTAGTCGGAGAAGCAGATGTGCATGCTGGCCCTGGCCCCGACGCCCTCACGGGTGGCGTTGAAGGTCTCGATAACCAGAGGGACCTCCTCGGGGCGGGTGGTGGCGGCGGGCTCGTCTATCTGGACCCACTCCGCCCCGGCCTCGACCAGACCAAGAACATCCGGACGCACCAAGTCGCGTGCCACGTCCACCCCGAAAGCCTTTCTCGCCCCGGCCCGGCGCTCTGCAGAGGCTCCGAGCAACCCGCCGTCCGCGGCGTAGTGCTCGTCGTAGGACCAGTCCATGATCGTATACGCCCCGGTGAAGGGAACCTTGACCACCCGGCTCGTGTGGTCGCGGACGAACTCGTACTCTTGCAGGTCGTAGGCGCTCTCCACGAGCGGCTTCTCCACGACCGCCGCCTTGGTGTAGTACTTGTTGTCGAAGGAGCGCACCGTGCCCCGGCTCTCGAAGCCGCGGGCGTGCTTTACGGCGTGATCGTACATCTCGCTGCGGCGCTGCTCGCCGTCGTAGACCACATCCAGCCCCGCCTTCTCCAGGAGCCGAATGGCATACAGGGAGGCGTAGTCCTGGATCTTCGCCTTCTCCTCTTCAGCGAAGTTCGCGCCTTTCTCTAGGATCTCGACCAGCTCCTCTACATTCTCCACACCGAGACGCCTGCCCCACTCCTGGGCCTCCTCGATGTCGCTGCCCTCTACGGGGCGTCCGGAGATGGATTTCACGCGCCAGCCGGGTTTGGAGAGGCTTCCGATCTCCCTGGTTACGAAACGCACGTTGGCCATCTTCTAATCCTCCTTCAGGGCCCGGGCCGCCTCACCGAGGCGCAGGACCTTCTCGCGGGCTATCCTCTCCGGCACGAACTGCAAATCTCCGTTCGGGACGATGTGCAGCGCCGTCCCCTCCAGCTCCTCCAGTAGCCTCCGCCCGAACTTCACCAGCTCATCCGTCTCCTCCAAAAGCGAGTTGCGGGCGTCAACGATCCCGGCCAGAAGCGTTTTCGGAAAAGGACGCGGAAGAGAGGTTACATCTGTGGCATAGAAGTCCACGCCGATGGCGCTCACCGGAAGCTCCATCAGCTCGCCCAGGATATCACCCGCATCCCCGAACGGCATCTGCAGAGCAATCGGCACCGGACTCTCTATGGCCGCGAGCGCCGCGCTCAGGCCGTGCAGGTCGCTAGGCTCCTCGAAGAGCGCCGTCTCCTGCAGTACCACGTAGGCGCAGCCGTTTCCGGCGAGCCACCGGATCTGGGGCCCCAGCACTCCCTCGGCGACCTCCCGGACCTCCAGACGCCTCTTGCCGGTCGCTCTCACCGCCAGGGTGTGCGGCGAGGGCAGGGTTGTGACCCACCTTCCCCGCGGGAGGTCGCCGATCCGGAAGTACGGCTCGGCGAGTGGTTCGGGAAGCCGCAGCTTCTCGCCCGTAACGACCGGAGCCCGGTAGAAGGTGTTGGTGTTCAGAAAACGGGTCAGCGGGCCGGGTTCGAGCCCTTCGGTGGCCTCCGCCAGCGGCCGGAAGATGTCCTGCCACATCAGAAGCCCGTCCGAGAGGTAATCGAGCCCGGCGTCGCGCTGGACCTCCAGGAATGAGAAGAGATCCGAGTCCCGCTGCTTGTCTACCGCCTCCTGCGACGTGCGATCCCGGTCCAGGTCGCGGGTGGCCTGGATCAGCTCCTCCGAGCGGGCGTAGATTCCGGGCGCGTACGCTTTTATATCTGGCAAGTTCGAGTCTCCTTCTTAGCTATCGAGCACTTCTATGACTTCCGCGGCGAGGTCCGGGGCGCTCGCTGGCGGCATGATGTACGCGCCCGCGACCAGTGGCTCCGCCGCAGCGAGCAGGTTGCGGGCCACCTCCACACCGTACCTGGGGGCGTCTTCTTTGGAAAGTTCCGCGAGCTTCTCGCGGATGGAGCGGGGGATGCTGATGCCGGGCACCTCGTGGTGCAGGAACTCGGCCTGGCGGGCGCTCCTCAAGGGCATCAGGCCGAGCAGAATCTTGAGCTCCATGTCCCCGATCCTCTCCAGGGCGTGCTCCAGCGCACTCATCTCGAAGACCGGCTGGGTCCAGAAGGCGTGCGCCCCGGCCCCGACCTTGCGTCTTAGCTTCTCGACCTCCGCCTCGAGGTCCTCAGCCGTAGGGTTGAAGGATGCCCCGATGAGAAAGCCCGGAGGCTTGCCTACGGGGTTGCCCGCCAGATCCTCGCCCCGGTTCATCTTCGAGAGGATGTGTACCAGCCCCACCGAGTCCGTGTCGAAGACGCTGGTGGCCTCGGGGTAGTCCCCGATCTGGGCCGGGTCCCCGGTTACGGCCAGGATGTTCTTCACGTTCAGGGCTGCCGCTGAGAGAAGATCCGCCTGCAGCCCGATGATATTCCGGTCGCGGCAGGAGATGTGCGCCACGACCTCTATCCCGACCTCGTCCTGGATGATCCTGGCTACCGCCACCGGGTGCATCCGCAGGCGCGCCCGCGCTCCGTCGGAGATGTCTATGGCGTCTACCCCGCGCTCCTTGAGCCGTCTTGCCGCCTCGACCACGCCCGAGATGTCGTTGCCGCGCGGCAGGTCCACCTCGACCGTTACGGCGAAGCCGCTCTCTATCTTCCGCGCGAACTCCGAGACCGGCTTGCTCTCGACCTCGACCTGCTCGGCCTCCGCGACGGCAACCGATGTCCTCCGGTCCCCGTTGCGTGTTACCTCGAAGTCCCTGAGAGCCTCCGCGAGGGTGCGGATATGCACCGGGGTCGTACCGCAGCAGCCCCCGATGAGCCGGGCTCCGGCTTTCGCTAGCTCCAGGCCCTCGGCGGCAAAGTGTTCCACGTCCTGGCTGTAGCGGATCTTGCCGTCTATCAGTTGGGGAAGCCCGGGCGTCGGAAGCGCGGCTACGGGCCCCGCTGCGGCGGACATCTGCTCCACGATGACGGCCATCCGCTGCGGGCCGACGGTGCAGTTCGCGCCCGTAAGGTCGGCGCCCCAGGAGGATATCTCACGCGCCACCCGGCCCGGTAGACCTTCCGCGAGCGTCTCTCCGTCCTCGACGAAGGTCTTGTACGCCAGCGCCGGCACCCCGAAACCCCGTGCTAATTCGTAGGCCAGACGAAGCTCTTTGAGATCGGTGAACGTCTCCAGGAGCAGCGCGTCTACCCCGCCCTCCAGCAACGCCTCGGCCTGCTCGACGAAGGCAGAGCGCGCCTCCTCACGCTTGATGGGACCGATAGGATCGAGAGGTTGGCCTAGAGGCCCGATCGCACCGAGCACCACGGCCAGATCGCTCGCGGCTTCGTCGGCTGCCTTGCGCGCCAGCCGGGCTCCCTGGACGTTGATATCGCGCGTCTTCTCTTCCAGGTCGTGGGCGGCGAGCTTGAAACGATTGGCCGAGAAAGTGTTCGTCTCTATCACCGAAGCGCCGGCGCGCAGGTACTCTTCGTGCACTCCGGCGACCACATCCGGGTGGGTGAGGTTGGCGCGGACGTAGGGGTGCCCGTAGCCCACGCCGCGCTCGGCCAGGAGGGTACCCATCGCGCCGTCCCCGACGAGTACCCGGCCATCCAGCATTTCCTTGAAGTCAAAGTCCAAAAACAAACCCCTGTCCGCACTCTCGCAGGCTCAAAGCTCCTGCGGAGGAGAGGGGTTTTTCGGGGATTTGCTCATCTCCCGGAGTCTCTCCTCCGCGGGAATTAGCACCTGGCGCGGAGCTTTTACCCCGCCGGTTGCCGCGGTTTCTCAGGGCCCGTCCCTCCACCGCTCTCGATGAGCGCCGCAGATCGGCCCCAAGAAGCTACCATAATCTTCTAACGGGTACAACTCACGCGCAAAAGTGGAAGATGCCCCAGGCCAGGTGCCCGTTGCGGCCCCCCTCGACCCAGTGCGTAAGCCCCTTCTTCATATGCCTGATGTAGTCCTCGCTGATCTCCCGGGAGAGCTCTTGCTCCCGCCGCTCTGTCTCTTCCAGGACCCTGGCGTAGTGGGTGGGAAGGTGTTCGGTGTAGTCCTCGAAGCAGACTTCCCGCATACCCAGCTCACCGGCTGTCCTGCGGTAGAAGCCCGGCGAGCCCAGGGAGTCCAGGTGGAGGCGGTCGAGGATCGGACCCAGCACATCGTTGCTGCATCCATCAGTCTTCATCGGATCGGTGAAGACGAATTCGCCGCCTTCCTTGAGCACCCGGGATACCTCCGCGAATACCCTCTCCCGATCTCCGCTGTGCAGTATGGCGTCCTGGGACCACACAGCATCGAACGATCCATCCTCGTAAGGTATCTCCTCGAAGCTGCCGTCCACCACGTCGATCAGACGGTCGAGGCCGCTCTCCTCATTCATCGTGCGGTTTCGCTCGTTCTCCACCTCGCTCAGGTTGAGGGCGACCACCCGACAGCCGTGGTTCTCAGCAAGATACCGGGCAGAACCTCCGTATCCGGCCCCGATGTCCAGAACGTTCTTCTCCGGCCCCAGCCCGTCGAGGTGCGACGCCATGCGCTCGACGGTGCGGCGGCTGGCGTCGAAGATGGGCTCGCTCCCGTGGCGGTAGATGCCGACGTGGATGTCCTCGCCGCCCCACACGCCGGAGTAGAAGACGTCGGCGTCCTTCGAGTTGTAGTAGTCTCTCGCTACCTCCACGGCGGAGGTGTTTTTATCAGACATATTTCGGTTCCTCTCTCCTTGCAGCTCTGTGTGTTTACTCCTGGTAAGCTTTTTCGGCGACGTGGATGAAGAAGTCCGGCTCGTAGTCCTCGCGGTAGTTTTCCCTGAAGTCGCCGTAGGTTTCGATCCGCTGGAAGCCTACCTCGCTCATGAGGCGGCGCGTGTAGTCCTTCTTCAGCGGAAACATGTTGAGGTAGTAGGTGGAGCCGTCGTGGAAGTCGTAGCGGAATCTCGCGAGTCCCTCATCCACGTGCTCGGGCTCGACATCAACCCCGTCGCCGCAGTAGTAGTAATCGTGGCTGCCGGAGTACTTGCCTTCCAGGAGCGCGTCGTAGTTGCGCTGGTCCAAGATCAGGACTCCATCGTGGCGGAGCGCGGCGTAGAATTCGGCCAGGATCTTGCGCCGCTCGCGCTCGCCGAAGACGTGGGTGAAGGAGTTGCCCAGGCACACGATGGCGTCGTACTGGCCGCGAACATCCCGGCACAGCCAGCGCCAGTCGGCCTGGCAGGTGCGCAGGATGTGCCCGCCGTACTTCTGCCCGTTCTCGAAGGCTTTGGTGAGCATCTGCGGGCTGCCGTCCACGCTGACGACCTCGAAGCCCGCGTTCAGGAGCCGCACCGAGTGAAATCCCGTCCCGGTAGCGACATCGAGAACCTCACGGGCCCCACGCTCCTTGAGATGCTGGATGAAGAAGTCTCCCTCGCTCTCTGCCCGCGAGTCCCAGTCTATGAGGTCATCCCACTTCTCGACGAAGCTCCTCACGTACTCCATCGCATAGTGGTCGGTCTCGCGAACCGCCGTGGGATCCTCTCCGAACAATTGCTTTTCGCTCTCGGCCACGTAAAACTACCCCCTAGAGAATTTCGCTATCCGTCAGGATGCTTCGCCTTTCTCTTCAGGCAGGTGGTTCGCGGGGGGATCCACCAGGGCACCACTCGCGTCCCGGAGCCTGCAGGAGGAACCGCTCCTTCACGGTCCACGCACAGGCGGCGTTTTGGCGCCCGGATCCTACAGAAAATCCGGAGCCAGACGATGGGATGGGTGCCGGAGAGCATGCTCCATACCCTAGAATACTCTGCCGGTGCGGTTCGCTGGCATGCGTATGTGCTCCCTTTCAAAACACGGTGCCAGATATCATACATAAAAATGTTTCCTATCTCATGCAGCGGGCTACACCGTTTGGTGCAAAAACATGTTTTGCATGCAAAAACATCTCCGCTTGCTTCCGGCGGGGGCCTGAGATGTCAGTATGCGAGAGAACAGTCTTCTCTGAAGACTCTACCCCTCGTCGAGCATTCCGCAGGAGCGTAAAGTGTCGAGGAATACGGCTTTTGCTTCAGGGTGGTGCAGAAAACCGCGGTGGGTTCCCTGATACCAGGCGATGCGCGGCTTTTGCCAGTGGAGCCACAGGCTGTGCGGCTCGACTGGCGGCACCACCCGGTCGGCGACACCACCGAAGATAGCGAGGTGTTCCTTCGGGATCCGGGGTTCGAGCACCAGCGGCGAGACGACCTTCATCAGCGCGGTCATTTTTTCTTCCTGGACCCCGGCTGTTCTCAGGTAGCGTGCGGTCGGCCCGAGCGCGTTGCGCCAGAACAGACGCGTGGCGTCCACGGCGGGGTTCCCGGCGACCACGCATTCGAGCTCGTCGTCGAGGCACGCGAACAGCGCCGCCGCGTAACCGCCGAGCGAGTGTCCGAGCACCCCGATGGCGGGGTTGTCCTCCTCGACGCGCAGCCAGGCCAGAAGCCGCCTTATGTCCCACATCGCCTGAGAGGCGGCGTGCAGCGTGTCCATCAGGTCTCCGGCGAGGATGCGGTCGCCGGAGACCGGGCCTACCCTGCGGGGACCGTGGATCGGCAGGACCGGAACCAGCAGGTTCAACTCGAGCTCGTGGTGCAGATACTCCGGCCTGAAGAGTCCGAAGTCCAGCCTGGGAGATCCCATCCTGATGCCGGGGATGCACACCAGCCACGGGCGCTCCTTTTGGTGGCGCAACACCCACGCGTAAGCCGTGCGGTTGTGCTCGTAGGAGAGCCAGCGTTCCCGACCCGGTTCCTCGGGCCACGGCTCGTAGGCGCTCTGGAAGCTGAGCCGCTCGAACTCCTGATCGCGGTATCGCTGGCGCTCGTGACGTATTTTCTCGACCGGCAGGGGACTCTGGTGGTAGCGCGCGGGGTCTCTCGACCATCCCCTCTCCTCGAAGAGCACCAGCGCCTCGTCCACTTCGGCGCCGACCCGGTGAGCCCGCCCCCCGACCATGAGCGGCGAGGTCGTGAGCACGATGAAGCACATCGAAACCTCATCCGCGGCTACTTTCACCGACATTCCCGGACCCGTGCGCGGCTCGGGCACGCCGGGCGGTATGTGCTCCTGCCCGGAGGCGAGATACCCGGCGGCGACGAAGCACAACACGGAGGAGACCAGCAGAACCGATGCGCTGGCCGGCCCGAACACCAGAAAAGCGGGAATAGAGAGTACGAACCCCAGAATGGCTCCGAGGGTCATGAACTGGAAAATGCGCGCATCGCCGGCCCAGAGGATATTGGAGAGACCGGTAGAGAGCAGCAGGGTCCCCGGCAACGCGCCTACCAGCAGGCCCGGAATACCGCTGCGCGCGGCCCACCACAGCCAGAGCCCGCCGAACAACACCGGCAGCGCCGCCAGAACAGGCCACCACGGCGTCGCTTTCGGGTCCGGGCCCTTGCTGTTCAAGTCAGGCATCCTCGGGGCAACTTCGCATCCTACTTGAAACGGTAGCACCTTCGGATACTGTTCGCCTCGGAACCAGAAAATTTCGACGGGCTCAGTCCGGCTGGTCGTTACCCGGACTCTTTCTCGGTTCGGAGAGGTACTGCGCCTTGTCGAACACGAAAGGTCCTAACCGGTCGTATTCCCAGGGTATAGCGCATTCTTCGGAAATCGGATAAGGACCTTTGCTCCGAAACGGCTGCTCGAAGTCGCTCCAGAGAACACTATCTTCCCGCGTCGTTATTCTGACCGGAAGCGGCCAGCAATCTGGCACACCGCACGCGCAACCGAGTACGGCGAGCTTGTCTCTGGGATAGTCGTGATCGTAGTACGTTGACGGCTCGCCGAGCAGGCGGCGCGAGGGCAAGAAGATGTCCTCTGGTGGCGGTCCGGCGTAGTCTCCGGCCAGGTCCGTCCTGCTGCGCGAAGGGCAACTCCACCTCCCGCACGATATCAACGAGGTTGCGGTCGTTGATAAAGATCCAGACCGCGTCAACCATTCCGTCGGCGGGGTCTTCGCGTTTGCCGATTTCGAGGTGAATCTTATCCATCTTCCGCGATTATAAGGCTCTTACTTCTGCGGCTGTGGATCGGGGATAGTCCGGGTTGACTGCTATACTTTGCTTATAGAAAGTACGTATTCTCGTTACAGGTCAGAGAGGTTTTCAGATATGCCAGATTCGCCGGTAAAAGATCAGTTCGGAGCGCGCAAAAAGCTTGATACCACCTCCGGGGAGGTAGCCTACTACAGCCTGAAAGAGCTGGATGGCAGGGTCTCGGGAGACGTTTTTTCGTTGCCGTTCTCGCTGCGGGTGATCCTGGAGTCGCTTGCGCGAGAGTGCGGCGGAAAGTTCGTCTCCGAGGCGGATGTCGAGCGGCTGGCTTCCTGGCCGGAGTCAGTGGGAGAGGAGCTTGCGTATCTGCCCGCGCGGGTGGTGATGCAGGACTTCACCGGAGTTCCAGCGGTCGTGGACCTCGCGGCGATGCGCAGTGCGATGAAGGCGGTCGGGGGGGACCCGAAGAAGATCAACCCGCTCATCCCGGCGGATCTCGTCATAGACCACTCGGTGCAGGTTGACGCCTTCGGGACGCCCATGGCCCTGCGCTTCAACGCCGAGCGCGAGTTCGAGCGTAACCGCGAGCGCTACGAGTTTCTGAAATGGGGTCAGCAGGCTTTCGACAACTTCACCGTGGTGCCTCCGGCGACTGGCATTATCCACCAGGTCAACCTGGAGTATCTCGCGAAGGTCGTGCAGGTGCGCGACGGGGTGGCCTTCCCGGACACCCTGCTCGGCACCGACAGCCACACCACCATGATCAACGGTCTCGGGGTCCTCGGCTGGGGCGTGGGCGGCATCGAGGCCGAGGCGGTGATGCTCGGCCAGCCTTACTACATGCTCAGCCCTGAGGTGATCGGGTTCAAGCTCACCGGCGCTCTGCAGGAGGGCGTTACCGCGACTGATCTGGTCCTCACCGTTACCGAGATGCTCCGCGCCCACGGAGTGGTCGGCAAGTTTGTCGAGTTCTACGGCGAGGGGCTCTCCAAACTGCCGCTGCCGGACCGGGCGACGATAGCGAACATGGCCCCAGAGTACGGCGCGACGTGCTCCTTCTTCCCGGTGGACGCGGAGACCCTGAAGTACCTGCGCGGGACCGGTCGCGAGGACCTGGTGGACCTCGTCGAGCGTTATACCAAAGAGCAGGGCATCTTCCGCACCGACGAGACACCGGAGCCGCGCTTCTCGGAGACGCTGGAGCTGGACATGACAACGGTCGAGTCGAGCCTCGCAGGCCCCAGACGTCCGCAGGACCGGGTCGCCCTCTCCAATATGCAGAGCGCCTTCCGTCGGGCGCTGGCGGAGATGACCGGGACGAACGGCTCACAGAACGGGGGCACACGTTCCAAGGTCGAAGAAGGCTCTGCGGAATCATTCCCGGCGAGCGACACCCCCGCCGGGATGGCCGGCGTGACCAACGAAGGCGATGCGGGGGAGGCCGAGACTTCCGGCTCTACCGGAGCAGAGGGAGCCCCGGAAGATGGCGGCGTGAAGGTGGTCCTCGATGGCGAGGAGAGCCGGATCCGTCACGGCTCCGCTGTCATAGCCGCGATCACGAGCTGCACCAACACCTCCAATCCATCGGTCATGATCGGGGCCGGGCTTCTGGCTAAGAAGGCCGTCGAGAAGGGGATTTCGGTCGCGCCGCACGTCAAGACGAGCCTCGCGCCGGGCTCGAAGGTCGTCACCGAGTACCTGGAGACCTCCGGGCTGCTGGACTACCTGGAGAAGCTCCGCTTCGACGTGGTCGGCTACGGGTGCACCACCTGCATCGGCAACTCCGGGCCTTTACCGGATGAGATCCACGAGGCCGTGGAGGAGAATGATCTGGTGGTGGCCGCCGTACTCTCGGGCAACCGCAACTTCGAGGGACGCATCAACCCGGATGTCAGGGCGAACTACCTGGCCTCCCCGCCGCTGGTCGTCGCCTACGCCCTCGCCGGGACGGTGGACATAGACCTCTCCCGCGACCCCATCGGCTACGGCGATGATGGAGAGCCCGTCTACCTGACGGACATCTGGCCCTCACAGGAGGAGATAGCGCGTGAGATCGCAGGCGCTTTAGATCCCAACCTCTACAGGAAGCAGTACGCGAACGTCTACACCGGAAACGAGCAGTGGAACGCCGTAGATGTCCCCTCCGGCGACCTCTACGAGTGGGACCCCGACTCCACCTACATCCAGGAGCCCTCGTTCTTCAAGGACATGAGCCCTGAGCCCGAGCCCTTGGAGGACATAAAGGGAGCGCGCGTGCTGGTCAAGGTCGGAGACTCGCTGACCACCGACCACATCTCGCCGGCTGGTGCGATCCCCTCGAAGAGCCCCGCCGGGCAGTACCTCATCGGCAAGGGCGTCGAGCCGCGCAACTTCAACTCCTACGGCTCCCGGCGCGGCAACCACGAGGTCATGGTGCGCGGGACCTTCGGCAACATCCGGCTCCGTAACCAGCTCGTCCCCGGAACCGAGGGCGGCTACACGCTCCACCTGCCCGACGGGGAGCAGACGACCATCTACGAGGCTTCCATGAAATACCAGGAAGAGGGCGTGCCGCTGGTGGTTCTGGGCGGCAAGGAGTACGGCACCGGTTCCTCGCGCGACTGGGCGGCCAAGGGGACCTTCCTGCTCGGCATAAAGGCCGTAATCGCCGAGAGCTTCGAGAGGATACACCGCTCCAACCTGATCGGGATGGGCGTCCTGCCGCTCCAGTTCGCAGACGGCGAGAGCGCCGACTCGCTCGGTCTCACCGGGCGCGAGACCTACGACATCGAGGGGCTCGAAGACCTCTCGCCCGGCAAGGAGCTTACCGTGAGGACTACCGGTGAAAACGGCGAGGAAAAGAGCTTCAAGGTCAAGGCCCGCGTGGACTCGCCGGTAGAGGTCGAGTACGTCAGAAACGGTGGAATCCTCCAGACGGTCCTGCGCCAGCTCCTCAAGGAGAATGCCTAGCGGAGAGAGGGCGGAGCCCGTGCCCGGAGATCACCGCAAGATAGGAAACTGAAAAGTGCCGGACAAGGTTCTCGTAACCCGTAGGATCCCGGCCGCCGGGCTCCGCCTGCTGGAGGCCGAGGGCTTCGACCTGACCGTCTTCTCCGAAGAAGTGCCGGGGCGCACCGAGTTGCTCGAAGCCGCCCGTGGCGCGAGCGGTGTTCTCTCGACCGTTACCGAGCGCATAGATGCCGGGTTCATGGACGCGGCGGGCGATAACCTGAAGGTCGTCGCGAACATGGCGGTCGGTTACGACAACGTGGATGTTACGGCTGCCAGAGAGCGGGGCATCGTGGTTACGAATACGCCGGGCGTCCTCACCGAGACGACGGCGGATGTGGCGTTCATGCTCATGCTCGCGGCGGCGAGGCGGCTCGGCGAGGGAGAGAGGATGCTTCGCTCCGGGAAGTGGCGTTACTGGGGGCCAGAGCTCCTGACCGGCCCCGATGTGTGGGGTAAGACACTGGGCATCATCGGGATGGGGCGCATCGGGGAAGCCGTCGCCCGCCGCGCCCGCGGCTTCGAGATGGATATCCTTTACACCAGCCGCTCGCGCAAAGAGCGTGTGGAGCGCAAGACAGGGGCGCGGCGCGTCCATCTCGACGAGTTGCTCCGGGAGAGCGACTTCATCTCCATCCACACCCCGCTCACTACGGAGACCCGCCACCTTATAGGCGAGCCCGAACTTCAAAAGATGAAGCCGACAGCCGTTCTTGTCAACACCTCGCGCGGCCCGGTGGTGGACGAAGCGGCGCTCGCCGACGCGCTCGCCGAACTCCTCATCTTCGCCGCCGGGTTAGACGTCTACGAGGAGGAACCCGCGGTCCACCCGAAGCTCCTGCAACTCGAAAACGTCGTCCTCGCGCCTCACATCGGGAGCGCCTCCATCGAAACCCGCAGCAAGATGGCCGAGCTCGCGGCTGAGAACCTTCGGTCCGTGCTTCGGGGAGAACGGCCAGCAAACCCGGTAAACCTCTAGGAGGGTATCTGGGAAGTGGTTCACAGCGGGGTAAGATGCGTCTCCCTGCCATCGCAACGGGTTTCGCCCCGTTATGGCTCGCTCGAAAACTCATTCCACCTACCTCTCTGACGAAGAGTAGTCGTTTCTAGAGCCAGATCCGGGGGTCTACTTCTCAGGACCCCGCCGGCAACTCCCTGTGCGGCGAACATCCCGGGTTCCCGTGGGCAGCGTTCAGGCTAGTGTCCTGGACGACATTAAGAACGATGATAGGGAGGTCTGTCACAGGGTCACTAAAGTGCTAGGCGCGCTCGCAAACCAGATGCAACAGGCGCGACACCGAACGGTAGGGCTCGCGTTCGCCAGCACGTAGCTCCAATGAGATGAGCTTCCGCATATCTTGCTCCTCGGGTTCGTTGTGGAGGAGATCGGTGAAAGCACGTACACCATAAGCCTTTCTCAGACGCAAACCGTGCCGTAGTGCTGCTTCTTCTACTTCTCTTCTGGTGCGAGCGCGATAGGCTATCCCGAGCTTACCAACGTCAATGGGGTCGTCGAGGACACGCAGGGCTTCATCTAGGCGTCCTTCGGCGGCGTGGCGAAACGGTAGAGCATCGCGGTTCTTGAAGAGAATGGATAGTACACCCCGGTGCTTCAGCGCTGCGGCTGCTCCTCCAAGAGCCTGGTCCAGATCGTCCACATAGCACACCACCGCGTGCAGCAGCATCACATCGAATACCTCTCTACCGAATATCTGCGACGCCTCTTCGACCGTTCCATCCCACACGCGGCAGTGCCCGGCGTAAGGCTTCAGGTTGACCATCGCATGCTCCCTCATCGCCTCGCTGGGGTCGAGCAGCGTCACGTGGTAGCCCTCCGCAGCCAGCGCACAAGCCATGCGTCCCGGACCTCCACCAGCATCGAGAATGACTGCCGGCGGCTGCGGCAAGTTCTCCTTCAACTGCTCACGCAGAACCTGAAAGCGCACCCTCCCGCGCACGGTCTGGTAGTAGTGGCGATCAAACCACTCGGCTCTCCGGGCGAAGGGCTCCTGTGCACCTGGCTGGCTCACGATGATCCGCTACTCGCGGCAGAGTCGGGCGGCGTGGTGGCTGATGTGCTCCTCCATGAAGGTAGAGATGAAGTAGTAGCTGTGGTCGTAGCCCGCATGCCGCCTCAATATCAGGGGCTGTTTGGCCTCCTCGCAGGCCCGCTCGAACGCCTCGGGGGAGAGCTGCTCCCCGAGGAACTGGTCGTCCAGGCCCTGGTCCACCAGAATCGTGCCGTCGAAGATGCGCCCCCGGCGCACCAACTCGGTCGCGTCGTGTTCTCTCCAGGTCTCCTCGTTGGGGTCCAGATAGCCCCCGAAAGCCTTCTTACCCCACGGAACGTCCGTGGGGTGGCAGATCGGGGCGAGCGCCGAGACCGAGCAGTAGAGGTCCGGGTTCTTGAGCGCGAGCGTCAGGGCCCCGTGCCCGCCCATCGAGTGCCCGAAGATGCCCTGCGCGTCGCCGCGCGCGGGAAAGTTCTCCAGGACCGTCTGCCGCAGCTCCTCCGTCACGTAGGTGTACATGTTGTAGTGGGCCGACCAGGGCTCCCGGGTGGCGTCTATGTAGAAGCCCGCCCCCGTCCCGAAGTCCCAGTCTTCGTCCTCGCCCTCTATGCCAGTGTTGCGGGGGCTGGTGTCCGGGGCGACGAGCATAATGCCGTGCTCTGCGGCGTACCGCTGCGCGCCGCCCTTGATCTGGAAGGTCTCCTCGGTGCAGGTGAGCCCGGCCAGGTAGTAGAGGACCGGTACCAACTCCTCACCGGCCTGTGGCGGCAGGTAGACCGAGAAGCCCATCTCGCAGGAGCAGGCTTCGGAGCGGTGGCGGTAGAAGCCGACCGTCCCCCCGAAGCAGCGGTGCTCCTCTACCGGCTTCAGGGAGCCCATCCCTAGTAGATCACCACGCTGCGGATGGACTTGCCCTCGTGCATCAGGTCGAAGGCGGTGTTTATCTCCTCCAGCGGCATGGTGTGCGTGATGAGGTCGTCTATGTTGATCTTGCCCTCCATATACCAGTCTACGATCCTGGGCACGTCGGTGCGGCCCCGCGCCCCGCCGAAGGCGCTCCCGCGCCAGACCCGGCCCGTGACGAGCTGGAAGGGGCGGGTCGATATCTCCTCTCCGGCCCCGGCGACCCCGATGATGATGGACTCTCCCCAGCCCCTGTGGCAGCACTCCAGCGCCTGGCGCATCACGCCCACATTCCCGATGCACTCGAAGGAGTAGTCCGCGCCGCCTCCGGTGAGGTCTATGAGGTAGGGGACCAGGTCTCCCTCGACCTCGTTCGGGTTGACGAAGTGGGTCATCCCGAACCTCTCGGCCAGCTCCCGCTTGGAGGGGTTGATGTCCACCCCCACGATCTTGTCGGCCCCGACCATCCGGCAGCCCTGGATGACGTTGAGCCCGATCCCGCCGAGCCCGAAGACCACCACGTTCGAGCCGGGCTCGACCTTGGCCGTGTTGATCACCGCCCCGATGCCGGTCGTCACCCCGCATCCGATGTAGCATACCTTCTCGAAAGGGGCGTCCTCCCGGATTTTGGCGACCGCTATCTCCGGCAGCACCGTGTAGTTGGCGAAGGTGGAGGTTCCCATGTAGTGGTGGATCATACGCCCGTCGAGTGAGAAGCGGCTGGTGCCGTCCGGCATCACACCCTGGCCCTGGGTCGCGCGGATGGCCGTGCACAGGTTGGTCTTGCGGCTCAGACACGCCTCGCACTCGCGGCACTCGGGGGTGTAGAGCGGGATCACATGGTCGCCTTCCTTGACGCTCTTTACCCCCTCGCCGACCTCGACGACGACCCCCGCTCCCTCGTGGCCCATGATCGAGGGGAAGATCCCCTCGGGGTCCGCGCCGGAGAGGGTGTAGGCGTCGGTGTGGCAGATGCCGGTGGCCTTTATCTCAACCATCACCTCGCCTTCTTTGGGTTCCCCGAGCCGGACGGTCTCGACGCTGAGCGGCTCCCCCGCCTCGAATGCAACGGCAGCTTTTACATCCATGTCCCTCTCCCCGCTCTCATGGTGTGTTACCCGGTCTGCCGAATGCTAGCATACCGGGCCCCTGGGCTTGTCCCCTCGTTGCTAGACAGGGAAAGGTCGCCCGGGGTTTCGTTCTCTTCCTCGATCACGAAGCATCTCTTGCGGTGAAAGATGCGCTCTGGAAAATTCACTGTCCAGGCGAACGGCGGTAAGCCGCGATCTACGTCAGGCTCGTAGCGTAGCGCGCAGTTCCCTGCCAGCCTCATCGAACAACTCGCGGGTGCGATCTATCACCCCACCCATCCACAGAAAGCCGTGTATCATCCCGTCGTAGCGGCTGGTTCTGACCTTTACACCGGCTTCTTCGAGCCTCTTCCCGTACGCCTCGCCTTCATCCCGCAGCGGGTCGAACTCGCAGGTGACGATCAAAGCTGGTGGCAACCCGCTGAGATCTTGGGCGCGCATCGGACTGGCGTAGGGATCATCCGCGTCGGACTCGCCGGAGAGGTAGTGTCTCCAGTAGTACTCCATCGCTCCCGTAGTCAGGAAGTAACCTTCAGAGTTTTCCCGGCGCGAGGGGTAGTCTCCTTTCGCATCGGTTGCCGGGTAGATCAGGAGCTGGTACGCGAGTTCGGGACCGCCCCTCTCCCGGGCCATCAGCGTCACCGCGGCGGCGAGGTTGCCCCCGGCGCTGTCTCCGCCTACGGCAACTCTCGTAGGGGCTGCGTCGAACTCCCGGGCATGGACGGCGAGCCAGAGCGTTGCGGCGTAGCAGTCCTCCGCGGCAGCGGGAAACTTGCTCTCCGGGGCCAGGCGATACTCGACGGAGGCGACGAGGCACCGGGAGGCGTTAGCCAGGCTGCGGCAGGGCATGTCCGCCACCTCGACGTTACCCCGGACCCACCCGCCGCCGTGGAAGTAGACCAGCAAAGGGAACGGTCCCGACCCTTCGGGGGTGTAAAGGCGCACCGGCAACTCTCCCGCCGGGCCGGGAACCAGCAGATCTTCTACCTCGGCGACGGGTTCCGGGCTTCCCTCCAGGTCCTTGAATGCGAGTACGGCTTCGCGTGCCTGGAGTACGCCCATCTTCTCCGAGGACGGCACGCCCCGTTCCTTCAGTTTCCCGAGCAGGGCCTCGGCCTGCGGGTCCAGTACCACCGAACACCTCCTCATCTCCCGCTCCCGAACGGACTATACGTCCCCCCAGATCAGACATCAAGCACTTTGATCTGCGGCCGTTCCAACCCATCTTCAATGGGGCAGAGCAAATATAGCGGGTTGCAGGTGCCTTACAGCCGGGTATGAATATATAAAACACTGGCCACGGGGTCCCGGCGCCCTGTGTGCGGGATTCACGAGGAAAGTTTGCGGAACAGGAGGGAAGTTGTCTTCCGAGAGTTCGAGATACGGCGTGGAGCCCGGAGATTACATCGGCCGCCGTTTGCCGCGGGTGGAGGACGCACGGATGGTCCGTGGCGAAGGTCACTACGTCGCAGACCTGCGGGTTGAAGGCTGTCTGGAAGCTGCTTTCGTGCGCAGCAGCCTCGCGCACGGCAGGCTGCGCGGCGTCCGTCTCGATGAAGCGCGGGCGGTGCCCGGGGTCGTCGGGGTGTGGTCTGCTCACGAGCTTCCGGAGCTACCTGCGGCGCAGCCGCTCTTCCCGGCAGAGGTGCTGGAGGGGAGGGACTGGCCCTCCCTGGCCACAGACAGAGTGCGGTTTGCGGGACAGACGGTCGCCGTCGTCGTCGCGGAAAATCGTTACACCGCAGAAGATGGGGCAGATGCGGTAGATGTGGAGGTAAAAGAACTTCCTGCGGTCCTAGATCCCACAAAGGCAACCACCGCAGACGCGCCGGAGCTTTTCGAGGGACTTTCCAACGTAGTCGGGGAGTGGGGTACTGGCGAGGATATCGGCGAGGACTTCTGGAAGAACGCGCCCGTGGTGGTCGAGGCTTCCTACCGCCAGCCGCCGCTGGCTCCGACCTCGATCGAGGGCCGAGCGTTTCTGGCCCGGCCCGAGGAGGACGGCGGGCTCACCGTCTGGTGCTCGCACCAGGCCCCGCACCGGCTGCGGAGAGACCTCTCCTCGGTCTTCGAGATACCCCAGCAGAAGGTCCGGGTCGTCGTACCGGACGTCGGCGGGGCCTTCGGAGGCAAGAGCGAGACCTTCCCGGAGTACCTCGTGGTGGCGTACCTGGCGCTCCGTCTGGGGCGTCCGGTGCGCTGGGTCGAGGACCGGGCAGAGGCGCTCGCCGGAGCCACCCACGGCCGGGGCCAGAACCAGCGGGTGCGGCTTGCCGCCGACCGCGACGGGCGAATGCTCGCGCTCGCGGTGGAGGTGGACGCCAGCACCGGCGCCTACCCGCACTACGGGTTCGCGCCCCTGTTCAACATGCTGCGGCTGCTCGCGGGCGTCTACAAGACACCCCGCATCTACGCCCGTGTCCGCGCCGTCGTCACCAACACCACGCCGACTGCCCCGTACCGTGGCGCCGGACGCCCCGAGGCGGCCTACGCCGTCGAGCGCACCGTGGACCTGCTCGCCCGCCGTCTGGATCTCGACCCAGCTGAGATCCGGCGCCGCAACCTCATCCCGCCGGAGGCCCTTCCCTACGAAACCCCGACGGGCGCCCTCTACGACAGCGGAGACTACCCCACCGCCCTGGATAAAGCGCTGGAGGCTGCAGACTACGAAAGCTGGCGCGCCGAGCAGCGGCGTCGCCTCGAGAGCGGAGACGGGTCGCTTCTCGGGATCGGGATCTCCTGCTACGTAGAGAGCGCGGGCGTCATGGAGGAGTATGGCGCGGTGGAGGCGCGTGCCGACGGGAGCTTCCTCGCCCTCTCCGGTGCCTCCTCGACCGGCCAGGGCCACGAGATCACCTTCGCCCAGGTGGTGGCTTCGGCTCTGGGGGTGGACGTGGAGAGGGTGCGCGTCGTGGAGGCCGACACCGATGCCGTTCCCCGGGGTGTCGGCTCCTTCGCGAGCCGTTCGATGCAGGTCGGTGGTGCCGCGCTGCACCGGGCCGCGCTCGGGCTCGTCGAGGAGGCCCGGCGCAGGACGGCAAACTTTTTCGGGATCTCTGTAGAGGAGGTCGGGTACCGGGAGGGCATGCTCTTTGCTGGCTCGGAGGAGCTGAGCCTGCCGGAGCTTGTAGAGCGGACCGGCCCTCTGCGGGTGGAGGATGTCTTCGACCCGCCGCAGGCGTTCCCCTACGGGTGCTACGTGGCTGTGGTCGAGGTGGACCCCGAGCTCGGCAACGTCCGCGTCCTGCGGCTCGTCGCCGTGGATGACTGTGGGCTCGTCATCAACCCGATGGTCGTCGAGGGGCAGGCTTACGGCTCCATCATGCAGGGCCTCGGGCAGGCTCTGTATGAAGAGGTCCCTTACGACGCGGCAGGGCGTCATCTCCTGGATTACGGGCTACTCGATTACCTGCTGCCCACGTTCTCCGAGCTGCCCCCCGTGCGGCTGGAGGAGATGGAGACCCCGAACCCGAACACCCCGCTCGGCGCCAAGGGCGTGGGGGAGTCCGGGTGCATCGGGGTGCCGCCCGCCGTGGTCAACGCGGTGGCCGATGCCCTCGGCCATCCCGCGGATCTGCAGATGCCGCTTACCCCGGAGACGTGCTGGACGGCACTGTGCGACCGCTCCGCAGCCCGCAGCGCGGAGGTTCGCCCGTGAAACCAGCTCCTTTCGACTACCGGGCCGTGGGGAGCCCGCAGGAAGCCGTCTCGGCGCTCGCCGAGAGACCCGGTGAGGCGCGGGTTCTCGCCGGAGGCCAGAGCCTGGTGCTGGAGATGAACTACCGGCGCGAGCGCCCAAAGCTGCTCGTGGACATAAACGGCATCTCTGAACTGGAAAGGATCGAGGAAGAGGGCGGCGTGCTGTGGGTGGGGGCGCTGGTGCGGCACCGGGACTTCGAGGAGCCGGTCTCCGCGGACCCCCTGGGACGACTCCTCTCGCGGGTCAGCCGCTACATCGGGCACCCCCCGATCCGGACGCGGGGGACGATGGCTGGGAGCCTCGCCTACGCCCACCCGGTCGCGGAGTGGCCCGCCGTGGCGGTAGCCCTCGATGCCGGTATAGAGCTGCTCGGTCCGGACGGCCCGCGTGCGGTCTCAGCCGGAGACTTCTTCTTGAGGCCGTTTGCCACCGCCTGCCGGCCCGGAGAGATGATCACGGGCGTGCGCCTCCCGCTGCTCGGAGAGAACAGCGGCGTGGGCTTCGCCGAGCAGCGCCGCACGCAGGCGAGCTTCGCGCTGGTGGCAGCCGTCGCGACGCTGACCGTCGAGGACGGTACGATCACCGCCGCCCGCATCGGGCTCGCGGGTGTTGCGGGCCGCCCTATTCGGGCGAGGGAGGCCGAGGAATACCTGCTCGGGAGCCCGCTGTCGGCGGAAGCATTCGCGGAGGCTGGCAGGCGCGCCGTTCGGGAGACCGACCCACTCCCGGAGCCGCACGCAGGAGTCGCCTACCGGCGCCATGCCGTCGGGGTGCTGGCCGGGAGGGCTCTGGAGCAGGCCGCAGCGGACCTGGAAGGGAGAGCATGAAGATCGAGCTGGAAGTAAACGGTAAGAAGCGCGAGCTGAACATCGAGCCGCGCCGCACGCTCGCCGACGCCCTGCGGGAGGATCTGGGACTGACCGGAACCCACCTCGGGTGCGAGCACGGGGTCTGCGGAGCGTGCACTGTGATCCTGGACGGTAAAGCGGTCCGCTCGTGCCTCATGTTCGCCGCGCAGTGTGGCGGGCGGGAGGTACGCACCGTCGAGAGCCTGGCGGCGGATGACGGCACCCCGCACCCGCTGCAGGCGGCTTTCGTGGCCGAGCATGGCCTGCAGTGTGGGTTCTGCACGCCGGGCTTTCTCATGCTCGTCACGGCGGCGCTTGAGGGTGATCCGGACATCGTCGAGGACGAGGAGCGGCTGCGGGAACTGCTCACCTCGAACTTGTGCCGGTGTACCGGCTACGAGGGGATCCGGCGGGCGGTCGTGCGGGCTGCCGGGGATATGAAGGCGTTTTCTTAGGAGATGAGGTAGCGCCTCCTATTCACAAGATTCCAGTGCCGGGCGCGGTTGACAGGCTGGACAGGTTAACACTCCCGGCAATGTAGGGGATAGGTTAGGGCAATGCCAGGTGTGCGGGCTATACCGCCTATCGAAGCAAGAGAGAGCAGAACCTCTTACAGTTCTACTGTGAGGGGTGCGCACTTTCTTTTATTGACCGCTCTCATGCAATCCTCAAATAGGTTCTCACTCCTCTTGTAGCAGAGCCTCATACGGTGCCCCTATTGTCATTCAACTGGCAGAGGAATCCGACTGCGGATCATGAGATCTGCGGTTAGACGATCGCTATCGGTCTGTAATTGCAGGCTGGAGATGAATCTTTGAAGCCGCCTTGGCTGGAGATGTGGCTGCGAGGAGCGTGATCCCGGCCATCCCCACCTCGAACTGTTTGAGTTGTCTGCGCAAAAGGTGTCCCATCAACTATTGATGGGTGAAGTTGTTTTCGGTATCTTTGATCCATCAAGTATTTTTGCAGAAGGGAGTATTTATCAGTGGATGGTTTACACGAGAAGAACCGGCTCGAGCAGGCGACGCGTGAGATCAACCCTGTTCTCGCCTCGGTGGGGGTGGCCTTCAAGAAGATGCTCGCGACTTTCGGGCGGGACGTGGGGATAAGCCCACCCAAGTATTTCGTGTTGCACATGATTGCTCAAGAGGATGGAGTCAGCCAGGGTGAAATCGGCAGGCTATTTGGAGTTGATCCCTCGCGGATCACGCGGCTTGCCAAAGTGCTGGAAGAGGAGGGACTGATCGAAAGGGCCCGCGACGTCAAAGACAACCGGATGGTGCGGATGTACCTAACGCCGGAGGGTAAGCAGGTACTCGATGTGGCTTCTAGAAAGAGCGAGGTCTTCGAGGAGAGGGTGCGCGGTGTCCTGGGGGGAGACGGCATCGCGGAACTCGAACGGATGCTGGGTGCCGTGACCGAGGCGATGGAAGACTGAGAAGGAAGTCAAAGAGGGAGGCCCGCTTGAGGAGAACGACAGGGATCCGGACGCTCTGGATAAAAAAGCGCAAAGGCGGAAAACGTCCTGCAGGCGAGTGGAAGGAGTTGATCGGAGCGTGAGCAAATACTTTTTCGGTATAGGGGGTGCTGTAGTAGGGTTTTTGGCCGGACTGTGGCTGATGCTGGCTCCTTTTGCCCAGGGCTACCAACCTTCCGGGGCTGCCTGGGCGGATCCTACCAAAGCCAGCTTCTGGACCGGGATAGGGCTCGTGATCGTCTCTGTGGTGGGCTTTATCCTCTACGCTCTGGAGCTTGTCGAGGAGATGAGGCGCAGGGGGGTAATAGAGCGCAAGGTCAAGCCCCAACCCCAACAGGAATATACTCCTCAAGTAGCATCCCAGGGCAACAGCGCGATAGAGCAGGCCATAACCCCGCTTCTGGTCGAGATGTTGAGGGACATGCAGGAGCAACGCCAGAGGCGGGAGGAGCAAACCTCGCGCGCCGGAGAAACCGTCCAGGGGGAGAGGTCGCAATACGACAGACCCGAAGGTGAGAGGAGGGCAGATAGCTGATGGGTGGAAGGCTTCGCGTAGGTCTGGCTACCACGATACTGACGCTTGTAGGTGGAATGTGGGTATTTTTTGCCCCGTTCGTGGTCGGCTACCAGAAGGTGGGTGCTCACTGGACAGAAGCCACCCGCACCCAGATGTGGACCGGAGGGGTTCTGACGGTGCTCTCGATGCTGGCGTTGCTGTTCTTCGCGGTTTTCGCCATAAGAGACGCCGCTCTGGCAGCCGAGCGTCGTCGCAGGCAAGAGACGGAATCCTCTGAGGTGGGCTAATATCGAACCCCTGTTATTATCACCCCCGCCTGGTGAGAAGACCAGGGTCGGGCGGTCTTCCGGGATCATCCGGCCATCGCGGAACTCCCGAGACAAACCTCTGAAACACGCGAGCCATTTAGCCTAGGGAAGGAGCATGATGAGATGAGTGCTGGTGGGAGCGCAAGAGCGAGCAGTCCTTCGCCCGAGATAGTAATCGTCGGCGGAGGTTACGGTGGGGTTACCGCTGCCAAACTCCTGGACAAAGACTTCGATGTAACTCTCATAGAGAGAAAAGAAGCTTTCTTCCACAACATCGGCGCTCTGCGGGGCACTGTAGATGAGGAGTTCCTCAGAGAACTCTTCATCCCCTACGATAACCTCCTCTCGCGGGGGAGGGTCGTGCGGGGCGTCGTTGCGAAGGTAGCGCCGTACGAGGTCATCCTCGAAAGCGGAGAGAGGATCGGCTACGACTACCTGGTGCTCGCCACCGGATCCAGCTACCCCTTCCCTGCCAAGACGCCTTTCGATGAGACGGCACCCTCGATCGAGACTATCTCTTGGACGGGCAGGCAGATAAGGGAGGCTGAAGGAGTCTTGCTCTTCGGAGGAGGCCCTGTGGGCATAGAACTCGCCGGAGAGATCAAGAGCCGCTATCCCGAAAAAGGGGTGGCGCTCGTCCACAGCCACTCTACCCTGATGGGGGGCTGGTTCAAACCTGAGTTGGGCGCGAAGCTTCTCGATAAGCTGCAGAAGAAAGGCGTGCGGGTCATCTTCGAGGAGGCTGTGATGCCCGAGGACGAGACCGACCCCGAGACCACCTTCGTCACCAACAAGGGCACGACCATAGAGGCTTCTCTGCTGAGGCCGCATCCTCTCTCCGGCGTCATGGGCTTCATCTGTTTCGGCGTGAAGCCCAACAGCGACTACCTCAAAGGAGGCGGCTTTGTTCCGCTGGACGAGCAGAGCAGGGTCAGGGTGGATCCCTACCTGCGGATCGAAGGCCATAACAACCTCTTCGCCATAGGCGACATCACGAACGTCGAGGAGCCGAAGACCGCCTACCTCGCCCAGAAGCACGCCGAGATAGTAGCCAGGAACATCAAGGCGCTCTCCCAGGGAAACAAAGCGAAGCTCAGGACTTACCGGCCCTCCGAGAACCCACCGATGGTGGTTCCGGTAGGTCCTGACGACGGCGTTACCCAGTTCCCCATCGCCGGGGGCCTGGTGGTCGGCAAGCGTACCACCAGACGCCTGAAGGGTAGGGATCTTATGGTCGAACGCTACCGCAAGATCCTCGGAGCTACCTGAAAACCAGGTAGGTTGGTGCTGCTCTACCTGCCAGCCTGCAGTCCCTGGTATATTTTCAGCGCGGAGCTGTAGTAAGATCTTACGGCTTGATCCG
Organism: Actinomycetota bacterium; assembly: GCA_902810695.1. Classification (GTDB taxonomy): domain Bacteria; phylum Actinomycetota; class Rubrobacteria; order Rubrobacterales; family Rubrobacteraceae; genus CADDYV01. The sequence continues at coordinate 30,082 of CADDYV010000018.1, read as the reverse complement.
GAGTTGATTTGACCGGGAGGGGAGATGCTTAGCCTGGCCGAAGAGTTGCTGCTTCTAGCTCTCGACGACGAGAGCGGCTCGGTAAGCTCTGCCGCCTCGAGTTCGCTGGAGTACGGGCTCGCCGGGGCGATGCTGGTAGAGCTTGTGATCTCCGGCAGGCTCGGGATGGCGGGTGGCGGGCTCGTGGTTGCGGACGGATCCCCTACCGGCGACGATGCTCTCGACGATGCCCTGGCGCAGATAGAGTATTCACGCAGAGCCCGTGACCCGGAGTACTGGGTGGGGCGTTTCGGCAGCCTGCATCCGAAGGGGAACCTGATCAAGAGCCTCCTCGACAAGGGAATCCTGAGGCGCGAGGAGCGCCGTATCCTGTGGGTCATCCCGAGCGACCGCTACCCCGCCAGGGACGCCGGACCGGAGCGGGACGTGAGGGAGCGTATCCGGGCTGTGATCCTCGACGGGGCCGAGCCGCAACCGCGGGACGCGGCCCTCATCAGCCTGATAAAAGCCTGCGACCTGACCGATGAGGTCTTCTACTCAGACGAGCGCGAGCGCGCCCGCCAGCGGCTGGACAGTATAGCCGATAGCGAACTCATCGGGAAAGCCGTCTCCGGGGCGGTTGCTCGCGCCCAGGCCGCGACCCAGGCTGCCGTAACAGGTGCCGTCGTTGCTGCGACAACCTCGTACTCTGCACCTTCGTCTTCCTGATGGTAGAAACCAGCGTCGCACTCGTAACCGGAGCCGCCCGCGGTATAGGCCGCACCGTCGCCCTCACTCTGGCCAAACGTGGGTACTCTCTCGCCACCAACGACCTCAGGGAACCCGAAGAGACACTGGAAGAGTTACGAAGCCTTGGGGCTACGGCTCTCTCCTTGCCCGGCGACGTCTCAGACGAAGCGGCGGTGCGCGAGATGGTAGGGGATGCGATGGAGCGGTTCGGCAGGGTGGACGTGGTGGTGAACAACGCGGGTGTAAGCCTCATAGCGCCCGCCGAGGAGACCTCGCTCTCCGACTGGAGGCGTGTTCTGGAGGTGAACCTGACCGGGTCTTTCCTTATGTGTCGGGAGTTTGGGAAGAGGATGCTGGATCAGGGCTCCGGTAGCATCGTGAACGTAAGTTCGGTGGCCGGGCTTCTCGGGGTCGCGGACCGGGCGGCCTACAACGCGAGCAAGCACGGTCTCGTCGGGCTTACGCGAACTCTGGCCGCCGAGTGGGGAGGGCGAGGCGTCCGGGTGAACGCTGTTTGCCCCGGTTGGGTGAAGACCGAGATGGACGCCGAAGATCAGGCCGGAGGCGGCTACACCGACGACGACATCGAAGGACGCGTTCCGATGGGTCGGTTTGCCAGACCCGAAGACATCGCGCGTGCCGTCGCCTTCCTCGCCGATCCTCAAGAGAGCGGTTTTATCAACGGGCATACGCTCTCGGTGGACGGCGGATGGTTCGGCGACGGTAGCTGGGAGAGCCTGCGCCGCCGCAAGCAGGAACACTGAGAGCTAGCGGGATCCGAGTGCCCGCCGGATGGTCGAGACTGCGGTTTCTCGCTCCGGATCGTACAGTATCATGAACAATGGGCGGTTCGATGCTGGAGAGTAAGGAGCAGATTGTGGCAGGAAAGAAGAGCTGGAGCGAGCTTACCGGGGGGCAGAAAGCGGCAATCATTCTCGCGGGAGCGGTGGAGTTCGGGCTGAAGGTGGCGGCGCTGGTGGACCTCTACCGGCGCGACCGGGAGGAGGTAAGGGGGCCCAAGGCCGTGTGGGCCGTCGCACAGGCTGTCAACTTCTTCGGCCCGGTTTCGTACTTTATGTTCGGACGCAGAAGGTGAACGATGAAGGATGGTGACAGGACCGGCAGGTTCCTGGGCATCCCCTACGACTGGCGCAGACCGACACGGGAGCGGTTCAAGCAGAGGTGGTGGAACACTCAGGAGCAGAAGGTATTTGTGCCGAAGGCGTTTGGCTGGGGCTACGCGATCAACCTTCACCAACTGGCCCGTAGAGCGGGCTTGACGAAGCGTAGTTGACCGGAAAAGTTGAGCCGCGAGTTAGAACCGGGTGCGCTCCGGTTATCCTCTGCATGCGAGGAGGTGATGGACGTGCTGGTGAGGATGTGCTCTGTGCTCGCGGTTTTGGTCGTGGCCGTAGCTCTGGCTGCATGTGGTAGAGAACAGGGCCACGAGAGTACCGGAGCGAGGACGAAGCCAGCCACAGACCTCGCCTCTACCTTGCCCGCGTCGAAGAAGGTCAACTGGATGAGGTTCGGCTTCGACCCGGCGCGAAGCGGCGTGAACCCACACGAGAGGCTCATAAACCGGAAAGACGTTGGCAGGCTTCACAGACTCTGGCGGGTAAATCTACCCGGAGTCGCGGACTCATCACCCGTCCTGCTACACGACCTCAAGTTTCCTGGGGGCCGGAAGCGTGATGTGCTCTACGCGACGACCAGAAACGGCCACATCGTCGCTCTCGACGTCGCAAGCGGAAAAATCCTCTGGTCCCACAAGCCTTCGGGACCTCAGATCACGACTTCCTCGCCTGTCGCAGATGTCTCGAAGAAGCTGGTGTTTTCCTACAGCCTCGACGGGCGGGTGCACAGGTACGACGCCGTGACGGGCAGGGATATCAGAGGTGGCCACTGGCCGGTGAGGATCACCAAAATGCCCGAAACGGAGAAGGGTTCTTCGGCGCTGAACATCGCGAACGGGCGCCTCTACATGACGACCAGCGGCTATCTCGGCGACGCTCCGCCCTACCAGGGGCACGTAGTCAGCATTGACGAGAAGAGCGGCGCATCGAGCGTCTTCAACAGCCTGTGTTCTAACGTCCGGCACCTGCTCTCGCCAGGCGAATGCTCCTCGCAACGCTCCGGCATCTGGGGACGCGGCGGGGCCGTGGTAGACCCCGCGACCGGCGACGTGTTCGCAACCTCGGGCAACGGTCCCTACAACGCCAACCGTGGCGGCCACGACTACGGCGACAGCATCGTGCGCCTCAGCCCGGCTGGGTTGCGTCTGCTCGACTCCTACACGCCGAAAAGCTACCGGTTGCTCCAGCAGCGAGATGAAGACCTGAGCAGCGCATCCCCGACGCTTCTGCCGAAGATACCGGACAGCAAGACCCCGTACCTGCTCGTACAGGGTGGCAAGGACGGGAAACTGCGCCTGATCAACCGCAGGAACATGAGCAGCAGTGGTAGACCCGGACACGTAGGCGGCGCTCTGCAGATAGTAAACTCGGCGGGCTGCGGGACCTTCACCCAACCTGTGATCTGGAAGAACCGCAGTCAGATCCAGGTGATCGTGGCCGGAACCTGCGGTATAGCCGCTTACCACCTCTCCACCGACAGCAGCGGCAAAACCCGCCTCCGTTTGTCCTGGAAGATAGGAGATCAGACGACGACCCCGGTTCTCGCCGGTGGCGTCCTCTTCGCCGCGGAGAAGGGAGCCCTGATCGCTTTGAACCCCAAAAACGGCCACCACCTGTGGTCCAGCAGGCAGAAGGGCGCGGACGGAACGATCGGCGACATCCACTGGGAGAGCCCAATTGCTGTCAACGGTAGGGTCTACATCTCCGATGAGGCCGGCACGATGAGTGCCTATGGGCTCCGCAGGTAGGTCCGCTCTACCGTGCGCTATCTTCCTGTGCGAGAAACCTGCTCTGCCCGCACGAAGATCGAACGCGCCAAAGGCTCGCCGAGCGAATGTGCCTCTCCGCTTTCGTCCTCTACCACGACGACACCGTCCACGTCGCGGACTTCCCTGACCTTTAGAACAGAGCCCGGAACCAGCCCCCGCTCCCCGAGGTAGGCCAGAACCGCGTTGTCTCCCTGGGCCACGCGCGAGATGCGTACCCGCTCTCCTGTCCTCGCATCTTTGAGCGGCTTGCTCTGCTCCGGCTCCAGGGTGCCTTCGGCGGTGGGGATGGGATCTCCATGCGGATCATGCTCCGGATGTCCCAGGTACTGCGCCAGCCTCTCGGTGAAATCGTCCGAGACGGCGTGCTCCAGCCGCTCGGCTTCCCGGTGTACGTCCTGCCACGAATACCCCAGATGCTCCAGCAGAAAAGTCTCGATCAGGCGGTGCCGCCTGAGCAGCCGCATGGCCTCCGCCCGCCCCCGCTCCGTGAGCGAAGCCCCGTGATAACGCTCGTGCCGGACGAGGCCCATCTCCTGTAGCCTGACGAACATGTTCGATACCGACGCCGGAGAGACCGAGAGCCTCTCCGCCACATCCTTCGTCGAGGCGGCCCCGGAACCCGCAGTCTCCCACACCGCCTTGACGTAATCCCCTACCGAAACGGAAGGTTGAACGTCCGGCACCTCACTCATGACAACCCGTAATATAGACGACGAAAACTTTTTATCAATGCTCTATTGAATTTGACTATTAACTACTGCTTATTATAATGTTAGCTGAAGCTAAATTTCAGTGAGACACGAAGATTTTGGAGACCTGGTTTTGAGCGAACGATCTCACAAGGTCATCGAGGGGGCTCTGCCTGGGGAGAGCGCGACGGCGCGGGCGGCGCACGCTTCGCTTGAGGGCAAGCGGCGGGGGCTGAGTGGTCTGTTGCCTTTCCTGGGGCCGGCGTTCATCGCGGCGGTGGCGTATGTGGATCCGGGGAACTTCGCGACGAACATCTCGGGTGGGGCGCGGTTTGGGTATCTGCTGTTGTGGGTGATCCTCTGCGCGAACCTGATGGCGATGCTCGTGCAGGCGATGTCGGCGAAGCTCGGGATCGCGACGGGCAAGAACCTGCCGGAGATGTGCCGCGAGTGGTTCCCGAAGCCGGTTACGTTTGTTCTCTGGGTCCAGGCCGAGATCGTGGCGATGGCTACCGATCTGGCGGAGTTCGTGGGCGCGGCGCTGGCTCTGAACCTGCTGTTTGGGATACCGCTGTTTCCGGCAGGACTCATCACGGCTGTCGCTGCATTCGGGGTACTCGCGCTGCAGCGGCGGGGCTTCAGGCAGCTCGAAGCGGTGATCGCGGCGATGGTCGGCGTGATAATCGCGGCGTTCGCCCTGCAGATGTTCTACGCCGAGCCGGACGGAGGCAAGGTGCTCGCCGGGCTCTTCACCCCGCGCTTCAAAGGAACGGAGAGCGTGCTTCTGGCGACGGGCATCCTCGGGGCGACGGTCATGCCCCACGTCATCTACCTGCATTCGGCGTTGACCCAGCGGCGGGTGGTGGGCAAGAGCGACGAGCAGAAAAAGAAAATCTTTCGCTTCGAGCTGGTAGACGTGGTGATCGCGATGGGGCTCGCCGGGCTTATCAACGGGAGCATGCTCATCATGGCGGCGGCGCTCTTTCACTCCAAAGGTTTCACCGGGGTTTCGGACATAGACGTGGCCTTCCGGCAGCTCGGCGCGCTCGAAGGAAAGGGTGCGGCCATACTCTTCGGGGTCGCGCTGCTCGCCTCGGGGCTCTCCAGCTCCTCGGTCGGGACGCTCTCCGGCCAGATCGTCATGAGGGGCTTCATAAACCGCCAGATCCCGCTGTTCTTGCGGCGGGCGGTCACAATGGCCCCCGCTCTCGTCGTGCTCGGAGCCGGCATCAACGCCAGCCGCGCGCTCGTTATAAGCCAGGTCGTCCTCTCCTTCGGCATCCCCTTCGCCCTGATACCCTTGCTCATCTTCTGCCGCAACCACAAGGTTATGGGCGCGCTGGTCAACCGCCCTCTCACCACGGTGGGAGCCACAGCGGTCGCTACCCTGATCATCAGCCTCAACCTCTTTCTCCTCTACCGGACCTTCTTCGGCTGAGAACCAAACAGCAGCTATATAATCCCTGTTGCTATGAGTGAACCTGCTGCAGCGGACGCTTCACGCGGACGAGTATCCGGACTCGCGGTGTGGTCGTGGGCGCTCTACGACTTCTCGAACACGCTGTTTTCGGTCAGCATCATCAGCACCTTCTTCCCGCTCTGGTTCGGATCGGAGATGGGGGCGGGCTTCGCCGCCGTCAACTACGCCACGGCAGCGAGCGCCTTCCTGGTGGTAGTTACCGCGCCGTTTATGGGAGCCATCGGGGATCTCAGGCAGCGCCGCAAGCCGTACCTGCTCCTGACGACCCTGCTCGCGGTCGCGTTCGCAGCCGCTCTGGACTTCTCCGGGAGTGTGGCGGTTGCGGCGGTGCTCTTCGTGGCGGCGAACTTTACCTACCAGTCGGCGCTCATCTTCTACAACGCCCTGCTTCCCGGCGTGTCGGTGGGGCGCGGGGCCGGGAGGGTCAGCGGGTACGGAACAGCCTTCGGGTACGTCGGGGCCATCTTCGGGCTCGTCTTCCTCTCCCTGTTCGTCACCCACGCCGTAGAGGTGCGCTCCCTGCTCGGGCCTCTGGGCGGATGGGTAAACATCGGAGGAGAGCGGAACTCTAACGCCTTCCTGCCGACCGCCGCGCTTTATCTTCTCATCAGCCTGCCGGTCTTCTTTCTGGTTCCGGACCGGGCAGTGCGCGCGCCGAGACCTTTGCGGATCGGGGCCATCTACCGCGATGTCTACGCCACGGTCAGGAACATCCGCGCGTATACCGGAGCCGGGACTTTCATAGTGGCGACGATGCTCTACACTGATGCGGCGAACACCGCCGTCTCCAACATGGCCGCCTACGGCAGGCAGGTCTTCGCAATGGACGAGACCCAGATCCGGAACCTCCTCCTTTTCTCGACCGTCTTCGCCGCCGCAGGCTCCTTCGGTTTCGGGTTCCTCTCCGATAGGATCGGACCCAAAAGAACACTCTTCGCCGTCCTCGCGCTCTGGATCTTCGCCATCGCCTTCGCGATCGTAGCCCCATATGCCTGGATGCTCTTTATCGTCGGTCCGATCGTCGGCATCGCCCTCGGGGGGACCTGGAGCGTGAGCCGGGTCATGCTCGTGGCCCTCTCGCCGCCGGAGAAGATGGGAGAGTTCTTCGGGCTCTACGGGCTGGCGGGCAAACTCTCTGCTGTCTTCGGACCCATGATAACGGGCCTGCTGCTGGATGCCTTTAGCGGACTCGGCCACAACTCCTACCGGGTCGCCATAAGTTCGCTCGTGCTGTTCATGGTGCTCGGCATCCTGCTCCTCGCCCGCGTCCCCGATGCGCGCCCCGATTCGAAGGTCAAGAAGTACGCTCCCGGAGCAGGTGTCTCTGAAGCCTCAGCACCATCCCTTGATTCATCCGCATGAGAAGAGGGAAAGAAAAATGCTCATGAGAAGGAGGGAGGTACGGTGATGGATCTCATAGCTCTCAGGGGGAGGCTGGTAACGGACTACGAGGTCTGGCCGGAAGGGACGGTGCTCCTCGAAAGCGGGGCAATCCGGGACATAAGCCGCGACGGGACGCTCGCAGAAGAGGCCGACGAGGTTCACGATTACGGAGACGCGCTGCTGGTGCCGGGGTTCGTAGACCTGCAGGTGAACGGGGCTTTCGGCGTGGATGTGGCCTCGGAGCCAGAGCGGGTGCGAGATCTCTCCCAGAACCTTCTCTCGACCGGCACGACCGCCTACCTTCCAACCGTGATATCCTCTCCCTACAGCCTCTACGAAGAGGCGCTGCCCGAGATAGGGTCCGCCACCGGCCGCACCGATTCCGGAGCCGAGATCCTGGGTATCCACCTCGAAGGACCGTTTATCAGCCTGGAGAAGAGGGGCGCACACGCCGCAGCCCATCTCAGATCTCCCAACCCGGACCTGCTCGGAGAGTTACTCGATCTGGGTCCCATACGCATGATCACACTGGCCCCCGAGCTCGAAGGGGCGCAGGAGTTGATGGAGATGGCGAAAAACCGCGGGCTCGTCGTCTCCGCCGGGCACTCGAACGCTCCCTTCGAGGTCGCCTACGAGTCTCTTGATAGAGAGGTCTCCTGCCTGACGCACCTGTTCAACGCGATGAGCTTGATGCACCACCGCGAGCCAGGGCTCCCCGGTGCGGCTTTCGCGCATCCCCTGGCGGTGTGCGGTCTGATCTCCGACGGCCTGCACGTCCACCCGGAGATGGTGGCCCTCGCCTTCAAGATGCTCGGTCCCGACCGCATCTGCCTGGTAACCGACGCTACCGCAGCCACCGGGATGAAGCCGGGAGAGTACGCGCTCGCCACCCGCCACATCTACCGCGAGACCAACGTTACCAGGCTCGGCAGCGGCGCTCTGGCCGGGAGCCTCCTGACGATGGAGGAAGCCTTCCAGAACATCCTCGCCTTCACCGGCTGTACGCTGCCCGAGGCGGCGCGCATGGCCTCGACCGCACCGGCGAGGCTCGTCGGTGAGGGCAGGCGCAAGGGCCGCCTCGCCCCCGGATACGACGCCGACATCACAGTGCTGCGTCCTGACCTCTCCGTCCACGCCGTCTGGAAGGGAGGCAACCTGGCCTACGAGAGTCTGGTGGAACACGAGATCTCGGACAACGGAGGTGAACCGATTTGAAGAAGGAGTTTGGCAAGACAACGGTCGAGTGTATCCAGGGAGACATAACCGCCCAGGACGACATAACGGCGATCGTCAACGCGGCCAACGCCGAGCTCAGAACCGGAGGCGGGGTCGCGGGCGCCATCCACCGCGCCGCCGGTCCCGGTCTCGAAGAGGAGAGCCGCCCGCTCGCTCCCATAAAACCCGGCGAGGCCGTCATAACCGGCGGCCACGATCTGCCGAACGAATACGTCATCCACACGCTCGGACCGGTCTACGGCAGGGACAAGCCGGAAGCAGACCTTCTCGCCAACTGCTACCGCAACTCTCTGAAGCTCGCCGACGAGCGCGGGATAGACTCGGTGGCCTTCCCCGCCATCTCCACCGGTGCTTTCGGCTACCCTCTCGAAGAAGCGGCCGGGGTTGCGGTGCGTACAGTGGCCGAGACGGCGGAGAGCCTGGAGAACGTGCTCCTGGTGAGGTTCGTCCTCTTCGGAGCGCGGGATCTCGAAGCCCACGAGAAGGCGCTCTCCGAACTCGGATAGTATGCAAGAACTGGCCTCGGATCACCAGGAGGTCGAGTGGCAGTTCGACGCCTCGGATCTGGGCTCCATAAGCCGCTGGCTGGACGGGCGTGATTCCGGTAAAGAACCTTCGGTCAAAGCCGGAGGGACGCAGGAGATCTCAGACACCTACTACGACACCGACGACTGGCGTCTCTACCGGGCCGGGTACGCGCTGCGCATCCGCCACAAAAAGGGTGCCGGGACCGAGGCCACGATGAAGTTTCTCGTTTCGGCGGAGAAATCAGGCGTCAAGCGGCGGCGTGAGATATCCGAGCCGCTCGGGACTCCGGATCTCAAGAACTTGAGCAAGGACTCCGGTCCGGTCGGTGAGCGACTGCATTATCTCGCCGGGCCAAAAGCTCTCAGGTCCATGTTCGAGGTCGAGACTCGCAGGAGCACCTACATCCTGGGTTTCGACGGCAAAAACGCGGGCGAACTGGTGCTCGATGAAACGAGCATACCTGCAGAGGATGGGAGCGAGCCGGTCAGGTTCGGCCGCGTCGAGGTCGAAGTGGAACCGGAGGCTTTCTCCAGTTTCGAGCCCTTCGTCGAGGAGTTGCGCCGGGGCTGCAATCTCTCTGCCGCGACCAACTCCAAGTACCGGGCGGGGCTTATCGCCAGGAAGCTGGAGCCGATGGGGCTTCCGGATCTCGGTCCAACGGAGGTGAACGCCTCGCTCCCGGTGGGCGAGGTAGCCTTCGCCGTGCTGCGGGGGCAGTTCAGGGTCTTCCTCGCCCACGAGGGCGGCACGCGGCTCGGCGAAGACCCCGAGGAGCTGCACGACATGCGGGTCGCGGGCCGCCGGATGCGGGCTGCCATGAGGATCTTTGCCGAGACTCTGCCGAAGCAGATCAGGGAACTTGAGGACGAGTTGCGCTGGGTGACCCGGAAGCTCGGGGACGTGCGGGATCTCGACGTGCAGCTCGAACGTCTTGGGACTTGGATCTCCGAGGCCGCTCCCGAAGACCGCGAGCCGCTCGCCTCGCTTGGAGCCGTACTCGAAGAGCGGCGCGAAAAAGCCCGCTCTCACATGCTCCAGGCGCTGAACTCCCGGCGCTACGCCCGCTTCGTCGAGGCGTTCTCCGAACTACTCAAACGTGGTCCCTCCCGCCGCTCGAAAGCCGCGAAAAGACCCATCCTGGAAGCCGGACCGGACCTCATCCGCCAGAGGTATCGCAGGGTACGCAAGATCGGGGATGAGATCACCCCTGACTCGCCGCCGGAGGATTATCACACGCTCCGCAAGCGCGGAAAGCGGCTGCGGTACGCCCTGGAGTTCCTCTCGACGGTGTACGGCAAACCTGCGGAAAACCTGATCAAAGCCCTCAAAAATTTGCAGGATGTTCTCGGAGATCACCAGGATGCGGTCGTCGCCGCAGGCTATCTCAGGGAGCTTGGCGTCAAGCGGGAAGGCAGCCGCAAGCTCCCGACAGAAGCCGTTTTCGTGATGGGCGGCATCGCTCGCCGTTATCAGGAGCAGGCAGAGGAGTTGCGGGAGCAGTTCCCGGAGGTTTACGACAAGATAAAGGGCAAACGCTGGAAGAAGCTCAAGAAGGCGATGGAAGGAGAGTGAGGAGCGGTTTGGATCTCTACCTCGTTCGCCACGCCATAGCCCACGATAGGGACCCGAGCCGCTGGCCGGACGACGGCGAGCGCCCGTTGACTCCCGAAGGAGAGAGACGCTTCCGGAGGGCGGCGAAGGGCCTGACGCGGCTGGTGCCGGATGTAGAACTCGTCCTCAGCAGCCCGTTCGTCCGGGCCTGGCAGACGGCGGAGATCCTGGCCGGGCAAGGCTGGCCCGCGCCAGAGATGCAACCGGAGCTGGAGCCCGACTGCCCACCGCACAAGATTCTGGCGGCGCTCAGAGGGCGAGATGATGCAGGCTCCCTCGCCCTGGTGGGACACAGGCCTCACCTGCACGAGTTGGCCTCTTACCTGCTCACCGGCGAACCGGGGCTGGCACAACCGCAAATAAAGAAGGGAGGCGCCCTGTATATAAAATTCGGGGACGCTCCCGAACCGGGAAGCGGAACCCTGGCCTGGCTGCTTACACCGAAGGTACTCCGCGGACTGGCGTAGCTTTTAGCCTTCCCCGGCCATCCGCCAGCAGGATCTCCGCCGCAACCTCTGGTTCCGGGTAGTCCTGTTGCAGGTTAATCAGGGAGAGATGAACCCGGTCGGCCTGGATCTCGCCGACCGGCCAGTTCCGGTATCGCTCAATCGCGGAGATCAGAGCCTCCGGCGCCGTCGAGTTGTCCGGGGCGTGGAAGTACGCCAGAGTGAGGTGGGGCGGTCCGGGAGGCTTCCGGAGTCCGCAACTTACGCTCAAGCGTTCCTGCAACTCCTCAAGCATACCGTTGGCGTGGGCCTCTATGAACGCCGCACCGGGAAAAGCATTGAGGTTCGCCAGCGTAACGGGGAAGGCGGGGAAATCCGATAGAGCATCCTGCGCCTTCTCTTCCAGCTCCGCGAGACGTTTGGTGGATATCTCACCTTTCTCCCTGGCTTTAGGAACGAAAAAACCCAGGATCAAGAGCGTAATATGCATAAAGTAGTCCGGGTGGAGCGAGACGAACGGCATGGATCTGAGAGCGTCTCGCAGAGGCTCCAGGCGCTCTCGCAGGGGAGAAGTTTCGACCGGGACCACAAAGGAGACCGATGTCTCGTGCTCGTGCCGCCACTGCGGGTCCGTGTGACCGCCGAAGTTGAGGCGGCGTTCGGACTTGAACTTCTCCCAGATCTCTTCGTACTCTCTCACGGTGAAACTTTAGCAAAAGACTCGTTCTTCGCGCGGAGTGTGAAGAGTTGCCCGCCGGGTTTATCCTGGAGGGGGATAAAACGGAGACCAGAACGGAGGAGGTGAGACTGGTGGCTCATATAAAAGCGGAGACCGATACCACTATAGCGGCGAGTCCCAACGTGGTATACGAGTTTCTGGCCGACTACAGCGAGAGGCACCCGCGGATCCTCACCCCGAACTTCTCCGACTATTCGGTCGAGGAAGGCGGACAGGGTGCGGGCACCGTTGTGCGTTACCGCCTGCGTGCGGGTCGCGAGAGGCCGTACCGGATGCGGGTGGAGGAACCCGAGCGGGGCAGCGTCATAACGGAGCGCGATATGGACTCTTCGTTTACCACGACCTGGGAACTCTCTCCGGCAAACGGCGAGAGCACGCGTGTGCGCGTAACGGTGGAGTGGGACGGAGCGAGCGGTATCGCCGGTATCTTCGAACGCCTCTTTGCTCCGGGCGGGGTGCGCGGGGTCTACAGCGGCGTGCTGGAGAATCTCAAGGCTTCGGTCGAGGGAACTTCTTAGGCCGCCTCTACCCTCGCGGGGTGCGACAAGGGCCGGAGCTGGCTAGATGAATAAGCTCCGACCCTTGCGGACGAAGGCCCCATGAAGGTCTTGTTCCCGTGGCGGAGCCGTAGGGGATAAAAAACGACGATCGAGCCACGTCCATTACTACAGGTTATCGGCTGGGACGCCTCAAAACTTTACCTTCTCTGTCAGATTCTCATCAGGTCCGGCGCGAAGAAATAGTAAAGGAGCCCGATCAGGATCAAATACGCCAGCAGAACCAGCGTCCAGCCCATATTGTGCCAGATGACCTCGCCCTCGTTGCGCACGAAGCGGCTGGTGGAGACGCCGACGCTGGCCGTCTGCGGAGCAACGGGCTTGCCGACCTCGGCACCTACCGAGTTGAGGGTGGGGGCGAGCAGGATGGGAAAGCCCAGGAGCTTCCCTGCCGTCGCCTGCACCGCGCCGAACATCGTGTTGGTGGAGGTGTTGGAGCCGGAGAGAGCCACCCCGATCCAACCCAGGATCGGAGCGAGCACGATGAACGCCGGGCCTATTCGCGAGAACCCGTAGGCCAGCGAGGTTGACATGCCCGAGTAGATGAACACGTAGGCCAGCCCGAAGATGAACACCCCGACCAGCAGCGCGCCCCACATCTGGGTGAAGGTCCGGGTGAAGACCTGTTTTATGATTCCGGTGCCCGGCCTCAAGAACGCAAGCATCGCCAGCCAGGAAGCCAGGATAGCCGTTCCCCCGATAAAAGGAGCGAAACTGAAAGCGGAGGCAACCGTCTGGTTGCCGAGGGCAGACTTGGCGTCCACCTCCAGCGTGAACAGGCTGACATCCGGCAACGGAGACCACGGACCGGTCCAGGCGACGACCACGATGATCAGGATCGCTATCGGTGTCCAGGCACTGACGATCTCTGTCGCCGAGAGTCCTCCAGCAGCGGACTCCCGGGATGGGTCGCCCTCTTCTATGGGTGTGCCGCCGAAGCCCAGGGGTGTCCGGGGCTTCCAGAGCTTGAGCAGCGCGAGCAGTGCCGCGAAGCAGACGATGGACCCGATTATGTCCGGCAGGTACGGTCCCAAAAACTGCGAGGTCGGGTACTGTCCGAGTATGTAAGAGAAGGAGCCCACTATGGCAAGCGGCCACCCTTCTCGGAAGCCGCGCTTGCCCGCGACCAGGTAGATCAGGACCCACGGCGGAAGCAGGGCCAGGATCGCCACAACCTTACCTACCGACCCCGAGAGCGCCATCAGGGGCAGCCCGGTTACGGTAGAGAGCGCGATGATGGGCACGCCCAGAGCGCCGAAGGAGACCGGGGCGTTGTTGGCGATGGCCGCCACCCGTATCGCCTTGAGGTCGGGGATTCCGAGCCCGATCAGGATCGGTGCTACCAGCGCCCATGGGTAGCCGAAGCCTACCAATCCCTCCAGAAGCGCCCCGAAGGCCCAGGCCAGAAGCAGGGTCTGAGCCCGGATGTCAGCCGTGGCTTGGGAGACGAGCCACTTCCGGAGTTTGTCGAAGCTGCCGGTGAGAGATAGAGTGTTGAAGATTACCACGCCCCAGAAGGTGATCCAGTCAACAGCCCAGATGCCGTCGAAGCTGCCGAAGACGTAGGACTTGATGGTGCTTCCAACGGGAGCTTGCCAGACGACCACCGCGATGATGAAGGTAACTAGCGAGGCGATGAGGGCGGAGAGCCAGGCCGAGACTTTGAAGAAGGCCAGTAGCACGAGCAACACTGCCAGCGGCACCAGAGAGAGCGCGACCGTGGCCCCCAGGTTGTGCACAGGATTCAGAATCTGGTCGAACATCCTCCCCCTATCTCGACCTTTCCCCCACAATAATGCAGCTTATGGCAGAAACAGACTCCGGTCAACCTGAAAGTGGGCTCCACACCGCTTCACATAGCAAAAACCGGCCACAGATGGACTGCGGCCGGTTCCGGGGACTCTACTACGCGACCTGCGGACGGATGCGTAGGCTAGAAGCGGGTTAGGCCCGCGAGCCCCCCGAACTCCTCGCGCAGGACCTCCGTGTTTTCGTTCTCGCCGCGCAGGAACTCCAGGCGTGCCCCTCTCTCCTGGGAGAGGCTCACGAGAATATCCTTCAAGTTTCGCACGCGGGTTTTCTGGCCGCAGAACGGGCACTCTTCCTGGATGACGTCCTGGATCGCCAGCCCTTCGTTGTCGCACCAGCGCATCTCGCCTTCCAGATCCCAGAGGGCGATCAGGTGGTAGACGCGGTTCTCTTCCTGGAGGGCTTTGAGGGTTTCCTCGGGGCCATGGATACCGGTTTCTCGCACCTGCGAGAGAAGGTTTGCCCGTCGCTCGTGCTCGGCGCGCTCGCGGGCGGCTTCGAGCCGCTCCAGGATATCGCCCTCCGGCGCATCCAGAGAGACATGCTCCCGGGCGACTACCCGGCTACGGACGTCTTCGGGGAGCCGGTCGTGAAACTCGGCGATCCGCTCCTCGGGGCCGGCCAGGATCAGCCGCCGGACGCCTTCACGAAAGGTGATGTCGCGCGTCAGGTTCGCAAGCTCGTTGTAGAACTCGCTGATGTTCGCCTCGGTCCGCCGGCTGATGGGATCCTGATCCATCCCCCCTCGGGGCCCCGGCGTCTGTGGCGAGACGTCAAGCTCCTGGTAGCCGTTGCCCATGATCTCGTCTTCCTCTCCGTCCGCCGATAGTGGGGAGACCACGAAGTAACGAAATCTCTCGGCATCCAGAAGAGCGACCCCGTAGGGTTCGTGTTCCTCCAGCACAAGCGAGAGCGGGCTCACGTGCGGCTCACCCCAGCGGAAAGATTCCGGCAGATCCACCTGCAACCGGTAGACTTCCACGGGATCGCTCTCTCCAGCGAAGATCGCGAGCGTTCTGGCCTGCGGGTTCTCTTCCTGAACAGCATCCAGGATCCATTTTCTCAATCCTTCGGGTACCCCATTTTCTTCCAGGGCGTTTCTCAACCGGACCACGTAAGCCCGCTCCTGGTTCTCGGGCCGGGCGGCATTTACGCTCAGATACGCCGAGAATATCGGCCCGATACGGTTACTTACGGATGCCATCGTCTCTCTGAGGTCTCGCGTCTGAGCCATGCTTGTCACACCTCCGGGGTTCTCTGCCGGCGTCAGTCTTTCCAGAACGTCGGTTCCCACCTCCCCGCCAGCGTAAACTTTTCGCGGGTCTGCGGCCTGTAGCGGGGAGTGTTAGTCTCATTTCGGGAAATAGCTTCGAGAGGAGGCGGAATCTGAGCAGGGAGTATCCGCTACCGGAGGAGTTGTCTCGGCATGTCTCGGGGGAACGCTTCGCGCCGGACGACCTGCGCGAGGTGTGCCGGATGGCCGGGGAGGGGCTCGGGAGGGAGGATGCCGCGGCAGCCAGGTTCAGATCCGCGGCGGAGATGGTCGGGATGTGGCGCGGGTTCGATCTGCCGGCCTGGGAGGCTCCCTACGCGCTCCGCGCCGCGCGTCTGGGGTATCTCAAGGGCTACGAAGACGCCCTGATATCCGGCGATCTTGCCAGAGAACGCATACGCTGCGCGGCACAAGCCCGTTGGGGCGAAGGGTGGCGCCAAAAACTCGAAGAAGCACTCAAGAGGGTGGAAAGCTGACCGCCGCGACTCGCATGTTACAATCAATTGCAAAAGTTTTCGAGATACGTTTTCGGAGGGCAGGGATTTGAAGATCAGGCTATACAACACCCAGCATTGACCCTACGCCCGGCGGACCAGGATGGTCCTGCACGAGAAGGGCGCTGATTTCGAGACCTACGAGGTAGACCTCAAGAACAAGAGCGAGGAGTTTCTGGCGGCGAGCCCGACGGGGAAGGTTCCCGTCATCGTGGTTGACGGTGAATCTCTCTACGAGTCCAACGCCGTGAACCAGTACCTCGACGAGGTAATGGACTCGCCACCTCTGATGCCGGATGATCCCAAGGCCAGAGCGCACGCCCGCATCTGGATGTCCTTCGCCGACGACAAGTTCTTCCCGGCCGTCTTCGTGGCCGGTGTGGGGCGCGAGAGGGGCTACTCTGAGGAGCGGATCTCCGAGTCGCTGGAGAAACTGAAGGGACACCTCGCGGAGCTGGAGAAGAGGCTCTCCGGGCGCGAGTACCTTGCCGGTAGCTTTTCGCTGGCGGAAGTGGCCTACGCGGGCAATCTCATCCGGCTGCGCGAGTTGGAAGAGAAGGGGGAGATATCACTCAAAAGCTACCCGAATGTGGCCGCCTGGATGGAGCGCGTCGAGAGCAGAGAGAGCTATAAAGCCGCCCTCTAGAGGACGCAAGCATCTTCGGAGCTACTACTCGGATTTGATGATGTTGCAGGCTTCGACGTGTTCTCGGTTATCGCGCAGGAGCGCCTCGCCGAGTTCTAGCATCTTCAGAACCCTCTCATCAGCTACCGAGTAGTAGGCGTTACGTCCCGCGCGACGCATGCGCACGTAGCCGCACCACGCCAGGCACCGCAGGTGGTCGGAAATGCGTGGCTGCGGGGCGCCGAGCGCCGCGACCAGCTCACCCACGTTCATCTCGCCCCGGTCTGCCAGAAGGAGCAGTATCGAGAGGCGGGTCGAGTTGGCGAAGCCGTTAAATAGCCTGGCCAGGAGGCACATCTCCGCGCTCTCGCGCCCGACTTCCACTTGCGCAAAGTTCCTCGGCCTCGCCAGATCTTCTCGCATCTCCGCTCCTTAGCTTCCGGTAAATCGTCTCCCGGCAACCTCAGAGTGTATACGCCTTCATATGTTCTGGCACGGGATCTCTTCGCGCAAATCTTCGCGTGGTACGTAATAATTTGCGTTCAGACGCTGCTCGTCTCCACCTCGACACGGTTTTGCGCCTGAAGGTCCATGCCCAGGCTCTCCGCGTACTCCGCCAGGGCTTGCGCTCTCTACGGTGCGGGAGGCGACGAAGACCTGCGTGGTGCCCAGAACCTCGCGGAAGACTTCCAGATGCGCACGGCCCGACGATCAAGAGCAAGCTCCATCGCGGCTTGCCGAGAGGCGAGTGGGGGAGAAGAGGTCTACTGGATGGGACGTTGCGCCTTCGGTGATGAGATCTGCCAGGACCTCACCTACCACGCCGCAGAACTTGTATCCGTGCCCGGAGAACCCGCAGGCGAGGACCACTTGCGGATAATGTGGGTGCCCACCGATTACGAAGTGCAGATCCGGCGTGTTCGTGTACATGCACGCTCTGGCTTCGAGCAGTTTCCCGTCGAGTGCAGGAACGTACTCTCTCAGGTAGCCGCGGATAAGGCCCACTTCTTCCGCGCGAACATCGCGGTCCAGCGTATCCGGGTTCTGGACTTTCTCGCCTCCGTGATGGAAGGCCGCTTTTACCGCGTCCGGCCGGTCCGGTACGCCGTAGAAGATTCTGCCGTCCTCCGGCTCCCAGATGAAGACCGGGAACCTCTTCGCGGAGAATAGCTCCGGGTCCCTCTCCGGCTCGAACCAGTACATCACCTGCCGCTCCACCTCGAACGGTATTCCGAGGTCTTCGAGCAATCCCGGAGCCCAGGAGCCGGGCGAAAACACCAGTCGTCCGGACTCGTAGGAGCCCGCGGTCGTCTCCACCCGGACCTTCTCCTCCGAAGCCTCCCACGAGAGCACCTTTTCTCCGAACCGAAGTTCGGCTCCCAGCTCTTCCGCCCTGTCCAGGTGCGCCCTGACCGACTCCTCGGGCCGGACGAACCCCACCCGCTTCTCGAACAGGGCGACTGTGTTGGGGCGGGGATTCAACGACGGGAAGCGGTGCTGGATCTCTCTGGCATCGAGCATCTCGTAGGGTAGGTCATGCTCCCTGGCGCTTCTCAGGCTGCCGGAGACGAGATCGCTCTCCGGAGCCCCGATCATGAGCCCGCCGGTGAGCGTCATCAGATCCCGCCCCGTCTCTCGCTCCAGCCGCTCCCACAACTCGTAGGCCCGCAGAAGAAGCGGCACGTACGAGGGATCTTCGGCGTATGCCTGGCGGATTATTCGCGAGCGACCGTGGCTGGAGCCCCTGTCGTGGGCCGGGTCGTACTGCTCCAGGCCGAGCACGCGCCTCCCGCGTCCGGCGAGATGGTAGGCGGCGGCGCTGCCCATCCCGCCGAGCCCGACGATTATGGTGTCGTACGTAGCGGGCAACTTCTACTCCGGCAGCCGGAAGTCCGGGTCGGCGG
Source organism: Actinomycetota bacterium (assembly GCA_902810695.1). GTDB lineage: Bacteria > Actinomycetota > Rubrobacteria > Rubrobacterales > Rubrobacteraceae > CADDYV01. The sequence goes on along the minus strand of CADDYV010000018.1, from coordinate 11,674 downwards.
GGAGCTCCACGATGTCCATCTGGGCTTTCTGGAGCTTGCCGGCGTAGTCCCAGTTCATCGCCTGCCAACGGGTGAACTGGTCGAGCACCCAGATGCCCGAGAGCCGGCTGCCGTTGCCGCTCTTGCCGTTGCCGCCGAAAGGCACGTGCGCCTCCGCTCCGCTGGTCGAGTTGTTTACGGAGAGCATCCCGGCGGTGTTGCGCTCCCGGAATCGCAGAGCATTCTTCGCACTCTCGGTGTAGATCGCCGCCGAGAGCCCGTAGCCGTGCCCGTTTGCGAGCTCGACCGCCTCGTCGAAGTCCGAGAAGCTCGCGACGCCGACGATGGGACCGAAGGTCTCGGTCTTGTAGATCTCATCCTCCATCGTAACGCCGTCCACGATGGTCGGGTGGCAGTAGAAGCCCGCTTCCGGGTCGCCGACGAAGTTCTCGCGCGGGTTCCGGGCGGTGATGCGCCCGGTTCCGGTCGAGCCGTAGACGGTATGATGGTCCTTCACGAAATCCAGCCAGCCGATGAAGCGTTCCATGAAACGTTCGCTGAGCATCGGGCCGTAGAGCACGTCCTGCATCGGGTCTCCGATCCGGGCCTCCTCGACGGCTTTGGAGAAGCGCCGGATAAACTCGTCGTGGACCGATTCGTGGACCATGACCGTGCCTAGAGAAGTGCACCGCTGCCCCGCCGTCCCGAACCCGGAGAAGAGGGCGCCTTCGACCGCCAGGTCCAGATTTGCATCCGGCATGATGACGAGCGGGTTCTTGCCGCCGAGCTCCAGGCAGGGAGACTGCAGATGCCGCCCGCAGAGCTCCCCGATCCTGCACCCCACCTCAGAAGAGCCGGTGAAGCCCACCTTGTCCACGAGATGCTCGTCCAGCGCGCGCTCCAGACCCTCGAAGGCGACCGGGCCTTCGGCCTGCACCACGTTCAAAACCCCATCTGGCAGACCGCCGTGCATGAAGATCTGGGCGAACGCCTCGCCGACGGCGGGGGAGTACTCGGCGGGCTTCCACACGACGGCGTTCCCGCAGACCAGCGCCGGAACGATGTACCAGGACGGGACGGCTACGGGGAAGTTTCCGGCGGTGATGATCGCCGCCACACCCACGGGAACGCGGAAGGTGAAAAGCTGTTTGTCGGGCATCTCCGAAGGGACGGTCTGCCCGTAGAGCCGCCGTCCCTCGCCGGTGAAGAAGTCGCAGGTGTCTATGATCTCTTGCACCTCGCCGAGCGCCTCGGTGTAGGGCTTGCCGATCTCGCGTGTAACCAGTCTTGCCAGAGCCTCCTTGTTGGCGTCGACGAGGCTTCCGATCTGGCGTATTACTCGCGAGCGGATCGGGGCCGGTACCGCCGCCCACTCTTTCTGCGCCTCGCGCGCCGCTCGGCACGCCTCGACGAAGGTTCCCGCATTGCCCAGTAGGACCTCGGCCACCACGTCATCGAGGTGCGCCGGGTTTACGGACTGCATGCGCCCCGCAGCCGCGTCTTCCAGCTTCCGGCCTCCGACTAAAGAAGCCACTGTGCGAACCGATGTAGTCCTGCCTCTGGTATCGGTGGTGCTCATGCTCTCATACCTCCCGGAAAACCTCCGCGCTCGTCTCCTCCAGGACACCATCCTATACCAAAGTCTCCCGGATAGACGAGTCGTGAATCTGGTGAAGCCAACAGGAGTATAAATTATACTTCCCGAACGAGAACGTAAGTACAGAGGGGAGCAAGGGCGAGCCGATCCACGAGGGGTCTAGCGACGTCTCTTTGAGGAAAGGAGTTAATGTTGGCGCAGACGGCGGGCACTCAGGGAGAGATAGGGCGGCAAGCGCCAGATCTCAAAAAGCAGCTAAAGATGCGGCACATGACGATGATCTCGCTCGGCGGGGTCATCGGGGCCGGGCTGTTTGTGGGAAGCGGGGCGGTGATAAGCTCGGTGGGACCGGCGTCGGTCGTCTCGTACGCTATAGCGGGTTTGATTATCGTGATGGTCATGCGGATGCTCGGGGAGATGGCGACCGCCTCTCCGCAGATCGGCTCCTTCGCCGAGTACGCCCGGATCTCTTTAGGAGACTGGGCCGGGTTCGCGGTCGGGTGGCTCTACTGGTACTTCTGGGTGGTCGTCCTGGCGGTGGAAGCGCAGGCCGGGGCGCTCATACTGAAATCCTTCATACCCGGCGTGCCGCAGTGGGCCTTCGCGCTGGTATTGATGCTCCTCTTGACCGGAACCAACCTCGCCTCGGTCGGTTCCTACGGCGAGTTCGAGTTCTGGTTCGCCCTGATCAAAGTGGTCGCGATCGTGGCGTTCCTCGGGCTTGGAATCCTGTACGTGCTCGGGCTGTGGCCCGGATCCAGCCTCGACTTCTCCAACCTCACCGCCCACGGCGGCTTTTTGCCCCACGGTGCGCTCGCGATGTTCGCAGGTGTTACCACCCTGATCTTCTCCTACGTCGGGGCGGAGATCGTCACGCTCGCCGCCGCCGAATCTAACGAACCCGAAAGAGGGGTTGCGCGGGCGACCAATTCGGTGATCTGGCGCGTCATGACCTTCTACGTTGGTTCGATCTTCCTCATAGTAACCATAGTCCCGTGGAACAACCCCTCGCTGCAGCCCAAGGGTCAGACCCGCGGGCCGTTTGTGGCGGCGCTGCAGGTTATCAATATCCCTGGTGTAGTGTCGATCATGAGCTTCGTAGTCCTGGTCGCCGTCCTCTCCTGTCTCAACTCCGGCCTCTACACGTGCTCGCGGATGCTCAACGCCATCGCCCGCCGGGGGGACGCGCCGGAAGTGTTCCTCCGGGTCAACAGGCGGGGCGTGCCGCTCTGGTCAATCCTCATAAGCACCACCATCGGCTTTTTGTCGGTCATCGCGGCCTTCTACTTCCCGGACACGGTGTTCACGTTCCTGCTCAACACCTCCGGCGCGGTGGCGCTCTTCGTGTACCTGCTGATCGCAATCTCCGAGCTGAGGCTGAGACGGCGCATCGAGCGGGAGAACCCCGAGAGGCTTGTCGTCAAGATGTGGCTGTATCCGTATCTGACGATCTTCACGATAATCGTCTTCGCCGTGGTAATCATCTCGGTCGGTATCATCCCGGACACCCGCTCGCAGCTCCTGCTGACGCTGCTGAGCATAGCGGTGGTGCTCGGCGTGTACTGGCTGGTGAAGCGTCCCGGGAACGTGAGGCTTCCCGGCAGGAACGCGCGATAAGTGCGGCCTTTAGAGGAGGCATTCGGGAGTAAAATCGGTGGGAGAGGGAACACCATAGAGTCTGGAGTTTAGCTCGTGGGAATTCTGGACAAGGCAATAGCGAACTCCGTACCGCTTATCCCTCGCCCCGTAGTCCGCAGGGTCTCCAGCCGCTACATAGCGGGGGTGCGACTCGAAAGCGCCGTGGCTGTGATCCAGGACCTGCACCGCGAAGGGTGCGTCGCGACGGTGGACGTGCTAGGCGAGAGCACGAAGGATAAGGCCCAGGCCGCAGAGACACTCCGGGAGTACAAGGAGGTCGTGAATGCCCTGGACGAGAATAATCTCAAAAGCGGCATCTCGGTCAAGCTGACCGCGCTGGGGCTCGGTCTGGATGAGGAGCTGTGCCGGGCGAACCTGGAGGAGATCATCGCCTACGCCGCCGAAAGAAGGCGGTTTGTCCGGGTGGATATGGAGAACTCTCCCTACACTTCGGACACGATCCAGCTCGTGCTCGATATGCACGGGCGCTACGAGAACGTGGGGACCGTTATCCAGGCGTACATGCGGCGCAGCCTCGAAGACGTTACCCGGCTGGTAGAAGCCGGTGTCTCGGTGCGGCTGTGCAAGGGCATCTACGACGAGCCCCGCGAGGTCGCCTACAAGGACTTCGATACCGTCCGCCAGAACTATATTTTGCTTCTGGAAGAGTTGTTGAAGGGCGGCTGCTACGTCGGGGTGGCGACCCACGACGAGTTCCTGATCTGGCACGCGCTGCGCCTGATCCACCAGCTAGACGTACCGAAAGATCGCTACGAGTTCCAGATGCTCCTCGGGGTGGACGAGCAGCTCAGGAGGATACTCGTCAGATCGGGGCACAAAGTGAGGGTATACGTGCCGTTCGGGAAGCAATGGTACGAGTACTCCACCCGCCGTCTGAAAGAGAACCCCAGGATAGCCCGTTACGTGACGGAGGACGTTATCAGGAGCATGACGGGAGCTACCAAACGATAGAAGCAGGAGGAGGATGATGGGACTTCTGCCGTACAAGAACGAGCCTTATCTGGACTGGAGTGACGAGTCCAACCAGAGCGCTCTGCGCGCTACTCTGGAGAAGATCGGGGGAGAGCTGGGGAAGAGCTACCCGCTCGTTATCGGCGGCAAGCCGGTGGAGACGGAGGGTGATATCCCCTCGGTCAACCCCGCGAAGCCCTCGCAGGTCGTGGGGCGTGTGGGTCGGGCAACCGAGCGCGAAGCCGGCATGGCGCTCGATGCCGCAACGCGCGCTTTCGAGTCCTGGAGCCGGACGGAGCCGGAATCAAGGGCACGTATTCTCTTGCGGGCATCGGGAATCATGCGCCGCAGGAAGCTGGAGATGATCTCCTGGGAGGTCTACGATGGGGGCAAGCCCTGGGCCGAGGCCGACGCGCAGGTAGCCGAGGCCATAGACTTCCTCGAATACTACGCCCGCGAGATGCTCAGGCTCAAGGACGGCGTGGAGATCTACTCCGTCCCCGGCGAGGAGAGCCGCTACTTCTACCAGCCGATGGGCGTCGGCGTCATCATCGCACCGTGGAACTTCCCGACCGCCATTCTCACCGGGATGTCGAGCGCGGCCATCGTAACCGGCAACACCATCGTCATGAAGCCCTCGGAGTTCACCTCGGTCATCGGGGCAAAGGTCGCGGAGATCTTCGACGAGGCAGGGCTCCCGGCGGGCGTCCTCAACTTCTGTCCGGGGTACGGCTCCGAGATCGGGGACTACCTGGTGAAGGACCCGCGCACCCGCTTCATCTCGTTCACCGGCTCAATGAAGACGGGCTTGCGGATCAACGAGCTTGCGGCCAAGCCGAACGGGCAGCCCTGGATCAAACGGGTAATAGCGGAGATGGGCGGCAAGGATGCCATGATCATAGACGACTCCGCAGACCTCGAAGCCGCCGCGAACGACATCGTAAGGAGCGCCTACGGCTACTCGGGACAGAAGTGCAGCGCCGCGAGCCGCGCCATCCTCCACGCCGACGTCTACGATGAGGTTCTGGGGAAGGTGGTTGAGAAGGTACGCACGCTCAGGCTCGGCCCTCCAGAGAGTCCAGACGTCATCGTGGGACCGCTCATAAGCGAGCCGCAGTTCGAGAAGGTCTCAAGTTATGTGGAAATAGGAAAGGACGAAGCCGAGCGGCTCGCGGGCGAAGACCCCGGAGACCCGGACGGCGGCTACTTCATATCCCCGACCGTTTTCGGCGATGTGGACCCGAAAGCCAGGATAGCGCAGGAGGAGATCTTTGGCCCCGTCCTCTCGGTTATAAAGGCCCGCGATTTCTCCGACGCCCTGCGTATCGCAAACGACTCCCCCTACGGCCTCACCGGAGGCGTCTACTCGAAGGATCGGGATCACCTGGAGCTTGCCCGCCGCGAGCTGCGGGCCGGAAACGTCTACTTCAACCGTCACATCACGGGGGCTCTGGTCGGCGTGCAGCCCTTCGGGGGCTTCGGGCTCTCCGGCACCGACTCGAAGGCCGGCGGGCCGGACTACCTGCCGCTGCACATGGTGGCCAAGACGGTCGTCGAGAGATTCTAGCGGAGGATGGGGCTGGACGAGGCTTTTGCCAGAGCATCAGGGAGATACCGGACGGCCCAGGACATGGTAGCGGGCGGGCTCCGGGATGCGATCCTGAGCGGCACGCTCGCGGGCGGGCAACCCTTGAGGCAGGAGGAGATCGCCCGGCGATTCGGGGTCAGCAAGATCCCGGTCCGCGAGGCGTTGCGGCAACTGGAGGGCGAGGGGCTGGTCTCCTTCTACCCGCACCGCGGAGCCGTCGTCTCGAAGCTCTCTCGCAAAGAGGTCGAGGAGATCACCGAGATCCGGGCCGTCCTGGAGACGATGGCCTTCCGCAAGGCGTTTCCTTTCCTGGAAGAGGAGGATCTGGAGCGGGCGGAGGATATCCTGCTCCAGATCGACCGCGAAGAGGATCTGATCTCCCGCTGGGGCGAGTTGAACTGGAGATTTCATGCCACATTGTTCGCCCCCGCGCAGAGGCCGCGACTGATGGACCTGATCAAAGCTCAGCATACCGCTTTCGAACGCTACATCCGCGTGCACCTCGCCCTCTCCGACTACGAGAAGCCGCAGCGCGAGCACTACCAGCTTCTCGACATGTGCCGCCGCAGAGACCTCGATTCCGCGCTGGATCTGCTACGCAGGCATGTCGAAGATACCGGAAAACTGCTACTCGCCTGCCTGAAAGAAGACCTGGATGCCGACGAACCTGATTCTGCTGCAGGCCCCGCGTAATCTCCGGGGTATTTGGGGCGAAATTTTGGTAACTTTAGATAATACCGCTTAAGTTTTATTGATTACATACCGATAACCGGACTAGAATAGCTTCAAAAACCGGCATCCGCAGGGTGCCCACAACAAAATAAGGAGGGGGGAATGCGTTCTGCGTATTCTGCGTTGTCGCCGGAAGATATAGATCGGCGGCGATTCCTGAAGCTAGGTGGTCTTGGTCTGGTGGGCGTGGCGCTGCCCTACGCTTTCCCCCGAGAGGCTCTGGCCGGAACAGTATCTCCAGATTCCAGACTCGAAGCGCAGGTCGGAGCGGCGGCCAGAAAGTATGGCGTGCCGGAGGAACTGCTCCTGGCGATAGGATACGTGAACTCCCGCTGGCAGACGCCTCCACCCAGCCCGTATGAGAAGGGCAACCCCGAGGCCAGGGGAACGTTTGGCGTCATGGAGCTCACTCGCAACCCTTCGCAGAACACCCTGGGTGAGGCGGCCAAACTTACCGGCATTCCGGCCAGAAAGCTCAAGACCGACCGGGCCTCAAATATCCTGGGAGCGGCGGCTGTTCTGGCGAAGATGGCAGGCGAAAGAAAGCCATCCGGTATAAACGGCTGGTACGCCGCCGTGAGGAAATACGGAGCGGGCGACCTGTACGCGGAGCAGGTCTTCGAGGCTCTGAGGAGCGGCGCTTCGGCGAAGGTCTCCGGACAGAACGTCAGGCTCGCTCCCCAGTCTCAAGTAAGCCCCCGAACGACCTATTCGCCGCAGAGCAGTAGCGCCGACTACAGCCGCGCCGCCTGGTATGGGACCAACGGCAACAACTACACGCCCGCCAACAGGCCCCATGACCTCAAGATAAACAAGATAGTCATCCACGTAACCCAGAGTTCGTGGGGGAGCGCCATAAACTGGTTCCAGAACCCCAACGCCCAGGCCTCGGCGCACTACGTTGTTCGCTCTAAGGACGGGTTCATAGGCCAGTCGGTGAGGGAGCACAACATCGCCTGGCACGCGGGCAACTGGAATTACAACCAGCACAGCGTCGGAATAGAGCACGAGGGCTACATCAACGACTCCTCCTGGTTCACCGACGCGATGTACCGTTCCTCGGCGCGACTTTCCGCCTACCTCTGCAACAAATACCACATACCCATAGACCGCAATCACATCATTGGGCACAACGAGGTCCCGGACCCCAACCACCCCGGCGAATACGGCGGCGTAGACCATCACAAGGACCCCGGTCCCTACTGGAACTGGAGCAAATACATCTCCTATATACGGGAGTACGCTGGCAGCACGCGTCGCAAGCCTTCTTACGTGCAGATAGTGGACAATACCTCTTCCCGGTTCCAGGCCTCGAAGCACTGGGGACACAGTCACTGGAACGACCAGCGTTACGGCCCCGGCTACCGCTTCGCCGATCCCAAGTCGGTAGACGATCCCGCACGCTACAGGATAAAGATCCCGCATACCGGCAACTACCGCGTCTACGCCCACTGGCCGGCCAACGCCGGGTACAACTACTCCACCCCCATCGGGGTCAGAACCACCTCGGGCCTGAAGTGGATACGGGTGAACCAGCGCAAAAACGGCGGCAGGTGGAATTATATCGGCACCTTCCACCTGGCGGCGGGTGACAGGGACTACGTGCTTATCTCGCGCTGGACGAGGACCGGCGGCTACGTGATAGCCGACGCCGTGAAGGTCGAGCACTAGATACTTCAAGAATTACAACGAGAGTAGGGACGAGTTCGGCCAGGCAGATCCTGAACCCCGGCGGTACAGATCTTTTCTCGTCGCTCGCTACGGGAGTCGAGCGCATCCCGGTGTCTGGATGTCTCTACGCTCCCAGCTTCGAGCGGTTTACCGCAAACAGGCTGTACCTGTGGCTGGGAACCTTCAATTGCCGAAAAGCGGGCAGGTGCTCCAGTTGCCTGCTCAGAGGCGTATGCGAGAAGACCATCACGTAATTTACCTTGTAGCGGCGCAGGATCTCGAACGCCCTGCTCATGGACGGTCCCGAGTAGAACTCCCGTACCGCCAGATCTCGCGGGGGAACTTTGATCTTGTGGCCTGCGAACCGTTCCAGGGCATGGAGGTTGCCCAAGAGGGGGGAGCCTCTAAAGCTCACCACGTTCAGATTTGCGGAGTACGCCGGGATGCAGAGGTTCTCCGCATCGGGGGCCATCACCACGCCGGGCTTCTTGATGTTGTGCTGCATCCACCTGAATGCGGGATCGAAGTAGAAGGTGGTGTTTAGAGGCGGCCTCTCCAGCTCATATATGCTCCTGACTCCTGCCAGGAAAGAAGGTGCCCCCGCAGCCATCAACGCGACCACCAGCATCAGCGGTAGCAGTTTCGTAAATTGCGGCGGAGCCCGGTGCGCTTCGAGTTTGTGTCTTGTGTAGCCTACCCCTTCCCAGATTATCCAGCCGATGGTCAGCAGCGCCGCCAGCGGTATGGGCCAGGCGAGTCGGTAGAGTTCACCCGGCGCGACCAGATCGTTGCCTACGAACGTGGCGATGGGCGGCACGTAGCAGATTACGGTCGCCGCGAGCAGCATCCCCAGGAGGAGTTGGGCCGCCAGGCTGCGCTTCAGGCGCCAGGCCAGAAACGGTGCTCCCACCAGGTAGGCGGCGGCGATTACGGGAGTCAGCAGGAGCGAGGGGCTCATGATGTAGAGACCGTGCCCCAGGACGAAGGCGTGCTTCCAGTTGGGGCGCACGAAGACCATGTTGGCGAGCACCTGCGGGTTCGTACCGCCTATGTCGGCGTGATAGAGCGATGCGGTTGGAGGTTTCCCGGTTGCCGCGAAATACAATACGGGAACGACAAGGATGCTGAGGAGCGCAACCGCGAGGCTCGACACCCCGGCCCAGGCTTCTCTGTTTCGCCGGTTGAGGACCACGTGGATGGCTCCGAATCCGGCGGTGGAGAGCCCGATCACCGCCAGCCCGATCGGGTGTACCGCCACCACCGCCCAGCAGAGGAACGTGAGGAGCGCCAGATACCTGAACTTCCTGCCTTGCAGGAAGGCGACGCTTGAACAGAGTGCTACTGGCAGGAAAAGATAGCGGGCCAGGAACTTGTCTTGCACGATGCGCCCTACGAACTCTCCCCCGAAAGTAAACACCGAGGGGCTGAGGTGAACCAGAAGAAACAGCGCGTAGAGCGAGCCTGCCAGAAGCGCCGCCGCTTCGCTTTTCAAGAGTACGCGGGCAAGAGCATAGAACGCCAGAAGAGCCACGATAACAAGAGTGGGAGCCAGGTACTTCAGCACCAGGGTTATGGGGTCTATCCCGGAGATTTTCGAGAGCGCGGCCTGCTCCAGGATCCAGCCGTTGATCTTCACCCGCGAGATCCCGGAGATCCTGATCCCGAAGTACGGGTCGTAGAGAGCCAGCCTGTTTGTGTTCAAAAACTCGCGTATCCATGCCAGGTAATCCCACGTATCGCCGTCCACGACCGGAACCTTTATCCGGGTGATGAACGCCAGAGTCGAAGACATCGCCAGAAATGGGCCCCACAACCACCGTGCGGATGTATCTGGGGCGGGATGATATCCGCCTTCCTTTTCAGACTCCGGACGCAGCAACCTTGCCGCCGCTGCAACCAGGGCTCCGAGCAGGATGGCTCCGGCTCCCCAGAGGTAATCCCCAAGGTTCAGGTGCAGGATGAGCGCGGGGATGCCCAGGAGCCCGAAGATGCCCACGCTGATGGCTAGAGCCACGGGTATCAGGGCCGCGCCGGGAAAGTATTCTCTCAACAACCGATGCGACAGCAACGCCCCGGGCGTAAAAAACAAAACCAGGGAAGCCGCAAAAGAGAGCAAGGGGTGCTCGACAAAGACGTTCCTCAAAGGCACGAGCACCATCAGCGCCATCAGATTAAACAGCAACAGCCAGGTTTCGAAGGAGCGGATGCGGGAGCTGGATCCAGGGGTCTTCAGATATCTAGCCCCGAAATTGCCCGGCTTCTTATTCCGAGAAAGCAATTCTCACTCCCGCGTTATAGGTTTGTGGCACCAAGACGTCGCCCTCGGTAAGTTACGTTTCAGGGCAGCTACTGGTTTCGGCCTCGCCTCTGGCTTTCACAGAGGGTGAGAAAGGGTTCTCATTTCCCGGAGAGAATTCTCACACTCCAGCCTGTAAGCGTATAAGCTTTGTCGGGTGTGAGGCAAGAAAGAGGCTGGCTTTTCGTATCCGATCTGCTACGGTTACAACGCGCGAGGGCTGAGGTAGACAGTTATGCGGAGATACGAGAAGTTCCGTGAGGAGAAAAAATGACCCAGAGAACCATAACGCGCAAAGACTTCCTGAAGGTGGCTGGGGCAGGCACGGCGGCGGCTGCTTTGCTCGGCTCCTCAGTAGCCGAAGGTGCCAGGTACAAAAACTATCTCCCCGAGGGGGGATCGAGGATGAACGTGATCCTGGTGATCATAGACACCTTGAGGCGGGATCACGTGGGAGCTTATGGCAACAACTGGATGAAGACCCCTACACTCGACGCTTTATCGAAGGAGAGCCTGCGTTTTACCCAGCCTTATCCCGAGTCGCTTCCCACCATTTGCGCCCGGCGAGCGATCCACACGGGTATAAGAACCTGGCCTTTCAGGAACTGGCAACCAGTGCCGGGCGAAAGCAACATGCCTTACGGCTGGGAACCCATTCCCCAGGATCAGACCACACTCGCGGAGCATCTCCAGAGCGCGGGCATTACAAACGTGATCACGAGCGACGTTGACCATTTCTTCAAGCCTTTCTACGATTTCCACCGGGGCTTTGACGTGTTCCAGTGGATCCGGGGCCAGGAGCGCGACTTCTACAAGCCGCATTGGATGGTCTCCCAGAAAACGATGAGCAAGTATCTCCTCAAGGGAGATCCCTACATGGTGAAGGACCGGATCCAGCAGTACGCCGCCAACATAGCTGGCCGGAAGTCCGAGGCAGACTGGTTCTCCCCTCAGGTCTTTACCCACGGCTCGACGTTACTGGAAGCACTGCGCGAGCAGCAGCCTTTCTTCCTGGTGGTTGACTCCTATGACGTCCATGAGCCCTGGGACCCGCCCAAACACTACTCTAACTACTACGACGACTCCTACCACGGACCAGAACCCATAGCCCCCCAGTACGGACCAAGCAATTACCTAACTCACCCAGAACTCAAGAGAATGAGAGCCCTCTACTCAGGAGAGTCCACCATGATGGATAAGT
>CADDYV010000017.1 GCA_902810695.1 Actinomycetota bacterium | reverse complement strand
TTAGATACCCCAACAGCTATCCAGCTCAGGCTCTTCCAGACCATGGCTGAGATCGCAACCGAGCAGAACTCGACGATCATCCTGCCCGTTCCCATAGACCTCTTGCAGCCCTTCATAGAGAAAAGCAATGGCCATGCCATCCCCTCACTGCTCAATCAACTGGTTGAGGATCATAGCTCCCAGAACGCCAGTAAGGAGTAGTAGGGAGCGCTTTTTGATGGCTTGTAGCGAGGCCCAGGGCGGGATGAGGGCAGCAAGAGACGGTATGCTATAGTTTGATAAGTAAGTAGCTTGCGTCTAACTGGCGACGCTATTGTCGCCTATTCTGGGCCGGTACTCTTCTTGTGTGCCAGCCCAGCCCTTCCAAAGTTGGGGAGACGATGAGCCCCAGCGAAGGAGGTCATCTCCATGATCACACCCCGGCTAGTCGAGAACGCGGCTTTACGAAGCGCAACCAGATAACAAAAAGGCTAAACACTCATGCTCACAGGACTCACATCACCCGTCCATTTGATCATCCTGCTCGTGATCGTCGTGCTGCTTTTCGGCGCCAACCGCATCCCCGAACTTGCCAAGGGGATCAAGACCAGTATACGGGAGTTCAATAAGAACGCGGCAGGCGAGAATGAAGAGGATAAGGTAAACGAGCGCGAAAAGGAAGAGGAGCTAGCCGGGAGCGAGGCAACCCACGACGAGACGGAGCACGCAAAGAAGAGCGAGCAGTAACAGAAGGACTGTGCTCTATGTAGACCTTAACCTCTTTTGGCAAATGGCTCTCCGGGCGCTAGGGCTGGAGGCGTTCGATCTTCCACTTCGCTCCCGAATAGCGGTAGAGCAGCCGGTCGTGCAGCCGGTTCTCGCGTCCCTGCCAGAACTCGATGGCTTCGGGTACAACCCGGTATCCGCCCCAGAACGGCGGACGCGGTATCTCCCGGTCTTCGTACTCGGTCTCTAACTCTCGCACCTTCTCCTCCAGCCGCTCTCTGCTCTTTATCGGGCGGCTCTGCTCCGAGACCCACGCACCGAGGCGGCTGCCACGCGGGCGACTCTTGTAGTAGGCGTCGGACTCTTCGTCAGAGGCGCGCACGACCTGACCCTCGATTCTCACCTGTCGCTCCAGCTCTCCCCAGTAGAAGACGAGCGCGGCGTAGGGGTTTGTCTCCAGTTCTTGCGCTTTGCGGCCCTCGTAGTTGGTGTAGAAGACGAAGCCCCGCTCGTCGAAACCTTTGAGGAGTACGATCCTAGCGGACGGTTTGCCCTCGGGGGTGGCGGTGGCGAGGGTCATGGCGTTCGGCTCGTGGAGGTCGGCGTTCAGCGCCTCCTCGAACCATTTGCGGAACTGCTCTATCGGGTCGGGGTCGAGGTCGGATTCGGAGAGCCCGAAGCGGGTGTATTCCTCGCGGAGATCGGAGACGTTCAAACCCTACCAACTCCCGGTTCCAGAGCCGCCCTTGAAAGGACCGACTACCTCCGAGGAGATCCAACCTCCATAAAAATCTCCCGCCTGCGCCCTGGCTTTCTCCCCATCCACCCAGCAGGCGTCCATTTTCGAAGGGTAGAAGGCGACATAATCTTTGAGATCGGCATAGGGAGGTGTTGGGGCGGGATAGCACCAGGCGGCTGCGCTCTCGGACTTCTCCTCTTCTGTTATCTCATCCCGCGTGGATATGTCGTAGTAGCGCGCCTGGCCCTTCCACTCGCAGAAGGTGGTTTTGTCCGTCGGCATCAGGTACTCCATCCTGATGTCCTCGGACGGGATGTAGTAGACCGGCGGGTGGCTGGTCTCCAGCACCCTTTTTGCTCGGGACGTGTAGGCCAGCGTTACGCCGCCGAAGACCACCTTGATCTTCTTTTCCGAATCTTCAACCTGCGGCGGGCGTGGGTAGTCCCAGACGGATTCCAGGCGATCCTGGTTCAAGCGAGCCTCCTTATTACTTCTCCTTCCGGATAAATTATATGATCGCCAGCGTTCTTCCCCACAAACCCTTTCAAACAGGATGTTATAGTTTTTACCAGCATTTATGGGAGCGAGTTTGGCAGAGAGAGGCGGACTTTTCGCGAGGGCTCGTCGCCGGCTATCCTCCGGGGCTAGAAGGCTGCGGGCCAACGGCTGGTCGGTAATACAGACGGCGGTGGCGGCGAGCGTCGCCTACTTCCTGGCGACTTTCGTGCTGGGCAACCAGCAGGCGTTCTTCGCGCCGGTTGCGGCGGTGGTCTCTCTGGGGCTGGCGCTTGGCCAGCGTGGCAGGCGTGCTATAGAGCTTACGCTGGGCGTCGCCGTGGGGCTGGTGGTTGCGGATTTGATCGTGCTGGTCATCGGCGTCGGGGCGGCCCAGATCGGGATCGTCGTCGCCCTGGCGATGGTGGCGGCGATGTTGTTCGGCGAGAGGACCATCCTGATCAACCAGGCCGCCATCTCGGCGATCCTGGTGGTCGTCTTGCAACCGCCACAATCCGGCTTCTCCCCGAGCCGGCTCGTAGACGCGCTGCTCGGAGGAGGCGTCGCCCTGGCGATCAACTACCTCTTCCCCATAAACCCTGAACGCCACGTCGAGCGGACCGCGCGTCCGATCTTCGACGAACTGGCCATCGCGCTGGAGGAGATCGCCCGCGCCCTGTCCGAAGGTGATCAGGAACGCGCCGAGCGCGTGCTCACCAAGACCCGCGAGATAGACGACCGGGTGCGGAGCTTCGATGAAGCCCTGGCAGCCAGCCACGAAACCGCCAGGCTCTCCCCAACTGGCCGAAGGGCCCTGAAACACCTTCAACTCTATTCCAACGCGAACGTCAGGATAGAGCTTGCGGTCATCAACACGCGAGTCCTGGCCCGCGGAGCAACCAACGCCATAAGAAGAGGAGACTCCATACCCAAGATCCTGCCCGAAGCCGTGCAAGACCTCTCGCAGGCAGTAAAATCCCTCGCCAATTACCTCGAAGAGAATCAGGAACCAGACGAAGCCCGGCGCTACGCCCTCGATGCGGCCCGCAAGGCCACCAGAATACTCAGGGACCGCCACGACCTCGGCATAAGCGTGCTGGTCGGACAGATCCGCTCGGCAGCCGTGGATCTTCTCAGAAGCACCGGCATGGATCAGGCTTCAGCCCTCGAAGCCCTTGAAGAAGCCGCCGGTCGCGCCTCGGAAGTCGGGTAAAGCAACCCGTATCCGAAAGTGCTTGCTCCCGGCCGCTCCCAAAGTGCCATTTTGGTCGTAAATTTCTAAAATAATGCAACAAAAAGTTCGATTTGAACAGCACGATCCACAGATACCGCTTAAAATGCAAAGGCTCTACCAGTGAGACGCGAGAGGGGGTGAAAAAATGTTCTGCAGAAAAGGCTGGTAAATCAAAATAAAGATCTTCTGTTGCCAATCAGAGCGTACGAAGGAGGTGAAAAGAATGTTTTGCAGAAAGGGTTGGTAAATCAAAATAAAAAAATCTTCTTGCGCCTTAAATTTGGATCTCAAGCTCTATACTTGTGGAGAGTTCTGCTTTAGAATGCTCTAATCATGCAAGTACTGGAGCTTATGTAGAGCGTACATGATGGGATCCCTCGCCAGTTCAGCACGTGCCCGGGTTGCACTTCTTTACGTTATCGGAGTTTCCGCCCTGGCTCTCATTGCTCTGGCTGCCTGGGCATACTTTTTCAGTTTCTCGCTCAGTCGAACGGCATTTGCGGCAAGCTGTATTCTGGCTATCGTGTGCGTGATCTCTCGCCGCTTTCCTGTGAGCCTCAATATTGGAAAGGCAGAGTTTGAGGCTACGCACGTAGCGATCTTGACCGCGCTTCTACTGGGGGGACCCCTCTGTGGCCTGTTGGTCGCGATACCTTCGATGCTTTATCGGGAGCGGCTGAGGACTCTATTCTGTGCTGCCACTTACGTGCTGGAAATATTGGCTGCAGCGTACGTGCTGGAGATGTTCTCTAAACCGCTGCTCTTCGGTCCGCAGTTCGACGTCTCGTTCATCTATGGAGCAGTCGGGGCCGGGCTCGCGCTATGCTCACTGGATGCCACTATCAGTCCTGTTCTGGTTCAAATAAAATACGGGACCCCTCTTCCGCAACTGTTCAGGGAGATGATCCTGCCGCCCATCCCATCAGACTTGGCGGCAATAATCGCAGCCGCAGGGACAGCGTACGCCACAATCGCATTCGGACCGGCGGCGGCGCTGGTGCTCTTCTGCGGAGCGGCGATGGCGCTGGTTTCGCTGCATCTGGTCAAGAGATGGCGGGATCGGCTCAGGGAGCTTAACGAGCGGATCGAGACTCTGGAGCGGGAGAAAGAGGGTGTGCTCTCCTCGCCCCTGACCTTCGCAACGCGGCTCCTGGAGAGCCTGGGAGCGAGAGACGGTTACACCGCCCGGCACGCCGCAGCCTCGGCGGTGTATGCGGCGGATATTGCGGAGAATTTGCGCCTCGACCCGGCAACGGTGGAGAAGGTCAGAATCTCGGCTCTCCTGCAAAACGTGGGACTGGCGAGCGCGCCGGACGAAGTGCTGCTGAAGCCCAAAGAGAAGTTGAACCCGCTGGGCAGGATGCGTTTCGAGGAGCATGCCAGGCAGAGCGAGCGCATTCTGTCCGGTATTCCGGGCTTCGAGGAAGCCGCCAGGTGGGTACGCTGGCACCACGAGAGGATGGACGGCACGGGCTACCCCGACAGGCTGAGGGGGGAGTGGATCCCGCTGGAAGCCAGGATCCTGGCCGTCGCCGAGCACTACGCCTCGCTTATCCTGGATGGCCCCGCCAGCCCCGGGCTCTCCCCGATCGAAGCGCGGCGGCGGATGGTATCCCTCGCGGGAGCCGGATTGGACCACATGGTGGTCAGGGTGCTCCTGATGCTCCTCGACACGAACGACGAAAACTACGCAACCGCCTCCGATAACAGGTTCGCGTTCTCCTCAGCCTCACCGAAACAGTCCACGGCACCCAACAAACTCACCGTCCTCAGAGCTGTGGACGCAGCAGAAGCACAGTAGCTGGAAGCGCCGCCGCTGCCGTCAGCTCTTTAGCAGGCTTGCCAGGTACTCCGCGGGATGCACGGCCTGATGACCGGTGCCGCCGGATATCTGCTCCCGACAGGATGTTCCGGGAGCGACTACCACCCTACCTTCCGACTCTCTGACCGCCGGGAACAGCTTTCTCTCCGCCATTTTCATCGAGACTTCGTAGTGGCCTTTCTCGTAGCCGAAGAGCCCCGCCATCCCGCAACATCCCGAATCCACGACTTCTACCTGTGTTTCGGGGGCGAGTCCCAGGGCTTTTTCGGTTGGAGCCGTACCCACCAGGGCTTTCTGGTGGCAGTGTCCGTGCAGCAAAACCGGAGAACCTTCTTTCAGCGGCAGGTCCGGCTCAAGCTCCAGCAGGGCTTCCTCGAAGAGAAGGGTGGCTTCGGCGAGCTTCTTCACCCTCTCATCGTGGGGCAGGAGCTTCTCGTAGTCGTCGCGGATGGTCAGGATGCAGCTCGGCTCCAACCCCACGATGGGGATGCCCCGCTCCACCAGCGGCCAGAGAGTGTTGACGTTGTAGATGGCATTCTCTCTCGCCGCGTCTACTAGCCCTTCCGAGAGCATCGGACGCCCGCAGCAGGCCACCCTCGGTAGGCGCACGCGCGCCCCGGCAGCCGCCAGAAGACGCACGGCTCCGACCCCGATGCCGGGGCGCTGGTACTCGTTCCAGGTGTCGTTGAAGAGCGCCACCTCTGTGGAGCCATCTCCCTGCGGAAGCTCCGGGAAAAGCTTCGAGAAGGTCTTCGGAGCTACCCTGGGCAATGGACGGCGAGGATCTATACCCACAAAGGATGCAGCGTGGCGGGAGAAGGATGCGCCCGCAACGGCGTTGTAGAGCGAGGGCAAAAGCGAGGCGAGGGCGAGTCCTCGCCGGATGTGCCCGGCTGCCTTCTGGCGCATCGAGAAGCCGTGCGCCGCGCCCATCTGCGAGAGGACTTCGGTCTTCATCGAGGCGACATCCACCTGCGAGGGACACTCGCTCTTGCACGCTTTGCAGCCGACGCAGAGATCCATGACCTGATGCATCTTCTCGCCGGTGAGCTCTTCAGGTGGGAGCGTGCCGTCAAGCACCGAACGGAGCATGTTGGCCCTCGCGCGGGTGGTGTCGCGCTCGTCGGAGGTAGCCATGTAGGAAGGGCACATCGTGCCGCCCACTCTCTTGCGGCAGAATCCCGAGCCGTTGCACAGCTCCACCGCTTTGGCGAAGCCACCCTGGGAGGAGAAGTCGAGGTTGGTCTTTAGCGCGAGCCTCTTGTGGCCCGGTCCGATGCGCAGGTTTCTGTCCATCGGGGGCGGGTCTACGATCACACCTGGATTGAGGAGGCCGTCGGGGTCCCAGGCGCGCTTCACTTCCCTGAAGGCCTGGACCAGATCCGGGCCGTACATCCTGTTCAAAAATTCCGAACGCGAGAGGCCATCGCCGTGCTCTCCGGAGATGGAGCCGTCGCATTCGGCTACCAGATCCGCAACCTGCTCCGCTATGCGGCGCATCCGCCTCACTCCCGCCGGGTCTGCGGTGTCCAGCGCCGGCCTGACGTGTAGGGTGCCCACCGAGGCGTGGCCGTAGAAGCAGGCCCAGGTGCCTTCTCTCTCCACGATCTCCTCAAAGCGCGCTATGAACTCCTCTAGCCGCTCGGGCGGAACGGCGGCGTCTTCCACGAAGGCAACCGGCTTCTCTTTGTCGGATGTGCCCAGAAGGAGCGGCAGCGTAGACTTCCTCAGCTTGACCGTCCGGGCCATCTCCTCTTTCTCGCGCAGCGGGACCACCAGACTCGCTCCAACTTTTCTGCCGAGATCTTCGATCCCCGCGAAACGCTCCTCCAGCTCCTCCTCGCTACCGCTCCACTCCGCGAGTAGAAGCGCCTTTGGTTCTCCCTGGACGAACCGCGTGGCATCGCGGTAGGCGGGCGCTCTTCTGGCGCGGCTCACGGCCACATCGTCGAGCAACTCCACCGCCGAAGGATTCTCCTTCAGAAGCTCCACCGTGGCGCGGGCCGCCTCTCTCAGTGAGCCGAACTGGAAGGAAGCGAGCGCCCGCGCTTCGGGAAGCTCGCGCAGCCTGAACTCGGCGCGGGTAACAAGCGCAAGGGTGCCCTCGGATCCGCACACCAGCCGCGTCAGGTCCACGGTGTTCGAGTCGAGGAGCGCGTCGAGCCCGTAGCCGGAGACGCGCCTCACGATCGCGGGGTAGCGTTGTCTTATCTCTTGAGCGTATTTCTTCTCGATCTGGAAGGCGTTTTTGAAGAGCTGCGCTTCTGGTCCCTGCCCGCGGGCCCGGCGCTCTGCCTCTTCACGGGGGAGTGCTTTCAACTCGACGGTCTCGCCGGAGGCGAGCATGCAGCGTAGAGAGAGGATCTGATCAGCGGTAGTCCCGTAGACGAGGCTGCGCATCCCGGCAGAGTTGTTGCCCACCATCCCGCCTAGAGTGGCAACTTCGGAGGTAGAGGTATCCGCCCCGAAGACCAGTCCGTGCGGCTCGACAAGCGCGTTCAGCTCGCCCTGGATCACACCCGGCTCGACCACGCAGCGCCTGTTCTCCAGGTCCAGTTCCACAACGTCTCTCATCTCGGAGACATCCAGCGCCAGCCCCGGAGCGGTCGCCTGTCCGGCGAGAGAGGTGCCGGTTCCGCGAGGGGTGATCGGGAGCCCCAGCTCCCGGGCAACTCCAAGCGCCTGTTTCACATCCTCTTCCGAGCGGGCCACGACGACTCCCACAGGTCTTCTGAGGTAGATAGAGGCATCGGTGGACCACAAGGCGCGTGAAGCGGCGTCGGTGCGCACATACCCTTCCAATTTGTCATCAAGTGCTTCGTGTAGCTGTTCAGCCAGCCGTTCGGTCCCTGTTTCCATCATGGCCCAAGTGTAATACGAGACGCTTTCTGAAACCTGGAGCGATCTTGTCGCAAATTTTTCACGAGAACCTGGATAAACCGGAATCCAGGTCTCCAAAAACCTCGTATAACACTCAAAATCTAAAACCAGCAAACAGGAGAAAACGCGCTGAAGGGTATGATCATCGCAGTCGCAATAGCTCTGATCCTTGCCGGGTGCGGCGGAGCCGGAAGCTCGGGCAATGCTACATCCGGCTCATCCAACCAGTCGAGCAAGACAGCGGCTGGGTCGGGAGGCGCGGCGATCAAGACCATCATGGTCAAGGAGACGGAGTACAAACTCGATCCCTCGAAGATCGTCCTTAGCAAACCAGGTACATACGCCTTCAAGGCCGAAGACAAAGGTAAAGTCCAGCACTCTCTTGAGGTCGAAGGCAAAGGCGTTAAAGGCGAAGAGCACGAGGCCAAACTCAAGAGCATCCTGAACCCCGGCCAGAGCAGCGTACTCAGAGTAACCTTCACGAAACCGGGGACCTATGAGATCTACTGCCCGGTAGACGGACACAAGCAACTGGGCATGAAGGGTGAAGTGGTGGTTAAATGAGCGCAGGCACCCAACATATCGTGGTCGAGGAGGTAGCCTGTTGAAAGGCATGACGTGGGTGCGGATGCTTATCGGAGTTACCTGGCTCAACGGGGCTGTCGAGAAGCTCCTGAATCATAACTTCCCGCAACAATTCGCCTCCGCAGTCCGCGCCGGCGGCTACGTAAGCCAGGCTCCTCCCTGGTTCCAGTCTTTCATGAAGAGCGCGGTGGTTCCCCACGCGGAGCTTTTCGCCAACCTCACCCGTGCGGGAGAATTGGTCTTCGGGGCATTGCTCCTCCTGGGGTTGCTCACCAATCTCGCAGCACTCTGGAGCATAGGTTTCAGCGCGGTGCTCATCCTCTCCCAGGGAGAGTTCGGGCTCGGCACGGGCCTGGGTCCGCCGCAGTTTTTCAGCATAAACCTGGTGGTGGCGCTCGTGTCGCTCATCATCCTGCTCTCTCCGGGAGCCAAGGAGCCTTCGCTGGACCGTCTGCTCGCCAGGAGGAGGCCGGGGCTCGCAGTTCTTCTCCTCAACCGCAAGGTTCGCGGAAAGAGGAGTGAGAGCATGGTGCAAGATCATCCGGTACACAGATAGGAATATGCCAGGATTTCTCCCATGCCCCGAACATCCGCGAGTAACACACCAACAGACGAACAGCTCATGATCCGCATTGCATCTGGAAAAGAACCCGACGCGGCCCTCTCGACCCTCTATGACCGCTACGGTCGCACGGTCTACGGCTCCGGCCTGAAGCTTCTGGGGGACCGCTCGCTGGCCGAGGAGCTGGTGCAGGAGGTCTTTTTGAAGGTGTGGCGCTCCTCTCGTTCCTTCGATCCCTCGCGGGGCGGCTTCTCGACCTGGCTCTACAGGATCACCCGCAGCGTAGCCGTTGACATCCACCGCCGACGGGGCATAAGTGCACTCTCGGTTCTCTACGAAGAGGATAACGTCGCAAGCATCCGGGATATGACATCTGGTCCCCAGGAGATCGTGGACAACTCGTGGCTGGCCTGGCGGGTATCGAGGGCCCTGGAGAACCTGGACGAGCCCTACCGAGAGGTTATAGAGCTCTCCTACTTCCGGGGTCTCTCGCAACGAGAGATAGCCCGAGAGACGGGGATGCCCCTGGGTACGGTAAAAAGTCGCACCCTGAGAGCTCTGAAACGCCTGCGCCAGGAACTCGGGGTCACCGGCGCTTCGAGGGAGGTCCTGTAACTGTGGACTGCGCAGAGATTCGTAACGATCTGGGAGCGTTCGTGGTAGGCGGGTTGGAACCCCCGGAGTCCGCCGAAATCCGCCGCCACCTCAAGTTCTGCCCCGCCTGCCAGGAGGAGTTCCGAAAGCTCAGAGAAGTCAAGAGGGCCCTGGACGTTACTCCTCAACCTCTGGAGCCGCCCCCGCACCTCAAGAAAGAGATTCTCAACCGGATACACTCGGAATCGCCGCCGGTCAGGAGATCGAGAAGGTGGTTCGCGCTCTCCGCCGTGGCCGTTGCCCTCGTCGCCGCGGGAGCGGTACTCTGGGCGATCCTTGCCCAACAGGCGACCAATACTCCGGTAGCCGTGGTGAAGTTGACCCCCACGCCGCATTACTCTTCCGTGCTGAACGAGCGAGGCTACTGGGGTGTGGCAAAATTCTACTCCTCTCATTCGGGCAATCAGCGCGTAGAGTTGAAGCTGAACAACCTCAGCAATTCGCGCTCCAAAGAGAGCTACTACGAGATGTGGCTCGTCTCCGGCAAGGATCGCCTGAGCGCCGGGACATTCGAGACCACCCCGGGCGAGACCGACGTGTGGCTCAACGCGCCTGCCGAATCCAGGGATTACCGCACCGTCCTGATCGCCCTGAAACCGAAAAACGAGAAATATTCATCCGGCGGCAAGATCGTCCTCCGGGGCGAGCGCCGCTAACCGCGCCCGAGCCCTCCCATCTCGCCCGCGTCCTATCGCAGTGCTCGGGCGCTTTTTTTGAACCTGTGCCGCAGCAGTTATGAAGCTTTGGATTCTACGGGCCGTACTTGAGCGCGACGGTTTTCACCTGGCTGTACTCGTAGAGGGCTTCGTAGCCTTTCTCACGGCCGTGCCCGGATCGCTTGAATCCCCCGAAAGGAAGCTCTACACCGCCGCCCGCGCCATAGGTGTTGATGTATACCTGGCCAACCTGCAGTTCGTGGGCGAGCTGGTGAGCCTTGCCGACGTCGCGCGTCCAGACGGCGGCGATCAGACCGTAGTCCGTGCCGTTGGCTAAAGCAGAGGCCTCTTCTATGTCCTCGAAGGTCGAAGTTACCAGCACGGGGCCGAAAATTTCCTCTTGTGCGATCGTTGCACCGGAGGAGACATCATCGAAGAGCGTCGGCTCGAAGAAGAAGCCGCCCCGCAGCCGCTCGTCCTGGGGCGCGTTGCCGCCAACTACCAGCCGCGCCTCCTCCTTGCCCTGCCGGACGTAGCCGCCAACCCGCTCCAACTGGTCTCTGGAGATGATCGGGCCGAGGTCCGGGTCGTCGAGACCGGGGCCGATTGTGATCTGCCGGAACCGCTCGGCCACGGCTTCGACCACCTCGTCGTGGACCTCGCGCTGCACGAGCAGCCTGGATCCCGCCGAGCACGTCTGGCCCGCGTTCTGGATTATGGAGTTGACGATGATCGGGGCGGCCTTCGCCACGTCCGCATCGGCGAAGACGATGTTCGGGGATTTTCCGCCAAGCTCCAGCGTAACCGGGATGACGTTCTCGGCGGCGGCCTTGCTCACGAGTTGCCCTACTTCCACCGATCCCGTGAAAGCGATGTGGTTTATCCCCGAATGCGCGGCGAGCGGGGCGCCCGCCTCCTCGCCGTAACCGGGCACGACGTTGAGGGCTCCGGGGGGCAGGCCCGCCTCTAGCGCCAGCTCGGCGAGCCGGATGGTGGTAATAGGCGCCTCCTCGGCGGGCTTCATCACACAGCAGTTGCCGGTGGCGAGCGCCGGGGCTACCGAGCGGCAGCCGATCTGGATCGGGTAGTTCCACGGGATGATGTGCGCCGTGACGCCGTAGGGCTCGCGCAGGGTGTAGACGAAGGTACCAGAGAGCGCGGGTATCGTATCTCCGTAGAAGGATTCGATGGTGTTCGCGTAGAACTCGAAGTATCGCGCGGCCACCGTGGCGTCAGCGCGCGCCTGCTTCAAGGGCTTACCGGTGTCCATGCTCTCCAGGCGGGCAAGCTCCTCGTGATCCCGGCGCAACAAATCCGAAATTTTGTGGAGAATCCTCGCGCGCTCGGCGGGAGTGGTACGACGCCACGTGTTCTGGAAGGTCCCCCGCGCGGCTGCTACCGCCTGATCAATCTCCGCCTGCCCGCACCGGGCGACCGTGGCGCACGGCTGTCCTGTGGAGGGATCTATGTCCTCAAACGTCCTGCTCCCGTTCACCCGCTCCCCGCCGATGATGGCCGGGAACTCCTCAAGGGTTGTCGCACTCATTCGCTTCTCCTTCCTAGGCCGGGACGACTGCGGGGCGCGCCACCTGCTTGGCTTCCTCCCGCTCGATGGCCTCGCCAGCCTCCTCCAGCGGGTACTCCCGGTCGGTTAGCTCGTTGAAGGGGTGATCCCGGTGTTTCAGTTCCAGAAAGCGCAAGGCCCGATGCAGGTACCACGGATGGTAGCGCACGAAGCCCTGCACGCGCAGCATCTTGCGCGTGATCAGGCCAGGAGCGAGCGAGGTCTCGTGCTCTTTGCCGACGCTCACGTTTCCGATCTCGACGACCCTGCCGCCGGGACGCGCGATCTGCAGGGCCTCGACGAACGCCGCAGGCACCCCCGTAACCTCAAGCACCACGTCCGCGCCGTAGCCGCCGGTGAGCGACTGTATCTGCTCCACCCGCTCCTCGGGCGTCGTATGCTCTTTCATGTCCACGACTTCTTCGGCTCCAAAGCGTTTGGCGAGATCTAGCCGCTCGGGGATACCCTCGATCACTATGACCCTGGCTCCCATGTACTTTCCGACCGCCGAGGCGTACAGGCCGAGTCCTCCCGCGCCCTGCACCACCAGACTGTCGCCCATCGAGAGCCCGATCTGGTGCAGCCCGAACAGTACCTGCGAGAGCCCGCAGTTCGCCCCGGCGACCACCTCGTCGGGGATGCTATCGGGCACCTTGTAGAAATACTGGTCGGGGTGCACGTAGTAGTGCGTGGCGAAAGCCCCGTGGAAGTGCGGTTCGACCTCCGGCGGCTGCGACCAGAACGCGTACGCCCTCTGGCAAAGGTTGAAGTCGCCCCGCAGACACGCCGGACACTTGCGGCACGTCAGGTAGTAGGGGGCGATGATGCGATCCCCGACCCCGACCGGGTTCCCCGCGTAGTCGGTTTCGACACCCTCGCCCAGAGCCGCGATCTCCCCGACGAACTCGTGGCCGAGCACACACTGCCGGATAAGCGGATGGTGGAAGTGATAGATGTGCACCTCCGAGCCGCAGGTGTTCGCCCGCCGGACCTTCGCGAGTACCGCACCCGGCTCCGGCTCCGGGACCTCGAACTCCTTGATGGTAACCTCCGCCGGCCCCACCAGCGCCGCAACCCTTCCTTTCACTGTGGATTCCTCCTTCCCTGTTATCTTCTTCCCCGTAAAGGGAAGTATATAAGTACAAGCTTGCTAGGCAAATATCCTGATCTATATAATGCGGATGCAAGCGCCGGGGAAGGCGATGACGGGAAGGAGAGAGTAGTGAAGCTATACGTACTCGATAACGGGTTTCTCGATCTGGACCTGATGTGGCTGGTGTTGAACCCGACCCCGGCCACGGTGGACAACAAGAATCCCGAGAACCAGTGGGTGCGCGTTCCGACCTACACCGTCCTGATAGAGCACCCGGATCTGGGCTACGTCCTCTACGACGCCACATGTCACCCGGAGTGGGACGAGCGCTGGCCGGAGTCTCTGCGACCCGTGTTCCCGTACGTGGCGGAGGAGAGGCAGTACCTGCCGGAGCAGCTAGAGGCGCTCAACCTCAAGATGAGCGACATAGACATCGTCGTAATATCGCACCTCCACCTCGATCACTGCGGCTGCCTGGACTTCTTCCGGGGCACCAAGGCAGGCCAGCGGGGCATAATCGTCCACGACAAGGAGCTGGGTCATTCCCTGAAGGTTACCCACACGGGGCCGGAAGACTTCGCGGGAGCCTACGTCAAGGGCGAGTTCGACATGCCTAACCTCAACTACGAGCTCATGATCGGACCTCACCTGGAGCTCGCTCCCGACCTGCACCTCTACCACTGGCCGGGGCACACGCCGGGGCTCATCGGGATGGTCGCCCACACCGAGCACTCGGGGACGTTCATCTTCACCTCGGACGCGGTATACCTGGAGCGCAACATCCAGGACTGGGTGCTCTCGGGCATCGTCTACGATACGGTGGCGTACTTCGAGTCTATGTACCAGATCAAGCAGATGTCCCGTAAGTACGACGCGACGATGGGCTACGGTCACGACATGGAGAAGTACAAAGCCCTCAAGAAAGCCCCCGAATACTACGAGTAAACGGGCCGCTTAACGACGATATCCATCAGCATTCAGCTTCTTAGCTGTCAGCCGTCAGCATTCAGCTATCAGCCAGTTTCGGTTCTTTCCTGATAGCTGATGCCTGATTGCTTTCTACCAGTTCTCCATCGAGTCGCGGATGATGTTCGCCAGGTCGTCCTCGGTAACCTCCCGTGGGGATCCAACCAGAAGCCGCTGCTGCTTCATCGCACCCTCGACCAGTGCGGGGATGTCGTCCTCGCTGTAGCCGAACTCCCGCACCCCGCTGGGCGCGCCCACGTCTTTCATTAGCTGGATCAGGACCTCCGGCAGCGTGTTCTCGTCGGCTTTCTCGATGGGCTCGCCCGCGAGAAGCTCCGCCACGTAGCGGTGGCGCTCCGGGTCCGCCTCGTAGGTAAACCGGAAGGCGGCGGGAGCCGTCACGATAACCGACCAGCCGTGCGGCACGAACGGATGGTCCACCTTGTAGCCCGGCGGCTGGTACTCGTGCTTGAGGCCGGCTATCGGGTAGGCGCAGGAGTGCGGGATGTGGACGCCCGCGGAGCCGAAGCCCACCCCGGCGAGCGAGGCCCCGAGCATCATGGCTCCTCTGGCCTCCACGTCATCGCCGTTCTCGACGGCGCGCCTCAGATATTTGCCCCCGTATTCGAGCGCCTTGGACGACCACATGTCCGCTATCGGGTTCGCGCCCTGGTAGGGCGGACGGTCATCCGGGCTCTTGGGCTTCGGGCGGGCGTTGTAGGGCTTGGAGATGTACGACTCGGCGGCGTGGCACACCACATCGAGCCCGCAGGAGGAGGTTACCTCCGGCGGCAGGCTCATCGTCAAGAGCGGGTCCACGATCCCGCGGTGCGGGCGCAGGTACTGGTGCGAGATGCCCGTTTTTACCTTCTGCTCCGGGATGTCGAGGACCGCGACCGTCGTCGCCTCAGCTCCCGTCCCGGCGGTCGTCGGTATAGCCAGAAGCGGCTTGAGCGGCGAGGGCGGCTTGCGTCCGCCGCCGACGGGCGGGTTGACGTAGTCCATGATCGGGGCCGGGTGCGTGGCGACGAGGTCGGAGACCTTCGCGGTATCTATGCTCGTTCCGCCGCCGACCGCGACGAAGCCGTCGAAGTTCCCCTCAACCGCGAAGTCCGCCGCCTCCTGGAAAGAGTCCGCCGTGGGCTCCACCCTGGCGCGCTCCCACACCTCGACCTCTACGCCTTCGGCCTCGATCAACTCCTGAATACGCCCCGTGATACCAACTCTGACCACTCCCGGATCGGAGACGAGCATCACCCGGCTCATCCCGAGCCGTTTCACCTCCCAACCGACCTCCTCGGAAGCGCCGGGGCCGTACTTCAAGGGCGTGGCTTCGAGCGTAAAGATGGTTTCATTACCTTGTGCGTCCATACTCCTCCTTTGCTCCACGCGGACTTCCCCCGAGCCCACGTAACGCTCACGTTAGCATACTTTTCCCACAAACTGGTTTCCAGAAACCAGCACCGGCAGATTGACATAGTCGCAAACGCAAGAAAAAATACGAGGTACGGGAAAGGATAAGGAGGTAACAATGTCCCCCTCCACTTACGAGAGCAAGCCGTGGTTGGAGAGCTACGCCGAATACGTTCCACGCGAGCTGCCGCTGCCGGAAAAGAGCATGGCGGACCTCTTCGAGGAGTCGGCGCGGCGCGTACCCGACCGGGACGCCATCCGCTACTTCGACAAGACCATCTCCTTCGCGGAGCTGGACCGGATGGTGAACTCCCTCGCTGCCAGGTTCGCCTCCTGGGGCGTCGAGAAGGGCGACCGGGTCGCCGTTTTCACCCAGAACAACCCGCAGTTTCTCATCGCCCAGTACGCGGCCTGGAAGCGTGGGGCGGCGATGGTCCCGCTCAACCCCATGTTCAAGCAGCGCGAGCTTGATTATCACCTGAACGACTCCGGCGCGAAGGTGCTCGTGTGCCTGGAGAGCCTCTACCGTGACGTCGCCAGAGAGGTGCTGCCGAACACCAAAGTCGAGCACACGGTAACGACGAGCGAGCTGGACTTTCTGCCCGAAGGCGCTGCGGAGAAGTACCCCAACCTCAAAGGCTCTAAGAGGTTAGATCTCGACGGCACGACGGATCTGATGGAGATCATCCGCCAGACGCCGCCTGATGAGACAGCGCGCGTTCCCACCTCGCCGGAAGACATAGCCTGCCTGGTGTACACCTCCGGGACCACCGGCAAGCCCAAGGGCGCGGTAGAGACGCACTCCAACATCGCCTTCAACGCCGAGGTCTACCGGACCTGGATGCAGATCGGGGACGAGGACTCCGTCTTCGGGGTCGCTCCCTTGTTTCACATCACCGGCCTCGTCGGGCACGGGGCGCTCGCGGGAGTGGCCGGCGTTCCGCTCGTGATCTTCCACCGCTTCGAGCCGCAGGAGGCTCTGCGCCTGATCGAGAAGTGGCGCCCGACGTTCACGGTGGGTGCGATCACGGTGTTCATCGCGATGATGGGCGCGCCGGGCTCGGAGGACCGCGACCTCTCCTCCCTCCAGAAGTGCTACAGCGGCGGCGCACCTATAGCGCCTTCTATCACCGAGCAGTTCGAAAAGAAGTTCGGGGTCTACATCCACAACATCTACGGCCTCACCGAGAGCAACTCCCCGACCCATGCCGTCCCCTACGGGACCCGCGCCCCGGTGGACGAGGCGAGCGGCGCGCTCTCCATCGGCGTTCCCGTCCCGAACTGCGAGGCGAAGCTGGTGGGCCTCGAAGACCCGTCCCAGGAAGTCCCGGTCGGAGAGACGGGCGAGTTCGCCGCCAGGGGACCCATGATCTTCTCCTACTACTGGGAGAAGCCGGAGGAGACAGAGAGAGCCTTCCACGAAGGCTACTTCCTTACCGGGGACGTGGCGGTGATGGACGAGGACGGCTTCTTCTACATCGTGGACCGCAAGAAGGATATGATCAACGTAAGCGGCTACAAGGTCTGGCCGCGCGAGGTAGAAGATATGCTCTACCAGCACCCTGCGGTGAAGGAAGCTGCGGTCGTAGGTATCCCAGACCCCTACCGGGGCGAGACGGTCAAGGCGTTCGTGGCGCTCAAGGAAGGAGAGAGTGTTACGGCGGAGGATCTGATCCAGTTCTGCAAGGACCGCATGGCCGCCTACAAGTACCCGCGCGAGATCGAATTTCTCGACGAACTCCCCAAGACCGCCACGGGCAAGTTCCTCCGGCGCGAACTGCGCGAAAAGGCGCGCACCGAGGCGCAGGCTACCTGAACAGAAAAGTAAAATCCTTCGCCGCTGGCAGTAGCAAATCCGCCAGCGGCGATAAACCTTCGGCTAGTATATGCTATTTACACATAAATTCCGTTTACGGGTATAATCGGTAATGAAGGAGACCATAATAGTATTCTGGTCATGGCAGAGAGCTTTCTATGTGGAAAGAGGTGGTTGAGTTGACCGAGGAGAAAGACGACCGGACTGCTTTGGATCCGGCGGAGCTCTGGATGAAGTGGTACGAGACCGGAGCCAACGCTTGGTCGGAGATGCTCAAGACCAACAAGGAGATGTACGCCGATCCGTGGGGTTTGTACAGGCAATGGTTCGAGAGCATGGAGGAGGCGCGGGAGCAGATCTCCGACGCGGCAGGCTCCGAGGAAGCTGGCGGCAACGAGGTCACGCAGGCCATGGCCAGGGCGATGACCGGCGGCATTGATCCCCGACAGGCCCAGAACTGGTTCGAGGAGACCGCCAGGTCCTGGCAGGAGACCGTCGGCTACGGACTGAACGCGGCGAGCTTCGCTCCGCGCTGGATCCAGATGATGCAAGAGGCGCGGGACAACCTGATGAAATCCGAGGGCGGGATGCCCACCGACCCTCTGCGTTTCGCCGTGCAGTGGTACAACGCCACCAGCGGGCCTCTCGCGGAGTTCGTGCAGGACATGCTCGAAAACGAGGAGTTCCTCGCACCTTCCAGCAAGTTCCTGCAGAACTACGCCAGGTTCTACAGAATCTTCCGCCAGGCCTCCGAGGAGTACCTGGGCACCCTTCAGCTTCCTACCCGCTCCGATGTCGCGCGGGTCGCGGGTCTCGTCGTGGCGCTCGAAGACAAGGTGGACAGGATCGAGGAAGCCTTCGAAGACTTCCAGGACGGCTACCGCGAGCCCGCCACCGCCGAGGAGGTCAGGTCGCTCGAAGGGCGCATAGACCAGCTCGGTCGCAAACTGGGTGAGCGTCCGGAAAAAGAGTACGCTACCGCCGAGTCAGTGAGCAACCTCGAAAGGCGCATAGACCGGGTCGAGAGCAAGCTCGATCGGCTGATCGCAGCGGTAGAGTCGCAGGCATCCGCCAGAGAAGAGCCCAACGGCCAGAGCGGCACGCCGCAGAGAGAGATAAAGGCCACCGCCGCTGCCAGACGCAAGGCACAGGAGATCGGCCTGGATCTCGCCGAGATAGACGGCACCGGGCCGAATGGCGAGATCACGATAAACGACGTGCGCAAGAAAGGGGAGAGCTAAACGATGACCGAGAAGAGCACCATCCCTTCCGATGGGGACAACTTCCTCGAGAAATACGGCCAGGGCCTGAGCATTGCGCTCGAAGGCGCCAAGGCCGACACGGGACAGACTCCCAAGGAGACCATCTGGACCAAGAACAAGACCAAGCTCTACCACTTCCAGACCGGGGCTGAGAAGAAGTACCGCACGCCCATACTCATCGTCTACGCCCTCATCAACCGCCCCTACGTCCTCGACCTCATTCCAGGCAACAGCCTCGTCGAGTACCTCTCGAACGAGGGCTACGACGTCTACATGCTCGACTGGGGCATTCCCGGCGACGAGGACAAGGACATGACCTTCGAGGACTACATCCTCGACTACATGCCCCGCGCAGCGAGAAAGGTGATGAGGACTGCCGGAACCGAAAAATTCACCCTCTTCGGCTACTGCATGGGCGGTACGATGAGCGCCATGTACGCCGCTCTCTTCCCGGAGACACTAAAAAACCTCATCCTGCTCACCGCTCCGATAGACTTCTCCAAGGAGAACATCGGGCTCTACGCGACCTTCACCGACGAGAAGTATCTGGATGCCGATCTGATCGCCGACGCCTTCGGGAACATCCCCGGTGAGATGATAGACACCGGCAACCGGATGCTAAAACCCGTAACCAACTACATCGGCACCTACGTAAACATGTGGGAGCGCATCTTCGAAGAGAAGCCGATGGAGACCTGGCTCGCCATGAACAAGTGGGTCAACGATGGTCCCCCGTTCCCCGGCGCGACCTTCAAACAGTGGATCCACGAGTTCTACCAGCAGAACAAGCTGGTAAAGGGTGAGATATCGCTCCGAGGCCGCCACGTGGACCTCTCGAAGATAGATGTGCCGTTCATCAGCATCGCGGGCAAGAAGGACCACATCTGCACCGTGCCCCAGGCCGAGGCCATAATGGACCTCATCTCCTCCAAAGACAAGGAGTTCTTCGTGCTCGACGCCGGACACGTCGGCCTGATGACCGGTCGCGGCGCCAAGAAGGGCCTGTGGCCGAAACTCAACGAGTGGCTCTCCGAGCACTCAGATTAAGCTACCTGAAAAAATCCCTACAGAGGCGGGTTCCGCAGCAGTGCGGAACCCGTTCTTTTTGCGGTAAAACCGGCTCCAGAAGTATATTTCGCGGAGTAGTAGAATCGCCTGGAAACTTTTTAGAGGAGGGGCCGGTGGTCAACCCATATGCGTAACGGGGCTTCTATCATCGAGGTTTATAAGAACTGGAAACTCTCAGTGGCGGACGCGAGGTCGTGAGCGGGCCAGAGCGTATCGCGGTTACGGGGCTCGGTGCAGTAACGCCCTATGGAATGGGAGTGCCGCGTTTCTGGGATGCGATCTCTGCAGGCAAGCCCGGAATCGGCCAGACAACGGACCCTGAACTGCGCCGCTGGGCACCGGTCGCCGCCGAGGTCAGGGATTTCGATGCGGGACAGTATCTCTCGAAGAAGCTCTTGCGCAACACGGACCGCGTTACGCATCTGGCGCTCGTCGCAGCCGCCGAAGCCATCGCCGACTCGGATCTCGGCCCCGACGATGGAACAAAGCTGGCCCCTGATGTGGACCCGGACCGGATCGGGATATCGCTCGGCACCGCATTCGGTGGGGTCCAGTCGCTGGAAGCGGGCGCGTACGCCCTGGCTACCGGCACCTCCAAGCGTGGTGGGCCGCGTCTGGTATCGAAATCCATCCCTAACGCTCCGGCCAGCGCGATCGCCATGCACTACCGTATCCGCGGGCCGGTGATGACCTACGCGACCGCCTGCGCCTCCTCGGCCAACTCTATCGGCGAGGCTGTTCGCTGGCTGCGATGTGGTGAGGTAGACGCGGTGCTCGCGGGCGGCGCGGAGTGCCTCTTCTCCCCCGCCATCCTCGCGGGCCTCAACGCCTCCAGTGCCATCGCGCTCAAAGGTCCCGATGACTACGGTGCCTGGTCCAGACCGTTCGCCACAGACCGCCTGGGTATGGTGATGGGCGAAGGCGCAGCCGTGCTCGTTCTGGAGACTGTGGACCGGGCGCGGGCCCGCGGGGCGAAAATCTACGCCGAGCTTGCCGGCTACGGAACCTCGAACGACGCCTACCACGAGACCGCCCCGGACCCCACCGGAGCCGGAGCCATACTCGCTATCAATCACGCGCTGCGCTCCTCCGGCCTGAACGTAAAGGACATAGATTACGTAAACGCCCACGCTACGGCGACGATCTCCGGGGATCTCGCCGAGTCGCGGGCGCTGCGTAAAGTATTCGGCGAGCATCTGGATCGCATCCCCGTCAGCTCGATCAAGGGCGCCGTCGGGCACATGCTCGGCGCAGCCGGAGCCATCGAGAGCATAGCCTGCATCAAGGCTATGGAGACTGCTCTGATCCCACCTACGCTCAACTGCGAGAAGCCCGACCCGGAGTCTCCGCCCGATGTCGTTCCCCTGCGCAGCCGGAAGCAGCGCATCCGGTGCGCTCTGAGCAACTCCTTCGGCTTCGGCGGGCAAAACGGCGTGCTCGTGTGGCAGGAGCCCGGCGTTTAAGGGATCGGCAGGGTAAGACCTCCGTCTATCCTGATCGTCTGCCCCCGGATCATCTCCGCCTCCTTCGAGCAGAGAAACAGCGCCAGGTTCGCCACATCATCGGCTTCGAGCATCCGGCTGTAGGGGATCTTGCGCTCTACCTCGGCCCACGCCTCCTCGATCCCCGGAAAGTGCTTCTGGGCGTCGGTGGCGATGGCACCCGCGGAGATGGCGTTGGCGTTGATCTTCCTGTCCGCCAGTTCGACGGCGAAGTACCGGACCAGGGACTCGATCGCAGCTTTGGTCGAACCCACGCTTGCGTAGTTGTGGAAAACGCGCTCGGAGCCGAAGGATGAGAGCGCCAGGATAGCCCCGCCTTCCTCCGGCATGAGGCTGGCGGCGTGCTGCGCCCCCAGGAGAAAGGCGCGGGCGTTCACGTTCACCGTCCAGTCCCAACCCTTCGCGTCCACCTCCATCGCCGGGCGGTTTCGCCCCGAGGCCGCGTTGTGGACGAACACATCCAGCCTGCCGAAGTTATCCTGTATCTTCTCGAACAGGCCCACGACCTGCTCCTCTTTGGAGAGGTTGGCCCGCGCGAGCAAGGCTTCTCTCCCCATACCCTTCACTTCGGAAGCCACCTCGCGCGCTTCCTCGGCGCTGCGGAAGTAGTGGACCACCACATCCGCCCCCTCAACCGCGAACCGTAACGCCAGGCGCTTTCCGATGCCGCGCGAGCTGCCCGTGATGCAGACTACTTTGCCCTTGTAACGCCGCATATTCGGAGCCTGCTCCATCACGCCTCCGGCTGGATCACGGCCCGCCCGCATCGTCCCGACCCGGCGAATGCGGCCTTGATCTCGGAGAGCGGCAACACTTCTGAGACGAGAGAGTCGAGGGTGCTGGCTTCGATCCTCCCGGAGCCTACCCAGGAGATCAGGTCTCGAGCGTCCTCGATCCTGGAGGCGTAACTGCCCGAAACTCTGATGCCCTTCCTGACCCAGTGCGAAACCGGGGGCAGCCCGCCCGCTTCCTCACCCATCCCCACCACGCACAACCGCCCTCCCGGACGCAGCAGCCCCATTCCCAGACCTACCGAGTCCCCGGTCCCCACGGTATCCAGCACCACGTCGGCGCCGCCCCCCGACCAGCGCCGTACCTCGCGTACCAGTTTCCTGTGATCTCCGGCCATGCTCCAGATTCGCTCCGCCCCGGCGTTCTCGGCCATCTCAGATACCTCCTCGACTTTCTCGCGGCGGCTCAGAAGGGCCCTCGGCTGAGCTCCAATCGCCTGCGCGCACACCAGCGCGCCGAGTCCGAGCCCGCCGCTCCCGATCACCACCACGCTCTCTCCGGCTTCCAGGCAGGCCACCGACCTCAGCGCGTGGAAGGGTGTTGCCAGAGCGTCCACCAGAAGACCGGCGGACAGCTCAGGAACTCCGTCCGGGAGAGGTATCAGCCTGTCCTCGGGAACCGCTACCAGTTCGGCGTAGCCCCCAGGCCGGTGGTAGCCGATCACCTCCTGGCTCATACACAGATTGTCCTGACCACTCTGGCACAGCCGGCACTTCCCGCACGGCATGATCGGGAACGCAACCACCCGCTCTTCCTCCGGCCAGTTCGCCCCGTCGCTCGCGACCCTCCCGGAGATTTCGTGACCGAAGATCACCGGGAAGCTGGTGCCAGAAGGAGCCTGCGCGCCCGCCGCGACCTGCCTGTCCGACCCGCAGACGCCGCAGGCTTCGACCCTTACCAGGATCTCTCCTTCAGCCGGTTCGGGATCGGGGACCTCCTGCACCCTGAAACCCTCTTCGGGTGCGAATACGGCTGCCTTCACCGCAGATTCTGCCTCTCGCGACGGCGCGCCTCGGCGAGCAGGCGTTCGGCGATGGTCATTTTCTGCATCTCCGCCGTGCCCTCCTCGAACCAGAGCGAGCGGGCGTCGCGGTAGAGCCTCTCCACGGGGCTGCCGGAGATATAGCCTACTCCGCCGAAGATCGAGAGCGCCCCGTCGGTTACCTCTCCTACCATTTGGATCGCGTACGCTTTGGCGCGCGCGGCTTCTCTGGCGACATCTTCCCCGGAGTCGAACTTCTCCGCGGCATCCAGGCACAGGAGCCGACCTGCCTGCACGGAGATGTCCATCTCCGCCAGCCGCATCTGCACCGCCTGGCGGCTCGCGATGGGCTTTCCGAAGGTCTTGCGCCTGCGAGCGTGGGAGACCGCTCTTTCGAGCGATTCCTGGGCTATGCCGACGGCGCTCTGGGCGATGCAGGCCCGGCTCTGGTCGAGGAAGCCGCGCACGGCGACGTCGAATCCCTGGCCGACCTCTCCGAGCACCGCATTCTCCGGGACGGCGCACTCATCGAAGGTGATCACAGCGTGGTCGCAGCCCCGGTCGCCCATCATCTCCGGCATCTCTTCTATCTCCATCCCCGGCTGTCCCTTGGGAACCAGGAAGGCCGTAAGGCCGTACCGCCCCAGTTCTGAGTCGGTCTTGGCGATCACGGCGAAGACGTCGGCCCGGTTGGCGAAGGTGATGAGGTGCTTCCTGCCCCGGAGCACGAAGCGCCCGTTCTCCTTAGTCGCGGTGGTCTTGAGGTCTATGCCGGTTCCGGCTTCGGGCTCGGTCAGGGCGAAGGCGACGAGCTTCTCCCCGCGGGCTATGGCTGGAAGCCACTCCCGCTGCTGCTCCTCCCTTCCCCGCCCGATGGTCCGCCAGATGCTGTTGAAAGCGTGGCACATCATGCGGATCGAACCGTGACAGCGGGAGATTTCTTCGAGAATCGGGAAGTACAGCTTCAGGGGCAGACCTTCTCCGCCGGCCCATTGCGGCTGGGTGAGTCCCAGAAAACCCAGCTCCTTCAACCGCGGCTGGAGTCCATCGGGGATATCGCCTCTACGCTCGATCTCCTCTCCCCACTCCTTCGCCTCTTCTAGCCGGAACTCGATCGCCCGATTCCGGATCTCCTCCGCCCGTCGGGCGAGGTCTTCTGTGGTCTGCGCCCGATTCATCTATTTTGCCGCCTCGGCTATGAGGGGCATGTTCCGCAGGTCTTTGCGCTTGGTCTTGCCCGAGTGGGTCGTCGGGAACTCTTCGAGGAAAACGAGCTGGTCGGGGAATTGGAAGCGGGCGAAATTTCTCTCGCCCAGAAACATGTGCAGCTCCTCCAGGGAGAACTCTTTCGCGCCTTCGGCCAGGATGACGCAGGCGACGGTGCGCTGGCCCAGGGTGGGGTCTGGGGCCCCCACGATCGCTATCTGGTCTATGGCCTCGTGCTCGCTGCAA
Organism: Actinomycetota bacterium; assembly: GCA_902810695.1. Lineage (GTDB taxonomy): Bacteria > Actinomycetota > Rubrobacteria > Rubrobacterales > Rubrobacteraceae > CADDYV01. The sequence goes on along the minus strand of CADDYV010000017.1, from coordinate 33,904 downwards.
ACGTCCTCGATCTGCTTGGGGTCTATCTTGGTCCCGCCGCGGTTGATTATGTCGTCCGCGCGGCCCATGAAGGTGTACCGTCCCTCCTCGTCTTTGCGGAGCAGATCCCCGGAGTGGAACCACCCTTCCTCGTCCCAGCGCTCTGCGGCGGCTTCGGGGTTGTTGTAGTACCCGGCGCAGAAGCTCGGGCCGCGCGAAAGCATCTCTCCCGCCTCGCCGGTAGGGACCGGATTGCCGTGATCGTCCACCAGCACGACCTCCATCCCCGGCAGCGGGCGTCCGATGGTCTGGCTGATCGCCTCTATCGGATCGTCGGGGAGTGTGATGGACATTCCCAATCCCTCTGTCCAGCCGAACATGCAGCTCACGGTGATGCCAGAGTCCTCCTGCAGCCGCCTCAGAACCGGGCTGGGCACCGGACCGCCCGCGTAGATGAAGAGGCGGGCGTTGGTCGTGTCTATCTCTTTCAGCTTCGGGGAGTTGGCGACGTGGATCACGTGCGGCGGCGCGCCAACCAGGTACGTGGGTTTCTCCTCCTCCATCCACCTCAAGACGCGCGAGACGGCGAAGTGTTCCATGAGGAGCATGCGTCCGCCCGTGTATATGGGCAGCCACACCCCGACGAGCATCCCGGTCTGGTGGCTGATGGGCGCCAAACACAGCGTCGCCTCGCCGGGCTTGTGCCCGTAGAGTTTGGCGTAAGACCTGTCTCCGTAGACGTAGTTGGCGTGCAGGTGCAGAACCTCCTTGGGAGTCCCGGTGGTCCCGGAAGTAAACGCCATGACGAACGGGTCGAGTGACTCCGGGCGGTTCGCCGCGGCCTCAGCCTCTGACAGTCCTCGCCCGGAGGAGCGTATCTCTCCGAAGGACATAACATCATCGGGATAGCCAGAGGGATCTCCGCCCTGGACGATGATCTCGCGCAGGCCCGGCGATTCGTCGCGGATGGAGAGCGCACTCTCGGCCAGAGGTTCCCCGCGGTAGTTCTCCGCGACGATAATGGCCGAGGCTTCCGACCTCTCGATGCTCTTGGCGACAGCATCGCGACCGAGATCCACCTGCAAAAGCACGGCTACCACCCCGATGCGCACCGCCCCGAGCAGGGCGACCACATAATCGAGGGCAGTCGGAAGCTGGAGCGCAACCTTATCCCCCTTTTTCAAGCCGAGATCCAGCAGGGCAGCGGCCACCGCCCCGGACTCCTCCCAGAGCTGGCGGTAGGTCATGGTGCGGTACTCGTCGCGGTGTGTTAGATCCGCCCGCTCGCGCACGTTGCGCTCCATCGCACCTACGAAGGTCTCATCGGTCCAGTAGCCTTCGCTCAGGTAGTGCTGGATCCTCTCTTCGGTGAGCGCCATCCCCGGAAACGGCTCTACCATCACACTCCTCCTTTCTCTGCCGGCGCCAGCCTCAGCCGACCTGCGACTCTACGTAGGAGACCACCCGCGACACCGACATTATCCGGGCGAACTCTGCCTCGGGGATCTCGATCTCGAATTCCTCCTCTAGCGCAGCCGCAAGCTCCGTCAGGTCTAATGAATCCGCGCCCAGGTCGTAGACGAAGTTGCTGTCCGGCCCCACCTCGTCTTCGGAGACCTGGAGGTTCTGGGAGACCAGAGCCCGCACCCGCTCTTCGATTCCTTTCTGGTCCGGCACCCGTTCTTGAGCCACTTCTAATCCCTCCTTCTTCTAATGATCTCTCACACGGTAATGTTAAAGGTGAAATCCCGTCCGGTACAGCCCTACAGGGTCCGTGATGTGTAAACTTCCTTCTCAGAGAAGCACCAGGGGAAGGTGAGATCATGGCTATCCTGCCGGAAAAGGTGCGCGGCACGCGCCAGACCGACTTCGTCAACATAAACCGACTCCTCTCCGAAGAGGAGCGGGACATCCGGGACCGGGTCCGGTCCTGGGTAGACCGGGAAGTCATCCCCAGGGCCGCAGACTACTGGGACCGGGCGCAGTTCCCGTTCGAGCTTCTGCCGGGACTCGGCGAGCTCGGCATACTCGGCGGAACATTCGAGAAAGAGTACGGGTGCGTCGGCATAGGCGACGTCGCCTACGGGCTGGCGATACAGGAGATAGCCCGCGGCTCGGGCAGCCTGGCTACCTTCGTGCACGTCCAGAGCGGGCTCGCGATGGCGGCGATCCACCAGCTAGGCTCCGAGGAGCAGAAGCGAAAGTGGCTCCCAGCGATGGCCCGCTGCGAGAAAATCGGCTGCTTCGGCCTGACCGAACCCGAAGCCGGAAGCGATCCGGGCTCGATGAAAACAACCGCCAAGAAAGCAGATGATGGTTACATCCTGAACGGGGAGAAGCGCTGGATCGGCAACGCCTCATTCTCGGATGTGGCCGTGATCTGGACCAGAACAGAGGACGGCAGTATCGGCGGTTTCCTGGTCGAGGGCGATAACCCAGGATTTTCCGCCGAAATCATCCCGCGCAAGGGCTCCCAGCGGGCCGTCTGGCAGACCCACATAAAGCTCGAAGACTGCCGCATCCCGGAAGAAAATCGCCTGCCGGAAGCGAAGGGGCTCGGCTCTACGCTCTCCATCCTGACGCACTCGCGCTACGGGGTCGCCTGGGACGCCCTGGGCCAGGCCCTCGACTGCTACGAGACGGCCCTCGCCTACGCCGGAGAGCGTGAGCAGTTCGGCCAGCCGCTGGCCTCTCTTCAACTGACCCAGCAGAAGCTCGTCGCCATGGTTACCAAGATCTCACAGATGCAGCTTCTCGCCGTCCACATGGGCCGCCTCAAGCAGGATGGAGAGCTAAACCCCGCCCAGGTCTCCATGTTCAAGATGAACAACGTCGCCAGGGCGCGCGAGATAGCGGCCTCGGCCCGGGATCTCCTCGGTGGAAACGGCATCCTGCTCGACTACCGGGTGATGGAGCACATGGCCGACCTGGAGGGCGTCTACTCCTACGAGGGAACCAACGACATAAACACCCTCATCGTCGGCCAGGCCATAACCGGCCACAAGGCATTCTCTTCCCGCCCTGACGGGGGCGTCCGTCGTGCCGAGGAGCAGGGTCAGGGCTGAATCACAGGCACCCGCAACACCGTAACCGAGCACGCCGGGAAGGTGTACTCGAAGCTCTTGCCGCTTGCCTCGAACCCGCGCTCGCTCACCCCTACCTCCTGGTCTTTGAAGGAGTTCGTGGCCTTCGGGCTCTCGCCGACAACCTCGTAGGAGGTAGCATGGCCGCCAAAGCCTGCGTCGGCGAGCTGCACGGTGGCGCTCACGCCGTTTTCGGGGTCGCGGTTGACGACGGCCAGGACGATTTCGGTCCCCGCCGCATCGCAGGTGGCCGCGACATCCAGCACGTCGAACGGGCCGAGGTCCGCAACCCGGTGCGGCCACGGCGAAGTTTCCCCTTCGAGGTCGTGGGTCTCGCAGTCCACGTGGGCGTCCAGGACGACTTCCCGCAGGTTTTCGGCGTAGAGCCTTAAAGGGTGGTAAATGGTTTGCAGGAACAGCCCGTCTTTGCTCGTGAAGATGGGGGCTATCACGTTGACCATCTGGGCGAGGTTGGCGATCCTGACCGTGTTGCAGTATCTGGCGAAGATGTTGAGATAGGTCGCCACGGCCAGGGCATCGGAGAGGTTGTAACGTTCCTCCAGCACCCCTTCCTCGCTCCTCTCACGGAACCACACGTTCCACTCGTCGTAGGCGATGTGGATGGGGTGTTCGATGCCCTGCTCGTAGCGGGCGCGGTCTATCAGCGTCTGGCTGGTTTTGAGGGCCCGCTCCGCCTGGTGCGGGGCGAGCACGTTCGACCAGTGATCGTCGCTGCCCGTGTAGAGGTGGACGCTGTGGTAATCAACGAACGGGGCGAGACCTTCGATCACGACGCGATCCCACTCGCTCCAGCCGTTGAGCCCGCAGCCTACGAGCTCTATCTCCGGGTCGGTCCACTTCATCACTTTGGCAAATTCTCTGGCCTTCTTCACGTAATCTTCAGCCGAGAGAGCCCCGATCTGCCACGGGCCGTACATCTCGTTGCCGAGCCCCCAGTATTTGACGCTGTAGGGCCCCTCGTGCCCGTACGCGCGCCGCAGGTTCGCCCAGTAGGTGTCTCCTGTGCCGTTGCAGTACTCGACCCACGCTGCGGCCTCGTCCATCGTCCCGGTGCCCATGTTCACGCAGAGGTAGGGTTCGGTTCCCAGCAGGCGGCAGTACTCCATGAACTCGTCGGTGCCGAAGCGGTTCGACTCCTCGGCGTGCCAGGCGAGCTCCATCCTCCGGGGACGCTTCTCGCGGGGGCCGATCCCATCGGTCCAGTGGTAGCCGGAGACGAAGTTTCCCCCCGGCCAGCGCAGGATGGGCATCCGCAGGGGCCTGAGCGCCTCCAGCACATCCTCGCGGTAGCCGCGCTCGTCGCTCAGAGGCGAGCCTTCGTCGAAGATGCCGCCGTAGATACAGCGGCCCAGGTGCTCGATGAAGCCGCCGAACACCCTGCGGTCCAACTCTCCTATCCTGCGGTCGAGGTCTACCTTGATCTTCGCCAAGCTACGAATCTCCTTTCAGGAAGAAGGTTTTTTCTAACTCGTGCTCCCGCTCGAAGCGCGGGGCACCAAGTGTACCGGCAACAGCTCGCGCCGCATCCCATCCACCTTTCCGGCGATGGTTTCGATCAACAGCTTCGCGGCAGTCTCGCCCGTCTCGTAAAAAGGAATGTGCACCGTGGTCAGTGGCGGGATGGTGTGCGCAGCCATCGGGATATCGTCGCAGCCCACCACCGCGCAATCCTCGGGTACGCGAAGACCCAGATCGTAGAGCGCGTGCAACGCGCCCAGGGCCATCGTGTCGCTCTGGGCGAATATGGCCGTGATGTCGTGCGCACGATCCAGCAGCCGCCTGGTCCCCAGATACCCTCCTTCCGCTTCCCAGTCTCCCGCCTCCACCAGAACCTCGTCGTAGGGTACGCCCGCTTCTTTGAGAGCTTGCCTGTAGCCCTTGTGCCTGCTCAATGTTACCTGCCGGTGTTCGGTTCCCTTGATGGTTGCGATGCGACGGTGTCCCAGATCCAGCAGATGCCGGGTCGCAAGGTAGCCTGTTCTGGTGTGGTCCGAGCCCACCAGCGAGATACCGCCACCGGAGATATGGTGGATGCTGACCGTAGGCACCGAGCCACGCAGCATCTCGCCCACCCACGGATTGTTTTCCAGCCGGGGGGCCGCAGTCAGAATACCGTCCACGCGACGCTCCAGCAGAAGACGCAGGCAACGCTCGATGTCCGCGTCATCTCTTCCCACGCTTCCTATGAGCGTGCTGTGCCCCTGACGCCGGGCTTCACGCTCGGCCCCCACCACAAACTGGGCGAGTACGGTGTCGCTCAGGTCGGAGGCTACGAGCCCTATGGTGCGGGTCTTCTGGGTTACCAGGCTGCGCGCCAGCGCGTTGGGTACGTAGCCCAGCTCCTTGGCAGCTTTGAGGATGCGCTCCTCGGTCTCCGGGGCGACGGTTCCCTTACCGCCCAGCACCTTGCTCACGGTCTGGAAGCTCACCCCCGCCCGCGAGGCCACATCACGCAAGGACACGTCGGCCAACAGATCTATTCCCCACTCATCATGTCACTGGTGGTAGGTACGCAGGTAGTCGAACCTGGCTACCGCCCCGGATTTGTTCATCGAGATCAGGCCGATGCGCGGGTTCTTCCCGGCGGGCATGGTCCACACCCCGCCCCAGACCCAGTGCCTCCCGTCCCGGCTGGTGGCAGCTCTGAACTCATGCTCGCCGTTTTGCTGGTCCACGCGATGGTACAGCCTGAGCCACATCGTCCTCGCCGGTGGCCCGATAAACGAGTTACCGTAGTTGTCGTCCGGAGCCCCTTCTTTGGCGAACTCGGTCTGTTGGGTCTCGCCGAGGCTGCCGTCCGCGGCGGCGTGGACCAGCTTGACGTAACTGTTATCCCCGTCGTAGGCGATCAAACCGGCCTGCTGAGAAGCCCGGCTTCCGTTGAAGGTCAGCTTGGTCTCCACCGTATAGCTACCCTTCGGGGCCTCGCGCAGTAGCACCGAGGCGGTGTTGTCTCCCTTATACAACTCGGCGTCCTGGGTCGGGAAGCGCAAGAAGCCACCGTTCTCCGTAGCCGCTGGCGGGCTGGTCGGTCGGATCCAGGACCACGCGGGATCACTGGCCGCGGGATCGCCGCCGCCGTTGAACTCGTCGCTGTAGGCAGGGTCCAACGTTCCTGGCTTCGGCAGCGGTGCGGCTTTCTTTACCGGAGTATAGAGCGGGGCCGCACCGACATTGTCCGCGCTGGCCCGCGCATCACGCGAAACGACGCCGACCGCCCCGCGTCCGCCCGTCCCTTTGGGAAGCGTGATCTTCGCCGAAGCCAGCGGGTCATTGAGCCGGGCATCGGTTACCTCCGCGGTCATCTCTCTACCCCGGATCTCGACGGCCACGTTGTGCCAGGCGTGAAAGCGGAAGTCCTGGGGGAGCGGCGCTTCTTTCCGCACGCTTCTCGCCTCAACCACCAGCGACTTGCTCTTTTTATCGAGCCAGGCTGTAACGTGATCTTTCGGGCTCCGGTAATCTGCCACCAGACCTACTGCGCCTCTGGAGCCGGAAGGCAGCCTGAGATTGGCCTCGGCACGCAAGTTTGCGGGTCCATATCTTTTGCTAACGAGGTAAGACTCTTTGTGCGCCGGGGATTTCTGGTGTACGTAGCCCCCGGCGTCTCTCTCGTGCGCGATCTTCCAGCCGCCGCGGGCGGCTCCTTCCCGCCTCCATCCAGCGAGCGGGTTTTTGCCGTTGAAGTCGTTTCCAACCGTCCAGGATGTAACGGGAGCCCTTTCTCTATCCTCGGAGGCCCACCTGCCAGCGCGCACCGTCGGCCAGCCGCGGATCCAATCCAGCCGGTCTATCATCAGGGGTCGCCGGGGCGCGCCGTTGTTGAGGTACGGATTCCTTCTGTCGAGCGCGTGGTAGACGAACCAATCCTGCCCGGATAGATCGGTGGCGACGGCGTTGTGTCCGGGACCGACCCACTTGTTGCCGTTGGCCGCCAGCACGTAGCTGCCCTTCGTCTTCGAGGCCGTCAGGGGTACGCCCTCGCGGTCCACAAACGGTCCCAGGGGATTCTTCGAGCGCCCGACCTTGACTTCGTAGCCGCTGTACGCCCCGTTGCAGCAGGAGCTCTCCGAGCGGAACAGGTAGTAGTAGGAACCGTGCCGGACGGTGTAGGTTCCTTCGACCGGCCCGCTGGAGACGGTGGTGATCCTACCGGTCACGCGCTTCGCGTTGGGGGTGAGTTTGGCCGCGCAGGTGTGGCGGAAGCTGCCCCAGTAGAGGTAGTGGGTGCCGTCGTGGTCGGTAAACTCGGCGGGGTCTATGTTCGTCACCGAGTCGCAAGCGTTCTTCGGGATGACCGCCCCGCCGGAGTCCTTCCACGGTCCCGTTGGGGTGGGAGCGGTCGCAACCCCGACGGTAAACAGGCTGTCCGGGCCAGTAAAATCCTTGGAACCGGGGTGCGCGACGGAGTAGTACAGGTAGTATTTGCCGTTCAGGTAGCGGATGTCGGGGGCCCAGAGGTAGGTTCCCTTGTGCGGGAACCAGCCGGGAAGGTCGCTCTTCTTGAAGGCATCGCCCACGTACTTCCAGTGCACCATGTCCTTAGAGCGCAGCATGGGGATGTAATGGAGAGAGTTATCCCCCTTGCTCTCCAAAACGGCGTCGGTTGTGCCGTAGGCGTACCAGTAGCCGTCGTTAGCCCGGATGATGGTTGGGTCCGCAAAGGTGTCCACGACGCCTTTCGAGACCGGATTCATGTAAGTCCTGGCGGCAGCACGGGCCGGTCCTGCAGCCGGGATCAGGAGCAACCCCAGCGCGAGCGCGAGCACAACCCAGAGCACGTGCCGGTAGGCGGAGCCGGAATTTATCCTCTCTTCCACTAATCCCCTCCCCTCAGAGATGATCGAATTTTTTAACCTTTCAGGCCGGTATTGGCGATACCCTCCACGATCTGGCGCTGGAAGAAGATGAAGGCGACGAGCAGCGGCAGCCCGCCCAGGACCGCCGAAGCCATGATCTGGGCGTAGTGGACGCCGAAGGCGCTCTGCACCGCCTGCAGACCGAGCGGGATGGTCATCATGTTGGTGCTGGTCACCACGACGAGCGGCCAGATAAAGTAGTTCCAGGAGGTTACGAAGGTAAAGATCGCCACCGCCGCCAGCGCGGGCCTCGCCAGCGGCATCCAGATCTGCCAGTAGATCCTGAGCCGGCTCGCTCCGTCTACCAGGGCGCTCTCTTCTAGTTCGTGCGGGATGCCGTCGAAGAACACCTTGAGGATGAACACGGCCAGCGCGGAGGCGAGCTGTGGCAGGATGATCCCCTGATAGGTGTTCACGAACCCGAATATCTGCATCTCCGCGAACAGAGGGAGAATAAGCACCTGCGGAGGGATCATCAGCCCGGCCAGAATCACCCAGAACAGCACCGTTCGCCCGCGGAAGGGAATGCGCGAGAGCGCATAAGCCGCGAGGCTCGCGAGTATTACAACTCCCGCGGTGACGACTATCGAAACCAGAGCACTGTTACCGTACCAGCGCAGGATGTTCCCCGCGTCTATCACCTCTTTGAACGCGCCCAGGTTGAAGTTGGAAGAATCCCAGGTTATCGGGGTTATGGTTGTCTCGCTCTCGGGCTTGAGCGCCGTGTCCACCGCCCAGGCCAGAGGAGTGAGCCACGCGGCGGCCAGTATAGATAGCACAATGTAGTTAAGGGTGCTGCCGAGTCTGCTCCGCCGGGAAGGCCCCTTCTGCTCCTTGGGGATGCGGGTGAGTCTCTGGGGGGCTTCGGCTTCCATCAGGCGGTCTCCTCCCTTCTGCGACTAAGTACGAACCACGCTATGGACGCGGCCAGGATGATCAGGAAGTACACTACCGACACAGCTGAGGCGAAGCCGATGCGGTAGGAGGTAAACCCCTGATCGTAGAAGTACTCGATGATCGGGCGGGTACTGAAGTCAGGTCCTCCGGAGGTCATGATGTAGATCTGGTCGAAGATCTTGAGCGAGGCGAGAATCTGCAAGGCGAGCACCAGCAGCGTGGTGCGCTTGAGCAGCGGGATCGTGATCCAGCGCGCCTGCGCCCAGGCCCCGGCGCCATCCACCGCCGCCGCATCGTAGAGCTCGCGCGGTATCTCCTGCAAACCCGCCAGGTACAGAACGAAGTTGAACCCCAGCGTCCACCAGACCGTGGTGATGACTATCGAGATCATGGCCGTCTTGGTGCTGGTGAGCCAGGGTATGCTCGCCAGGGATGAGGAGCTTCCGAATATCCGTCCGAGGGTGCCGTCTATCAGGCCAAAACCGGGGCTGTACATCATGTACCACCAGATCAGGGCCACAACCGAGACCGGCAGGACGAACGGCGCGAAGAACGAAAAGCGGAAGATCCACTGCCCCCGGATTACCCGGTTGGTGAGCATGGCGAAGATGAGCGCCAGGATGACCAGCGGTGGGGTGCTCAGGATCGTGAACCATACCGTGTGCCACAGCGAGCTCCAGAAGTCCGGATCGCTGAAGAGCCGGGCGTAGTTCTCGAACCCCAGGAACTGCGAGCCTCCCGTACCGACCAGGCTCTTGTTGGTGAAGCTGTACTTGATCATGAGTATGACGGGCCAAATCAAGAACAAGGCATACACCACCATGAACGGCAGCATGAACCCCCAGCCTGTCAGGTCTCTTCTCCACCGGTTGCCGCCTCTGGTCTTGGAGAGCTGTGTGGCCGGAGCCCGCGCCACCTCTTGCTGCACTTCCACGCTTTAACCCCCTTTCCCGGAGATCATCTCCTAATATGGCTTCGGAAGCTTGACCTGTTTTTCCAGGTACGAGCGAAACTGCTTGATACCCTGCTTCGGCTCGACCTGTCCGGCTATCACCGCCTGGAATAATCCCGAGGCTTTCTGCTCCATTACGGAGCCGGAGCCGCTGAACCAGGCGATCGGGTCGGTAACGACGTACTTTGCAACTTCCGCGTAGTTGCTCTGCGGCTTGAGCTGCTGGTATTTCTTGCTCTTGACGACCGGCTGGTAAGCCGGGATGTGCCCGCCCTGCGCCCACGTGTAGCTGTCCTTGAGCATGGAGCTTATGAACGTAAGCGCGGCCCTTCTGTGAGCAGGGTCCACTCCCCTGGGGATGATGAAGGAGTGATGGTCAGCCTGGGCCGCCTTGTAGGTGTAGAGCTTGGGAAAGGGAACCATGTTGAAGTTCATCTTCGCCGTCTGGAACGTGGTTACCTCCCACTCCCCATTCCAGTAGAATCCGGCCTGCCCGTTCTGGAATGCCGCCACCGACGTGGCGTAGTCCATTGTGGGAGACATGAGCTTCTCTGCGGCGAGTTGCCTCATGAACTCCAGCGCCTGCTGGGCCTTGGAATCGTCCATTACCACCTCTTTGGCGTCGGGAGAGAGGATCCTGGCCCCCTTCTCCATCTGGCCGTAGAGGGTAAGAAAAAGTCGCCAATTTCCGGCCGGGTCGTTCGCCGGATAGAATGCGAGCCCCAGAGCTCCCGTTGCCTTCTTGGCCGCTTTGAAAGCCTGGATCGCCTCATCCGGACTGTTTATCGGCTTGAGGTTGTTGTTGGAGTCCAGAAGCCCTGCCTTCTTGCAGACATCCACGTTGTAGTACTGAACGAAAGGATGCGTGTCGAGCGGTACGGCGTAGATCTTGCCTTTATACTTGGCGAAGTCCAGTACCTGAGGCAGGAACTTGTCAGGTCCGATGCCGTACCGAGATAGCTCACCCGGGCTGAAGGTCTCCAGGAGTCCCGCAGGAGCGTAGGCGCCTATCTTCGCGAGGTGCATGATGGCGACGTCTGGAGGATGCCCGCCCGCCGTAGCCATCGAAACCTTGGTGTAATAAGGATTGCCCCAGGCAAGCGCTGTGGCGTTGAGCTGGTAGTTGGGATGGTTCTTCTTGAACTTGTTCTCCATCGCCACCATGCGGACGCCATCACCGCCGGTGAACAGGTTCCAGTAGACGATGGTCTGCTTTTTACCCCCGATCAAAGCGGCAGTGGGCCCGCACGAGGTCGCCGCCAACCCACCTAAAGCCGCCGCAGCACCACCCAGAAATCGCCTCCGGCTGATGGTCCCGCCCAGGCCCCTTACAGGGGTTCCTCGTCCACCATTCACCTCGCTTCCCCTTTCCCTCTTCGCTTCTTAGGCGAACGCTCGCCCAATGTTCCAAAAACGTAGCACCCGTCCCGATGCACGTCAAGGGGTACGCCAGATGTGAGGTGGGCTAAAGATCTTTTAGTAATTTGCCGATAACCACAGAGAGTAAGGATGATTGTAACTTTTAATAGAAGAGTGGCTGGAGCTAGGAGCTTCGTAAGAAGCTCATCGGTTCTCCACTCTTGATCGGGACAGAGGCAACAGAACATGAACAACTTGCCTACTTCGGCCAAGGTCTTTGTGATCGGCCTCGCGCTGGTTGCGGCGGTGCTCGGTGCGTTTCTACTGGCGCAGGCGAGTGTCCCCCACGGCGAGCGGTTGCTCCTCGCCCTTATTCTTACAGCGTTGATGGCGGTTACGAACTGGCGCATCGTTTTCATCTCCACAGACAACGGTTTATCGCTTGGTTTTACTGCCGCGTTTGCGGCGTTGTTACTTTTCGATGCGGGGATCGCCGTGGCGATCGCGTTCGCCGGCACGCTGGTAGCGAACTTACTGAACCGGCATTCGTTTTCTTATACGCTGTTTGATCTTGCGGATGTAGCACTCGCTACTGGGGGTGGCGGGCTGGTGTTGTCCTTCAGCGAAGGCTCAGGCGCATCACATTTTGAGAGCCCGGCGCACCTTCTCTCCGCCTGCGCCACCGCTCTCACCATGTACCTGATAAACACCCTTGACTGGACCGCAGTATTCGCGCTGAGGGATGGGCGCTCGTGGTTCTCCACGGTGCGAGAGCAGATAGTAGCAGACACAATAGTGTTCTTTCTCGAGAGTACCCTGGGATTTTTCGTGGCTATGCTGGTGAGAAGTTCGGCGTGGGAGCTCATCCTGCTCGCGATCCCCGGGTACGTAGCGTACTCCGTCGTGGAGCAGCAGGTAAGGGTCAAGAGGCGGGATCGGGAGTCTCTTATGAGGACGGAAGCCCGGCTCGCCGAAGCCCAGCGCATCGCCCATGTGGGAAGCTGGGAGTGGGTCGAAAACAGCGAAGATATGATGTGGTCGGATGAGATCTACCGCATACTCGGATACGAGCCGCAGGGGTGCCTGGCAACCCCGCAGGAACACCTCATGCGTGTCCACCCCGAAGACCGCGAACGCGTGCGCAAAACCCTCGAACAGGCCTCCGCTACCGGAGAATCATTTGAGTTAGAGTACCGGGTGGTGCGGCCGAGCGGCGAGGAACGCTTCGTCTATTTGAAGGGCGAGGTCGAGCGTAATGACGAGAACGTTCGGATCTTTGGCACCCTGCTCGACATTACAGAGCGAAAAATACTCGAGCAGCGCCTAGAGTACCAGGCATACCACGACGTACTCACGGGCCTGCCAAATCGGGCGCTGTTCACCGACAGGCTAGAGATAGCCCTCTCCAGAGCCCGCAGGCACGGCAGGAAAGTAGCAGTCATGTTTCTCGACCTCGACGGCTTCAAGCAGGTCAACGATGAGCTGGGACACGAATCGGGCGATGATCTGCTGCGCGAGATCGCAGGAAGGCTCTCCACCTGCCTCCGGGCCCACGATACGGTGGCGCGGCTAGGCGGCGACGAGTTCGTGATGCTGCTCGACGAGGCGGATGAGATCCTGGCAAGCAGCATCGCCGGGCGTGTGATCCAGACCGTCCAGATGCCGCACCTGATCTCCGGCAGGCGGGTGCAGGTGAACGCAAGCATAGGCATCGCGCTGGGTGAAGGAGAAGAAGCCGACCGTCTCCTGCGCAGGGCAGATATAGCCATGTACGAGGCCAAGCGCGGCGGGCGGGGACGCTACAGGTTCTACTCCAACCCCGACGACTTGCAGAGCGCCGCCTCGCACTAGCGGCGCTCTGTCATTTATTTCAGACTATACGCGCTCAAAGATGGCGGCGATGCCCATGCCGCCGCCGATGCACAGCGTAACCAACCCGTAGCGGCCCCCGGTACGCTTGAGTTCGTGCAGGATCTTGACCGTAAGCACGGCTCCCGTGGCCCCGATCGGGTGCCCCAGAGCCACAGCTCCTCCCAAGGGGTTGAGCTTCTCTTCTGGCACGCCCAGCTCGCGTCCGACCGTTACGGCTATGGAGGCGAAGGCTTCGTTGGCCTCGACGATGTCCAGCTCCTCGATCGAGAGTCCGGCCTTCTTCAGAGCCATCTGCGAGGCCGGGATCATACCCGTGCCCATCACCGAGGGATCCACACCCGCGACCGCCGCCGAGACGAGCCGCCCGGCCACGGGGAGCCCAAGTTCCTCGGCCTTCCTGTCGGTGGTAACGAGCGCCATCGCCGCGCCGTCGTTGATACCGCTGGAGTTGCCCGCCGTTACGGTTCCGCCGTCGCGCTTGAAGACCGGCTTGAGCTTTGAGAAGCCTTCAGCGTTCGCGTTTGCCCGAACGTGTTCGTCTTTGGTGAACTGCACGGTCTCCTTCTTCTGCTTGACCTCGACGGGTACGATCTGCTCCTCGAAGTACCCTTCCTCGATGGCCTTCTGCGCCCGGTGGTGGCTTCTCAAGGCGTAGGCATCGGAGTCCTCGCGGCTGACGCCGTACTGCTCGGCGACGTTCTCGGCGGTCATGCCCATGTGATAGTCGTTGAAGATGTCCCACAGGCCGTCCCAGACCATATGATCGAGCATCTCGCCCTTCGGCATCCCCATCCGGTAGCCGTAGCGCGCCTTCGGCAGCAAGAACGGCGCCATATCCATGTTCTCGATACCGCCTGCCAGGATCACCTCGGCGTCGCCCAGGGCAATCTCCTGCGCCGCCGAGACGATCGCCTGCAACCCCGAGCCGCACATCCGGTTCAGCGTCATCCCCGGTACGCTCACCGGCAGACCGGCCTGGATCCCGACCTGCCTGCCCGGGTTCATCCCCTGTCCCGCCGAGAGGATGTTGCCCACGATCACCTGATCAACATTGTCCTCGCTAACACCCGAACGCGAGATGACCTCTTTTGTGACCGTGGCTCCGAGGACCGTGGCAGGCGTATCCTTCAGCGCGCCACCGAAGGTCCCGATGGCCGTCCTCAAAGGCGTCGAGATAACGATCTCGCCATTACCGTTGCTGAAGCTCAAGGCTATACTCCTCCTCTTTCTGGCCTTGTTGCATCTTCTGTTCTAATACCCGAAAACCGCTCGTTCGGAACCGATCTTTCAACCCCGCCGCTCGCCACGCCTCCGGGCTTCATCGAAGGCATTCTGGTAGTAGGAGAACATGGAGTTGAGGAAGTTCATGTACGCGCTTATGGACTCCTGAGAGAGTTCCTGGAACGCTTCGCGCTGCTTCTGGGTCTGCTCGAGTAGCGCCTCCGAGGTGGAATGACGCCCCTCAGCCTGGCTCTGCAGCTCCTCCATGACGCTTTCGAAGAACCGCTGGGTGAGCTGAGCGCCTCGCTGCTGCGCCTCCATCGAGCGCCCCGAAACCGTCCGGTAAGATTCCATCACGGCTTCGGCGAATTTCTCGGCAGCCTCATTGACCTTTTGCATCTGATCTCGCATCTGCCTCTCATCCACCACCGGTCTCCTTTCCCTTGCTCCAAAGGGAGCATACCACGAAAAAGGCCGGGCGATAACACCCGGCCTCCAGGTAACTTATTCTGGCTCTCTCCTACTTAGCGGCCTTGCCGACTGCCTCGAGGCTATCCTTGTAGTAGGAGAACGGAGCGTAGAGGAAGTCTACGTAAGCGTCCGCGGACTCCTCCACCAGCGCCTGAAAAGCGTCGCGCTGCCGCTCGGCCCGCTCGAAGAGCTCCTGGGTCATCGCCCGATTGCTCTCTGCCTGCTCGCGCAGTTCCTTGATCGCTCCATCAACCATGCCCTGCGCGAAGCGCACGTTGCGCTCCTGCATCCCGATCACATGGTCGAGCACCGCCTGGTAGGAATCCCGGCTGCTCTCCGCCAGCCGCTGGGCCGCCCTGTTTGCCTTGTCCCTGTTCGCCATAACCGATCAACTCCTTCCTGTTTTCTAGGTTCTCTTCTGGCGAACCTGCTTGCTACTCCTGATCTTCTTTCTTCTCTTCTTTTTCTTCTTGGTCTGTCCTTAGTGGCCTGCCGGTGTACATCCTGAAGAAGGTGTCCATGGTCTTCTGGTACTGCTCCAGCGACTTGGCCCAGAAGTCCAGATACGCCTCCCCAGCGTCGGTTATGGAGTACATCCGGCGCGCCGGTCCTCCCTCAGAAGTCTCCCACGTAGACTCGACGATGCCGTCCTTCTCCATCTGCCTCAGCGTCCGGTAGAGCGTGCCAGGGTTCATCGTCTCGAACCCGAACTTGGCCGCCTGCTCCATGAGCTCGTACCCATAGGAATTCCATTCCCTCAGAGACAGCAGTATGACCGGCACCAGCCAGTTCCTCGGACGCGCCTCAGCCCTCCTGTGGCTCGGACCGTGTCCTTTCGCTTCTTCGCTCATAGACCTCTCTTCCATGCTGTGTGCAGTTTACATATATATTCTGAGTAGTCAAGGCGGTTTTGCAAAAATTTTTCCATTTTTATGGTAAGGCTTTGTCTCGTTGCCCGCTTTGACGTTTCGCTGCCCATATATGCCCTTCATACATAGTTTGATGTATTTTTTACCCGACTGTAGACTTGCCAACACACGGTGATAGCAGGTGAGGAGAAGGGAGTTTTCCTTGAGCAGTCTGGAAGGTTCGGTAGCGGTTGTTACGGGAGCGGGTCGGGGGCTCGGGCGCGCCATAGCCGAGGAGCTGGCGAGTGGTGGCGCGAGGGTTGTGGTGAACTACTCGCGGAGCAAGGAGCCGGCTGAGGAGCTGGTGGAGAAGCTTGCAGAGAGAGGGCATGAGGCGATTGCGATGCAGGCTGATGTCTCGGACAAGGAGCAGGCGTCGCGTTTGATCGGGGACGTGCTGGAGAGGTTTGGCAGGCTGGATATTCTGGTCAACAACGCCGGCATAAACATAGACAAGACGATGAAGAAGCTGGAAATGGAGGAGTGGGACAAGGTCGTCCAGGTGGACCTCAACAGTTGCTACTACACGGTCAAGGCCGCCCTGCCACACTTCATGGAGCAATCTTCGGGTAAAATCATCAACATAAGCTCTTTCGTCGGTCAGATGGGTAACTTCGGACAGGCCAACTACGCCGCGGCCAAGGCCGGGATCATCGGCTTCACCAAAACGGCGGCCCTGGAGCTGGCCCGCTACAACGTTACCGTCAATGCGATCTGCCCCGGATTCGTCCAGACCGATATGCTTGCGGGCGTCCCGGAGAACGTCGTCAACGAGAGGATCCTGCCGAGAATACCGCTGGGACGCGTTGGCACCCCGCAAGAGATCGGCAAAGCCGTCCGCTACCTCGTCGTTGACGGCGACTATATCACCGGGCAAACCCTGAACATCAACGGCGGGATCTACATGTAGATCCCAACACAACAAAACCACCTCAAAAATCGGGCCCAATCTACCCGTGAATCCTTGCGCCTGATTGTGTCTTAATGCACTTATATATCAAAGGGCCCTATCTATTCTTAAAACATAACTTCAAAACGTATATAATCCATACGCAAATAATGCTCCTGCGCTGGTTGGTGTTGGGGTTGTTTGCGCAAAGAAGTATTGAAAGAGGTGATCTTTTTGGGACGTTTGAGTGGTCGCACGGCGGTAGTTACAGGGGCGGGGCGTGGCATCGGCGCCGCCGAAGCGAAGCGACTGGCCGCTGACGGGGCCAACCTCGCCGTTCTCGATCTTTCCGAGGAGAGGTGCCAGGAGACGGTGGAGGATATCCGGAACTCCGGCTCCAAGGCGATTGCCGTTGCCTGCGACGTATCGGATGCCTCACAGGTGGAAGCCGCGTTCGAGAAGGTGGCCGAGAGCCTGGGGAGCATGGATATTCTGGTCAACAACGCCGGGGTCATCCGGGACAACCTCTCCTTCAAGATGAGCGAAGCGGACTGGGACACCGTTTTGGACATCCATTTGAAGGGGAGCTTTCTCTGCTCCAAGGCCGCGCAGAAGTACATGGTCGAGCAGGAGTACGGGAAGATCGTGATGACATCCTCGGTCGTGGCCCTGGGCAACCGCGGACAGGCCAACTACTCTTCGGCCAAGGCCGGTCTGCAGGGACTCACGAGGACGTTGGCGCTCGAACTGGGGCGATTCAACATCAATGTCAACGCGGTCGCGCCGGGTTGGATCGAGACCGAGATGACCAAGACGGCCGCCGAGCGCGCCGGGCTCACGATGGAGGAGATGAAGGAGCGTTTTGCCAAGAACATCCCCTTGAGGCGCTTCGGGCGCGTCGAGGACATCGCCAACGTCGTCGCCTTCCTCGTCTCCGATGACGCCTCCTACATCAGCGGCGAGACCATATACGTCGCCGGCGGTCCTTCGAGCTCGGTGATCTAAGAAGCAGGTCGTCTTTCGACGCTGGCGATGAGAGCGGCGGGATCTACCCGCCGCTCTTTTTACTTGCGAATGTCTGCGCTCGTCCCCGCAACGCCCTGAATCCCGATCTCATCCGCGCCTCGGGCGGAAAGTTATAAAATGATGTCCTTGCAGAGTGGGTACTGACTGGATCGAGGCGAACCCTGGCTCATGGCGAATAAAGCCGCCAACAAGATTCTCATTCTGACAGCCTCCGTGGGCGGGGGGCATGAAGCTGCTGGCCGGGCGGTGCGCTCGGAGCTGGAGCGGGCGGGATACGACGCGACGATATCCGACGGCCTGCAGGCGATGAGCCGCACTCTGAACTGGATGCTAGTCCGCGGATACTGCAGCCAGGTGCAGCACGAGCCGAGATCCCTGGCTACCGTCTTCGCCTTTACCTCACACAAAATCGGCGCGGCGACCGTGAGGGTGCTCATGGGCTCGCTATACGCCGGCAGGTTGCACAGGAAAGTTCTGAGCAAGGACGCTCCCGACCTGGTGATCTCCACGTACCCGCTGGTTACCGCAGCCCTCGGGCGCCTGCGCAAAGACGGGCGGCTGCGAGCCCCGGTAGTGGCGGTCATCTCCGACTACGGGGTGCATCCGCTCTGGATATCGCCGAACACCGATCTCCACCTGGTTGTTTCCGAATGCTCTTCGGAGCTGGCTGAGACCGCTGGCGGGAACTCCGTTCCGATACGGTTTCCGATCGCCCCGGAGTTCCACCACGCGCCCCCGCGTGAAGAAGCGCGTGAAGAACTGGGGCTGCCCCCCGACGACTTCGTGGCGCTCGTGGTGGGCGGCGCGTGGGGCATCGGTGATGTAGAAGGCATGGCCCGATGCGCAGCCGAGGCAGGTGCGTACACGGTCGTCGTAGCCGGCAACAATAGTGGACTAAAAAAACGCCTCGAAGAGAGGATCGCTCCCTCTTTCGAGAACGTTCAGGTCCTGGGCTGGGTGGAGAACATGCCGGCCCTCATGTCCGCCTCGGACTGCCTGATCCAGAACGCCGGCGGAATGACCTGCCTGGAGGCCATAGAGATGGGGCTCCCGATCCTCATATACAACCCCATCCTCGGCCACGGAGAGCTCAACTCGCTCACTATGGAGCGGTCGGGAGTCGCCCGATGGCTGCATACCGCCGAGGATCTCACAGGCTATCTGAGATCCGCCGTGAGAGGCGAAATCTCACTTCCAGCACCTCGGAACGAACCCTGCCCCCAAAGTCTCGTCGCAGCCGTTGAACCCTTTTTCCAGAACGAACGGCAACCTGTGACACTCCAGAGAGCATCAAGACGCTTAAGTCTCCGGCTGGTTTTCGCGCCGCTGGTGGTCGTGCTTTTCATCTGGCTGGCCTTCGCTTCTTCTGGGGCGGCGGTCGCCACCGAGGCGCTCAACCTCAAAGTTCCAGGCGACGATCCCCCGCCCGGAGAAGTCGCGCTCGCAGTCAGAGTAGAAGATCCGGCAGCGGCTTCCGCCATCGAAAATCAGGCACGGAAGGAAAGAGTACCGGTTACCATCTTCGCCGATGCGCGTGGAGCCAGAGGGCTACGTCCGGCCAGAGGCATCACCTTCGGGGTAGCCGGAGACTCTGGGGAGTTCTCGGTGCCGTGGAAAGATCGCCAGAAAGCCAAAACGGCAGCGACAGAAATTCGACGCGCCACAGGCACCTCCCCAAAGTATTTTCTTCCAGCTCCGCGGACGAACCTGGCTGCCTTTGCAGACGCTCCACCCCACAGCCGTCCGGTCATGCCGGAGCAAAGCGTCCAGGGAGAGCCGCAAAACGGGTTGCTGGTCGTAGAGACCTCCGGACGCAACCCACAGGCGGCGCGGGATAAACTCGCGCGCACGGTGCGGGAGATACGAGGCGAAGGGCTAAGATGCGTGCCACTCGGCAAACTCTGATCCTCGCTTCATCGCTTCTGGCTGTTTACTCGGCCCCTGCGGTCTCCTTTATGCCAGCCGGGAGACTCTTTTTCCCCGCGATCACGCGCGCCGGAGCGGACAGGAAGGCGGCGGTGGCGCTGACCTTCGATGATGGCCCGGACGTCGGCACGGAGGAGTTCCTGGATCTGCTGGATGAAGCCGGGATCCAGGCGACCTTCTTCGCCGTGGGGGAACAGGTAGAGCGCGCCCCGGCCAGGCTCCGGGAGGTCGCCTCCCGCGGACACGATATCGGAGTCCACTGCTACAGACACCGCAACCACCTGCGCCTGACGCCAGCGCAGACCGTCGAGGACATGCGCCGGGCAAGAGTCATCATCGAGGAGGTTGCGGAGGTTGACACCCGATTGTTCCGTCCTCCCTACGGCGTCTTCAACCTGGCGTCCTGGCTGGAAGCCCCCCGCCAGGGATGGGAGCGGGTACTCTGGGCGCGCTGGGGCAGAGACTGGGAGAGAAGGGCTACGCCGCGTTCGATCTCAGAAAAGGTTGGCTACCCGCAGGCCGGCGACATAATCCTCCTGCACGACTCCGATCGCTACGCCTCTCCCGGCTCCTGGAGAAACACCCTGGCGGCGCTCCCGATTATCCTGGAGCATATCTCCGACTCGAACCTGCAAATGCTCCCAGTGGGAGACCTGCTCGAAACCGCTTAGAAGTCGGGCGCTCTACGCACCGAGTTTGCTGCGGTCCACCGCGTAGAGGCTGTACCGCTCACTGGGTACGTCTATGCTCCTGAAACCGTTCAGATGCGAGAGTTGACCGTTGAGCGAAGACTTCTTGTTGACCAGCACATAGTCCACCTTGTAGTGGCGCAGTATCTGGAATCTGTCTTTCATGCTGGTGCCGTGATGGAAGAAGTCATGTACGGCCCAATCCCTTTTGGGAACGTGTATGTTCCCGTTGGTGAGACGCTTCAGGCCCGGAAGGTGGCTTATGATCGGGGCTCCTCTCAGGCTCACCACGTTGAGCTTCGCCGAGTAGGCCGGGATGCAGATGTTCTCCGGATCCGGCGCGAGCACGACGCTCTGCTTTTTTATGTTGTGCTGCATCCACCGGAAGACGGGATCGTAGCCGTATCCCATACTCAGCGGCGGGTGGTTTGTAGCGTAGATGTTTCTCGCTCCGGCGACCGCGGTCGGCGTATAAACCACCAGGAGCGAGAGCACCACCGCCAGGGGCAAGAGCATCATCGCCGGCCGCATGACCTCGACCCTCTTGCCGATGAAGCCCTGTACTCGGCTCATGACCTCCCACACGACCCATCCGAGTGTCAGGAAAGCTATGAGTGGTATGGGCCAGGCCAGCCGGTATAGCTGCCCCGGTCCGATTATGTTGTCCACGAAGAACGTGGCGATCCAGGGCACGTAGAGCACCACGCTCAGAAGCGCGAGCGCCCCGAACAGAAGCTGTGCCCCCACGCTGCGCCTTATGCGCCAGAGCAAAAACGGGACGCCGAAGAGGTAAGCGGCCGCTATCGGGGGGACTATCAAGATCGCCGGGTGCATGATGTACAGGTCGTGCCCGAGCGTGACTATGCGCTTTTTCTGCGGCCAGAGGAACACCATGTTGTTTAACACCTTGGTAGGCGTACCGTTTATGTCCGCCGTTACCGCCACCGACCACAGCGATTCACCCGCAAGAAGAAGATAAATTCCGGGCAAGAGAATAATGCTGACGGTCGCGACGCCGAGTGCCGCCATCCGCATCCAGGCCTCCAGTTTCCTCCAGTTGACAAGCACGTGCGCCAGCCCGAAGCCCGCCATGCACAGGCCGATGATCGCCAGCCCTATCGGATGCACCGCCACCACCGCCCAGCATGCGAGCCCGAACACCCACAGATAGCGCCACCTCCGGCTCTCCAGGAAGGCAACGGCGAGGCACAGCGCCACCGGCAGGAAGATGAACCGGGCCATAAACTTGTCCTCGGTTACGCGGGCGATAAACTCCCCGCCGAAGGTCAACTGCGAGGCGCTGAGGTGCGTCAGGAAGAATAACTCGTACAAACATCCGGCGAAAAGCGCCGCCCCCTCGCTCTTGAAGAGCGCACGTCCCAGCGCGTAGAAAGCGAGCAGGATCACGAATATGAGTGCCGGAGCGAGGAGCTTGAACACCATCACGATGGGGTCCACTCCGGAGAGCTTCGAGAGCCCGGCAAGCTCCAGCAGCCAGCCGTTGATCTTCACGCGCGAGAGCGCGTCCAGCTTATGCCCGAAGTAAGGATCGTAGACCGCGAGCCTGCCCCCGCTCAGGTGCTCCCGCACGTACGCCGTGTAGTTCCATACGTCGTCGTTGAGTTGGGGCACCTTCGTGGTTGACACGTAGGCCAGCCCCGCCGCCATTGCGAGAAAAGGAACCCACAGCAGGCTCGTCCCGGAGAGCTCGCCGGAGAACCCGCTAGCAGTTGTTCTGCGGCGCAAGACCTTGAGAAGCGCCCACCCGAGGGAAGCGGCCACGACTATGCCGCAGAGCAGGAGGTAGGTTTCGATCTTCTGGTGGGTAACGAGCATGGGGATGCCCAGAAGGGCAAAGATACTCGCGCTGATCACGAAGGAGAGCGGAACCAGCGTAGTGCCCGGGAAGCGGTCCTCGAAAAACCAGCGCGAAGCCAGCGCGCCGGGTACGAAGAACAACATCAGGGCGCCCAGGAAGGGGACCACGGGAATCGTCTCGGAGAGTCCCCGTAGCGGCCACAGCACAACCGCTGCCAGTGCGCTCAGCCCAAGAACCCAGACCTCGAAGGGTATGAAACTGCCTGCCTTCCGGCGCAAACCACCATCTTTCCTGGGTTGCTTGCGGTAGATCACCAACTCTCCAGATTCTCTTCAGGTCTGCCTACTACAGCCCCAAAAACATATACCAAAGCGCCGTCTTTGCAAAGACGGCGCTTCAACTGTCAGCATCCAGGTTCAGGTAAGGATAAACCCGATCAGCGCAGCAGGATGTTGCTACTGATGCTCGGAGTGCTTGGAAGCCTTCGCGTGCCCGGATTCTTCGCCGGAAGCTTTCTTCTCGGACTCCTCGTCGTCCTGGCCTTTATCCACGGCCTTCCGCTGCTTCTCTTCGGGCTCATCCGAGGAGTTCATGCCCTGCTTGAACTCTCTTAGCCCCTTGCCAAGCCCCTTGCCGAGCTCCGGTAGACGCCTGGCCCCGAAAAGCAGCAAGAGCAACACCAGGATGATGATCAGGTGGGTTGGTGATTCAAGCCCCGAAAGCATGGCCTGCTGTCCTTTCCTCTTTCATCGCCTCATACATAATAACCTATTGTACCGCCTTCGGAGCACCTGCAAAGCCTGATGTGCCTGTCGTTCACTATCCGCTTGAACAGCAAAGTAGCGTAAATGAGCCCGCATTAACTTATACTGCGCAGGCTCACCCGACAATTTTGGGAAGGGTCCATAAATGGATGAATACATGAACTCGAACCGCAGGCTGTGGGACAACTGGACGGCCATCCACGAGAGGTCCAGCTTCTATGATGTGGAAGGGTTTAGAAACGGCAGGTCGAGCCTGAAGTCTATCGAGCTCGAAGAGCTAGGAGATGTCTCCGGCAAGGCGCTTCTGCACCTGCAGTGCCACTTCGGGATGGACACCCTGTCCTGGGCGCGGCTGGGCGCCCAGGTTACCGGAGTGGACTTCTCGGAGCGGGCAATCAGACTCGCCTGCGCTCTAAGCGAAGAGACCAGCATACCGGCGCGTTTCGTTCGATCGAATATCTACGATCTCCCCGATGTCCTGAGCGGCGAGTTCGACGTGGTGTTCACCTCTTACGGGGTGCTGAGCTGGCTGCCGGATCTGAGGCGCTGGGCCGAGGTTGTCTCGCACTTCCTCAAGCCCGGCGGCGTATTCTACATAGTCGAGGCTCACCCCTTCGCCCATGTCTTCGACGACGAGAACGAGGTGGACCTGAGGGTCAGGTATCCGTACTTCCACGGACCGGAGCCGCTGCGCTTCGAGACGCACGGTTCATACGCCGACCCCGACGCCGACCACCACTCCGTAGAGTACAGTTGGGACCATTCACTCGGTGAGATCCTGAATTCCCTCATAGCAGCGGGATTGCACATCGAGCACCTGCACGAGTTTCCCTACTGCGCGTGGAAAATATACCCGTTCACCGAGCAAGGCGAGGACGGGTGGTGGCGCCTGAAAGAGGATGACAGCGCCATCCCGCTCATGTTCTCGCTAAAAGCCACAAAACAAGGGCCGGAGGTTGCTCCGGCCCCCACTGAAAGCCAATAGCCAAAAGCTACCTCTTGAACTGCGCCTCCTCGGTCGAACCGGTAAGCGCGGTCGTGGAAGCCATACCGCCTGCAACGACCTGGGCGACCTCGTCGAAGTAGCCCGCGCCGACTTCGCGCTGGTGCTTGGTTGCGGTGTAGCCGTACTTCTCTGCGGCGAACTCCGCCTCCTGAAGCTCGGTGTAGGCGGCCATCCCGGAGTCCCTGTACTTCCGCGCCAGATCGAACATGGAGTAGTTGAGGGCGTGGAATCCGGCGAGCGTAACGAACTGGAACTTGTAGCCCATCTCCCCCAGCTTCTCCTGGAAGGTGGCAATCTCCTCCTCGGGGAGCTTGGCTCTCCAGTTGAAGGACGGGGAGCAATTGTATGCCAGAAGCTTGCCGGGGAACTTCTCGTGGATAGCCTCCGCGAACTCTCTGGCCTCTCCAATATCTGGCGTCGAGGTCTCGCACCACACCACGTCGGCGAACGGCGCGTAGGCGAGCCCGCGGGCTATGGCCTGCTCGATGCTCGCTTTCGTCCGGTAGAAGCCCTCCATTGTCCGCTCGCCGGTAAGGAAGGGCTCGTCGGTGGGATCCACATCAGAGGTGATGAGGTTCGCCGCGTCGGCGTCGGTGCGCGCGATGAGAACGGTCGGCACCCCCATGACATCGGCTGCCAGCCTCGCGGAGATCAAACTTCGCACGGCCTGGGCGGTGGGGAGCAGAACCTTGCCACCCATGTGCCCGCATTTCTTCTCCGAAGAGAGCTGGTCTTCGAGGTGGACACCCGCGGCACCGGCTTCGATCATGGCCTTCATCAGCTCGAAGACGTTTAGAGCGCCCCCGAACCCAGCCTCGGCATCCGCCACGATGGGCGCAAACCAGTGAACGGAATTCTTGCCCTCGGAGTGGTGGATCTGGTCCGCCCGCTGGAGCGCCTGGTTGATCCTCCTCACCACATCCGGCACGCTGTTGGCCGGATAGAGGCTCTGGTCGGGGTACATGTGCCCCGCAATGTTCGCATCCGCCGCAACCTGCCAGCCGCTGACGTATATGGCCTCAAGCCCGGCCTTGACCTGCTGGACAGCCTGGTTACCCGTCAAAGCCCCGAGAGCCCGCACAAACGGCCTCTCCCGCATCAACTCCCACAACCTCTCGGCGCCCATCCGCGCCAGGGTGTGCTCGATCCTGACCGAGCCCCGAAGCCGCAGGACATCCTCAGCCGAATACGGCCGCTCTATCCCTTCCCAGCGCCCGCTCTTCCATTCCCGGGCTATCTCCGTAACAGAACCGTGTCCGTTCTCCACGTCAACTCCTTCCTCGGTCGCTCATCACTTGTCTTCAAACTGCATCTATGTGTTCATATATGTGCATATTGTGCGCATATGGAACGCTCGTTCCTGATGCACGTGGCCTGCGCTCTGCAGAAGGAGGGCGGGGGCCGGCGGCCTTGTATCCTGACCGCCGGTCTGGAACTCCGCGTTGTCCGGGAGGTTGTTTATCCCTCTCCCCCTCTACTCCAGGTACTCGTAACCGGGCAGGGTCAGAAACTCGACGAACTCGTCGTCGGTTGAGATCCTCTCGAACAGCTCTGCCGCTTTATCGAAGGGATCGTTCCTGGTACGCTCCGGGTCCACGTAATTGGGCAGCTTCTCCATCTCTTCGGAGAGCACCTTGCGGAAGAGATCCTTGGTGACCTCGGTCCTTCCATCGAGGATGCCCTTGGGGTGGTGGATCCACTGCCACACCTGCGCGCGCGCTATCTCCGCCGTTGCCGAGTCTTCCATGAGGTTGAAGACCGGAACCGCTCCCCTGCCCGCGAGCCACGCCCCGAGGTACTGGATGCCCACGGAGATGTTGTTCCTGAAGCCCGCTTCGGTAATATCTCCCTCCGGCTTCTCCAGTAACTCTGCCGCGGTTACTTGCACGTCATCGCGCGGCTTGCTCTCGATCTGGTTCGGCTGGGGCATGACTTCATCGAAAACTTCCCTGGCCGTCTGGACCATGCCGGGATGCGCCACCCAGGTTCCGTCGTGCCCGTCATTCGCCTCACGCTCCTTGTCGGCGCGAACCTTGGCAAAAGCTTCTTCGTTTTGCTTGGGATTGCCTTTTATTGGGATCTGGGCTGCCATCCCCCCTATCGCGTGAGCCCCCCGCCGGTGGCAGGTCTTGATCGTGTTCAGGGTGTAGGCCCGCATGAACGGGACCGTCATCGTCACGGTGTTGCGGTCCGGCAGAAGCATGTCGTGCTCGCGGAACTTCTTTATGTAGGAGAAGATGTAGTCCCACCGCCCGCAGTTGAGACCCGATGAATGCTCGCGCAACTCGTAGAGGATCTCGTGCATCTCGAAGGTCGCGAGTATCGTCTCGATCAGGACGGTAGCCTTGATCGTGCCGCGCGGTATCCCTAGCTCGTCCTGGGCCATCACGAAGACATCATTCCAGAGCCTCGCGTCGTGGTGGCTCTCGAACTTGGGCAGGTAGTAGTACGGTCCCGTCCCCAGATCCTCGATCAGCGCCCGGTGATTGTGGAAGAGGTAGAGGGCGAAGTCGAAGATGCCCGCCGGAACCTGGCGTCCGTCCACCAGCATGTGCTTCTCGAAGAGGTGCCAGCCCCTCGGCCGCACCAGAAGCGTGGCGACCTCTTCGTTGAGCTGGTAGTGCCTGCCGGTGTTCGGGTCGTCGTAGGTGATAGTGCGGTTCACCGCATCGCGGATGTTGAACTGGCTCTCCAGCATGTTGTGCCACGTCGGGCAGTTGGCATCCTCGAAGTCGGTCATGTACATCGACGCCCCGGAGTTGAGAGCGTTGATGAGCATCTTGCGGTCCGGCGGACCGGTGATCTCCACCCGCCTGTCCTGCAAATCGTCGGGGATCGGGGCTATCTTCCAATCGCCCTCGCGGATATGCTTCGTCTCGGGCAGAAAGTCCGGCATCTCGCCGGCGTTGATCTTCTGCTGGCGTTCGGCACGCTCTCTCAAAAGCTCGTGCACCCTGCCCGTGAACTCCCTGGCGAGCTTCGCCACGAAACCAACCGCCTCCGGCGTTAGGACGCTCGCGTACTCGTCCGGGATCCGGGCGGTAAACTCCACTCCCTCGGGAAATCCAGTGCTCCTTCCCATGCCTGCGGACTCCTTCCCTCTAGCTTGCATCAGCCGCTCCTGGAGCAAAAGAAACTTTAGCAAGCCGCAGGCCCGCACGCTCGAAGAAAGCAATCCCCGGCATGAGTTCCCTTAAACCGCCCGACTCTTCTCCAGACTATCAGCCCGGCGCACGTAGACAATGCAGGAGGTCGGCACGCACCGCCACCGGTAGAGCACCTCGTACTCCTTGAAGCCGATTCCGACCCGGCTGCCGATCTCCGGCGCAGCCGCCTCGTAACCGTGCTCCAAAAGCTCCTCGGACTCCGCGTCTCTGTACTGGACCGGAATCATGGGTTACCTCCTTTTCATTCGCTTGCCGTCAGACTACCAACCCCCGCGATATTGATCCAATTGTTTGTTTATATTATTCTCATAAGCAAAATTTATACCTAGATAATTGGAGGCGGTGTTGCTTCTCAAGCAGGTGGAGTGTTTTCTGGCTGTAGCCCGGCTGGGGAACGTGAGTCGGGCGGCGGAGGAGATGTACCTGACGCAACCGGCGCTGACGGCGAGGATCAAAGCCCTCGAAGAGGAGTTGGGGGATCAGTTATTCGTGCGGACGAGCCGCGGGATGCGTTTGACGGAGGCGGGTCGGGAGTTTTTGCCGCACGCCGAGCGAGCGGTGGAGAGTGTGGCGGAGGGCAAGGAGAGGCTCAAAGAGATGCGCGGGGTTACGGGGGGCAGGCTGGCGCTGGGGGCTTCGCCGGGGGTGAGCACGTACGCGCTGCCGACCATTCTGGAGCGTTTCTGCGGGGCGCACCCGAAGGTCTCCGTCTCGATAAGGACGGGGCACTCGGAGGATATTCTGGGGATGGTGCTCAAGGAAGAGGTCCAACTCGGGCTGGCGCGGGAGATAAGCCACCCCGAAATCGAGAGCATAACGCTGTATGAGGATGAGATCGTCCTGGTGGTCTATCCGCAGCACCGCTTCACCGAGAAAGGCTCGACGGAGCTTTCGGAGGTCGGGCGGGAGCAGATCATCCTCTTCGACCGCGCGTCGAGCTACTACGAGCTCACGCATTCGCTGCTCAGGGGAGCGGGTATCCGGGAGTTGAGGACGATAGAGCTGGACAACATCGAGGCCGCCAAGAGGATGGTGGAGCACCGGCTCGGGGTGGCGTTCTTGCCCCGAACGGCGGTAATCCGGGCGGTGGAGGCCGGGAGATTGTGCATGATAGAGATCGAGGACAACCCCAGGGTCAGCAGGCCCATCGTGGCGCTCAGGCGCAGGGACGTCCCGCCGACGGGGGCGGTGGATGCTTTTCTGGAGATCGCGGGCCAGCTAGGGGAGACGAGAGACCGTGCCCAACTCTCCCCCGCCCTGGCTGCGGAGTTCGAGAACCTCCAGCTAATAGACCTGTTCACCTGATGGGAAGGCCGGTTTCGCAAGACGGTTTGTCGCAGTTCGAGGGTCAGAGGTTCATCAACCTGGAGACGTACCGCGAGAGCGGCGAGGGTGTCAGGACGCCGGTCTGGTTCGCGATAGATGGCGGGATGCTATTCTTCAGGACCCCGTCGAGCACCGGGAAGGTCAGGCGGCTGCGCAGGGAGAAGCGGGTCAGGGTCGCTCCGTGCGCGAGAAGAGGAGAGCCGACCGGGCGCTGGGTAGAAGGTGAGGCGCGCTTCGTGGAAGGGGAGCAGGCGCGGCGGGTAAATGAGCTTCTGAATCGGAAGTACGGGCTGTACAAGCGGCTCGCAGACAAGTTTTTCGAGCTGCGGGGAAACAGGTACATTACGGTTGGGATCACGCCACGAGACGAGCGGTAGCATCCACTCTCAAGCCTTATACTCATCGGATGGCTGCACAAACGTGAAGCTGAAAGCTACCAAACGGTTTCGAGGTGAGCGCGATGGAGAGCAGGACGATAGTAGTCATGGAGGGGGATCAGACAGGCCAGGAGCTTCTGGAGGAGGCGTTGCGGGTTCTCGACCCGTCGGTAACGCGCCTGGAGCTAGAGTTCAAGCGTTTCGATCTCTCGCTGGAGAACCGTCGGGCGACGAACAACAAGGTCGTCCACGAGGCTGCCGAAGCGATGAAAGCTTCGGGGCTCGGCATCAAGGCCGCGACGATCACACCTGAAGGCAGAGACGATGTGGGATCTCCGAACGCGATCCTGCGCAAAGACATAGGGGGGACCGTGATCGTGCGCACCGGCAGACGCATCCCCGGCGTGAACCCGATGAGCGGCGTCCACGCGCCCATCTCGGTGGTGCGGATGGCCGTGGATGACGCCTACGGGGCCGAGGAGCGTCGCGAGGGCGAAGGTCTGGATGAGATCGCCTACCGCACCGAGCGGATAAGCCGCAAGGTGTGCCGTGGTGTCGCGGAGTTCGCCTTCATCCAGGCACGAAAGATGCACGCCAAGGTATTCGGCGGGCCGAAGTGGACCGTCTCGCCGGTCTACGAGGGGATGTTCAAGGAGGAGATGGACCGGGCCGCCGAGAACAACCGCGACGTCCGCTACGAACCGCAGCTAATAGACGCGACCTACGCCCTGCTCCTCTCCAGCTACGGCGAGCCCATGGTCATTCCGGCCCTGAACCGCGACGGCGACTGCCTCTCGGACCTCGTGCTGCAGATGTTCGGCTCCATAGCGGGGGCCGAGTCGCTTTTGATCTCGCTGGACGAGGGCGAGAACCCCCAGACCGTCATGTCTGAAGCCCCGCACGGCACTGCTCCCTCGCTCGAAGGCAAAAACGTCGCCAACCCGATGGCTATGATCCTGGCCGGAGCCGGCCTCCTGACTTTCGTCAAAGACGAGCGCGCGAGACGCGTCTCGCGCGCCATCTACGAAGCAACCTTCGAGACCATCCTCGATGGCACGAGGACGGCGGACCTCGCAGGCTCCACCGGAACCAAAGAATTCACCGACGAGGTGATCCGGCACATCAAGAACAAGCTCGAAGTGTGGAGCGCGCTGGCGTAGCAGGTCACCACTGGCAGACGGGCCTGTAATCGAGCAAGGAGGCAGGCGAACAGATGGGACGTTTATCGAAGGAGCCTTTCGGGAGTGCTCTGGGGCTCGGCGCGGTTGCAGGAATGCGGACGATGCTCGCGCCGGCGGCCCTCGGCTGGGCAGCGAGGCGGAACCGCATCCCCGGTTTTGAGAGCACTCTGTTCGCCCCGCTCGGCTCCCGCCCGGTCTCCTCCGCTTTGTATATGTTCTCCCTCGGAGAGCTGCTCGCAGACAAGACGCCGATTATAATAAGCCGTCTCTCGCCCCAGGCTATCCTCGGGCGCGTTGCCTCGGGGGCCCTGGTCGGCGCGGCGCTATTCGCCTCATCAGATCGCAGGAAAACCGTCGGAGCCACGCTCGGTGGTTCCGCCGCGCTCCTCTCGGCCTATGCCTTCTACCACCTGCGTCGAAAGGCGGCCGAGAGCACCGGTGCTCCCGACCCGCTTCTCGGACTTCTCGAAGACGGCGTCGCCTTCCTGATCGCCTCACGCTCGCTCCAGAAGATTCGGTAATGTGAAATGATGAAGGTTCTCGACTGCCGTGACCGATCTCTTACTATCCAGTCGCGGATTAGGAAAAGCCTTTTGCAGGTTTGCGTTCTTCCAAACCACGTAGCAAAATAACAGAGATGTCTTACTAGGCGGATGGGAAATGAAGGATAAGAAGATCGGGCTTCTGGCCCTGTGTTTTGTAATAGCTCTAGCATTGTTTGCATCATCCTGCAACGGTGAGACCGGATCGGGCTCCAGCAAAGGAAGCTCTGCCAGCGGGCAAGGCACCGTCGCCGCGCGAAAAGCGGCACAGACACACGCCAGCAAGAACAAGACCCACAAAAAGGTCAACGTATACGCGGCGTTGGCGAAGAGCGGCATCAAACCGTCGCTCAGGAACATACCCGAGCGGGTCTACGTCCCCAACGTCCAGGACAACACGGTGGATGTGATCAACCCCCACACCTACAAGGTGGTGGACAGCTACGCCGTGGGGCAGCTTCCGTATCACGTTACGCCTTCCTGGGATATGAAGAAGCTCTACGTCGAGGCCGATGAGTCCAATGCGCTGCAGGTCATAAATCCGAAGACGGGCAGGCTCACGGGGAAGCAGATCCCGGTCCCCTACCCCTACAACCTCTACTTCACCCCCAACGGCAAGAAGGCCATAGTCGTTACCGAGCTCTACGGCAAACTGGAGTTCTACAACCCTAAGACCTGGAAGCGGATCGGGGTAATAAAGGGGCTGCCGATGGGCATTGACCACGCCGACTTCTCCCCGGATGGGAGCTACTTCCTGATCAGCTCCGAAGGCAACGGGGTTATCACCAAGATCAACGCTAACAAAATGAAGGTCGAGGGCTCGGTAAATGTCGGTGGGCAACCCATAGACATCAAGGTCTCGCCAGATGGCAGATACTTCTACGTAGCCAACCAGGGCTCCAACAAGAACGGCGTCTCGGTAATAAACCCCAGAACCATGAAGCAGGTCCAGTTCATCCACACGGGCAAGGGCGCGCACGGCCTTGAGGTCTCCAAGAACGGCAAGCTCCTGTACGTGAGCAACCGCTACGAGGGCTCTATTTCGGTCATAAGCTTCGCCAAGCGAAAGGTCATAGCCAAGTGGCATGAAGGCGGAAGCCCGGACATGATGCAGATCTCACCCGACGGCAGACAGCTCTGGTACTCAGACCGCTTCAACCGGACGGTCTCGGTGGTGAGCACACGCACCGGCAAGCTGCTGCACCGCATCCCCGTCGGAAACAGCCCCCACGGACTCGCCTACTTCCCCAACGCGGGCCGCTACTGCATCGGGCACAACGGCGTCTACCGCTGATACTGGGTTTTACACGAATCGCCGCAGCATGCCCTCTACCGAAGCCAGGTAGCCACCGCCGAAGAAGTAGACGTGCACCAGGAGGGGGTAGAGGTTGTAGAGGTCCTTTCTCACCTCGAAGAAACCATCCCTGATACCCTGGATCTCCTTATAGCGCGCAAAGAAATCCTCGCCGAAGGTCCCGAAGAGCGAGATGAAGGCCAGCTCTACCTCCGGGTCGGCGTGATAGATCGCGGGGTCGAGGAAGCCCGTGATCCTGCCTTCTTTAGCCAGCACGTTGGCGCTCCACACATCCCCGTGGATCAATGAAGGACGCTCAGGCTCCTCGATAAGCTCTTCAAGCCTTTCGACGAGCCGGTCTACGTTTCTTCTAGTCTCCAGCGGCAGCCGGCCCGCCTCGTATGCGACATCCGCTAGGTAGATTAAACGCTGCTCCCCGAAGAACTCGACCCAGCTCTCCTTCCACGGATTGGGCTGCTCCAGGTTCCCGATCAGGGTGTCCCGCTCGTGGCCGTAAGCCTCAGCCGAGATCCCATGCAGACCAGCCAGAAGCTCCGCAGCGTGGCGCTCGGCTTCTCCGGAGAAACTGCTGCTACCCTCGATGAACTGCATTAACAATAATGTATCAGAACAATGGTACACTTCCGGAACCGGGAGATCGCTCTTCTCCCGCAGGTAGCGGAGCATATACCCTTCGCGCTCCAGGTGGGATTCGCCCTCGCGGTCTACTTTGGCCACCACCTGCGAGCCGTCTTCGAGCTGTGCCCGGTACACCTCGCCGATGCATCCTCCGCCCATCGGCCTCGCGGAAAGCAGTCGCTCGCCCAGGGAAGCCTCGATCCCCTCTGCGATCAGCTTCTCAGACACGGCGGGAGAGGTGTCGTTCGCGAATATCCCGCAGCAAACCGCGGGATGCTTCTTCGGCGAGATCGAGCGCGCGCTCGAAGCCGCTGGCGCCGCCGTAGTAAGGGTCCGGTATCTCGGAGTCCGGGACATCCGGGGCGTAATCGAGGAGGGGCCGCACCTCTGCCCGTGAATCCCCGCGCATCTCGGAGACGAGCCGGTAGTTCATCTCGTCCATCGTCAGCACGTAGTCGAACCTCTCGCAGTCCTCCGGCGTAAAGATCCGGGCCCGCTGGGAGCTTATGTCCAGCCCACGCGCGGAAGCGGCGCTCTGCGCCCGCACATCCGGCGGATCCTCCTCGTGGTAGAAGGCATGGGTTCCGGCGGAATCGGCCAGGATCTCATTTTCGAGGCCCTCGCGCCTGACCATCTCCTCGAATACGCCCTGGGCTATCGGTGAGCGGCAGATATTTCCCGAGCATACGAAAAGAACGCTTATCAAACAAACCTCCACGGTAGATTCCCGGAACACCGGATTTTGGCGCGAAAACCACCCGCGTTCAAGCCGCGGGATGTGAGGCTCGATTTGCTAGACTAATCTGTTAGGGAACGTACGAGCAAAATCTGGAGGAGAGAAGATGGCAGAGGTTCGCAAAGTAGGCATGCTCACCGGCGGTGGAGACGCGCCTGGACTCAACGGCGTGATCCGGGCCGTCACAACCAAGTGCATAAACGACTACGGCTACGAGGTCGTCGGGATCAAGCGCGGTTGGAAGGGCCTTCTGGCTCCGGAGTCCGACTCCGTCCAGAACCTGACCGTAGACGGCGTCCGTTACATCCTGCAGGAAGGCGGCACGATCCTCGGCTCCTCCCGCACCAACCCCTACAAGAACGAGGGCGACGCCGAGAAAGTCGTCAGCAACATGCAGGAGTTCGGCGTGGACGCCCTCGTCGCCATCGGCGGCGACGATACTCTGGGCGTCGCCAAGAGACTCCACGACGACTTCGGGGTGCAGGTCGTCGGCTGTCCCAAAACCATAGACAACGACCTCTCGGCTACCGACACGACCTTCGGCTACGACACCGCCGTCTCCATCGCGACCGAGGCCATAGACCGCATCAGGACCACAGCGAAAAGCCACGAGCGCGTGATCGTAGTAGAGGTGATGGGGCGTCATGCGGGTTGGATCACCTACGGCGCCGGGCTCGCCTCCGCCGCGAACATTACCCTCATCCCCGAGGTCGAGCCGGACCTCGACGCGATAGCCGACCTGTTCAAGAAGCGCGCCGAGCGCGGCGAGAAGTGGGGTATCGTCGCCGTGAGCGAAGGCGTTGTACTCTCCGAGGACTACATCACCCAGAACGCCGAGCGTGACGAGTTCGGCCACGTGAGGCTCGGCGGCATCGGGGAGACGCTGGCCGGGGAGATCAAG
>CADDYV010000016.1 GCA_902810695.1 Actinomycetota bacterium | reverse complement strand
CCTCTTCTATGCGTTCGTTCAACTTGGGATGGGGAAGCGCCGCCACCACCTCAACTCTGACACCCTCGCGCTGCTCGAATTCTGTAAGCCTTGAGTAAAGCGGATCGTACATCGGCCCGCCTATCAGAAGAATCCGCAACGAGGTCATCCGCGCATCACGCTCGCTTTTCCATGGTTTCTGAGAGCACTGTAACGTAGCCACAGGTCCGCGCCATTGTCAATGATCTTCGGCCTCGCTTGACGTATCCCGCCAGGACGGGGTAGCTTGGTAGGAACCCAAGGACTGAGGAGATTTTCGGGATGGGGAGTGAGCATGAGCGGTGATGGCTGAACCGCGCGGCGGATCACGCGCCAGAGATTCCTGGAAGCTGCTGCAGGCGCTGGTACGGCGATGTTCTATCCGGCAGTGGCCGGGGCTAGAGGGAGAGGACCGGTGAAAGACGACAGGCCGGACTACAAACCAACCCTGGAATCTCTGGGCAAACATCTTGTGCCGCAATGGTTCAAGGACGCCAAGTTCGGCATCTTCATCCACTGGGGGATCTACTCGGTTCCCGCGTTCGCGCCCGACTACGACCCGCCGTATCCGCCGGGACCACCGTATAGCTGGCCGCAGGGAACGGCCTACGCCGAGTGGTACTGGTACTCGATGCACGACTCCAACAACGACACCTACTCCTACCACCGGCGCAAGTACGGCGAGAACTTTAACTACGACGACTTCATTCCCTGGTGGAAGGCCGAGAAGTTCGACGCCAGGAGTTGGGTGCGGCTGTTCGAGGAGGCGGGCGCCAGGTACTTCGCGCAGGTCTCCAAGCACCACGACGGGTTCGCGCTCTTTCCCAGCCGCACCACCAACAGGAGCACCACGGTCATGGGGCCACGGCGGAACCTCGCGGGCGAGCTGTTCGGGGCCGCTCGCAAGCACAGCAAGCTCAAGGCGGGCTTCTACTACTCCCTCGCGGAGTGGTACAACCCCGCCGGGGTCTACTCACCGTTTACCGGTTGGTCGAGACCACCGTACAATCCCTACACCGGAGAGCGGGTGCCGTATACCGGCTACAAGCCCATAGACGATTACGTCCGGGATCACGAGCTCCCGCAACTGCGGGAGCTTATTGACGGCTACGACCCGGACATCCTGTGGGCCGACGGCGCGGACCCCGGCAAAGAAAACTACTGGCGCAGCAACGAGATCATCGCCTACTACTACAACCAGGCGAAGGACCGCCATCATCCGAAGGAGGTCGTGGTCAACGACCGCTTCGGCGAGGGTTCGCACGGGGACTTCTCGACACCGGAGTACGCCAAAGAGAGCGACATCAAGCAAGAGAAGTGGGAGAGCACCCGCGGGATAGGGCTCTCGTTCGGCTACAACGCGCAGGAGACGGAGGAGGACTACCTCACTCCCGACGAGCTTATAGACTCGTTCGTGGACATCGTGAGCAAGAACGGCAACCTGCTGCTCAACATAGGGCCTAAGGCGGATGGCACGGTCCCGCAGATTATGCAAGACCGCTTGAGGGCCCTCGGAACGTGGTTGAGGATAAACGGCGAAGCCATCTACGGCTTGACCTACTGGAAACAGGCGGAAGACGACGGCAGCAACGTGCCCGTGCGCTTCGCGGTCAAGCCCAGCGAAAAAGACGGCTTCTACGCGACGGCGCTCAACTGGCCCGGCAAAGAGCTGATTATCACTGCCCAGGTCCCAATCTCGAAGAGGTCGAGGATCCAACTTCTGGGTGCACGCGGCAAACCGCTGGAATGGACCAGAAGAAACGGCAGGCTCATCGTTCAGATGCCCAGAGAGGGCGAGTCCGCAACAGAGAGCCGGCACGCCTACACCTTCAAGATCATTAACCCCACCCGTAAAGCGTAGCAGAGAGCCCCCGCCTCGCAGTTGACAGAAACTATCCGGCCCGGTTACTATACAAAC
Organism: Actinomycetota bacterium; assembly: GCA_902810695.1. Taxonomy (GTDB): domain Bacteria; phylum Actinomycetota; class Rubrobacteria; order Rubrobacterales; family Rubrobacteraceae; genus CADDYV01. The sequence goes on along the minus strand of CADDYV010000016.1, from coordinate 58,983 downwards.
GTTTGCGCAAACGTTTGCGGAGATTGGAGTACGGGTGGTGAATCGAAGGGTTACGCGGCGCGGTGTTATCGAAGGTTCGGTGATTACCGGGGCGTGGTTGGCTTTCTCCCCAAATGCGGCGCTGGTGGCGCTGCGGTCAAATAGAGCCGGTTGGCTTTGCACTCGCACGTTGCGCGAACCCCTCTCAGGGGTGGAGCGGCGATGACGATGAAGGAGGTCGCGGAGCGGGCGGGAGTCTCGGCGAGCACCGTCTCCCACGTGCTCAACGGCACGCGAAAAGTCTCGGATGAGACGAGGGAGCGGGTTATCCTGGCCATAGAGGAGCTCGGTTACCGGCCGAACCTTCTGGCCCGGAGCTTTAGGACGCGGCGGACCTTTACGCTGGGGCTCCTGATCTCCGACATCCAGAACCCGTTTTTCACCTCGGTCGTGAGAGGGGTGGAGGACGTGGCGTTGAGCCGTGGATACCACGTATTCCTGTGCAACACCGACGAGGATATAGAGCGGGAAGACGAGTACGTAAGCGAGCTGACCAGAAAACGGGTGGATGGTTTGATCATCGCCTCCGCTGCGCCGCGTTACGACTGTGCCCGGTGGCCCAAAGAGAAAGTCGCTCCCTTCGTGTTCATGGACCGGGAGATCGAAGGCGTAGAGGCGGATGCCGTGCGGGTGGACAACCGCCTGGGGATGAAGTTGATCGCGGAGCACCTGGTTGATCTCGGACACAAGAAGATAGGTTTGATCTCCGGTCCCCTGGAGAAAGCGTCCGGGCACGAGCGTTATGAAGGTCTCAAGGCGGCGCTTTTGCAGATGGGGCTCGAACTCGATGATTCGCTCGTGCGCTTCGGCGACTTCAGGGTGGAGAGTGGCCGGAAGGGAGCCACGGAACTGCTTGGACTCCCCGAACCTCCTACCGCGCTCGTGGTCGCGAACAACCAGATGACCCTCGGGGCACTCCTGGCCATCAAAGAACTCGGCCTGGTGATTCCGAAAGATGTGTCCGTGGTCGGTTTCGATGAGATGGAGTGGGCGCCTCTGGCTGACCCGCCGCTCACAACCGTGGCTCAGCCAACCTACGAGATGGGGACGAAAGCTGCCAGGATGCTTCTGGATCGGATCGAAAACGAGCTGGATGGAGCGCCGAGAAGGATACTTCTGGAGCCCCAACTGGTTGTCAGGTACTCCACGTCTCCGCCGGCGAGCAGCGTTACCAGGAATTCTTGAGACCCTGAGCCAGACTTTAGGGAAAGGAGGAGCACGGACATGAAAAGCAAAGAGAGAGTAGCTCGGCAGGAGCAAGCGAACGAGGGCAGGGGAGTAACCAGACAGCAGTTTTTAGCCAGAGGGGCGAGTTTTGCCCTGGCCGCTGTGGTAACCGGATCGGGGCTCACCGTACTCTCGGGGTGTGGAGGCAACGGAGGTGGTAGCGGCGGCTCGGCTTCCGGTCCGCTTACGTTCTGGCAGTTCTACGGTCCCGGAGGGCAGGTCAAGTCGCAGAGCAAGTGGTTCGAAGATACGGTCAAGGCGTGGAATAAGGAGAACAAGACCCAGGTCAAACTGCAGTATGTCTCGAACAAGGAGTACATCAACGGCTCGAAACTGCAGACGGCGTTCTCTTCAGGTCAGGGGCCCGACATATTTCTGATCAGCCCCGGCGACTTTCTCCGCTACTACAACGGCGGGGTGCTCGAAGATCTCTCCCAGTACATGAGCAAAGAGGCCCAGAACGACTTCTACCCCTCGGTTATGGCAACGCGCACCGTGGATGGGAAGATCTACGGCCTCCCGATGGAAGTCGAGCCGATGGCGATGTACTACAGCGTGAAAGCTTTCGAGAAGGCCGGACTCTCGGAGTCAGACATCCCCAGGAGTTGGGAGCAGCTTCTGGAGGTGGCAGGCAAGCTCAAGACGAAGAAGATGTTCGGGGTGGAGTTCGAGACCAACCCTGGCTACTACCAGAACTTCACCTGGTACCCGTTCATGTGGCAGGGCGGCGCCGATGCGGTTACCGCTGATGGCAAGAAGAGCGATTTCAACTCCAAGGGGGCGATACAGGCGCTGAAACTGTGGCAGGACGCCGTCAAGATGGGCGTTGCGCCGCGGACGGTTCAGGGTACCGGCGGGGGTGACATCGTGGCCAACCTGGGCTCCGGGTATTGCGCCATACAAAACTGCGGGATCTGGGGAGTGGCCGCGCTGCGAGAGGGCGCACCCAAGTTCAAGTACGGGGTGTTCAGGTTGCCTATACCACCGGGCGGGACCTACAGGACCATCCTCGGGGGATGGGCGTTCGTAGCCAACGCCAAAGGCAAAAACCCCGAGGAAGCTGCGAAGTTCTGCGTGTGGGCCCTGGGCTCGATGAGCCAGGACTCCATCAGGCGGGGGGTTGATTGGATCGCCAAGGCCAAGAGCGACATCGCCCCGCGCAAATCGGTATTGAAACAGGCTACCAGGGAAGGGGCTTACAGTTCAGGACCTATGAAGGTCTTCAAGGAGGACATTTTCCCCGGCGGGCGCGGCGAGCCCAGATATACCCCGGAGGTCTACAAAGCCGTCTCCGATGCTCTCCAGGCCTGCCAACTCAGCGGCGCGGATCCCAAGCAGCAAGCTGAGCAAGCCGCCCAGCAGATCAACGCCTTCCTCAAGGGTTACTCGGGAGCCAAGATGGTATGAGTGCAGGAACTACAGCGGAGACGAAGACAGAGAACCATCAGAACGGGAAACCACCCGGGCGCAGACGCCTCTCACGCAGGCATCGCGAATGGCTGGCGGCTTCTCTTTTCGTCTTTCCCGACACCCTGGGGCTCCTCGTTTTCGTGGGCATCCCGATGGTGCTGGCCCTGGCTATGGGGCTTTTCAATGTCAGTGGTTTCGGCGGCATTACTTTTGTCGGGCTGGCCAACTACGAGAGGATGCTCTCTGACTCTCTGTTCCTGGAGAGTTTGAAGGTAACGGTTATTTACGTGGTTTCCTTCGTGGTGGGGAACTTCGTGATCAGCCTTGCACTGGCCCTGCTGGTGAAGCAGAAGATTCCCTTTGTGGGAGTTCTGCGCAGCATGTTTTTCCTGCCCTACGTGGTGAGCCTGGTTGTCATCGGGCTGGTGTGGAAGTTTATGCTGCTGGATCAGGTGGGGATAGTGAACCGGATCCTGGAGGCGCTCGGCCTGGGGAGCCATTCCTGGCTCGGCAATCCCAGGTTCGCCCTGGCCACCGTGGTAGCGGTGAGCATCTGGTTTCTGATGGGCTATTACATGGTGATTTTCCTGGCTGGTCTGCAGGAGATACCCCAGGAGTACTACGACGCGGCGAAGGTAGATGGCGCCAGAAGCTGGCAGACCTTCAGGCACATAACCTGGCCGCTGTTGAAACCGACCAGCTTCTTCGTGCTCATAGTCTCCACCATATCCGGGGTGGCGGGCTTCCAGACTTTCGACCTGATCTACGTGATGACCACAGGAGGACCGGCGAACTCCACTTCTCTGGGCATCTTCTACATCTACCAGCAGGCCTTCCAGTTCAACGACTACGGCTACGCGGCGGCGATGGCCTCGTTTCTGGTGCTCATACTGCTGATCGCGACGGCGGCCATGTTCATACTTACGAGGGGAGGGCGCTTTGAGACCGACTAATCTCTCGTTGCAGCCGACCAGGATGGCGCTGTTCATGCTGGCGCTGGTGCTCGCCCTGCTCACCATATTTCCGCTGTTGTGGATGGTCTCGGGGGCTTTCAAGGGACCTGGAGAGGTCAATAGCCTGAACCTCATCCCTACCCACCCGACGCTGGGCAACTTCGCCTACGTCTTCACCAGGGTTCCCTTCCTGCGCTACATGCTCAACACCTTCTTCGTGGCGGGAACCGTTACCGTGGTTGCATTGTTCTTCCACACCATGGCCGCCTATGCCCTGGCGCGGCTCAGGTTCCCCGGAAGAGACATATTGTTCTTCGCCATCTTCTCCACGCTTCTGGTTGCCCTGCCGGTGATACTGGTTCCGCTGTTTATCCTGGTAAAAACGCTGGGCATGCTCAATAGCTACTGGGGTCTCATCGTCCCGGCCATATTCAACGCCTTCGGGATATTTTTGCTCCGGCAGTACTACCAGGGGATTCCCAGGGAACTCGAGGATGCAGCGTTCGTGGATGGCTGCGGCTACTGGGGGGTATACAGGCACGTGATACTGCCCCTGAGCAGGCCGATGATAGCTGCGCTCTTCGTGTTCTTCTTTTTAGCGAACTGGAACAGCTTTCTTTGGCCTTTGACGATAACCCAGAACCAGAATTTGTGGATGATCCAGGTAGCCATAGCGAGCTTCCAGACGCAGTACGCCGCGGCCTGGAACTACATAATGGCGGCGGCCACCGTAACGGCTCTACCAACCATGGCGCTGTTTTTCATCTTCCAGCGCCAGCTCATCGAGTCCATAAAAACCTCGGGTTTCAAGTAGAAAGGGGAGCGAGAGTGGGGAACTACGGTGACTTCGGGAGCAGCCTGCGGGACCTGCCCCGCCTCAGGAGCAGCCGCCGCAGGCGGGCTTCGAGTTGGGATAGGACGGGCGGTAACGACGACAGGCTCACCATAGAGCCGGGCCAGACCACGACCCTGGCGGAGATTCCCGGGGCGGGGTGCATAAACCACATCTGGATCACGATCGCCAACGAGCACATGCAGAGAACGCCGGCGTGCCGGGAGCCGGACTTCCTGCGCAGGATCCTGCTCAGGATGTACTGGGAGGGGGAAGATGAGCCGAGCGTGCTGGTGCCGGTGGGAGACTTCTTCGGCATGGGGCACGCCCGTACCACCAACTTTGCCTCCCTGCCCATCCAGATGAGCCCCGAAGATGGCAAGTCGTTCAACTGCTTCTTCCACATGCCCTTCGGAGAAGGGGCGCGCATAGAGGCGGTGAGCGAGCTGTCTCACGAGCGGGTTTTCTTTTATTACTACGTGGACTACGAGGAGTTCGACGAGCTGGAAGAAGGGTTGGGACGCTTCCACGCCCAGTGGAGGAGGGAGAACCCCTGCGACGGCATCGAGCAGGGAAATCAGAGCAACGAGGAGTTTCAGTTCGGCGGCCAGAACATCGGCGGCGAGGGCAACTACACCATCCTCGAGGCAGAGGGCAGGGGCCACTACGTGGGGTGCGTCCTCAACGTGCACAACCTACGCGAGACCAGCCAGTGGAACTGGTACGGGGAGGGTGACGACATGATCTTCGTAGACGGCGAGGAGTGGCCGCCCTCTCTGCACGGCACCGGCACGGAGGATTACTTCAATACAGCGTGGTGTCCCCAGCAGGAGTACTCGGCGCCCTATCACGGGATTACGCTGGGTGGCGGGGAGAACTGGAGCGGTCAGATCAGCCTCTACCGGTTCCACATCGAAGATCCGGTGACGTTCGAGAGATCCATCCGGGTAAGCATCGAGCACGGCCACGCCAACAAGCGCAGCGACGACTACTCCTCGGTGGCCTACTGGTACCAGAGCGAGCCGCACAAACCATTCTCCATTTTGCCGGTCGGGCAACGTATTCCCAGATCTCGGTAGATGGAATGGATACATGGATCACGCTAGGATGTTGGCGTAGGTAGAGGGAAGGGGCGAGTATGGCAAAGATAGGGGTAATCACCTTCTCCGACGGGCGCGGCTTCGTCCACGAGGGTCTGGAGAAGTTCTGCCGGGAATCAGAGGACAGGATATCCGGGGCGCTAAAGGCCGCCGGGCACGAGGTCGTGCGGGCGGAAGCGATAGTGTGGAAAAACACCCTCGCCGTTAGAGAAGCCCGCAGGCTTGCCGGTGAGAGACCGGATCTCACGGTCTTCAACATCCCGGTGTGGGCATTCCCGCACTTTACGATGCTCGCCGCCAGCGAGACCCCCGGACCGCTCCTGCTGTTCTCGAACGTGGATCCGCAGTATCCGGGGATGGTGGGGATGCTGGCGGCGGCGGGGGCACTGGATCAGGTCGGACGCACCTACGGTCGCGCCTGGGGCGACATCTCGGACCAGACAGTGCTCGCCAGGGTGGAGGCGTACGCCCGGGCCGCTTCCGCCGTGCGCTCGCTCTCGGGGAGCACCTTCGGGCGGATAGGCGGCAGGCCGATGGGGATGTATACCGCCGTCGCGGACGCCGACGTCTGGATGGGCCAGTTCGGGGTGGACGTAGAGGAGATAGACCAGTGGGAGCTGGTGCGCCGCTCCGAAGAGGTTGAAGATGGCAGGGTGAGAAAGGCGCGGGAGTGGCTGGAAAGCAATGCGGCAAGCGTCCACTACGACGGCGAGCAGCTAACCCCCGAGCTTCTGGAGCGCCAGATCCGCTCCTACTACGCCATGCGCGAGCTGATAGACGAATGGAGCCTCGATTTCAGCGGCATCAAAGGCCAGCCCGAGCTTACCACCCACTTCGCCACGATGGACATTGCCGAGGCATTCCTCAACGACCCCTACGACTGGGGCGGTCCCAAGGAGACCCACGTCTGTGCGACCGAAGCCGACATGGACGGAGCCCTTACCATGCAGCTTTTGAAAGGGCTCTCCGGCACGCCGGTTCTCTTCGCCGACGTTCGACATTATCATGCGGAGAGGGATATCTGGGATCTGTGCAACTCCGGCCAGCACGCCACCTGGTTTGCTGCAAGGAGCGACGACCCTAAAGAGAACCTCTCCCGCGTCCACCTCTACCCGGAGGGCTTCTACTTCCCGGCGGGAGGGGCGAGCGTGCACCATCTGGCCGCACCAGGAGACTTCACCTTCGCCCGCCTGACGCGCCTCGACGGGCGCTACCGGATGCACGTTTTGAGAGGCAGCTTTGAGCAGTACGATGAGGCGACCAACGAGGAGCTAATGCGCCAGTCTGATTACAACTGGCCGCACGCCTTCGCACGCTTCGACGCTCCGGCGGAGGAGTTCCTCTCCCGCTACGGCTCCAACCACATCCACGCCATTCCCGGAGACCATGTAGAGGAGCTGAAGATCGTCTGCGAGCTTCTGGACATAGACTACGACGGCTTCGGGGATGCCTAGCACGGGCGACGAGCGTCGGGGCGCAGGACGACGATGCCTATGTTCTGGCTGCGAGGCAATTGTGTAATGCCCATCGTAGGGTGTACCATCGCACGCGATGGCGGGTGAGGATGCGGAGAGGAGGATCTCATGTCATCTCCTGAAACTAGATCATCCCAAACAGAAGAACCGATTGTGCGGCTAAGAAACGTCTCCAAGGAATTTCCCGGTGTTCTGGCCGTGGACGGGGTAAACCTGGAGATAAAGCCCGGCGAGGTACACGTGATCGCCGGTGAAAATGGGGCCGGCAAGTCCACGCTGATGAAACTGCTCTCGCAGGTAGAGCGGCCTACGAGCGGGGAGATCTGGATCTCCGGCGAGAAAGCCAGGTTCCACGGGCCACGTCATGCCCAAGCCCTGGGGGTAGCAATGGTCTACCAGGAGTTTGCGCTCGCCCCGGACCTCTCGGTAGCGGAAAACCTCTTCCTAGGTCGTGAGCCTGCTCGCGCAGGGCTGGTCAACCGGAGGGAAGAGAGAAACCGGGCCAGAGAGTTACTAGAGCGGGTGGGACTTGATATCAACCCGAACCGCCTCGTCTCCAGCCTTACGGTCGCCGAGCAGCAGCGGGTTGAGATCGCCAAAGCCCTGGCGATACAGGCGAAGATTTTGATACTGGACGAACCGACGGCCACGCTCGCCGAGAAGGAGATCGAGAGCCTCTTCGAGGTGATCCGGGACCTGAAATCCCACGGCATTGCCATCCTCTACATCTCGCACCGGCTGGATGAGATCTTCCGCATCGCCGACCGGGTTACGGTAATGCGCGACGGTAGGATCGTTGACACCCTGCCGGTGGGCGAGCTTGACGAGGACAAGCTGGTACGGATGATGGTCGGGCGGGACATCGAGAACCTCTACCCGAAGGCGGAAGCGGAGATCGGCGACGTGGTGCTGCGCGTCGAAGGGATAACCCGCGGCGACGTGCTCAAAGATTGCTCCTTCGAGGTACGTGCCGGAGAGATTTTGGGCTTTGCCGGGCTCGTTGGAGCGGGGCGAACGGAACTCGCCCGTGCAGTCTTCGGGGCCGACCCGATTGATTCCGGGAGAATAGAGTTGGACGGGAGGGAGATCCGGATCAAATCTCCCCAGGCGGCGATAGACGCCGGGATCGGCTATCTCACCGAGGATCGCAAGGGCGAGGGCCTGGCGTTGCAACTGGGTGTAGATAAGAACATAACCCTGGCTACGCTGCCAGCGTGGGCGGGGTTGGTAAACCTCAAGGCCGAGCGCGAGACGGCCCAGCACAGGAGCGATCAACTCAACATCCGCACCCCCTCGATCCGGCGGCGGGTGCAGATGCTCTCGGGCGGAAACCAGCAGAAGGTAGTCGTCGCCAAGTGGCTGGAGACGAACGCGAAGGTTTTGTTCTTCGATGAGCCGGCCCGCGGGATAGACGTGGGGGCCAAGGCGGAGATGTTCTCCCTGATCGGGGATCTGGCGAAGGAAGGGAGGGCGATAGTCCTGATCTCATCCTACCTGCCGGAACTGCTGAACATGTGCGACCGCATCCTGGTCATGCATGAGGGACAGGTCGCGGGCGTGCTCTCCCGCGAGGAGTTCTCTGAGGAGCGTATCGTGGCGCTGGCAACCGGAGCAAAGGAGGCAGCAGCATGAGCAGCACCGCAACCACTACGCGGGAACGTGTCCCGAGCGCCCTGCGAGAGAGGCTTTCCGACGCCGTCTCGCAGTTGGCCGCCGCCGGGGCACTCATCGTCATCTTCATTTTTCTCTCGATCGTCTCACCGGCGTTCCTGACCGCCAACAACCTGTTCAACGTTGGAGTCCAGATCTCGGTGACGGCCATCATAGCGGTGGGTATGACGATGGTGATCATCACGGCGGGCATAGACCTCTCGGTGGGCTCGGTGGCGGCGCTGAGCGGGGTTGCCGGGGCACTCACGATGGTCAACATGGGCTTCCCGACCATACTGGGCATACTGGCCGGCGTCGTGATCGGGGCTGTGGCCGGTGCGGTCAACGGTTTCTGGGTCACGGTAGCAGATCTGCCCCCGTTTATCGCCACGCTCGGGATGTTGACCGCCGCCCAGGGCCTGGTTTTCGTCATAAGCAACGGCGTGGCCGTTTTCGGGGCGCCAAGTTCCTTCCGGCTGCTCGGGCAGGGAGCGGTAGGGCCGGTCCCCATCCCCATCATCGCGCTTATCGTTGTGGCGCTGGCCGGATACTTCGTACTCTCGCGCACCAAGCTGGGACGCTACTCCTACGCCATCGGCTCTAATCCCGAGGCCGCCCGGCTTTCGGGTATTCCCGTCAAGCGCTACCTGATGATCGTGTACATCATCTCGGGGGCCCTGGCGGGGTTCGGCGGCATGATAGCGGCCTCGCAGGTAAACTCCGGTCAGCCCAACTACGGCATCGGGCTGGAGCTGTACGTGATCGCCTCTGCCGTAATCGGCGGGGCGAGCCTGTTCGGGGGCCGGGGTACGGTTGCCGGGACGCTCATCGGGGCTTTCCTGATAGCCCTGATCCAGGACGGCTCGGTACTTCTGGGCATAAACACCTTCTATCAGCAGATAATCATCGGCATCGTCGTGTGGCTGGCGGTGTACTGGGATCAGCTCCGGCGCAAGAAGTTGCAGGCGGAGTCTGAGTAAGAGGAAGAATAGCGATGAGCGAGGAAGGTCGTGCAGGCCGCAGGATAACGCGGCGGAAGTTCCTGTCGGTTGCGGCTGCGGGTGCCGGAATCAGCATGCTTGACTCCTGCGCGTCGGGGCTGGTGCACATCCGCCAGCCGCAGGTCAAAGGACACGGGGCCAGCAAACGAGGGCCGATCAAGCTGGCCGTCGTGCCCAAGGCCGTAGGGTTCAGTTATTGGGAGACGGTGCGCGAGGGGGCACAGTGCGCCACTTCCAAGCACAAGGACGTCTCCATGATCTGGAACGGCACCAACGCCGAGACCGACATCATTGGCCAGGTGAACCTGCTTACGAACTACATAACCAAAGGCATAGACGGCCTCGTCTACGCAGCCACCGACGCCAAGGTGCTTACCCAGGTAACCAAGCTGGCGCACGCTCACGGCGTGGTCGTAGTGAACATTGATTCCGGGACAGACCCGCAACCGAAAAACGTCCCCTTGTTCGCCACAAACAACGTTGCTGCCGCCAGGCAGGTCCCCAAGCTGCTCTCCGAGGCGTTAAGGAAAAGAGGCAAAAAGGGCGGAACCATAGCCTTCATACCTTTCCAGCCGGGGACCTCGACCAACGACGAGCGCGAGAAAGGGTTCAAAGAGGCTCTAAAACAACACCCGGAACTCAAGCTGGTCGCCACCCAGTCCAGCGAGAGTAACTATGTCACGGGCCTGCAAGTTACCGAGAATATTTTGAGCGCCCATCCGAATCTGGATGGCATCTTTGCCGCCAACGAGCCCGGCGTGATCGGTGCCGCCGAGGCGGTGCGTAGCGCGGGTAAGGCCGGCAAGATCGCTATTATCGGGTGGGACGCATCTCCTGAAGAGTTGAGTGCGGTCAAGGATGGTGTGGTTGACGCCCTCGTGGTCCAGAACCCCTTCAAGATGGGCTACGAAGGGGTGGACGCTGCGGTCAAGATGATCCGAACGGGCGCCCACGTAAAGAGCGAAGCTACAGGTGCCACGCATGTCACCAGAGAGAACCTGGATACCCCGCGCATCCAGTCCATCGTGAATCCGAGCTGCAAGAACCCGCCGCTCCACGTCACCTGAGTGGTGGCGAGGACGCCTGTTCAGATGAGCCTCTCCCAGAGCGCGTCCGGGATGGGGTGGGAGGCGAGTTCCAGCGTTTGCTGGAGGTGCTCCGGGCGGCTTACCCCGACTATGGTGGACGTGATCCTGCTCTCGCGCAGGGAGAACTGCAGGGCGGCTGCGGCCAGAGGGACCCCGAACTCCCGGCACGCCTCTTGCATCTGCCGTACTCGTTCGATCAATTCTCCTGAGGCTTCCTGGTAGGCGTAGCGGGGGTAGGCGTCGGGACCCTTGACGAGCATTCCGCCGCCGTAGGGGGCGGCGTTGAGCACGGGCACGCCCTGCCGGGCGGCTGCTTCCAGCAGCGGCTTTGCGCTCCGGTCCACCAGCGTGTAGCGGTTGTGGGTGATCGCAGCCTCGAAAATACCGGTCTTCACGTAGCGGATCATGAGATCCACCGGACCGCCCGCCACGCCCAGGTGCTCGATAATTCCCTCTTCCTTGAGGCTCTGCAGCACCGCTACCGGTCCGCCCGGCGACATTATGTGCTCGAAGGTCTCGTGCTCCGGGTCGTGCAGGTACACGAGCTGCAGGCGGTCGAGCCCCAAGAGCCGCAGGCTGCGCTCCACCGAGCGGCGCATCTGCTCCCCGGAGAAGTCGCCGGTGGCGAGGTCGCGGTCGGCCTTGGTGGCGAGCACAAACCCTTCCGGCAGGCCCCCGATCTCCTGAAGAACTCTACCTATGCGGCGTTCGCTCTCGCCGTCGCCGTAGGAGGCCGCTGTGTCGAGAAAGTTGATCTCCCCTCCCCCGAAGACAGCCCTCAGAGTTTCGAATGCCTGCTCTTCCGACACGCTGTAGCCGAACGTCTCGGTCATGTTCCCGAGCGGCGCGCACCCCACGCATAGCGGCGAGACAGATAGCCCCGTGTGCCCCAGCGGGCGTCGCTGGAAGGGATCGGTTGTCCCGTTCGGCGCCACCCTTACGGGCTTCCTCTCCTGGACGCGCTCCATACCGGCCCTTCGGGAAATGTGTACTCTTCGAGAGCTTCCGGTTTCATCTCGATGGAGTATCCGGAGGCTTCGGGCGCTGCGTAGCGTCCGTTTTTTATGATGACAGGGTTTACGAAGTGCTCGTGGAGATGGTCCACGTATTCCAGGATGCGGTCTTCGAGCGACGCCGATACGCGGATGTAGTCGAAGATCGAGATGTGCTGGACGTACTCGCACAGGCCGACGCCCCCGGCGTGCGGGCACACCGGAACCCCGAACTTTTTAGCCATGAGCAGGACCGCCAGGACCTCGTTGACGCCCCCGAGGCGGCAGGCGTCTACCTGGCAGAAGCGGATCGCATCCGCCTGCATTAGCTGTTTGAAGATCACACGGTTCTGGCAGTGCTCGCCGGTTGCCACCCCGATGGGGGCCACGGCTCTGGCTATCTCGGCGTGGCCGAGGATGTCGTCGGGGCTGGTGGGCTCCTCGATCCAGTACGGGTCGAACTCCTTGAGGCGCTCCATCCAGGCGATAGCCTCCCCGACATCCCACACCTGGTTGGCGTCGAGCATGAGCTTTCTTTCGCCCCCGATCTCCTCCCGCACCAGCGCCGCGCGCCTTATGTCGTCTTCCAGGTCGGAGCCGACCTTTATCTTGAAGTGTGTCCAGCCTTTCTCGACACCCTCCCGGCAGAGCCTTCTCATCTTCTCATCCGGGTAGCCGAGCCAGCCGGCGCTCGTGGTGTAGGCTGGATATCCTTCCTCGACCATCTCGGCTTCTCGCTCACCTTTGGTCCGGTCATTTTCTTTGAGGATCTCCAGCGCTTCCTCGGGCTTCAAGACGTCGGTTATGTAGCGGAAGGGTATGCAGGAGACGATCTCCTCTGGGCTCATGTCCGAGAGCAGCTTCCAGAGCGGCTTGCCCTCGGCCTTGGCGTAGAGATCCCACACCGCGTTCACCAGCGCGGCTGTAGCCAGGTGGATCACACCTTTCTCCGGTCCCAGCCACCTGAGCTGGCCCTCCTGCGTAAGCCGCTCCCAGAAGGCGCCCATCTCGCCCGTCAGAGACTCCAGGCTCTCCCCGACCATCAGCGGCGCCAGAGCCTCGACAGCGGCCACGACTACCTCCGTGCCCCTGCCGCAGGTGAAGGCGAGGCCGCATCCTTCCAGGTCCGCATCCGTCTTCAGCACTGCGTAGGCGGCGGAGTAATCCGGGGCCTTGTTCATCGCGTCCGAGCCGGAGAGGTCCAGAGAGGTCGGGAAGCGGACGTCGTGAACTTCTACGTCTGTGATCTTCATCGCGCGGTCATCCCCCCGTCAACGACCATGCACGCGCCTATGACCGAAGCAGCCTCGTCCGAGGCGAGATACGCCGCCATCGCCGCTATCTCCTCCGGCTGCACGAACCTGCCGTGCGGCTGGCGGGCCTGCATCCTGGCGCGGGCCTCTTCGGGGTCGTCGTAGCCGGCGGTTATGCGCGTAACCCAGGGCGTCTCCACCGTGCCCGGTGCGATGCAGTTGACCCGCACGCCTTCTCCTACGTGATCTACGGCCGCCGCTCGGGTCATTGCCAGGATGGCTCCTTTGGCCGCGCAGTAGGCGGCCCGGTCGGTGAGCCCCACCAGGGCGGCGATAGAGGACATGTTGACCACCGAACCGCCGCCGGAGTCACGGATGGCGGGGATGGCGAACTTCATCCCCAGAAACGTGCCCCTGACATTCACGGACATCACCCGGTCGAAGTCCTCCTCGGAGGTATCGGGGGCGGTCGCGGCGATGCCTATGCCGGCGTTGTTCACCATCACGTCGAGCCCGCCCCACTCGGAGAGCACGCGGGAGACGAGTGCCTTTACATCATCAGGCTTGGTCACATCTGTTTTCTGCACGAGGGTTTCGTCCCCGATCTCCGCCGCAACCTTCTTGGCTGCCCCCTCGTCAATATCCGCGAGCGTTACCCGCGCTCCCTCGCTGGCGAGCCTAAGCGCGATGGCGCGCCCGATACCCGATCCCGCACCCGTAACGATCGCCCGTTTTCCCTCAAGACGCTCCATACCCTCTCCCCTCTGTCGCGCCTCCTACACACTGTATTTCATTAAGTGAAATACAGTTCTTTTCTTTGACACTGATTATCAAATCATGTACCGTAAGCCCCTGCAAGGGCAAGGGAGTGGAGCTGGCATGGGGGGTTCTGGAGAAAAGAACGGTCGGGTAGAGACGCTGGCGCGGGGGCTCAAGCTTCTGGTGGCACTCGGGGAAGCTCGCAAGGGGTTGACTCTTACCGAGCTTGCGAACCGGGTGGATCTTCCGAAGCCGACGGCGATGCGGATGCTCAGGACTCTCGGGGAGTTCGGGTTCGTGAGCAGGGATGGCCGGAGCTACCGCGTGGGTCCCAGGTGCCTTGCGCTGGGCAACCTCTACAGCTTCGACGACGACCTCAAGTGCGTGGCGCTGCCGGTGATGCGCGATCTCATGCAGCAAACCGGGGAGGTCGTGCAGCTCGGGGTTTTGAAAGGGCGGAACATTCTCTATCTGGAGCGCACGGAGCCGCAGAGGTCGGTCGCGGTCGTTCTGTCCCGCCCAGGCTCCCTGCGCCCGGCTCACTGTACGGCGCTTGGAAAGGCGATCCTGACCTTCGGGGAGTCGGGGGGGAGCTACCTCGAAGTAGATGCTCTTGAAGCGCGCACCGCTTTCTCCATAACCGACCCTGAAGTTCTGCGCGCGGAGCTTGAGGCCACGCGGGAGCGCGGCTACGCCGTGGATAACGGCGAGTGCGACGAGGAGATCCGGTGCGTGGCAGCCCCCATCTTCGATGGCGAGGGGCATTGCGTGGCAGCCCTCAGCGTCTCCGCGCCCGGGTTCCGGATGCCGCCCGAAGTTTGCGAAAAAACCGGACGGCTGATTATCGAGGCGGCGCGGGAGGTCTCCTCAAGATATGGAGTGCCGGGCTTCGGCGGAGTCTGGCGGGTGCAGCGTGCGGCGGGTAGAAAAAGATGAAGGCTGAAGCTCAGCGGGGCAGGCGAGGAGGTATTGCTGTGGGAAAGGGATTTTCTCGTTGGGAGTTCCTGAAGGGTGGTGGAGCCGCGCTGACGGGGGCGTGCGCCCTGGGCCTCGCCGGGTGTGGTGGAGGCAGTAGCCAGGGGAGCGGGGGCGGGAAGAAGTTCAGGATAGCGCTCTCCAACTCTTACATAGGAAACCAGTGGCGCATCGAGATGGTCAACGAGTTCAAAGCGGCCCTCAAGATGGAGCCCTACAAGTCCCAGGTGGAGGGCTCGGTCTACAACTCCGGCAACGAGGTCTCCAAGCAGTCACAGCAGATATCCAACCTCATCTCGCAGCGGGTGGACGCCATCCTGGTTGACGCGGCCTCTCCTACGGGGTTGAACGGCATCCTCGAGCAGGCGGCAGCCCAGAATATACTCGTCGTCTCCTTCGACAACACCGTGACGACCACGAAGGCGCTTCAGGTCAACACCGACCAGTTCAAGTTTGGGGAGAAGCTCGCCTCCTGGCTTGCGGGCAAGCTCGGCGGCAAGGGCAACGTCATAATGGTCACGGGAGTTCCGGGGACCTACGTTGACAAGCAGCGCAACAAGGGAGCCGATAGCGTCTGGAAGAAGAACCCTGGCATAAAGGTCGTCAACCGCTTCCCCGGGCAGTGGGACTCCTCGGTTGCCCAACGCAACACAGCCTCCGTGCTGCCCTCTCTGCCGAAGATAGACGGCATCTGGGCCCAGGGCGGGACCGACGGGGTGCTCAAGGCGTTCCTGGCCGCGAACCGCCCGCTGCCCCCGACGGCGGGAGAGGCCGAGAATGGTTTCCGCAAGTTTATGATCGGCTACCAGGGCCACAAGGTCGAGGGCTTCTCCATAGGCCAGCCTCCCTTCCTCAGCGTCGTCGCACTGGAGCTGGCGCGCCAGATCCTGCGAGGAGACCGCCCCAAGAAGAACGTAACCATTCCTTTCCCCTCGGTGACGAACAAGACGGTCAAGAAGGGTGTAACGGTCTTCCCGGGCGTGCAGGACAGCTTCTTCGACGCGTTCACCGACAGCGGTCCCAACGCGACGGTCAAGATGTGCCTCGACGCCGCCAAGTCTGGCAAGCCGTGCGGCAGCAGTCTGAAAGTTAGCCTTCCGAAGGCGTAAGAGGTGCAACGGGCCAGCGGTTTTTGCAGGGGGAGCCGATGACGGGGGCAGATGGCACAGAGCGGTCTTCCCCGATCATAGAGGCTGTTGGCGTATCCAAGTCCTTCGGGGCTGTGAGGGCGCTAAGTGAAGCCTCCTTCGGGGCGGGCGCGGGCGAGGTGCACGGCCTGGTAGGAGAGAACGGCGCCGGAAAGTCCACCCTGATAAAAATCCTCTCCGGCGTCTTGAGGCCGGACTCCGGGGAGATCAGGGTCGAAGGCCAGAGGGTTGAGCTGAGCAGCCCGCAGGCGGCGCAGGCGCTAGGTATCAGGACGGTGTTCCAGGAGCTTACCCTGCTGCCGTGGATGACGGTGGCCGAAAATCTGCTCATCCGCCGGGAGCCCAAAGGGTTCGGCCCGCTGCTACGGCGCCGGGAGATGTCCTCCCGGGCGGAGGAGATGCTCGCATCTTTGGGCATCGAGAACATAGATCCCCTGGAGCTGGTCGCGAATTTGCCGCTCGATCAGCGGCAGATCGTGGAGATAGTCCGCACGGTTACGCGGGAGCCGAAGATCCTGTTCCTCGACGAGCCGACCTCTTCGCTTGCGATGCGGGAGGTGGAGTGGCTCTTCGGGTTGCTCAACCAGATGCGCGGGGAAGGCCGGTGCATCGTCTTCACCTCCCACCGCTGGAGAGAGGTGGAGAGCGTCGCCGACCGGATCACGATCTTCCGCGACGGCAGGCACGTAGAGACGCACGCCGAAATTGACGAAGACCACGCGGTTACCCTGATGACTGGCCGCAAGGTGGAGACGATGTATCCGGAACTGCCCCCCGCGGATGATGAGGAAGTAGCCCTGGAGGTACGCAACCTCGGCGGCGGGAGCTTAAGCGACATCTCCTTCTCTCTGCACAAAGGGGAGATACTGGGCGTCGGCGGTTTGGAGGGCCAGGGGCAGCGAGACCTCTTTCTCGCCCTGTTCGGGGCGGGAGAGAAGTCGGAGGGTGATATCCTGATTGACGGCAAGCCTGCCAGGATACGCAATCCGAACGACGCGATACGGGCGAAGCTTGGGATCGCGCTCGTCCCCGAAGATCGCAAGAGCGAGGGGCTTCTGCTGCCCATGTCGGTGCGGGACAACCTCACGCTTCCAGTCATGAAGCTCTTCTCGGCTGGAGGTGTGATCCGGAGTAGACGCGAGATGCGCCTCGTGCAGCAGATGGTCGAGCGCCTCCAGATACGGCTCAGAGGTTCCGAGCAGGCCGTCGCCACCCTGAGCGGCGGCAACCAGCAGAAGGTGCTCGTGGGCAGGTGGCTGCTCGCCGACTCCCGCATCCTGCTGCTCTACGACGTAACCAGGGGGGTAGACGTAGCCACCAAACACGACATCTACGAGCTCATGCTCGCGTTGATCTCCGAGGGCCGCTCCATCCTCTTCTACTCCAGCGACACCGAGGAGGTGGCGCACCTCTCCCACCGGGTCCTGGTGATGCGGGAGGGCAGGATCAACGCCGAGCTAAAGGGCTCGGAGATAGATGCGGAGAGCATAGTAACCGCCGCTTTGAGGGAAGAAGATGTCCCGGCCTAAACTCGGCCAGAGCGTGCGCCGCAGCCGGTGGTCGCACTTCACGGCGCAGAACGTACCCTCGCTTCTGGCGCTCCTGATCCTTATCGCCACGCTCGTCTTCTACGCCGTGCTGTTTTCCACCTCTTTGGGACGATTGCCCGGTAACTTCGAGCTCACCTCGACGACCAACAACGCCATGCCGCTCGTTTTCTCTGCGGTAGGCCAGACCATCGTGTTCCTGAGCCGGGGGATAGATCTCTCCGTGGGAGGCATGATGGACATCTCGAACAGCCTAGCCGCCACACGGATGGGGGGCAGCCCGGGGAGCATGGTCCTGTGGAGCATCATCATCCTGCTTGTAGGTGCTGCGGGCGGTCTGATCAACGGCCTGCTCGTGGCGCTCGGGCGCCTGCAGCCCATACTGGTTACGCTTGCCACCCTCTCCATTTTTCAGGGTGTCGCCATAAAAGTTCTGCCCCAGCCGGGGGGCAAGGTTCCCACGGGCTATACCGACTTTCTGACCAATCCCGGCCACCCCTGGGCGCTCATCTTTATCGGGCTGCTTGTACTGTTCTGGCTCGCCTTCCGGCGGACGGCTTTCGGCGTTGCGATCTACGCCGTTGGCAACGACGAGGAGTCGGCGCGGGCCAACGGCATCCGCGTCGTGAGGACGAGGGTTGGCGCGTACGTGGTAGGGGGGATGTTCGCCGCCGCTGCGGGACTGTTCCTGGCCGCGACCACCACGAGCGGAGACGCAACGGCGGGCGACAGCTACACCCTGACCTCGATAGCCGCCGCCTTTCTCGGCGGTACCACCATCTTCGGCGGGCGCGGCAGCGCGCTCGGCAGCATCGCGGGTGCCCTGGTCCTCTCGATACTCATAAGCGTGCTGTTCTTCGCCGGCATCAACCAGCTATACGAGGACTTCTATCAGGGACTTTTCCTGGTGCTGGCCGTGGCGCTCAGCGCGCTGGTCGGATACTTTCTCAGGAGGAAGAAGTGAGCGGCCAACGCAACGGCAGGCTTTCCTCCCTACCGGCGCTCCGCCGCCTCACCCCCGACCGGCGGCGCACCCTGTACGCCTTCGCTGCGGCGGTCCTGCTTTTCCTGATCGGGGCTCTCGTACGTCCCGGCTTCATTGAGCCGAGCAGCGTCAAGTCAATTCTGGTGGTGGCCTCCTTCGTGGGCTTCGTGGCCACCGGACAGGCGTTCGTGATCCTCATCGGCGGCATAGATCTCTCGGTACCGTGGGTCCTGAACGCCTCGGCCATCCTGCTGGTTACCTCCTCACTCGGGCAGGATGACCGCGCCGCAGAAGCCGTGCTGCTCTGCCTGGGTCTGGGGCTGCTCACGGGATTGGTCAACGGGCTCGGGATAGTGTTCCTCTCGGTTCCGGCGGTCGTGATGACGCTCGGGATGAACGGGATCATGCAGGGCCTGACCCTGGGTTTGAGCAAGGGATTTACCTGCCACGCCTGCTCGTCGAGCTCTCCTGCAGTGGTGCGCGATGCGATAACGAACAACCTGCTCGGAGTGCCGGCAGATCTGTACGTCTGGCTGGGAGTGGTGCTGCTGGTCACCTTCGCGCTCGGGTTCACGACTTTCGGACGCCGGGTCTACGCTGTGGGCAACAACGAGCGCGCCAGCTACCTGGCGGGAGTCAACGTCAGGCTCACGACCGTGGTCCTCTACATGCTGAGCGGGCTATTCGCCGCGTTCACCGGGATCGCGCTGGTCGGCTACGGAGGATCGCCCTCGCTGGGCATAGGAGACCCCTACCTCTTCCAGTCTATCGCCGCCGTGGTCATCGGGGGTATGAGCATCCTGGGTGGTCGCGGCAGCTACCTGGGAGTGGTCGCGGGCTCCATCACTCTGGTCGCGCTCGTCAGCGTGCTCCAGGCCATGAACATGCCAGACTACGGGCGCAGCATCGTCTACGGGGTGGTGGTGCTCCTGATCCTGCTGCTCTATGGCCGCGAGGAGCGTGAAGTTTGATCCTGAACAGTAACATCACTAGAACGGGGAAGGAGGACTGATGGCGAGCAACGCAACACCGCAAGAGAGGGCGGGTGGGATCCGACGCTACATCCCGAGGGGGCATCCCATCTCGTGGTGGATGCTTCTGGTTACGACGGGGGCCATCCTGATCACCTCCATAGACCGCACCATCCTGCCTACCGTACTGCCCGCAATCCTCAAGGAGTTCAATCTCAGCACCTCTCAGGGAGGGCTCCTGGTTTCTTTGAGCTTCGCCGGCATGGCTATCGGCGGCATCATCCTGGGTACTCTGGGAGACAGCCCCGGCCGCGGCCCGCGCCGGGCGTGGATGTGGGGCGTGGCCCTGCTCTTCGAGATAGTCGGAGCAGTCGCCACGGCGCTCTCGGTGACCCTGAACCAACTCAGGGCCTTCCGGATACTCGGGGGGATGGGTGAAGGCTCCATGGAGCCGGTCAACGTGGCGATGGTCGGGGAGTGGTGGCAGAAAGAGAACCGCGGGTTCGCCGTGGGAACCCACCACACCGGATTCCCCATAGGACAGTTCTTGGGGCCGGCGCTCATCGGGGCGCTGCTTGCGGTGGGCACCTGGCGGACATCCTTTCTCGTCATACCCCTGATCGGCATCCCCATCTTCATCCTGCAGGTGATACTCGCTAAGAGAAGGAACCTGGAGAAGATAAACTCCTGGATCCGCGAGCGCAGGATGACGCCTTCGGTTACGACAGATCAGATCGAGGGCGAGGGCTGGACCAATCCCTGGGAGAACGTCAAGCTGGCGCTCTCCTACCGCAACGTCCGGCTCGCAGTCCTGACGAACTTCCTGCTTTTGTTCTCCGAGTTCGGCATAGCCTCCTTCCTGACGCTGCAGTTGACCAAGGAGGCGGGACTCTCCCTCGGGGCGGCCTCGGTGGTCTCCGGGGCGTCGGGGATTACGGGCTGGATCGGCCAGATCGTCTGGGGGACCGTCTCCGACCACAAGGGCAGGAAGTTCTCTCTGGGAATAATCTCGGTGGGGCTGTGCGTAGCCACCCTGGCTATGATCTTCATCCAGAGCGCGGCTCTGGGTTGGATCATCCTGATAGGGTGGGGACTCTTCCGCAACTCTCCTTACCCGGTGCTCTACTCCTCGGTGATAGATACCGTTCCCGACGCCGCCTCCTCGGGCATGGGGCTCATGATCGGGGTGGGGCTCGGTGTCTCGGGGACCATAGTGGGCTCTGTCTCCGGCTACATCATCCAGCACTTCGGCTTCTCCTGGAACTACCTGCTGCTCGCCGCCATCTACCTCTCCACCCTCATACCGGTCCTGCTGATGCGCGAGACGGCAAAAAGCCCGACCGAAAATCCGGTTGCGGCGGGATCGTGAACGCTGCTGCATAGGAGAAGGGAGCATGCTGAACAGAGAAGACCCGAAGTCGCTGGCGGAGTTGCTGCAAAACTTCCGGTGGGTGGACCTCTCCCACACGCTGGAGGAGAACATCCCGGCCTGGCCCACCCACGCCCGGTTCGGGCGCGCCCTCTACGAGTCCTACGAACTGGGCGATGCGGCCTGCCACTACGGGCTCATGATGAGCGAGCATACGGGAACCCACATGGATGCTCCGCTGCACTTCATTGCCCAGGGAGACGCGCACTACGGGACAGATGAGATCCCGCTGGAACGCCTCGCCGGGCGCGCCGCGACCATAGAGGCCACCGGCCTCTCACCCCGTGAAACCCTCACGGCGGATCACATCCGCGAGTGGGAGAAAAAGTACGGCTCCATAGAACGTAAAGACAGGGTGCTCGTGCGCTTTGGCTGGGACGAGCGATGGGCTACCGGCCCCGAAGGAAGAAGATTTCTCGAAGACTGGCCGGGTCTCGGCAAAGATGCCGCCGAGTACCTCGTCGAGAAAGGCGTCTCGCTCGTCGGCTGCGACACCCTGGCGATAGATGCTTCTGGGGACGAGAAGTTTCCCGCCCACTACACCCTGCTGGGAAGCGAGGTCTACATCATCGAGAACCTGAAGAACCTGGATCTTCTGCCGCCGTTCTGTACGTTCATGGCGTTCCCATTGAAGATTCGCGGAGGTTCGGGCTCTCCGGTGCGGGCTTTCGCGCTAGTGTCGGGCTGATGGTACAACGTACCTAAATCGAGAGGAGGAGTAATCATGCAAAACTCTACTGCGTCTGCTCCGGTAGGCAGGGCGCGCTGGGCGCGGCTCATACCGGTGGCGATCATTGTCTACATCATCTCGTTCATGGACCGAACCAACATCGGATTCGGCTTCGGGGGGATACAGAAGGACCTGGGTGTCGGAGCGGCAGCCGCAGGGCTCGCTGGCGGAATCTTCTTTATCGGGTATCTATTTCTACAGATACCCGGCGGGCACCTGGCCGAGCACTGGAGCGCCAAGAAGTTCGTCGGGATCATGATCATCATCTGGGGTATATTCGCCGTTCTGACCGGGCTCGTGCAGTCCTACTGGCAGCTTCTGGCAGTGAGGTTTCTGCTGGGTGTATCCGAGGGCGGCATCTGGCCTGCGATTCTGGTTCTGATCAGTCACTGGTTCCCGGCCAGAGAGCGCGCGCGGGCCTACGGGTTCTGGATCATGAACATCGCGATAGCCTCGATCATCACCGCGCCGCTATCGGGTTGGATCCTGACCTTCGCTGATTGGCGGTGGTTGTTCATTATCGAGGGGGCCTTCCCGTTCATCATCGCGGCTCCCCTGTGGTGGTGGCTCGCCGCCGACTGGCCCTCTGAGGCTTCCTGGGTTTCCGAGGAGGAGCGTAACTATATCGAGAGCGCCCTCGCCGAGGAGAGGCGCAACGCCCCGCAGCAGGTCTCCGGTTACAAGCAGGCTCTCAGGAGTGGCGTCGTCTGGCAGTTGGTTCTCGTCTACTTCCTGATCCAGATCGGCTTCTACGGGCTCAACCTGTGGCTGCCGACGGTCGTAAAGGAACTCAGCCAGCGGGGCTACGGCACGGTCGGTCTGCTCACGGCGATCCCCTATATCGTTGCGATGATCGGGCTGTGGCTCAACGGCTGGGCCGCGGACAAAACTGGCCGGTACTCGCTGCACGTATTCATCGCGATGCTCATAGCCGCCGTTACCCTGGTAGCGTCCGTGGCGGTAGGCAAAGGTGCCATCGGCGTCTCCATCGCCTTGTTGAGCCTGGCGATGGGTGGAGCACTCGCCTACGACGGGCCGTTCTGGGCCTCGGCTTCGGCGGCGATGCCCGCGGCGGTGGCCGGTGGTGCCATGGGGCTCATCAACGCTCTTGGTAACCTGGGAGGCTTCGTTGGACCGTACCTGGGTGGATACCTGCAGGACCAGAGCGGCGGCAGCTTCGTAAGCACCGCGAGCGTTCTGGCAGGGGCGTTGCTCCTGGCAGGCATAGTGATGCTGACCGTGAAGGTGCGCCGTCAGCAGGTGGAGGCACGGGCCAAAGCACCGCAAGAGGCGGGGAGCTCGTGAGCATGAAGAGCGTTGTGTGGAACGGCCCGGAGAAAATGTCCGTCGAGGAGACGCCGGAGCCCACCGCCGAGCCGGGAACGGTGATCCTTCGCCCGGAGGCAGCGGGGATCTGCGGCTCGGAGATCGAAGGCTACCTGGGCAGGATGGGCAACCGGACCCCGCCGCTCGTCATGGGGCACGAGTTCGCCGGCACTGTGGTCGAGGTCGGCGAGGGCGTGGACCCGGAGTGGCAGGGACGCCGGGTGACGGTCAACCCGCTGCTCTCCTGCGGCAGGTGCCCGGTCTGTCGTGCCGGATTGGAGAACGTCTGCCCAGAGAGGACCCTGATCGGCATCCACCACCCCGGTGCCTTCGCCGAGTACGTGCGCGTGCCCGAATCGGCCCTGTTCCCGATCCCCGACGACCTGCCGATGAACGCTGCGGCGCTCTGCGAGCCTTTCGCCAACGGCGTCCACGCGGTGCGCCTGACGAAGATCGCAGAACCCCTCGGACACGCTGTTGTCATCGGCGCGGGCACCATCGGGCTCATGGTCATGCAGGCCGCCCTGCTCTCCAGCATCCCGAACGTCGCCGTCGTCGAGCCCCACGAAAGACGCCGCAGCCTTGCCGCAGACCTCGGGGCACATGCGGTCTTCGAATCTGGAGAAGAGGCTGCCGATACCGTTCGCGAGGCTACGGACGGGATCGGGGCAGATGCGGTCTTCGACGCCGTGGGCGCTTCGCAGACGCGACGGCTGGCGGCTGATTTATTGAGACCTGGCGGCGCGGCGGTGTTCATCGGGCTGCACGAGGACGAGACGCCCATTGGCTTCCACGATGTTGTGAGGCGCCAGATCACGATCCGCGGCTCCTACGCCTATACCCGCGATGACTTCGAGCGGGCTCTGGACTGGATCTCGGAAGGGCGCGCCGGGCTCGGCGCGCTGGAACCGGTGCTCCCGCTGGAGAAGGGTCCCGACGCTTTCTCGGAACTGGTCCGGGGACCGTCGGAGCGGGTAAAGGTCTTCCTTGCGGAGATGGAGCAGTGAGCGAGAGGTCCTTGCAGGGACGCTCCGCCATCGTAACCGGCGCCTCCAGCGGCATCGGGCTAGCCACGGCGAATCTCCTCGCCGACTCCGGAGCCCGCGTCCACGCCGTCGCCCGGCGCGAGAGGGCGATGGCCGAAGGCGCGGGCCAGGAGCGCATCTCCTCGGGCAACTTCGTCCCGCACGCCGTGGACGTCTCCGATGGAGAGGCCGCCGGGCAGTTGGTGAAAGAGATCGGGGATCAGGAAGGCGTAGACATCCTCGTGCTCGCCGCCGGGACGAACGTCCCGAACCGTGCGCTGCGAAAGCTGACCCCGGAGGACTGGGACACCCTGATCTCGACGAACCTCAGCGGGGCCTTCTACTTCATCAGCGCCGCGCTGCCGTACCTGAGAGTTTCGCGCGGAGATGTCCTCCTGATAAGCAGCGTCTCCGGAGCCTGGCCCGATACCTCGGGACCGGCGTACCAGGCCTCAAAAGCGGGCATGATCGCGCTGGCGAGAGCAGCCGGGTTCGAGGAGCACGAGGAGGGCGTGAGGTTCTCGACCATCCTGCCGGGCCTCGTGGACACCCCCATCCTGGACAACCGTCCCGAGCCGCCCCCAAGGGAGACGCGGGACCGCGCTCTCAAACCCGAGGACGTCGCCCGGACCTGTCTCTTTCTGCTTACGCTCCCGCCGCACGTACACATCCCCGAGCTGACGATCATCCCGAGCAGGATCCAGGCTTTAGGCAAGACTTGAAGCGCACGCCGGATGCAGAGTACGGAAGAAGATTAGAGGAGGCTATTTGAAGATAACCGACGTCAGGACGGCGGTAGTGGAGGCGAACTACGACTGGACCTTCGTCCGCGTCTACACCGACGAGGACATAACCGGGCTCGGCGAGAGCTTCGTGGCGCCGGGACTTACCGCCATCATCGGTGATTTCAAGAGGCTGCTTATAGGCGAGGACCCGCGCAATGTGGACAGGCTCTTCTCCAAGATGAGGTGGGCCGCCTCGGGCGCGGGCTCGATGGGCGGCATCGTCTACAACGCCATCAGCGGCATAGAGGCCGCCCTCTGGGATGTGGTCGGCAAGTACTACGAGGCCCCGATCTACCGGCTCCTCGGCGGCAAGTACCGCGACAGGGTCAGGATCTACGCCGACTGCCACGCCGGGGAAGCCCTGGAAGCCCTCGACGCGCTCATGATCGCGCGCCACCCCGGCTGGCTCCCCGAAGAGGCCGCGGCCGCCATCTCGGCCGAGATCAACCACCCCGTCCACGGCAGGGCTTTCGGGGAGGCCGCCACGGATGAGGTCTTTACGCCAGAGATGTACGCAAACCGGGCGTGCGAGGTAGCCGGGATGGGCTTCACCGCCATCAAGTTCGACCTGGACGTCCCCAACCCGCACACCCTGGACACCCACTCCGGGACGCTCACCCACGCCGAGGTGAAGTTCATGGTCTCGCTCGCTGAGGCCGTCCGCGAGGCGGTCGGCGATACGGTGGATGTGGCCTTCGATCTGCACTGGCGCTACAACGTATCCGACTCCCAGAGGTTGGCGTACGAGCTGGAGCCCTACGGCCTGATGTGGCTGGAGGACCCGGTGCCACCGGAGAATGTCGAGGCTATGTGCCGCGTCACTCAGAGCACCAAAACCCCGATATCGAGCGGCGAGAACCTCTACATGCGCTACGGCTTCCGGGAGGCCCTGGAGAAAGGAGCTCTGGACATCGCCGCCCCCGACTTCCAGAAGACCGGCGGGCTCCTGGAGGCGCGCAAGATAGCGGATATGGCCGACGCCCACTACGTCGCGGTGGCTCCCCACTGCATCGCGAGCCCCGTCGGGACCATAGCCTCGGCGCATGTGGCCGCCGCCGTTCCCAACTTCCTCGCCCTGGAGTGGCACGGGATGAGCGTGCCTTTCTGGGAGGACATGGTGGTTGGCTTCGACGGGCCAGTAATCGAGGACGGATTCATCAGGGTCCCCGAGAAACCGGGTCTCGGTGTGGAGCTGAACGAGGAGGTAGCCCGCCGCTACGCCCGCAAGAACGAGCCTTTCTTCGGAGAGTAGATCCAGGAGCCGGTTTCAAGGGGGAGAACAAAACGTGATAGAGGAGGAGAGAGATGGCTTCCGCTAGCAGTGCAGTACGCAGAAGAACCCGGATACGCTGGTGGATGGTGTTCCTGGCATTCCTGGGAATATCCATCAACTACATAGACCGGGCCAACCTCGGCGTCGCGGTCCCGTTCATCCAGAAGGAACTGAGCATAAGCGACACGGCCATGGGATTCATCCTGGGAGCGTTCTTCTACACCTACGCCCTGTTCCAGCTCCCGATGGGATGGTCGGCGGACCGCTTCGGGGCGCGCGTGGTGTACGCGTTTGCGGTCGTGTGGTGGTCGGTGTTCACGGCGGCGACGGCGCTGGCGCGCGGGTTCGTCTCGCTGTTCGGGTTCAGGCTGCTTCTGGGAGTGGGCGAGGCCGGAGGATACCCGAGCAGCGCCAAGGTCGTCTCCCAGTGGTTTCCGAAGCAGGAGCGGGCGTTCGCCACGAGCATTTTCGACTCCGGAGCGAGAGTCGGGACGGCGCTCTCTTTGCCTATCGTGTCTGCGATCATCGCGGCTGCCGGCTGGCGGACCTCGTTCGTGGTAACCGGGGTGCTCGGGATCGTGTGGGTGATATTCTGGATCCTGTTCTACCGCAGCCCGAAGAGGCATCCCAAAGTCTCCAGTGAAGAGATACAGTACATCGAGGCTGGCGGAGCCAGAACGGAGGACTACCAGAGGCCCGCGCAACGGGCTTCGGGCGGAAGCGTTCGCTGGCGCGACCTCTTCAAGTACCGCACGGTCTGGGGCATGATGATCGGCTTTTTCTGCCTGAACTTCGTGATCTACTTCTTCATCACCTGGTTCCCGGACTACCTGGTGAGAGCCCGGCACTTCAACCTTCTCCAGCTCGGCTTCTACGGGACGATTCCCGCAATCGTGGCGATACCCGGAGGCTGGCTGGGGGGCCTGTTCTCGGACTTTCTGGTGCGGCGGGGTACGAGCCTTACGGTGGCGCGCAAAGTGTGCCTGGTCGGGGGGATGCTTTTCTCCTCGGTGATAGCCCTGGCCGCCATCGTGCCGAGCGCGGTCGGAGCCCTGGCGCTGCTCTCTATCTCCTACGCGAGCCTTACGTTTGCGGCGGCCAGCGTGTGGTCGCTTCCGGCGGATGTTGCACCTGCTTCCGAACACGTGGCTTCCATAGGAGGCATACAGAACTTTGCTTCCAATATAGCCGGTATCGCCAGCCCCGCCGTTATCGGGGCTTTTGTCGGCGCTACGGGGACATTCGTCGCCGGGCTCATCCTGGCAGGCATTCTCGCTATCGTCGGGGCGCTGTCTTACCTGTTTATCGTGGGGAAGGTCGAGCCGCTGCCGGTCGAGAGGATCCGGGGCGCGCGCAGGGTCGTCTGAGTGAGAGCTACCGCTGGAGGTCGGGTTTGAGGGTATCGCTGTTCGTCCCCTGCTACGTGGACCTCATCAGCCCTGGGGTCGCGGTGAGCGTGGTGCGCGTCTTGAGGCGGCTCGGCGTGGAGGTCGCCTACCCGCAGGGCCAGACCTGCTGCGGACAGCCCGCCTTCAACTCCGGTTTCTTCGACGAGGCCCGCGGCGTCGCACGCCACTTCCTCGACGTTTTCGAGAGGGAGCCGTCGGACTACGTGGTGTGCCCGTCGGGGAGCTGCACCACGATGGTCTCACACTACTACCCCTTCATCTTCGAGGGATTACCCGAGGAGCGGGAGCGTGCTGAAGCTCTGGGCGGCAGGGTGAGAGAATTCTCGGATTTCCTGATGAACGTGCTGGAAATCGAAGATCTCGGCGCGCACTACGAGGGCCGGGCGGTATTCCACTGCGGCTGCCACCAGAGGCGGGAGTTAGGGGTGATGGAGGAGCCGCGCAGGCTCCTGGAAAACGTTGCGGGCCTGGAGCTCCTGGACTGGGAGAACGAGGAGCTGTGCTGCGGGTTCGGGGGGACCTTCTCGGTGAAGATGCCCGACGTCTCGGCGGCGATGGCTGATGAGAAGATACGCGCCCTGGACAAAAGCGGCGCGGACACCCTCATCTCCTGCGACTCCAGTTGCCTTATGCACCTGGAGGGGCGGCTGAGGCGCACGGGACGCACCACGCGCGTTTATCATCTGGCACAGATCCTGGACCCGGATCTCGGAAAGGTCGGATAGCGTTGGAGATGAGAAGAACCGCACAGAGGCGTGACGGCAGGGACAGACGCGGCGTGGGTATCGAGAGCAAAGTCGAGGGCTTCAACGAGCGGAGCCGCAGGGCTATCGAGGATGAAGCGCTCCACGCTGCGGTCGAGGTTCATTCCAAGAACACCGTAAACAACCGCAACCGGGCGCTCAGAGCCCTGCCCGATGCTCCCGAGCTGAGAGAGCGAGCGTATCACATCAAGCAGGAGACGATGGCGAACCTGGACCGCTACCTCTCGCAGATGGCCGAGGCCGTCGAAGCACGGGGCGGCAACGTGTTTTTCGCCAGAGACGGCGAGGAGGTGGTCCGCTACGTCGGGGATCTGGCGCGCCGCAGGGAAGCCAGAGTCATCACCAAGTCCAAGAGCATGGCCACTGAGGAGATAGAGCTGAACCGGAGGCTCCAGGAGGAGTACGCGGACCTCGGCCTGAAGATAGTCGAGACGGATCTGGGGGAGTGGATCGCCCAGCTCGCCGGAGACACCCCCTCGCACATCGTCGCTCCCATCCTCCACATGAGCCGCCACCGCGCCGCCGAGGTTCTCTCGGGCGTGGCCGGAGAGAAGCTGCCGCCCAACGTCGAGGATCTGGTCGCCTTCGCCAGAAGGCGTCTGCGGGAGAAGTTCCTCTCGGCGGACATCGGCATCACGGGGGCCAACTTCGGGGTGGCCGAGACCGGAACCATTGTTACGGCGACCAACGAGGGGAACAGCAGGCTGGTAACCAGCGTCCCGCCGGTGCACGTCGCGGTGATGGGCATAGAGAAGACCATCCCGCGCCTCAAGGACCTCTCCGTATTTCTCAGGCTCCTCTCCAGAAGCGCCACCGGACAGAAGATCACCGTCTACACTAACATGGTCAGCGGTCCCAGAGGAGAAGGAGAGGCGGACGGCCCGGAGGAGTTTCACCTGATCCTGCTGGACAACGGGCGCTCGAAGCTGCTCGGGACCGAGTTCGAGGAGGCGCTCTACTGCATCCGCTGCGGGGCCTGCCTGAGCGTCTGTCCGGTCTACAGGCAGACCGGAGGCCACGCCTACGGCTCGACCTACTCCGGCCCGATAGGAGCGGTCATCACGCCGCTCTTGAAGGGGGATGAGGAAGCGAAGGATCTGCCGTTCGCCTCATCTCTGTGCGGGGCGTGCGCCGAGGCGTGCCCGGTGGGCATCCCGCTGCAGGATCTCCTGCTGAAGCTGCGCAGGCGGCAGGTGGACGAGGGGCTCGCGAGCAAAGCCCAGCAGATAGCCTTCAAGGGCTTCGAGGGAGCCATGAGAAGCCCCGCGGCGTACAACGCAGGCGCGAAAGCTGGCAGGCTGTTCCAGGGGCCGCTCTCGCAACGGGGGCTCGACCGGAAGATCCCCGGTCCCTTGAAGGGCTGGACCGACTTCCGCGAGCTTCCGCCGATCGCCGAGAGATCTTTCCGGGAGCTGTGGAAGGAGGGCTTCTAGCTGTGGCGGACCGGAAGGAGTTTCTTACGACCATCCACCACCGCACGCGCGCGGGCCGCTACAAACCCACCCACGCCCCGGATGTCCCCTGGACCCCGAAGGACGAGCCCCGGAAAGAAGAGCGGATCGAAGCCCCCCCGGCCCGGTTTCTGGAAGAACTGGAAGCTCTGGGCGGACAGGGGCTTTTGGCGGAGAGCCTGGAGGAAGCCAGCGAATACATCCTGGACCTCGCCCGCGAGCGGGAGGCCAGGATGCTGCTCCGCTGGGACGTGGAGGAGCTGGAGCGGCTCGGTGTAGACGAACCGCTGCGGGAAGCCGGGGTGGAGGTTGCTGTGTGGCGCGATCTCGAAGATCCCCGGCAGATTGCCGCCCGCGCGGACGTGGGACTATCCACGGCGGAGTGGGCCGTGGCCGAGACCGGGAGCCTCATCCTGCGCAACGGAAAAGGAATGGGGCGGACGGTAACGCTCCTGCCGCCGACCTACGTGGCGGTGGTCCCGGAAGAGAGAGTCCTTCCCGCAATCAGAGATGTCCTGGAGAAATACGAGGGAAGGTTGCCCAACAACCTGTGCTTCCACACCGGTCCCAGCCGCTCGGGAGACATCGAGATGTCGCTGACCATCGGGGTGCACGGTCCCGGCGACGTGCATGTGATAATCGTTCGAGAGTCGTAAAAGATTTGGACGGGAGCAAAGATATTGAGTTCGCATTCCAGCCAGGTTTTGAACTTCGAGGAAGTTGGGATAACCCCCGACCCCGGAGATAACACCGCGATCGCCACCCGCCGCCTGGAGATGGGGACGAGAATCGCCAAGGGAGCTTCGGTCTTCTCCATAGAGCATACCGTGCTCGAAGGGCACCGCTTCGCTGTAGCCCCCATACGCGCCGGTGAAAGTTTGCTCTCCTGGGGAATGCCCTTCGGGGAAGCCATTAGCGACATGCCGCCCGGAAGCTACGCTTGCAACGAGAAGGTCTTGCAGGTCCTGCGCGAGCGGCACGTGGACTTCGAGCTACCCGAAAAGGCCAGCTTCCGCGACAGGGAGCTGTGTCCGTACAAGCTAGAAGAGGGCTCCTTCGGAATCGGGGAGCAGGTGC
Source organism: Actinomycetota bacterium (assembly GCA_902810695.1). Lineage (GTDB taxonomy): Bacteria > Actinomycetota > Rubrobacteria > Rubrobacterales > Rubrobacteraceae > CADDYV01. Next base: position 28,309 of record CADDYV010000016.1, on the reverse strand, counting down.
CGCCGCACGAAATCCCCCGCTCATTCGTAGGCTACCGGCGCGGCGCGAGCCGGGGCGTCGGGACAAGAAACTACATAGTCCTGCTCGGCGTAACCTCGGAGACCTCCGGCTACGTGAAGTCGCTGGAGAGGCGGCTCGAAGGTCTTGCGGACCGCTACGCGAACGTAGACGGCATAGTCGCCGTGGCTCACACCGAGGGCGGGACGCAGAGGCAGCCGAACAACCTGGAGTTCCTGCTGCGGACGCTCTGCGGGTTCATGGTCCACCCCAACGTGGGCGCCGTCCTCGCCGTTGACTACGCTACGGGGGCGGTGACGAACCAGATTCTCCGGTACTATGCGCGGGAGAACGGCTACCCCCTCGAAGACGTTTCTCACGAGTTCCTGAGCCTGAAGGGGAGTTTTCGGGAAGATCTGGAAAAAGGGGCGAACGTCGTGCGCGGCTGGCTGGATGAGGTGAACGGAGCCTGGCGCACCGAAGAGGATCTCTCGAACCTCAAGATCGGCCTGCAGTGCGGGGGCTCCGACGCCTTCTCGGGTATCTCGGCCAACCCGCTGGTCGGCTGGGTCGCCAGGGAGATCGTGCGCTACGGCGGGGCGGCGAATCTGGCCGAGACCGACGAGTTGATCGGAGCCGAGAGCTACATCCTGAAAAACGTCCGCGCTCCCGAGGTCGCCCGGAGCTTCCTGGAGAACATGGAGCGGTTCAAGGAGCGCGTCGGGTGGCACGGGCATACCGCCGAGGGCAATCCATCTGGCGGGAACAACTATCGCGGGCTCTACAACATCTCCATAAAGTCCCTCGGGGCGGCGATGAAGAAGGACCCGCAGATCAGGCTGGACCACGTCATAGGCTACGCTGAGCGTATGGCGGAACCCGGATTCTATTTTATGGACAGCCCCGGCAACGATCTGGAGAGCGTCGCCGGTCAGGTCGCTTCGGGGGCGGCTTTGATCTTCTTTACCACGGGCAATGGTTCGATCACCAACTTCCCGTTCGTACCAACCATAAAGGTCGTGAGCACCACCGGCCGCTACGAGCTTCTCTCCAACGAGATGGACGTCAACGCCGGTGCCTACCTGGACGGCACCCCGATGGACGAGTTGGGCGAGGCTACGCTGGATCTCACCATCAGAGCAGCCTCCGGTGAGAAGACCGCCGGAGAGCGCGCGGGACACTCCCAGGTCTCCATATGGCGGGACTGGCAGCAGACCGGCGCCGACAACCTCGACTGCCTCAAGGACGCGCCCGTACCGGACGGAAAGCCTCTGCCGCTCAAAGGCGGCTTCGAGCCTGCCGGAATCAGCTTCGAAGCTATCAAGACGCCTGAAGGGGCCGCTGCGGACCAGGTAGCCCTCATCATGCCGACCAGCCTCTGCTCGGGCCAGATCGCCATGCGGATAGCCAGTAGCCTCGACGAGCGCGGTCTCGGAGAGAACAAGGTTACGAGGTTCGTCTCCCTGCCGCACACGGAGGGTTGCGGCGTATCCTCGGGGTCTTCGGAAGACATCTACGTCCGCACCGTCCTGGGCTATCTCAAGCACCCTTCCGTCAGAGTGGCCCTGCTGCTGGAGCACGGATGCGAGAAAACCCACAACGACTACTTCAAGAACCGGCTCGCGGAGCGGGGCATGGACCCGGAGGACTTCGGCTGGGCCAGCATACAGCTAGACGGCGGCATAGAGGCGGTAACCCAACGGGTCGAGGATTGGTTCGCCCGGAAGCTGGAAGACAGCAGCGAGCTAAGCTACAAACCAGCCGGACCGGAGGCGCTCCGGATCGGGCTTCACGCCTCCGGCTTTCTGTCCGATGACGCCGCCGGAACCCTGGCACGGCTTACAGGGACGCTCGTATCCGCCGGGGCTACGGTGGTGGTGCCGGAGAATGCCTCTCTTCTTTCTTCCCGGATGTATGTAGAGAGGGTTTTCGAGAGCAGGTCCGTAACCAGCACCCTGGCCTACGGGCAGTCCTTCGAGGAGCCGGGATTGCATGTCATGGAGACCCCGACCGACCACTGGATCGAGACCGCGACTGGATTGGGAGCGACGGGCGTTGAGGTCATGCTGGCCCACGTCGCCGGACATCCTCTGCAGGCGCACCGGATGGTTCCACTGATACAGGTCTCCTCCGACGAAGAAACCCTGAGCGATTTCGGGGAGGACCTCGACGTAACACTGGAGGGAGATCCTTCCGGGTGGAATGAGCAGATGTTGCAGGCCATCCTCGCCGTCGGCTCGCGCAGCTACACGCCCAGGCTCTACGCCCAGGGTGATACCGCCTTCCAGTTGACGCGCGGGCTTCTGGGCGTCTCCATGTAGGTCTTCGGGGCAAGTGTTCCCTTGTTTGCTCCGATCGTGCTAATCCGAAAACATAAATTTTGCGACCTGCCTTGGGGAACTCTGTTAATGGGTGAATGGTTGGGGTATCCTTCCGCGTGTTTGTAACGATTACACAGATCTCCCGCCGAGAGACAGCGTGCATTTTCCGCGGGTGATCAGAAGGGACCCGACTTGAGCATCTGGGAAGCGTTCATACTGGCGTTGCTGCAGGGGGCGACAGAGATCCTGCCCGTCTCCAGCCTCGGCCACGGCGTGATATTGCCTTCCCTGCTGGGGTGGCACGTGAACCAGGAGAGCCCCACCTTCCTGCCGTTCTTCGTGGTCCTGCACCTGGGAACCGCCGCAGCACTCTTTATCTTCTTCTGGCGGGAGTGGTTCGGAATTATCCGCGGCTTTTTCCGCTCGCTCGCCGAGAGGGGGATAAAGGGCAACGCCGAAGGCAGGCTCGCCTGGCTGGTGATCCTGGGTACCATACCCGCGGGGCTGGTGGGCGTTGCCTTCGAGAGGGCTCTTGCGGCCAATTTCGCCAGGCCTCTTCTTGCTGCTGTAGTTTTGATCTTCAACGGCATTTTCCTGCTCGCCGGCGAGCGGCTGCGGCGGAAGAGGATCAAGGGCGGCGTCAGCCAGCTCTCTTTCTGGCAGGCTATCATCGTCGGCACCTCACAGGTTCTCGCGCTCATTCCCGGCATCTCGCGCTCCGGGGTTACCGTAGTCGGCGGGCTGGCATCGGGGCTGCGTGCGGAGATGGCGGGACGCTTTGCATTTCTGCTCGCCACCCCGATCATCCTGGCAGCAGGCGTGCTGGAGATCCCCAAGCTCATCCGCTACGGGACGCCCCACACTTTGGAGATAGCGGTGTTCGGCGGGGTGGTTGCCGGGCTTGCGGCCTACGCCTCTACGGCCATTCTGATGTACCTCTTCCGCAAGCGGGAGATCGAGACTCTGGGACCCTTCGGCTACTACTGCATCGCCGCCGGGCTCATCTCCGCAATCTTGCTCGTGCTGCGCTAGTATCCAGGGCGTGGGAGCCAGCTTTATAGTCTTTCCGGCCATAGACATCCGGGGTGGGAGTTGCGTGCGGCTCGCGCAGGGCGACTTCGGCCAGGTGCGGCGCTACGACGCGGACCCTACCGAGCGTGCCCGCGAGTGGCAGCGCCAGGGTGCGGGTGCGATCCACGTCGTGGACCTCGATGGCGCGAGAGAGGGATATCCAGCCCAGCTTCCCCTGATCCGTGAGATGGCGCGCGCCGTGGACGTGCCGCTGCAGGTGGGCGGCGGTATCAGGAGCGTCCGGGACGTGAGGGCCGTGCGAGAAGCGGGCGCGAGGCGGGTCGTCCTGGGTACGGCTGCGGTAGAGGATCGAGAGCTCAGGCTGCGCGCCCTGGAAGAACTCGGCGACGCGCTCGTCGTCGCCGTGGATACCCGAGAAGGAATCGTGGCGACGCACGGCTGGCAGCAGGAGAGCGGGATAAGCGTGCTGGATATCGCCACTGAACTTGCTTCCGACGGCGTTTGCTCGGTACTTTTTACCGACATCGCCCGCGACGGCATGGGTTACGGGGCAGCGCTCGAAGAGACCTCGGAAGTGGCCCGGATCATCCCGACCATCGCCAGCGGTGGGATCAGGGACACGAAGGATGTCGCTTCTCTCGCGCGGGTTCCAGGTGTCGTTGGTGCCGTGGTCGGGACCGCTCTCTACGAGGGGCGCGTTACGCTCGGTGAGCTGCTGAAAGCGGCGCGAAACCCGTAAGTTGGCAAGGTTTTCCCGTTTGCCGATCGAACGCTAGAGGAGTTTTTCAAAAATCCCGCCTACCGCTGTCCGAGAGCGGCGGATGTGGGCTTTACAAAGGTAGAGCGAAACCGGAGAAGTTGCCGACTTTGAGGAAAGCGAGGTTCAGATGATACGGGTTTCGGTAGAGGTTCGGACGGGCTGCACCTGTTTTCAGGTTGGGATTCAAGCGGAGAGTGTTGCGCGGAGTCTGGAGATCGCAGATGTTCTATACCCCGATGCCGACGTTAGGGCACTGTTCCCGGTGGATCTGGAGGATTCTGCCGTGAGGGAGTCGGGCGTGGTTACGGGAATAAGCTCGGGGATCGTAGTGGCGTAAGCCGGAGGAGATAGAGACAAACGTCGGGGAGGACATCGCAGCCCTATCCTGGTCAAAGCTCCAGGCTTGAGGTTTTCGCCGCGCCTTCTTCGTATTTGACCGACTGGATCGCCTTCCAGGCGAACTGCGAGAGAGCCTCATCGGTGGGGCGTGCATCCAGTCCGGCCTCGGAGATGGCTTCGCGGGCAGTCTCGACGCAGGCATCCAGGGCCTCGTTGATCTCATAAGCCCGCGCCGCCTGGTATTTAATCTCCAGTGTCCGCGGCTCCGAGCCGTCTACCGAGAAGGCCAGCTCGTACTCCTCGGTGCGGCTCTCGTAATCTCCCATGCGGCGGGCTGTGCAGGCAAGCTCTGGCATACAAACATACTAACACCGCTCAAAACTTTTCTCTTTTACATGCGTACTAGAAGAAGGGAGGCGCTTTTCAGGTGATCCAGCCCGATAAGTAAGTAAAGTATACTACCGGGGATAATCGTGAACGATTTCTTCAAAACCAGCAGCCGGAAGACCTGGAGGCGCGTGGGGCTCTGGACGTTGCGGATCTTCCGAATATCGTTCAACGTCGCGCTTTTTTTCGCGGTGGGCGGGCTGGCTGTGATTACGACGCTCTACCTCTACGAGGTCCACCGGTACGGGAGCAGATTGGACAGAGCCTATCCCAAACTCTCCCAGAACTCCTACGTCTACGCCAAAAACGGCGAGGAGATAGGCGAGTTGGCCGGAGAAAAGAACCGCGAGACCGTGGGGTACAAGGACCTGGGTAGATACCTGCCGAAGGCGGTCGTCGCCACCGAAGACCGGCGTTTCTACGAGCACGGCGGGTTCGATATCAGGGGTATCGCGCGCGCGGCATGGGAGGATCTCCGCTCCCAGCAGGTCGAGGAGGGCGGCTCCACGATCACCGAGCAGCTAATAAAGAATCTCTTTATCCCGAGGGCGCAGCGGGATAACCTCTCGTTCTGGCGCCGTCTGAGGGAGGCGCTGCTCGCCGCCGCCTACGAGCAGCACCACACCAAGAAACAGATACTGACAACCTACCTCAACACCGTCTACTACGGACGCGAGGCCTACGGAGCCCAGGAAGCCGCCCAGGCGTATTTTGGGAAAGATGCCAGGGATCTATCCTTATCTCAGGCCGCCGCCCTCGCCGGTTTTCTGCACGCTCCCTCGACCTATCCTGCAACCAGAGAAGGCTACAGGCGCGCCACCGAGCGCCGCAACGAGGTGCTGGACCTCATGCAGAAACAGGGTATGATATCCGCCGCGCAACACCGCAAAGCTGAGAAAGCCACCCTGAAGTTCGTCTCCGGTCAGAACCAGGAGAACACTGTATACCAGCCCTTTATGGACAAGGTTCGCCGGGAGGTAACGGATATACTCGGCCCCGATGCCCTGAAGCGCGGGGGATTGAGGATTCACACGACCCTCAGCCCGAAGATGCAGCGCGAAGCCGCCGCATCTGCTAAAGAGGTGCTCTACGAACCTTCCGATCCCTCGGCGTCGGTGGTAACCATCCAGCCCCAGACCGGGGCTATTCGGGTGCTCGTCGGGCAGGACGGGGACTTCAACCTCGCGCTCGACGCCCGCAGGCAACCGGGGAGCGCCTTCAAACCCTTCGTGCTCGCCGCGGCACTCAAGCAGGGCATCTCGCCCAAGACGGTCTATGACTCCCACAATCTCGACGTGAGCTTCGACGGCAAGACCTATTCCGTCAAGAACTACGGCCTTGTGCAGCGCGGCGACATTACGGTGGAGCAGGCGATGGCCCAGTCGGATAACACGGTCTTTATGCAGCTTGCCGCCGACGTTGGTCTGGAGAACGTCGTCAGGATGGCGCATGATCTGGGGATTACGACGCCGCTGGACCCCTACCCGTCCACGGCCATCGGCGGGTTGCGCGTCGGGGTGAGCCCGCTGGATATGGCCTCAGCGTATGCGACCATCGCCGCCGGGGGCGTCTACCGCAAGCCCTACGCGGTCGAGAAGATCAGCCAAATAAACTTCGGCCATCGGAATCGGCTCTACGACCATCGAGTGAGCGGTGATCGGATACTCTCCAGCAACGAAGCGGCTGCGGAGACGCAGGTCTTGCGGCAGGTGGTGAAGTCCGGCACCGTCTCGGAGTTTCACAACCTCGATAAGGAGATCGGGCGTCCCTCGGCCGGGAAGACGGGCACCACCGACGACTTTACCGACGCGTGGTACGTGGGCTACACGCCCCAGCTCTCGACAGCCGTATGGGTGGGATATCCGCAGGGACGCAACACGATGGTCGGCGTCCACGGACTCTCGCAGGTCAACGGGGAGAACTTCCCGCTGGACATCTTCTCGCGCTACATGTCCCAGGCCACCGCCGGGCAGCCGGTCCTCGACTTCCCGCAGGCGGATATGAGCGAGTTCAAGATCAAGACCAGCGGCTACGCCGTGAAACCGCAGCCGCCACAGCCGCCCAAACTCGCCACTACTCCCGCGCCCTTGCAGGCCGTAAACGGGTTGGCGCAGAGGATAAAGAACACCGTGGCCCAGGCCATGAAAGAGGCTTTCGGGGGACAACCGTAGCTATGGACCTTGAGTCGCTCTACGGCGGGTCATTCGTCAACTGGGAGGCGGTGGGGGAGTCCTGGAACAAACGAACTGTTCCCTCGCGTCTATTGCTCATGAGCGCCCGCAATTACCTCAAGGAAGCAAACCCTGTAGAGGGTGAGCCGGAGCGGGTGGATATCATCGAGAATACGCCACTACCGGCGGAGATAAAGCGTGCCTTCTCCTCGCCGCCGGAGCCGGATGACGAGGCGAGCGGACGCTGGGGCGGGTTCATTGACGCGGCGGTCGTTGCGGAGCTGGAGGTTATCTCCTACGGCGAGCGCCCCCCGATACTACACGAGTTGAGAGCCGGGCTGAAACAGGCCGCAGAGGAGGCTGGCCCGCGCACGCCTCTGGGGCGGTGGTTTATCGCCCGACGCGAGGCCCTGCCCGGCAAGGATCTCCCCGGCGACGCTGGATACCTGCCGGTTTAGACCCGGATGATCTAGTGCATTTATCGCAGGGATGTAGCTAGAATAAAATCCACACCATAAGTAGGAAAATCAACCGGAGGAAGGGATCGTTAGCAAGCCATGGAAGCCATACCGAGCGCGAGTTACAGCATGACCTTGAGGGTGGAGTATCCCCACCGGGCGGGCTCTCTGGGCAAGATCATGACGGCCATCGGCGAAGCTGGGGGGATAGTGGGGGCGGTGGACATCGTCCGGATAGGCCAGCAGAAGTCGGTGCGTGATATTACAGTCAACGCCCGCGACTCCGAGCACGGCCAGGCACTAGTCAGAGCGGTGAATTCCTTGCCGGAGGTGGAGGTCGTAAACGTCTCCGACCGGACTTTCCTCATCCACCTCGGGGGTAAGATCGAGGTCCGCTCCAGACGCCAGATCGCCACGCGCGATGATCTCTCGATGGTCTACACGCCGGGTGTCGCCAGGGTGTGCCGGGCCATCGCCCAGGATCCCGAGAGGGTCTTCAACCTCACCATCAAGCGCAACACGATTGCGGTCGTCACCGATGGGACGGCGGTGCTGGGACTCGGAGATATAGGACCCGAAGCCGCGATGCCGGTGATGGAGGGGAAGGCGATGCTCTTCAAGGGGTTCGCGGATGTTGACGCCTTCCCCATCTGCCTCGGCACCAAAGACCCCGATAAGATCGTCGAGACCGTGAAAAATATATCCCCCGGCTTTGGCGGGATAAACCTCGAAGACATCTCCGCGCCGAGGTGCTTCGAGATCGAGGAGAGGTTGAAGCGGGAGATAGAGATACCGGTCTTCCACGACGACCAGCACGGCACGGCGGTAGTCGTTCTGGCGGCGCTCATCAACTCCTTGAAGATCACCGGCAAGAAGATGGAAGATTTGCGGGTTGCGATGACCGGAACCGGGGCTGCGGGGATAGCTTGCGCCAGGATCCTGCTGGCCGCCGGGGTCAGAAACATCGTCGGCTGCGACCAGTACGGCATCGTGCATACCGGCAGGGAGGATCTGAACCCCTCCCAGAGGTGGTTTGCCGAGAGCACCAACCCGGAGGGACTTACGGGAGGGCTTTCGGAGGCCGTGGAAGGCGCGGACCTGTTCCTGGGGCTCTCGGTTCCCAGGGTGCTCACGGTCGAGCACCTGAAGAAGATGGCTCAAGAGCCGATAATCTTCGCCATGGCCAACCCGGACCCCGAGATCATGCCCGAAGAAGCGATGGGGCATGCCAGGATCATCGCCACCGGGAGGAGCGACTACCCCAACCAGATCAACAACGTCCTCTGCTTCCCGGGGATTTTCCGGGGCGCGCTGGATGTAAGGGCGCGAGGGATAGACGAGGAGATGAAGCTGGCGGCAGCCGAGGCCATAGCCGGGGTCATCTCTGAAGAGCAACTCTCGGTGGACTACATCATCCCGAGCGTTTTCGACGAGCGGGTGGCACCGGCGGTGGCGGAGGCCGTATCCGAGGCGGCCAAGAAGAGTGGAATGGCGAGAAGGGTGCAGGAGCGCGCCGAGACTGGCCTTTCTGCGATCTCTTTCTGAGGCAATGGCCTCGCCGACAAGCCACGGCTTCCGGTTGCGGTTGGATTTTTCGGGAGAGCTATCCCCGTAACGTTTTCCGTAACGATCCCGGAACGGATGCGGCATAAAATGGAATCAGCGTAGGGCAAGCGGCTTCCCGGCGGGTTTTGGGTCAGGGGGCCGGGAAGGAATACAACGGTGTCTGGTACACGATCCGCCGGGACTGAGCGTACGCGAAACGTTCATCCATTTCGGTGGGGTGCCGGGGTTAGCCCTCGCGCCGCTGCCTGGCTGTCCTGGTCGCTGTGCCTGCTGTCCGGGGCGCTGACGGCGCTCGCTGTGCTGCTCCTGATCCTGAACCGTTCCCACCCGAACGTGCACATCTTTGATTACGGGGCCATGCTCACGGTGTCTGCGATAGCTGCCGCGCCGGTCGGAGCGGTGATCTCCTCGCGCCGCCCCGAGACACCTGTTGGTTGGATCATCTGCGCGCTGGGTCTCAATAGCGCAGTAGAGCACTTCTCTTCCCAGTACGCTATCTACGCGCTACGCGCCGAGCCCGGCTCGCTTCCGGGCGGCGAGGCGATGGCCTGGATCTCCTCGTGGTTCTGGGCACCGGGTACCTGCCTGCTGGTGTTCCTGCTTCTGTTGTTTCCCAACGGCAGGCTGCCATCCCGCCGCTGGCGGTGGTTTGCGTGGTTCAGCGTGGCCGTGCTGGTGGCGAGCATCCTCTCCTCGGCCTTGATGTCCGGCCCTGTCATCTGGCTCGGCTCCATCCAGAATCCCTTCGGGATCGAGGGTGCCCAAAGCCTTTTGGGTTCGGTGGTAAGCGTCTCGACGACGCTCGAAAACGGAATTCTCGCGCTTGTCGCAGCGGTTTCCCTGTTTCTCAGGCTGCGCTGGACAAGGGGAGAGGAGCGGGAGCAGATCAAGTGGTTCGCCTACGCCGGGGCGGTGATGGCGGGAAGCTTCGTCCTGACGTACGTCGTCTCCGCAGAGATAGGCGTGCGGTGGGTCTTCTGGGCCAGCTTCGCGGTCCTGATCGTCGGTGTTTTCGGCCTCGCGACCGCGATCGGGGTAGCCGTCCTCAAATACCGCCTCTACGAGATAGACCTCATTATCAACCGCAGCCTCGTCTACCTCATCCTCACCGCTTCTCTGGTGCTGGTTTATCTGGGGTGCGTCGCGCTGCTGCAGTTTGCTTTCCGCAGTCTGACCGGAGAGGGCTCGCAGCTTGCGGTTGTTGCTTCCACGCTGGTGATAGCCGCTCTGTTCAACCCTTTCAGGAAGCGCATCCAGACGGTTATAGACAGGCGCTTTTACCGCAGGAAGTACGACGCGCAAAAGACGCTTGAGGCTTTCTCGAGAAGGCTGCGCGACGAAGTGGATCTGGAGAGTTTGACCACGGAGATGCTATCTGTTGTTGAAGATACGCTACAGCCCGAGCACGCCTCGCTGTGGTTGTGCAACCCCGACAGACACGAAGCGCGCCAATCGTTAGGCAGAGGGAATAGAGGAGAACGTTAGCGAAGAAAGATTTATGCGCGAGCGCAAATCTGGAGAGCCTGAATCACAATGGAACAGGAAAGAAGGGGCAGATGACAACAGAAGCAGCCAGCAGGCCGGGTAACGCGGGCGCGACGCGGGTAGGGAAGAGTCGCCGGTATAGCTCTCAGGTTGCTGGAGTGTTGGCGGCGGCATTCGCCGTCTCTGCTCTGTATGCGCTGGTCAGCACGCTCTCTGGCAATACCAACTACGGCAGCGACCCGCGAGACCCGCAGCTCTGGGTTTTCTATGTGATCGGCTTCGGGCTGGCGGCACTGGCGCGTACGGACAGAACCTGGGCCTGGCGGGTTGTTGGCGTGGCGGTGCTGGTGCTGATTCTGGTGGGCATCTTCTACTATCCCACCGTCTTTGTGCTTGGTGCACAGACTACTTTGGGCTGGTTCGAGAACGACGTGTATGTGGGATTGTTGATCCTTGCCGAATACCTCTGCGTCCAGCGTCTGCGCAACGTCACCCTGACGTCCGGGAGTTGAAATAGAAGAGCCACGCGCCGAGCATGAACCAAGCCGGACCGAACGACGAAAGGGGAAAGCATGTCCAGAGCAGGAGAAGTGATAGAGAATCCGGTAACCGGCGAGCGGGCGGTAGTCCGGGTCGGTACGGAAGAGTCCGGCGGAGAGTTGCTGGTGGCTGATCTGTACGTCAGGCCCGGCGGAGCGGTGGTGGGAGAGCACGTCCACCCGAACATAGAGGAGAGCTTCACGGTGATGCGTGGACGGGTGGGATTCCGCATTGACGGGCGCGAGTCCATCGCAAAGCTGGGAGAGCGGCTGTACGTGCTGCCGGGCGTGGCCCACGACTGGTGGAATGCCGGTGAAGAGGAGGCGCACGTTATAGTCGAGATCCAACCCGGAAAGAGGTTTGAGGAGATGATCTGCAACCTCTTCGGGCTCGCCCGGGACGGCAGGACGAACGCCAGAGGAATCCCCAACCTGTTGCAACTCGCGTTGATCGCGCGCGAGTTCGAAGATGTCATAGTCTTCACCAGGCCGCCCCTGATATTGCAGAGGCTTCTGTTCGGAGTCCTCGCTCCGGTGGCTCGTGCTCTGGGCTATCGGGGAAGCTATCCCGAATACTTGAGTCGTCTGCCCTCTGCAGAGGGAGTCGAGCCCGGACGGGACCCGCTCAAGAAACCCAACCCCGAACATCCTTCACCTTCTTAGGAGGATGGATTGGGCGAGTGCGCGGGCGATAAAACGGGCGAACGGCCCCGACTTCGTCGCATATACTATTGGCGGAGCACTCTAGATGGAGGTGCGCGTGTCCAGAGTGATCACTGCCGGATTCATCAGTGGAGGCTGCGGGACTTATCCTCTCGACACCGTGAGCGCGAATGTTCCGTGCAGCCGGATCCTCTGGCATAGAGCCTGGTGAGGGTGATGCGGAAGCAGATATTTGTCTGTGCCACGCCGGGAGAAGGACGCTGCGGTGCGAAGGGCGGCGGCGAGCTTCTGGAGAGGTTCAGGGAAGAAGTCGAGCGGCGCGGTTTCTCACCGCAGACGGTCCTGCGCAACGCCTGCACGCGGCGGCACGACGAGGGACCGGTCGTCTTCGTATTCCCCGATGACGTATGGTATACGCGCGTAAGGCTCGAAGACGCGCCGGAGATCGTCGAGCGCCATCTCCTCAGAGAGCGGGTCGAGGCCCGGTAACTTTGGCAGATCTGTCGCCGGACTATCCGAATCCTATCCGGCCTGCCCGCTCCATCGCCCAGTCCGCGCTGAGCAGGGCGCGCTCCCGGCTATCCTTGAGATAGTAGAGGAAGATGCTCCTGTAAAGGGCCTGCGCCGCTGGTCCTCTTAGCCGGACGCCTACGGCTTCGCCCACGCCGCTTTCGGGACCCAGGCTCACCACGTAGCCGCGGTTGAAGAAATCAAATGGGGGTCTTTTTCTCCTCCGCAGCCTGCGTCCCACATCCCGTGTCGCGAAAGGACCCTGCTGGACCGCGACGGAGGCCGTGGGCGGCAGAATGCCGTGCCGGGGATCTTCGTACAGGGCTGCGTCTCCGAGGACGTGTATCTCCGGGTGGCCGGGCAGCGTGAGGTGCTCGTCTACCCTTATGCGGCCTGATGGATCGTGCTCGCCTGGAAGATTCCGGGCGAGAGGCGGAGTCTCGACGCCGGTAGTCCAGATCCTGGTCCGCGCCGGAAGCCAGTCCTCCCTTGCTTTCACGCCCTCTTCGGAAGCATCTTCAACCGGCGCGTTCAGCCACACCTCGACTCCCAGACGGGATAGCTCGGCCATCGCGACCTCGTGGAAGTAGGGATTCAACCAGCCCATCAGCCTGCTCGTCGCCTCGATCAGGACGACGCGGGGTTCTTTGGGAAGGTGCCGGGATGTGCGCTTCTTGAGGTGGGCGAAGAGGGCTGCGATCTCTGCTGAAAGCTCCACCCCCGTGGAGCCGCCGCCGACCACGGCCACCGTCAGGTCTCCTTGATGAAGCTGTCCGGAGGCCCGTCGGATGGATTGATGCCAGGAATCATTCAGGGTGCTCCGGAGCCGGAGCGCATCCTCCAGGTTCCAGAAGGGGCGGAAGAATCCGCGCAGGTGCTTGGGCGGAAGCCTGCCGACGCTGCCGGTAGTGAGGACCAGATATTCGTATCCGATATCACCAGATGTGGTTTCGAGAGTTTTGTTCTCGAGGTCCAGCCCTGTTACCTCTGCCTGCAAGAACCTGCAACGTCCCTTGCACAGAGAGGCTATGGAAGAGAGGATGCTCTCCGGGTGGACGCGACCTACGGCGACTTCGTGGATCAAAGGTATGAAAGGATACCGCTCTTCGCGGTCAACGAGCAGGGTCTCTCCCTGACGTCGTAGGGCGGGCGGCAGGCTCCTGATGAAGGAGGCCCCGGCGAAACCCGCTCCTACGACCACTACTCGCGCGCTCTGGCGCATCCTGCGTCATCCTCTGTTCGCGGATATTTCATAGCCCTAGAGTATAGAGGTTGCCGGGCGTTACGAATAAAATGCTTTACAAAACGCGTCGCTGTTCGTAGACTTTATTGAACAAGGGCATGTCGGGTACCGGTGGAGGAGACGGACTCGACAGGTGGGGGCGGACCTGCTGCGGCAGGCTATGAAAAGAGAATTGTCGGCAAAGGAGGAGACAAGAGTCGTGGAAGTCATCCCAGGACTTATCGTCAGGCATACCAGCCGCAAGCTGGGCAAGCTGGACTCCAGCGAGGCTTGCGAAATGCTGATATCGGGGCAAATATCTTTCTCGGAGTTCGTAGACCAGGTCGGCGACGGCTACCACGAAATCCTTAATTTCATGATGGATCACGACCTCCATCCTGGACGTCCGGAGGAGGTTCTTTTCTGTATAGACTGCTACGCGGCAACCCACGAGCGCGACACTCTGCACTCCCAGCTGCGCGATCTCTACATCCGGCGCCAGGGAGTGGGCTGATCCGCCAGAACTCACCGCGGTTAGCGGTTAGAATCCTCTGGTAGAGTGCGGGTATTTTGAGAAGAGCCCGCACTAACAATGAGTTGTGCGAGCAAAGAAAGCTGAGGTCCGCATGAGCGAGGAGACGCAGAGGCGCCTGATAACCATACTGGCTACGGGGATGTCTTCGGTGCTGGCGAGCCAGCTCTCGGAGAAGTTCCTCGATGTGCCCGAGGAGCGGGGTGTCCAGGATGATGTCAAGGAGGCTCTCCTCAAGGCTACCTTCACCCTGGCTTCGACGGTCGCTGCCTCCATGATCATCCGCAATGTCGTGAGCAAGAGGTGGGGTTCGTAGCTTAGTTCTCATCCTGGACCGATCTAACGCCTCCAGGTCCGCCCCGGTCGCGTGTTGACGGGGCGGGGGTAGGATATTATCTTCGGCATGATTGCGGTCGTCATCATAGTAGTCGTGGTTGCCCTCATTCTTATCGCGGCCTCGTTTGTCCTGGGACGCGGGAGCTATGAGGTGCAGAGTGCCCGCGACGAGGAGTACGTCGAGATCGAAGGGGCCATGGTCCGCTACCGCGTAACAGGCGGCGGGCCGCCAATTCTCCTGGTGCACGGCTGGCTCTCCTCCTCCCGAATCTGGGAGCCTCTGGTAGAGAGGCTGGCGCAGCGTTTCACGGTCTACAGCCTGGACCTGATCGGGTTCGGCGATTCGGACAAACCTCTCTCGGGATACGGGATACGCCACGGTAGTCGGCTGCTCCACGCCTTCTGCGCCCACTTCGGGCTGAGAGGGGTGACTGTGATCGGACACGACATCGGTGGGAACATGGCCTTCAAACTCGCCACAGATCATCCAGAGATGGTCGGGAGAATAGTGCTGGTGGCCGCTCCTGCGGACGGGGATCAGATAGACCTGCCTACCCTGCTGTGGCTTGCGACCCTGCCAGTAGTAGGTCCGATATTCTACGCGCTGGGTCAGCGCGTGAGGTGGATCAGGGCAGCCTGGATGAAGCCGTTCGTTGCGGACTCCAGCTCCCTGAGCGAGGTGGTGATCGAGGACGCCGGGAAGTCAACTCCCGCGGCAGAGAGAAAAACCCTCGCCGCCGCCCGGCGTGAGATCTCGCGTGGAAAGATCACCCGGCAGGCCAGAATGTTCGAGACCCCCGCACTTTTTGTCGCCGGAGAGGAGGACTACATCGTGGACCCGGTGGCGGCAGAGGAATGGTCGCGGAGCCTGGAGCAGACCGAAGCTCACATTATCGGAGGGTGCGGACATATGCCCATGATCGAAACCCCAGATGAGCTAGCCGACCTCATCCTGGACTTCCTCACCGGAAGTTACCACTTCGCCGAAGAAATGAGTCCCCCAGGCGAGGACAGAATAGATGACAGTGAGAATGAAGAAGATGGGGCTTCTCCAGAGGTCTCCCATGAGCGGGAAGAGACCCCTAAAGACCGTTTCGAGAAGGGCGGTATTCCCAACTTTCCCGAGAGCCTGTTCGAGCGGCCCGAAGACCAGAAACCCTCCGATGGGGATTCCCGAAAGGATAACGAGAAGCAGCAGGAGCCGCGAAGACGCACCGAACCTTGAGCCCCTCTACGAAAATCAAAGCGCCTCGCGGTCCAGACGCAGAAGAGGAAGCAGATAATACCAGCGTAGAAATCAGTACTACCTAGCCAAAACCTCGCCCCATTTTTATCGAGAGACGTTTGTCGAGGGACCTTCAACAACGTATAGCCCCGGATCCCGTAAAGTTTCGAAAATGCTTGTATATACCCCACAGGGGTATATACTGGTGGCTGGGTAAGTAGAGCTAGGAGAGAACAAGCGTGACTTCGAGGGGCTCTTCGCTCAACCGAATGGCGCTGAGTGCGACGCTGCACTGTTTGACCGGTTGTTCCATCGGCGAGGTTTTGGGGATGGTGATCGGCTCGGCGTTCGGCTGGGGGAACATTGCCACGATCGCGCTCGCTGTAGTGCTCGCGTTCTTTTTTGGCTACTCGCTGACGATGATGCCGCTGTTGCGGTCAGGAATCGGGCTCGCGGCGGCGCTGCCTCTGGCATTCGCCTCGGACACGCTCTCGATTACGGTCATGGAGATCGTGGACAACCTGATCGTGGTGTTCATTCCGGGTGTGATGGAGGCGGGGCTCGGCGACTTGCTGTTCTGGGGGAGTCTGGTGCTCGCTCTGGCCGTTGCTTTCGTTGCGGCCTTCCCGGTTAACCGGTATCTGATATCGCGTGGCCAGGGACACGCGGTCATCCACGAGCACCATCATGGGAAGCACGGCGGCTAGCTTCGCTACAGGGTTTTCTTCAGGTAGATCCAGCTCCGCACGCCCAGGAAATATTGCGTTACGAGGGATCTCTGCCTGGAAGCTTCCGTATAACCTTCGCTCTCGTAGAGTTGCAGGGCGGGAACGTTTCCTCCGCTCACGTGGAGCCCGACGGTCTTCTTACCGGCCTCGCGGCCCAGGGATTCCGCGGATTCGAGGAGTTTGCGGGCCATTCCTCTGCGGCGGTGCTCGGGAGAGACGACCAGGCGCTCGATATAAGCTTCCGAGAAGTCTGCGAGGTAGCGTGGGTAGGAGAGCAGGAACATGGCCCAGGTAGCCCGCGCCAGTCCCAGGTTATTCCGGAGAACCGTCCAGAGCCCCTGCGCCATGACATCGTCTCTGGAGATTCCGGTGCGCACGCCGACCCCGGCGAGTATCTCCGAGGGGTGATCGCCTTCGATCACCAGCGACTGGACACCACCGGAGGTGTGCTCCAGTTCGATCCACTTCTCCATGATATCCGCCGCCTGATCCATACGGCCTCCGAACACGGGGCCGAACTGGTCGGAAAACCCTTCCACGACCAGCTTCGCTAGAGTTCTCTCGTCGTCCGGCGTGGCGGGGCGGGTGGTGAACTGCTCGGCGTGCATCAAAAAGCAATACTACCAGAACACAACGCGAAAGCTTGGCGTATGTTCAACGAGTGTCCACGGTCAGGGAACTGGCGCCCCCGGAGACGTTGATGTCGTAGCGGTCCTCGGAGCTTTCGTACCCGTGGCTCTGCAGCTTCACCTCGCCGCCGATCGCGCCGAAACGTTGCTCGTCGAACGCCAGCTTGGACACCCCGCCACCCACGCGCATCCTCGCGGCGGTGTCTGCCGGACGGTGCAGGACAATGCTGCTGGTTCCGCCCGAGATACGAATGGGAATCGTACCCGAAGGGTGGGGGAGAGAGGCTTCGATCCGGCTGGCTCCGCCTTTGATCTCGAACGAGTCGAGGTCAACTCCTGCAAGGTCTGCGGTAAGGTTCGACGCGCCGCCCCGAACTTCAATCTCCCAGGGGATGGAGCTGTTTAGTACCACCTCCGCAGCATGCTTGCGCCCCTTCGAGTGGCGGAAGCGGCGGGGATAGCGGATGGTTACGGTCCTGCCCTTGACCCGGATATCGGGCTGCGGTCCCTTGAAGTGGGCTTGGTAGAGGTCTTCCATCTCCGGATCCGAGCGTACCGTAACCCTGAACGCACCGGAGGCGAAAACGAGGCGCCCACTTTCAAGAGAACCAAGCGGGGCGGAGAATTCGCCGTCCTCACCTCTCTTCTCCGGTGTCTCCCGCACCTTGACGATCTCCTCCCGCGTCATCTCGTTGGCTTTTCTCATTACTTCCAGAACGACCGCGAGTTCCCGGTCGTCATAGTCCGATATCAACTCCGTCCACGCCCTCCCTATAGACTCGAAGATGGGCCCGATCTCACGCATCACGTCTTCGTTCGGAGTCAGCCGGACTATTACCCGCCGCCGGTCGTCGGGGTCCCTCTCGCGGCGCACGAGCCCGGCCTCCTCCAGCCTGTTGAGCATGCCGGTTACCGCCCCGGTCGTAACACCCGTCAGCTCCGCGAGCCGCCCGGCGGTAACCGGACCCGTTAGATCCAGGATGTTGGTGACCTGCAGATCTATAAGGTTCATCCCGATCCTGTCAGCAATGGCCCGGAAGAAGAACGACCCGAGCACGTTGGACCGGCGTACCTCCTGCTCCAGCTCCCGGTACAACTCCTCGCGTTTTTTCGATGAACCTCTTGACAACGCTCTCTCCTCCATTTATTCTGCAATTAGCTTAGTTGATAAGTTATTTTAGTATTTCACTTAGCAATTAAATTAAGTGGAGTATAGCACGAGATTGGATAGAGGAGGTGGCGGATACGTAGGGTGAAACGAGAGCCCCCGGCGCTGGTGCGGCCACACCGTGCCGGGGGCAGAATCCCCAGATTTTAGGTCCCGTGGGGCGGAACCGTCATCCGAGGAGTGCGTTTCTTCAAGGATAGCAGGTCTCAAGCTCCGCGGCGGTCTCGCGTCCATTTTCTTTAGTATGAGAAAGGAGCTTTACAGAGAATGTCTATCCCGAAAGGCCGGGTGCGGGGCAACCGCTGGGCGGTGCTGGTGGTGCTCGCCCTGGGGTTGTTTATGACGCTTCTGGACCTCACGATCGTCAACATTGCCATACCCAGGATCATTGATGGGATCGGAGCCTCGCTCGATGAGGTTCTGTGGGTCTTAAACGCCTACAGCCTGCTCTACGCGGTGCTTCTCATCACCTCCGGCAGGCTCGGCGACATCTTCGGTCCCAGGAACCTCTTTATCGTGGGGGTGGGGGTATTCACGCTGGCCTCGGCTTTCAGCGGGCTCGCGCAGGACCCGGCCCAGCTCATCGCCGCCCGCGCCGGGCAGGGACTCGGGGCGGCGATGCTCGCTCCGCAGGGGCTTCCCCTCATGACCAGCATCTTCCCGCCCGGGCAGCGCGGGGCGGTCTTCGCCATCTACGGCATCATGAGCGGACTCGCGGTGGTTGCAGGTCCCACTCTGGGTGGCTTCATCGTCACCCATCTGGGGTGGCGTTGGATCTTCTACGTCAACCTTCCGGTGGGAGCACTGATTATCGCGCTTGCCCTGCTTCTGGTCCCCGACCTCCGGCCCGGACGCCGCCACCGGCTCGACTTCGCCGGGGTGCTTCTGGCTACCGCAGGGCTCTTCGGGGTGATCTTCGGCCTCATCGAAGGCCAGCGTTATGACTGGGGAGAGGTTACTTCCCCCATCACCATCCCGGAGATCATCGGCGCGGGCGCACTGCTCCTCATTGTCTTCGTCGTCTACCAGTACTTCCGCCAAGATAATGAACCTCTTGTGCCCTTCGCGGTCTTCAAGGATCGCAACTTCACGCTAATGACGCTCGTTCTGGCGGCGATGGGCTTCGCCATACTCGGTGTTTTCCTCCCGCTGACCATCTACTTCCAATCGGTTCTGGGCTACAGCGCGCTCAAGGCCGGGCTGACCATCGCGCCGCAGCCCCTGGCGATGATGTTCGTCGCGCCCTTCGCCGGAAATCTGGCCGACCGGGTAGGCGGTAAGTACGTACTTCTCTTCGGGCTTCCGGTCTTCGCCGCCGGAACGGGATATATAGACTGGGCCGCGCACGCCGACTCCGCCCGCTGGAGCTTTTTGCCGGGTTTGATCGCGAGCGGCATCGGCCTCGCCTGCGTCTGGGGACCCGTCTTCAGCGTGGCCACCCGAAATCTCAGGCCGGAGCTTGCGGGCGTCGCTGGTGGAGTTCTGAACACGATACAGGAGCTTGGGGCGGTGGTCGCCAGCGCAGCCGTCGGTGCTCTTCTGCAGAACAGGCTCGCCGCTGCGCTGCAAGATCAGGCGTCAAGCCGCTCGGCGCAACTGCCGCCGCAGTTCCGCGATAGATTCGTGGAGGGCTTCGGCCACGCCGCCAGAGGTGGGCTGGAAGTGGGTGCCGGACAGACCGGTAGCGGCACGCAACTTCCACAGGGACTGCCCCAGCAGGCCGCGCAGCAGATCGAGCAGGTCGCCCACAGCGTCTTCACCCACGGCTTCGTGGATGCGATGCACCCCACGATGATGCTGCCGATTGCGGTCGTCCTCATGGCTGCGCTGGGATGCTTCGCTGTCAAGAACCACCGGAGCAAAATGCCGCTGGATTCGACGGAACAACCTGGAGAGACGATGGCCTGAGCTTTCCGGCCGGGCGAGCGGTGCTTTAGCAAGACGCCGCCGCCTACCTTAGCTGGCTACCAGACTCGCAGACGCTGGAGATCCAACAGATCAGTGAAAAAGGAGGCTACCGAATGAGCAACTATCACGGAGACCACAGCACAAGAAGCAGCGGTCCCGAAAGGAGAGAACCAATGTACGACGAGAAAGTACCCGTCCTGATCGTAGGCGGCGCCCTGACCGGCCTGTCCAGCGCTGTGTTCCTGGGTGCGCAGGGTGTGCCGTGCGTCGTCGTGGAACGCCACCCTGACCTGCTCATACATCCCCGGCTGCGCGGCATCAACCCGCGGACAGTCGAACTGTTCCGCCAGGTTGGGTTGGAGTCTGCCATCGAGGCGGCGAGCTACGTGAGCGACGAGCAATTCGCCTGGGCGGCGATCCGGGCCGAGACCCTGGCCGATGAGAAGTACGCCGGGCTCGATGAGGAAGAAGGCGACGCATCCGACTTCGCCTCTGCCAGCCCGTCTTCCTTCGGTGCGATAGACCAGGACAAGCTGGAGATCCTGCTCCGAAACCGGGCGCGGGCGCTCGGTGCCGACGTACGCTTCTCCACGGAGATGATGTCCTTCGAGCAGGATGGCGCCGGGGTCATCGCGGTGCTCCGGGATCGGCGCACCGGCGTGGAGCGTACCTTGCGGGCCGACTTCCTCATCGCGGCTGACGGATGGAACAGTTCCATACGGCACCAGCTCGGTGTCGAGGTCGAAGGTCCCGGTGTCCTGTACCACACGATCACGGCGATGGTCGAGTCCGACCTCACCCCTGCGCTGCGCGGTCGTAGGGTTGATATAGCGTATCTGCAGCGCCCGCTGCCGTACACCGTCCTGATGTCGCACGACGAGGTTGGGCGGCGTTGGATCTTCGCCACCGGATACGACCCTGGCCGGGAGTCGCTCGATGACTACACCACTGAGCGGGTCGCCGGGATGGTTCGCGCCGCAGCCGGCCTGCCTGAAGTAGAGGTGAGGCTGAGATCCCAGATCCCCGGCACCGATCTCACGGTGCTGGGGTTCAGCATCGGCGCTCAGGTTGCACGCCGCTACCGTGTTGGCCGGGTGTTTCTCGCCGGCGACGCCGCTCGCATCAACCCGCCGACCGGCGGGCTCGGCGGCAACGCCGGGATCCAGGACGCCCACAATCTGGCCTGGAAGCTCGCAGCGGTGCTCCACGGCCAGGCAGGTCCTGCGCTGCTCGACACCTACCACGAAGAGCGACACCCGGTGGGGCTGTTCACCATGCAGCAGGCCCTCGCCCGGTTCGGCTCGCGCATGGGCGCAGGGGCCGAGGTGCCGCTCGTAGACATGGGGGCAGTGGCGATGGGGTATCGGTACCGCTCGTCGGCCGTACTCGGTGCTTCGGAGGACACCTCGCCGTTACTCCCGCAGGAATTGCTCGGACAGCCGGGAACCAGGGCGCCGCATGTGAAAATCAGCGCGGATAACCAGGAGATATCCACCATAGACCTGTACGGAGAGCACTTCGTGCTACTCGCCGGAGAGGAGGGAGCTGCGTGGATCTCGGCGGCAGAGCGCGTCGCAAAGCGGCTCGGCATACCGCTTGGCACGTACCGCTTCGGCGTGGATATGAAGGGTGATGAGGTTAGAGATGCACACAATATCGGCACAGACGGTGCGCTGTTGATACGTCCAGACGGCTTCGTGGCCTGGCGCACCGAAGTTGCCGCTGAGGATCCCGAGGCCGAACTTGAACAAGCGTTGACCCGCCTGCTGTGTCGGGCGACGGGTGTACAACAGGGAGCCGCGTAGAGCTCTATCCAGGGTGGGCGGCGGTGCGTCGCCCACCCTGTCCCCTCGCGCTAACTTGGTAATGACGAAAGCTCAACGAGAGAGGAGACCGCATGAGGAACGACCATGCAAGAGAAGACGACACCAACCCGACGGACGAGACCGCCATCCGCGACCTCTTGCAGAGACTGGGCGAGGCGTGGGGCCGGGGTGACGCCGACGCCTACGCCTCTCTGTTCACCGAGGATGCCGACTACGTCATCTTCGACGGGACACACCTCAAAGGACGCCAGGAGATCGCCGACACCCACCGGCCGCTCTTCGAGCGGTTCATGAAAGGCTCCCGACTCGTCACCGAGTCCTCCTCGATGCGCTTCCTCTCGCCCGACGTGGCCCTCATCCACAGCAGGGGAGCGGTCCTCCGGAAGCGCCGGAAGCGCCCCTCACGCAGGCGCTTGTCCACCCAGACCCTGGTCGCGATCAGGGAAGAGAATGGCTGGCGCTTTGCCGCATTTCAGAATACGCGCTACCGGCCCTTTGCTCGGACGCTTTTGGGCAGGTTGCTGGTGCTTGCAGGTCTTGCTCCCCATGGGGAATAAAACCGGGGTACGTTCGAAGCTAGCTTATGAGCCTGCGGCGCATGATCTGGATCGGTATCAGGGCCAGAATAGCGGTGAAGATCACGACCCACGCCAGGTCTGCGAGCGTTCCTAAAGTTGGGCCGTTGGCGAGGTCCCGGCAGACGTTGACCGCGTGGTAGAGAGGGGTTATCCAGGCGATCTGGGGTACCGGGGCGGGGAACCGGGTCACCGGGAAGAAGATGCCGCTGAACAGGAACATCGGGGTTACCACCAGGGTGAAGTAGTAGGCGTAGAGGTCTATGCGCCGGATCAGGCTGGTAAAAAGCGTGCCCATGACGCTGAACATTACCCCCACCAGGAACAAAAACAGCGGGATCAGAAGCGCCCACCACGACGAGATGAGCAACTGGTTCGGCAGGAAGATGAAGCCTATAATCGTGAGCACCGCCAGAAAGCCCGTTCCGTAGACCGCAGCCCGTGTGCCCGCCCACAGATATTCCCCGGCGACCACGTCCTCGGCATTGACTGGCGTGGTTACTATGGCGTCGAAAATCTGGTCTATCTTCAGCTTGACGAAAGTGTTAAACGTGCTCTCGAAGGAGGCCGCGAACATGGCATTGGCAGCCAGAAGCCCCGGCGCTATGTACTGGATGTAGCTCTGGCCGTTGATCCCACCCCGCTGGATGAAGGCTCCCAGGCCCAGCCCCATCGCCGCCAGGTACAGCAGCGGCTCGATGAAGTTCGGGAACGTGAGCGTCTTCCAGTACTTGCCGAAGATGGTGAACTCCCGCTGCCAGACACGGAAGGAGCCGCGCGCGTTTGGAAACCGTACATAGGTTTTCATCAGTCGTTCAGGCTCCTTCCCGTGAGTCTCAGGAACACGTCTTCGAGGTCCGTCTGGCGGTAGGCGGTGTTCTCGACCGCAACGCCCGCGCTTCGCACCTTCTCCAGCAGCGTGTCGGCGTCGGCGGTGTACGCCAGGAGTGCCCCGTCGGTCTGCTCGACGGCGTCTGCTTCATCCTGAACGAGAGGAGAGAGCCGTTCCAGGGTCTCGGTCGGAGCGCGAAACTCGAGAACCTGCGGGCTTACGTGGCGTTCTATCAGCTCCTGCGGTGAGCCTTCGGAGATGATCCTGCCGCCCTCCATGATGACGAGCCGGTTGCACAGCCGGGCCGCTTCTTCCATGTAATGGGTGGTCAGGATGAGGGTCTTGCCCTGAGCGGCCAGCTCGCGCAGCCTGTCCCAGACCAGGTGCCGCGCCTGCGGGTCGAGGCCGGTGGTCGGCTCGTCGAGGATGATCAGATCCGGATCATTGACGAGGGCGCGGGCGATCAAAAGCCGCCGCTTCATACCCCCCGAAAGATGCTCGACCTCGGACTCTGCCTTGTCGGTGAGCTGCACGAAATCCAGAAGCTCCTCGACGCGCTGCAGGATGACCTTCTTGGGCAGATCGAAGTACCGCCCGTAGACGAGCAAGTTCTCCCGGACCTCGAGATCGTCATCCAGGTTGTTCTCCTGGGGGACGACCCCGATCCGGCGCTTGACATCCCTCTCGCGCTCGGTGATGTCCAGCCCCACGACCTTGAGCTCCCCGCCGGTAGGGATCGCAACGCCGTAGATCATCTTCATCGTCGTGGTCTTGCCCGCGCCATTTGGCCCCAGAAACCCGAAGCACTCCCCCCGGTAGACCTCGAAGTCCACGCCTTTTACGGCCTCGAAGTCCCCATAGCTCTTCTTCAGGTTTCTGGCAACTACCGTCGCCTCTTCACTCCAGGCTGGCATCTTCCCTTCTACCGCAGTGTTCAATCGTTTCGTCTCTCCCGATAAGCTCTGATTAATTTATAAGGAGCGCCACGCGAAGGCACAAGAGGAAATACTATCCTATCCTGGCAAAAAGTCCCGCGTCTCTTCTTCCCCGGAACTTCACGAATCTTAAAAATTCTACATCCACTCTACCATTTTGCCCGGACTGCTGGTAAACTGCCAGAGATCAAAATTTACCCCTGGAGGCTCGGAGACGTAACATGTTTGGGAGGGACTGGAGAGACGTGTCCTTATGAGAGGAAGAGGTGAGATCGGATTCAGGCTGCTCGTCCTGCTGGCGGCGGTAGTCTTCGGTGGTCTGTTGCTCGCGGGTTGCGGCGCTTTGCAGGCTGCGAACAACAATCAGGCCGACAAGTCGAAGGCAACGAAATCCGAGAAGGTTCAGCATACGGCCAAGGACAAGCAGGCCAAAGCCGCAAAAGCGAAGGCTGCAAAGAAGAAAGAGAAAGCTGAGAAAGCGAAGGCGGCAAAGAAGGCAAAGGCCGAGAAGAAGGCGAAAGCCGAAAAAGCCAAAGCCGCGAAAGAGAAGGCTAAGAAGGCGAAGGCTGAGAAAGCCAAGAAAAAGAAAGAGGCTGCTGCCAGGGCTCAGGCGCATAACAAGAGCAAGCCGGAGCAGAAGGCAAAGCCAAGGCAGGCTTCTTCGCAGAACTCTGCCTGCCCGAGCTACCCCGCTCCTTCGAGCACCACGTTGTACCTGACGGTGCCCAAGCTCGGCATCTACGACGACACCGTAACAAACACCTACTCCGAAGCGGTCATGAACCAGGGGGCTATCAAACTTCCTTCCTCCGGGTTCCCGTGGCAGCCGTGTTCCAACACCTACATCACGGGACACCGGCTGGGCTATGCTGGAACCCAGAGCTACTACCAGTTCTACGACCTCCCTGCGATGCAGCCGGGGGACGAGATCATACTCAAGGACGCGAACGGCAGAGTCTACACCTATCGGGTAACCAGGGTCTTCGCCGTCACTCCCCAGGACTACGGGGTTACCTATCCGGTACCGGGCAAGAACATGGTCTCGCTGCAGACCTGCATCACCTCGCTCAATGACTGGTGGAGCATAGGCCCCTCGATGTATGCCTCCTCTCCGACCCTGGACCGCCTGATTGTCCAGGGCGAGCGGGTCTCCGTCTCACCCCCGTAGCGGTAGCCAGAGAGTCATTAGCTGAGGCGTCCCGCCGGGGCGCCTCTTTTTTGTGCATAATGGAGCTTCGCATGCAAAGCTCGAAGACGGAGAAAGGGGACCGGGCGTGCGGATAGTTCAGATGTCGGACATACACGTGGGGCCCAGCCTCTTCAGGCCGGATCTCCTGAGAGCGGCCATAGAGGAGTCGAATGCTCTGGAGCCGGATCTCGTCGTCATCGCGGGAGATCTCACCTCGGACGGATACCGGCCAGAGTTCGAGGAGGCCCGGACTTATCTTGATCGCATCGAGTGCCCGAACGTTGTGGTGGTCATGGGAAATCACGACGCCCGCAGCGTGGGCTATCGGCACTTCGAGGACGTATTCGGGATGCGGGAGTGGTCGAAGGTCATAACCGTGCCGGAGGGCGAGGCGAAGATCGTGGGCCTCGACTCGACCAAGCCGGACCTGGATGAGGGGGAGGTGGGGCGCGAACACTACGCCTGGCTCGACTCCGAGTTTCGAGGTTGGGATCGCGGACCAAAGATACTCGTCGTCCACCACCACATCCTCGCCGTGCCAGGGACCGGACGCGACGTCAACAACCTGCGCGACGCCGGAGACGTGATGGCGATCCTGCGCGAACTCAAGGTGGACATGGTGCTCAGCGGGCACCGGCATGTCCCCTGGGTGTGGAGCATCTCGGGCGTAAGGATCGTCCATTCCGGGACGGTTTCGTGCATGAGGTTGCGCGGCACTATGCCCCCGACCTACAACGTCATCGAACTCGATTCGGAGCAGGTCAGGATCACACTTCGAGAACCCGGCGGCAGCGAGGAGCCCCTGGCGAGCTTCGCCCGCGAGCCGGTTGCCACGAGCAAGTTCTACCCGGCCTTCGAGCGTTACGTCCGCTACGACAAGCTGCCATTTCAGCAGACCTGAAAAGGGTAGTCAGACAAGTTATTAAGAGAAGATAGTGGATAAACTTCCAATTAAACTAAACAGTCAAACGGTAGGTAACGTTGGGATGTACTACGTATGCTACCGTCTTTCTCGGTTAGGCTGAAATGTGATGCCAACGGCTCGCAACGCAAAAGGGGTTGACATTATCATTTACAGCCAGGATGCTTCATATACACGCAGCATCCAAGTCAAGGCTTTTCCAGGCGCTCTCCAGTTCCTTCGGGAGGAAAACTCGACCATCTCTTTGCAGATTGGCTCATAATCTGTCGCAAGGTGATTGAAGATCCGCCTGAATGTTTCGTGCTTACTTCAAATGAGATCAGAGAACTCGTACATTGGAGCGAAAAGAATGGTCGAGTGAGCTATTGGCTACAACCCGAGAGTACGAGGACAGAAGATTTTTCGATAGGTGGGATCGAATTGGTGTGGGAGCCTAGAAGAAAAGTCTATTCACCAGAAAAGAACTCTGACTAGCCAATAAATTTCACCGCATTTGTCTGACCTGTCTTCTCGAAAGCTTGGCGTAGTAGCCTGCGGTCCTCTTCGCCAGGCTGGGGGCTAGCTTTTTCTCTGATAGAGCTGTCCCACGAGAGTAAGCGACTGGTTCCACGATGCTTGGATCGAGGTTGCCGGCGCTTTCCTGACTTTCTTCCAAGCCGCCTCGAAAGGAAGACTTTTCGTCCGCTGCCGATATGGTAAGGTAAGTAGCAAGGGCGAAGGGTCAAGGAGTTGGGAGTTAGCATGAAACGCCTGCGCCATGACTTAAATTATCTTGCAAGCGTTGGACTGCTTTTAGCGGCTGCGACCACCGCGATGACCGGGGTGATCGCGCACCTGTGGGACCTCAACGACTTCTGGTACCACACCTACTCGGGCTATGTCATGGTGGCGTTTGCTCTGGTGCACGTCTGTCTCAACTGGGGCCGCCTGACAGGATATGCGCGTTTCCGCTTCAGCGGCCGCGCAACTGCCCGGCGCCGGTCGGTGCAGAAGTCTGCATCATCCACCCCTGACCCATCCGCTGCGCTGCCGCCGGTATCTCGTCGCCGGCGCGTGCTCCACGCTACCGGGCGCGCTGTGCTCTCGCGGCGCGGCTTCCTCGCACTGGCCCTGGGCGGTGCGGGCGGCGTCTTCGTAGGACGGGGACTGAGCCAGCAGCCGCGGATCCCCAAAGGTTCGGATCTGGGCCTGCTCTACCACGAGTGGAGCAAGCCCGGCGTGATGGACGTGTTCGGCACGGTCTCCAACTGGGGAAGGCGCCCTCCGCTGTACAAGACCTACGAGCAGGCGCGCAAAATTCGGCTGCCTGAGCCCCGCATGGATGGTGGGCTTCCCACTGAAGAGGCGATCAGGCTACGCCACTCGACGCGCGAATACTCTGGAGAGCCGATGACGCTGGATGAATTGTCGCGCGTGCTGTTCATGATGGACGGTATCAACCGCGAGCGCTGGGGCCACCGGCTGCGGACCGCGCCCTCCTCGGGTGCGCTCTACCCGATAGAAGCCTACCCGGTGGTCCACAACGTAACCGGGCTCAAGCCGGGAGTGTACCACTACGGCGTGAAGGATCACCTCTTAGAGCAGGTGCGCGTGGGCGATATGCGCGGTGAGGTGGTACGGCAGGGTTTGAGCCAACAGTTTCTCGGTAAGGCCAACGTTGTTATGTTTCTGACGATCATCTTCCAGCGGATGCGCTTCAAGTACCAGGATCGCACCTACCGCTACGGATTGCTCGAAGCGGGGCATCTGGGGCAGAACATCTACCTGGCCGCGACCTCGATGGGCCTCGGAGCGTGCGCCATCGGCGCATTCATGGACGACGCCATAAACGGGATGCTGGGGGTGGACGGAAAAGAAGAAGCGGCGATCTACATGCTCACCGTCGGCAAAACCCCTAAGAAGAGCTGATAAGTTTCAAGCCCTCTCGCTGCCCGGTCTTCTCGAAAGCCTGCCGTAGAAGCTCGCGGGCTTCCTCGCGCTCCTCGTCGGAGCGGGCTTTATCCTCGATGTTTTTGACAGTCTCTTCGAGGGAGTCTTCGTCGAAGGCGATGTCC
>CADDYV010000015.1 GCA_902810695.1 Actinomycetota bacterium | reverse complement strand
CTAGAAGGCGCCTTTGCGGCGCAAAACAGCGCCGACGGTGCGGAAGATGATCTTGAGGTCGAATGAGAGCGACCAGTTTTCTATGTAGTAGAGGTCGAGGCGAACCATTTCCTCGAAGGACAGGCTCTCGCGCCCGCTTATCTGCCAGTAACCGGTCATGCCCGGTATGGCTGCGAGCCTTCTCTTGTGTTGCTCGTCCATCTTCTGGAAGTCTCTCAGGGGCAGAGGCCGCGGACCGACGAGGCTCATCTCGCCTTTAAGGACGTTTACGAGTTGGGGCAACTCGTCTATGCTCCAGCGCCGCAGAAAACGGCCCACCGGGGTTACGCGAGGATCATCCCTCATCTTGAAGATTGCGCCCTCGGCCTCATTATCGGCTTCGAGCTCCGCCTGGTGCTCTTCTGAGCCCTGATACATGGAGCGGAACATGTAGCAGATGAAGACCTGACCGTCGGCTCCGGCGCGCTTTTGGCGGAAGAGTACGGGGCCAGGGGAGTCAAGCTTGATGAGCAGGGCCACCACGAGAAACAGCGGCGAGAGCAGTACCAGCCCGAGCAGGGATACTGCGACATCGAGCGTGCGCTTGAGGCTCCGCTGGGCGTTATCGAGCTCCGGGTAGCTGACCACGAGGAGCGGGAGTCCCATACTATCGGAGATGACCGGGTGTCCCCGCATCAGGCTGAGGGCATCCGGCACCACGCGCATCTGCACCCCCCGCAACCGCACGGATTCGAGAAGCTCCAGCAGCTTCTCATCCGAGAATTGTCCGGCACCGGCGAGAATAACCCTGCTGGCGGCGGTCTCGTCCAGCGTTTTTCTGAGTGCGGCCAGGTCAACGCCGTCGCCGCTTACATTCACCTCGCCAACGGCGACGTACGCTCCGGGAGCAAACTCCATCATCCGTCGTACCCGCTCCCGCTTCTCCTCGTCGCCGACTATGATAGTCGGGACGAGTCCTATGCCCTTGCGGTAGACGAAGTCTACGCCTCGCTCATAGAGGAACCGCAGAGCGCCGCAGATGATCGTGGCGAACACGGCGGCAACCGCGGCCTCAACCGGCGACAGTCCGCTTCCGGGGTAGATCTCTGACCCCGCTACAGCAAGTATCGCCCAGAGAAACGCGGCTCCGAGCAGCGCGCCGGGATTTCTCCTGGACCTAGCCTTGTCGTAGAGATGACGGGCGGCGAAGATGAGAACCCAGATCGCGAGCAGAACAGGCACCAGGTGTAATGGGTCGCCGAGGTGCCCTCCGTTCGAGAGGTACTCCGCACCCAGGAGTCCCGCGACCATCGCCGATGCGTCTATGCCCAGCAGCACCGCGATGCTCGCCGAGCGGCGCAAGGTTCCAGCGTTTACGAAGCTTTTGAATACTTCTCTCATGGCGCCCGCGATTCCTTCCGGAATGCAGTATACCGCTTGCGCGAAGAGAAGTGGTCCTACCAGCTTCCGTGGGCGTAGGTGTGGCTGGGGATGCGCCAGTTCTGCGGGTAGACGAGATAGGCGATGCCGCCGGAGCCGGTCTTGAACCAGACTTTGTGGAACTGATCCCGCTTGTATACCCGCCTCACCCCGGAGTCATTCTTGGCCGCCGGGTCGTTGACGATCACATCCCCTGATTTGGTGAAGCCCCGGATCACGAGCAGGTGTCCCGCGGTGTACGGGATAGGCGCGTTGTCGAGTTCGCCCTTGTTCCAGGCCACGCTTGCGACAACCGGGACGCCGGCGTGGACCCAACGCTCCACCTGGCTGATCGAACTGAACTTGTTGACCGAGGCCTTGAGCCCGTATGATGCTGCATAGCCGGTGTTGAAAGGCCAGTTGCCATTTCCCTGGTAAACGTAGTCGTAGGTTCCGTGGGCGACCTTGGGCACAGGCTGGTCCAGGCTGTTATCTCCGGTTTTCTGGGCCCAGTAGGCCATGACCATCGAGAGCGAGGTCGGGCTGCACCACACCTCGCCTCCGTTGGGGTAGATCATCTGCGAACGCCTCGGGACGGCGAGGTCCTCTCCCCACAGCGCTTTGTCTGCTTTAACTCCCAGGGAATCCCCGTTGCGGTGGGAGTTCGAGGCGGTGAAGAACAGCGCCCGCACTCCGGGAGAGAGTCCCTTTTTCTCGGTGAAGAGCGTGAGTCGGTACTGGTAGGCCCTGGCTGATGCGTTTCCCCCGCTCTGCAGGGTGTCGGTTGCAACCTGCCAGCCGCTCTCTTTCTGGCCGTTCACGCTGTGGCGCTTTATGGCCGTCGTTCCTTTCGCCCAGATCCCGAGGTTGAACCACCGGGTCCACTTTCCGTGGGATCTTACACGGACCTGCATCTGCAGCCACGTTCCGTCCGGCGTTGCGGCGTTCCACGAAGGGTTGAGGGTGTCGAAAGCGACATTGGGTCGGTAGACCGGCGAGGTGAGGCTGCCCCAGTAGTACCGACCGCCGTTATATTTACCGCTGTTGTCCGTACCCTGGTGCGGAGACGAGCCGAGCTTTACCACCGGCCCTTGCTGGTTTCGTCCGACGGTTACGGCGTCTTTCTCGCCAGCGGAGAAGGCCTTGTAGGTTTCAACGCGTTTGAAAGCTATGTACGGATGATCCTTGCTCGCAGCGGCGGACGCGCCGGAGGCGGAAACCAGCAGGCAGGCTACCAGCAATAATCCTCCGCATAGAGCTTTTCTCGACCAGATCAACAAGAACTCCCCCTCATAATAAGAAGTGTACCCCACTGCTTGTTCCCTTGTCTACCTGACTTTTGTTTTTACACACTGCTTGAGGACGCGCGCCAGAAAAAGTGGGTTGCCCATGAGGTATCGTCTCCAGAGACGGCATGGTTCGATGGCAAGACGCGCCAGCCACTCGAAGCCGTTCTCCGTGAGCAGGCGCGGACCCCGGCGCGTGGTCCCGGAGGCGTAGTCGAAGACGGCACCACCGGTCAGGGCGACGCGGGCGTCTATCCTGGTCCAGTTCTCCATCAACCAGCGCTCCTGGAGGGGCATCCCGAAGCCGAGTAGGAGAATGTTGGGGGAGGCAGCGTTGATCTCCTTTATGATGGCCTCGTTCTCTGGACTTCCTGGGCTGTGGTCGAAGTAGCCGTGGTGAATGCCCGCGACTTTGAGATTCGGGAATCTGATCTTGAGCCTGCGCGCGGCTTCCTCGGCGACGCCAGGCCGGGCACCGAGGAAGTAGAAGGACAAACCCTCCCTCGCGACGAAGTCCGAGAGCTGCCAGATCCAATCGGCGTAGGTTATCCTCTCCGGTATCCGCCTTCCCAGGAGCCTGGCCGCGAGCATCACCCCCGCTCCATCGCAGAAGACTACATCGGCGCTGTTAAAGAAATTCCGCAACACCGGGTCCCGATGGCAGAGGTTGAGGCAATGGACGTTGACGTTGAGCACGAGAGCGTGTTCGCCCGCGCGGACGAAATTTCTGATCCTCTCGTGGAGATCCTCTCTCGTTACCGGGTCCACGCCGACCCCGAGCACGTTGACCCTGCCTACATCTTGCGCCACAACGCCTCCTCCAGCTCCCTGAAACGCTCCGCCCAGGAATTCTGGCGGGCGAGCTCGACCCGGGCGCGCATCTTCTCCCTGGTTTCAAACTCCTGGAGATTTCGCAGGATATTCACGAAATCTTCCGGCTTCTCCGCAAGATATACGTGCTCACGTAGCTCGACCATCGCGGGAAGCGGAGATGCCACAACGGGTTTGCCCGTAGCCAGACACTCGTAGGTCTTGGCGGGCGAGATGCTGCGGGTGAGCTTGTTCAGCCGGTAGGGGAGTGTGAGGGCGTCTACACCCTTGAGGGCGGAGGGTAGATCGGCGTGAGAAACCTCTCCCCGGTAATCCATGCCGGGCGTTTTCAGCAAGCGCCTGCCGGACCGGCCTACGCTACCTATGAGCCGTACCGCGAAGCCTGCTGCGGCGACGGCTCTTATGATCCTGAAGTCCAGGCGCTCTTCGCTCAAATCCCCGAAAAAACAGACGGTGCGGACTTTGCCGGCAGGTTCACGCTGCAAAGGGGCAAAGCTTTCGTAATCAACACCCGGCCCGCTCAGAAAGGCATCTGGTCTTGTGGTTTTCAGCTTTTCCAGCAGAGACGTGGAGGTGCAGCAGACCAGATCTGCCCGATCGAGGAGCTCGCGCTCGGTCCTGGCTATGTCTCGCGGTACTCCCGGAAAGCTTTCGTAGTCATCAGAGCAGTCGTAGAGCACGAGCCGGGGGCGGAGGCTGGATATCACATCCAGCGTCGTCCGGGTTGGCGGGTAGGCAACGACCACCGGTTCAGGCCCGGTTATCTTCAGGAGATCCCGGACCATCCGCGGTATAAAGACCGCCTCGTTCAACCGCCGGGAGAATTCGTACGTGGGCGGGAGCGTGAGGGGCGAGTACACGGTGAGGTTCGGTGCTTGTTGCGCTTCTCTGCTCTGGTTCCTGTGGCGAACTCTGCGGGCGATCTTGCGAAGCGTGGCTGCATCCAGATTTGGGTTGGAGAGGCCGGTGGTCTCGACGAAGACCGTGGGGTAACCGGCGTGCGCGAAGCAGGTGGCGAGGCTCTGGTGCCGCTGCCAGAGGAAATCCCACCGTACTCCGGAGAGCATTATCACCGCCGGACGCCGGGAACTACCGGTTGCCATCGTCCGAAACTCCGTCTTTCCGCTCCCCCGCTTTTGCCAGATTCCACACGGCTCCGGCGTTGGGCATGGGACCTTCGCCGTAGATGGCGTCGAGCCCGAAGAGGCTGAGGATCTCGATGGTTCTCTTGAGTCGCGGGATGCCTGCCGAGCGCCGCCAGTCGTCCGGTGTCCTGTTACCGGAGACCTTGTTGCTCAGGACGGAAGGTTGTTGCATCTTGCGGTATACGCGCTCGTCGAAGTCCGCGCCCAGAAACGAGAACAGGCGGTCGAGTTCGTCTTCGGGGTGAGCGAGCAGATTTTCGTAGAAGACTGGCTGGATCTCGCCGGGCCCGAACTGCCTCAAGGGGACGTAGTTGTCTATGCACCAGAGGAACACGTGCCGCTCGAAGGGTGTTCTGGCTCGTCGGATTTCTTCTTCGAACGGCAGCAGGAAGTCTTCTATCAGCTCTTTTTGGGACATCGTCTCCGCCAGGTTGTCGCGCCAGTCCATTCTGAGCCTGGATTCGACGACGGGGTATGGATGCCTGAGCAGGAGTACGATCGGCATCTCCGGGAAGTTGGCGTGTAGCCAGCGCAGCAGAAGGTTGGCCCTTATGTCCTTGATCAAACGCCGCCGCGCCAGAAACGTCTTGTGGAAGCGGTCGGTCCAGCGATTCCTTATAGCACCAGAGACGATCTTCTTTGCCGGTTCGAGAAACTCTTTTCGGCGGTCGTCCGCTCTCAGGTACTGCTTGGACTTGAAGTCCTTACAGGTTTGCACCTTGTTCGGGTTGAACGGTTCGAAGATGAGCCGGTAGTCGTTTTTGTAGTTGATAACATCCGAGACCCAGGTGGTCCCACTGCGCCCGCTTCCCGCGAGAAAAACGGTGTTTCTGTGATCCCGGTTTATGTCCAGGTAGAGGCCGCCCATAAGCCGCTCTCTGGTGATGCGTGCTGCCTGCGGAGATCTACGGGAATGCCGCATCTCGTTTACAGGCCGAAAGCTACTCCGGCTTTTGATGGGCCTCTTCGGCGGTGGGGTCCCACGCGGTTTTGGAGGCGAGCTTTGCGGCTGCGCCAGCAAGGATAAAAAAGAGCAGGGTAGAGGGCGGCAGATACCAGTGCCACTCGAAGATCGAAGAGATGAGGTAGGTTACCGCCACTGCGACCAGCCCCGCCAGAAAAAGCCTTCTGTCTCCCTGGGGGCTTGCTCGCCACGCGGCCCTCGCGGTGTAGGCGACGAGGAGCACAGCGAAACCGGTAAGGGCCAGAAACGCGAAGACGCCGGTCTCCGTTCCCTGCTCCAGGTAGACGTTGTGGACCTGTTTGACGCCGGTGTAGGTCGGGCGGTACTTGAGCCAGGTAAGCTGGAAGGTTCCGGCTCCGGTACCTCGCAGGGGCCGCCGCTGCCACTCTTCCCAGGCAACCTTCCAGTAGTCTTTCCTGAAACCTATGCTCGCCGAGGTGAGCCTCTGCGTTACGTTGGCCGTGTTGTCCGGGTTATTGGCGGCTGCGCTGTATAACTGCCCTATTCCCCCGTATTTGACTGCCGCCGCTCCTGCGCCTGCGGCGAAGAGCAGTACCACGCAGGCTGCGGCTATAATGCCAACCGTCCGGCGGGCTTTGGGCGTGAGTTCGTGGCGGTTGGCGAGGAGGGCATATCCGGCCTGCAGCACGAAGGCCGCTGCCAGGGCTATCAGGAGGTCGGTGCGGAAGGTTGCCCCAGCCTGGAGTTTCTGCTGATCCGGCACGGACTCCAGCAATCCCCTGGTGTTCTGTATCTGCCAGAGGAGCCAGAATCCCGGTATAGCGAGGAGGACCAGATTAGCCAGCGTCTGCAACCTCTTTCCGGTCAGGATGAAGAGAACCACGATCCCTATGACCGTGGAGGCGAGTCCGCCGCGGGAGACCGTCAGGTAGAGTGTGGTAAGAAAAGCCAGAGTAAGTACCGCGTATACCCCCCGCACAACGGCGTTTCTTACCTGAGTCATCCGCGCCAGCAGCAGGAGTGCCCCCATTCCGAGCACCACGGCCGTAGTATTGGCGTACCCCAGCGTGGAGTCCACCCGCACGCCGCCGAAGGAAGTTACCGGGTGTTTAATGGGACTCACTTTCTGCAACAGCCCATAGCCGCAGACCGGGACGACCGTAAGTGCGGCGAGATCCATGAGCGGTCCTGCCTGCCATCTGGCGGAAAGAGCCCCCAGCACCAGAAGGAAAGTCGTCAGATACATCGCCGAACGTATCAGCTCCTCGATGGTGAGGATGTTGCTCAGAGTCCAGGTCATGGAGAGACCTTTGATCGCGACGAGCGCCGACATGAGGCCGACCAGCACCCATCCCGCCGTGGGGGTGTCGCGGAAGTAATCGGAGACAAACAGCGTAATGACCAGGAGCCCCAGTATCACGGCGGCGACCGGCAGCCAGAGCTGCTCGTTATAGAGACCCTGATCCACCATCCCGTAACCGGTTGCGCTCAGGAGCGCGAGCAGCACGATAGACTTGAAGATCATGAGTCGCCTTCTCGGGCGCGATTCTTTCTGCTGCGGAGGTGTCTCTTCGGTGTTTGTCTGCGCTAGCTTATCGTTCATCTTATGCTCAAGACTCTGGGTTTTCGGTATATCCGTTGAGCACTACGCCGAGCAGGTTAGCTCCGATCTCGGCCAGGTTTTCGGTAGCTTCGCGGGCGAGGTTCTTGGGCGTGTGGGAGGCGTGTACGATGAGAAGGATCCCATCGAAAGCCCCCGCTAGCGCCCAAGAATCCAGTAGCTTGTCTACCACCGGAGCATCCAGGAGTACCAGGTCCCGCTCCTTCTGCAGCCTGTGTATGACCTCGATGAATTTATCAGATTCCAGGAGACTGTCAGAACCGGCGGGTGTGGGGCCGGTGGGGACCGTAAGGAGCCCCGGCAGAATCTCGTGCCCGTAATGCTCCAGGGGTTTTTCTCCTTCCAGGGCGCTTGTGAGCCCTATGAAGTTGGGTTCTCCGAGCAGGTTATGCAGATGAGGACGGCGCAGGTTGCAGTCCACGATCGCGACCCGACGGCCCATACCGGCTGCGGCTCCGGCGATTCCGAAGCATACGCTGGAGCGTCCGGTGCCTTGCTCCGGAGCGGTTACGACTACGCTACCCGAACGCCCATCGAGCGAAGAGAAGAGGTTTTTTGCCACCGCCTCGTAGTGCTGCCGCAGGGGAGAGTCTGGATCCAGAAACCTTCCCATCCCGGCGTCTTGTAGGACTCCCGGACTCAGATCAAACCTCCTCCCTGGTTTCGGGATATTCTGGTATGGAGCCTAGCACGGGAACGTGCAGGGTTACTTCCGCGTCGCGGACACCGCGCCAGCTTCGAACCCGTCCTTCGAGCAGCATTGCCACCATAACCCCGATCAGCAAACCTGCGACTGCTGCTGCCGCCGTGTATATCGGAACGCGGAGCCCTTCTTCTACTGGCGGCTTTGCCTTCTTTTGTATGTGGGCTTTGGCGTTGAGAGATGCTCCCACCAGCCGATCTTTGCCAAGCTGCTCGACTCTGTTGACGAATAAGGTCGCGTATATATTGGCTACCCGCGATGCCTCTTTGGCTCTGGAATCGGAGAAGCGTACCCGCAAATCACCGGGTGTTCCATCTCTGGTAGCAATCGTCTCCACATCGAGATGTCTGTTGAATTCTTCGGCTCCAGCATTCCAGCCCGCTTCTCGCATCGCTTTCCGCGAGAGTTTGTTCGTGTCAACCGTGCTCATGACCGTGTTCAAGAAGGCTTGTCGGTTTCCGTCCGCGCTCAGTTTGTCTTTGGGAGACAGGCTGATGGTGGCTTCTGCCGTGTGATCCGTCCTCTGCGTAAGGCTGAAAACCATCGAGCAGAGCGCCAGAAAACACGAGATTCCCGCTACCAGAAGGCGCCGCTTCCGGATAACGTACATTATCTCGGAGAATTCCGGCGCATCCCACCGGTTTTGTAGGCTAGTAGATCGCACTGTGCATCACCCGGTGCCGGTATTCTGCCGGGTTGGTTTCCAGGAGCTGGAGTATGGCAGATGCTTGGTCGGCGTTGCTGTACTGCAGGACTTGTTCGGCTTTGCCATACCTTTTTTCGACCACCAGGGCGTCGGCGATGGCGAGCTGCATGGATTTCGAGAGGCTTTCGAGCTGTTGCTGTTGCGAGCCCTTGGCTTTTTTCTGAAGGGCCATTACTTTCTTCCGGGCATCCGTTATGTCTTTGAGACCTTCTTTGGGCTTGCCGGTGCGGACGTAGATCCTGCCCAGGTTATAGAGTCCCAGAATGGTGATCTGGTGGTTGTCTTCTAACTTCTGGTACACCCGAGCGGCCTGCTTGAATTTATTTGCCCTGAGTAATGCCTGGGCCAGCGAGTTGCTCGCGACGGTTGCGTGAGGGTTCAACTTCAGCGCTTTTCTGTAACTCTCGGCTGCCGCATCGAGGTTGTCGAGCCTGCTCATCTGGAGATTGCCTAGCAGCAGGTATGGCACGAAGTTGTTGGGGTCCCGGTTTGCCGCCGCTTCCATGGCCTTCTCCGCCTCCTGGTTGCGGTTTTGGCTCTGCAGGAGGAAGGACTGGAGCTCCAGAGGCTCGGAGCTGAATGGATCCAGGCGCGCTGCAAGCTTGATGCTCTTCATGGCCCCCTTGTTGTCTCCGGCGGCAACCAGACGCTGCTCCTCGCTTATGTAATGATCCGAGAGACGTAGCGCCACCGCGAACAGTACCAGCGCCCCCGCCAGAAACCCTACGGAGATTTTGAAGATCGTGCGGTTCAAAGCTTGTTC
Organism: Actinomycetota bacterium; assembly: GCA_902810695.1. GTDB lineage: Bacteria > Actinomycetota > Rubrobacteria > Rubrobacterales > Rubrobacteraceae > CADDYV01. The sequence goes on along the minus strand of CADDYV010000015.1, from coordinate 55,263 downwards.
ACCGCCAAGAGGATATCCAGAACGTACACCGAATACAAGCTGGAAGCCGGATGAAGGTGCACGAAAAAGGCGGGCCCCGAAGAACCCGCCTTTTCTCTACATCCTATGCGGTCGGCTGGTTACCGGATGATCCTGCGGGCGAGCAGGCCACCACCAACCAGAAGAACCCCAGCGCCGATCGCAAGCAGCGAAGCACCACCGGTGTTCGGGAGCGCCGCAGCAGCACTGCTGGTCGAAGCCGCCGAAGTTGCAGCCGCACTGCTCGAGGCAGTGCTGGTCATGCTGCTAGAGCTGCTCATGCTGCTGGAAGAAGCGCTGGAAGTATTCACGCCGCCCAGGCAGCCGTTGACCTGGCTCTGGCTGATGCCGAGCTTCTGGGCAACCTTCGCGGTGTTATCCACAGCCGAAGCAGCACCAGAGGCACTGCCAGAACCACCAGCAGCCGTACCACTCTGGGCGCTGAGCGCGCTCTGCACCTGGGAGCAGTTCACGTACTGGGCACTGATGTTACCGGCGGTTGCCTGCGCGAGAGCAGGAGCCGCAGCGGCCAACACCATGGCCAGCATCGCTGCCAACAACATCAACTTCTTCAAGCCGTTACCTCCTTCTTAAAGTTGACTCCCCTTACGACTTGAAAGGGAAAGGGTGAGCCCTTTCAGGCCCACCCTTCAAAAGCTCTACCGCTAGTTAGCGGATGATCCTGCGGGCGAGCAGGCCACCACCAACCAGAAGAACTCCAGCGCCGATCGCGAACAGCGAGGCACCACCGGTGTTCGGCAGAACCGCAGCACCGGAAGCAGACGCAGCAGAAGCCGCAGCACTGCCGGAGCTCACGCTGCTAGCACTGACACTACCACTGGTGGTCGTGGTGCTGCTGGTCGTGGAGCTGCTGGAACCGCCAGAAGAGACGTTCACACCACCCAGGCAACCGTTGACCTGCTGCTGGCTGATGCCGAGCTTCTGGGCGATAGCCGCAGAGTTGTCCACAGCCGAAGCCGCCCCATTAGCATTGCCGGTGCCCCCAGCCGCAGTGCCGTACTGACCATTCGCAGCGGCCTGCACCTGGGAGCAGTCTACATACTGGGCACTGATGTTACCGGCGGTTGCCTGCGCGAGAGCAGGAGCCGCAGCGGCCAACACCATGGCCAGCATCGCTGCCAACAACATCAACTTCCTCAAATCCGTAACCTCCTTGCTTTTGAGGATCTACTTGCAGGCTGCATTTTTCCACCTCTATCTCCTCATGTCAACACTTAGCGTCATAATTTTTCGGATTTTCTTAAATTTTCTTAACATTATTCTGGGGTATAAAGGGGAGCCTGATCTAGAGAGGCTCCCCTTGTGGTGTGGTGTTGGGGTTTATCTAACGCGGGGTTCCGAAGTCTGCTGTATACATGGCTGCGCCTCTGTAACCCTTGAAGTTGCCGGTATGGGTGCCGATCCCGATCTGGTGAAACTTTCCGTTAAGGATGTTGTGTTTGTGCTCGGGGCTGTGCATCCAGCGATGCATCGTATTGTCGGGAGTGGCGTAGCGGCCGTTTCCCCAGGCGATGTTCTCGCCGACGAAGTGGTAGCGGTAGTGGAAGTGCGATATTCGCCTGTAGAACGGTGCGCCATCATAAGAGTTGTGGGAGAAATAATCTCTCCGGATCATACTCCTGGAGTGGGCGCGGGCGGCACGTTCGAGCTTGGGATTCAGGCAGAACGTTCTGAGATGATGCCTGCGGCGGATCCTGTTGTGCAAGATGAATGCGCGCTTCTCTTTGGAGTTCAGAAAGATCCTGCCGCCACCGCACTTGTGTACGTATCCGCCGTTGGGTGTGGCGGCCTTGGAGACGGCGGATTCTGTGGCGGAGACTCCGGCGGCGACTACCGCTGCTACAAAGAACGAGGCGAGCAGGGTCGCTAGATACCTCATGGCTGAATTCCCCCTCCAGATTGCTTGCCTTATTCATGTTATCGGATCGGGAGGCGGAAAACTTTAATCAGCTCTGGGGTTTCTACCCGAACTGGTCTTGGTGGCAGAAGTTAAGACGCCAATTTGTTCCTGATAGCGGTCAGGGCGCAACGGGTGAGCGGGGAGTACCGCCGGTGAGCTACTTGTTTATGGAGCGGATGAAAGTAACGATAAAGACAGCGGAGATTAACATCAAAGCTCCGGCGGCGATGAGACCCAGAGAGACGAAGAAGATGGTGCCTGGGCTCGCTTCTCCCCATGCCCCGGTAGCCCACACGAAGGCGAAAAGCGAGGCGAAGAAGGTGAGAAGGATCAGGATCATGCCGCCGGGGAGGTCCCGGATCTGGATGGCGGCCCGTTCCACAGCGTAGGGCAGACGGCCTTTGGGGTAGCCGGTTTGCCTGATAGCATCGATGGCTTGCCAGAACTCCTCGTCGTTCACGAGACCGATGACCCGCGAGAGGTAGTAGGCGTCGGATGGTTCCTTGCCCATCCTCAGAAGTTCCAGATAGTTGCGCCTGTAGAGATCTACGGCTCGTGAGCTCGGGGAGGCCAGTTGCTTCAGGAAGGCGTGGGTGTCGAGCCGTGCGGCGTAACGGCGGGCTTCCTGCTGGACAGCCTGGCTCTCTATATCCTCGTGGCCCCGCGCTATCTCGGAGACCTCAAGAAAAAACATCTCGCGGGAGAATTCGATGGCGCTCTGGCGCTCGCGGCGGCGGGAGGATATCTCCGTCCGTATACCCCGCGCGCGATACTCCTCGCGCCTCAGCCGGTAGACCTGCTCCTGATAAAAGTCGCGTGTTTCGAGGTCTTCGGCCTCGTCTCGCAACCTGTATGCTTCTTCTAGAGTCTCCGGGATCTTCCTGTCGTCCATAGAGTGTGGCCTGTCCGAAATCCCCGCTCTCTTGTCTTAAAAGCCTTTCTCAACCCTTTTTAAATGATACCACGAGAACCAAGCCAAAAACCTACTTTTGGTCTCTGATCTCCTGTGGATTACCATCGCTCGGTTCCCAGAGGGAGTAGAAAAGTCCCCCACCGCGCACCCGAACCTCCAAGTGCCCGCCCTCGGCCAGTTCCTTGAGCATCTTGTCCGCTTCAGAGACCGATAGCGAGGTCTCCATCGCAGCCTGAGCCGGGGTGAGCTCGCCATGGGTTTTCAATGCCTGCAATAGCTCCCGCTCCTTGTTGTTTTTCGGAAGCGATCCCGAGCGGGGCTCTGCAAGCCCCGCGATACCTCGCGCAAAGAGCCTCAACGCCGGGAAGATGATCCAGCCGAAGACGAAGATGAGCCACCAGAGGTGCGGCACAAGTACCAGTAAAATAGCTACGCCCGCGAGTATCCCTCCTCCGACCACCAGCCCCGTGACGGTTTGGGCCCTCGGGCTCATGCTCTCTATGTCCAGACCGAAGAAGTCGTCGGAGTCCCAGTCATGGTGATCTCGGCGGTGCTTTATGCTGCCTTCAGGGTCGCGCTTGCTGAGTCTGTGTTCTCTGGACATAACTGCTCCTAATATAACAGCAACTACATACCCAGGCCAACGCAAATTTACTCTCGGACCGCAGGAAAAGTGCTAACCTCTCCACAGGTCAGAAACGGAGGTTTTATGGGGAATCTGGACGAGCGTGTAGAAGGTTCTAAGGACGAGCTTCTCGAAGAGCTCAAAGAGTTCTTGCGGATGCCCTCGATATCGGCCCGCGAAGAGGGAGCAGAGGGCTTTCGCGAGTGCGCCGAATGGGTGAGATCCCGCCTCGAATCCGCGGGTGCGCAGGCGAAGATCATGGAGACCGAAGGGCACCCGGTGGTCTACGCCGAGATCGGAGAGGGAGACAAGACTCTTCTCTCTTACGGCCACTACGACGTGCAGCCGCCAGAACCGCTGGAGTTGTGGGAGAGCAAGCCGTTCGAACCCGCCGTCCGTGACGGAAGCCTCTACGCACGTGGCGTTGCCGACGACAAGGGAGATGTGCTGGCACGCATCCAGGCTCTCAGACTCTACCAGGAGGAGTTTGGGCCGCTGCCCTTCAAGCTGAAGTTCCTGATCGAGGGCGAAGAAGAGGTCGGGAGCCCTAGCCTCCCGGCGTTCGTGCGCGAGAACGCGGAGCTTCTCTCCGCCGACGCCTGCATCTGGGAGGGTTCGATCAAGGACGAGGCGAACCGGCCCGTGATCTTCTGTGGCACCAAGGGCATGGCCTACGTCGAGCTTCGCGCGAAAGGCCCCTCCCACGACCTGCACAGCATGTACGGCGGCATCGCACCCAACCCGGCCTGGCGGCTCGTGCAGGCTCTGAGGACCATCAAGGATGAGAACGGCGATATCACGCTGGACGGCTTCATGGAGATGGCAGACCCACCCACCGAAAAAGATCTCGAAGCGATAAGCCGCATTCCCTTCGACGAAGCGGCCCTGAAAGCTTCCTGGGATGTCGAAGCCTTCGACCGCAACCTGACCGGCGAAGAGGCCCTCAAAGAGTACTTGCTGCGGCCCACGGCGAACATAGCCGGCATGCAGTCCGGGTACACCGGTCCCGGCTCGAAGACCATCGTGCCTTCCGAGGCTTTCGTGAAGATGGACTTCCGACTGGTCGTGGGCCAGGATCACAAACGGGTGGTCGAGCTCGTGCGCGAGCACCTCAAGAAGCGCGGTTTCGACGACATCGAAGTGGTCGACATGCACGGTCTGGAGCCCGCCAAGACCCCGGTTGACTCGCCGGTCGTAAGAACGGCGGTTGCGGCCTGGGAGGATCTCGGGAGCGAGGATGCCGTGGTCTACCCGACCATCGGCGGGAGCGGACCGACCTCACTGGTTGCCACCGACCTCGGGATACCGACCATCATGACCGGGAACGTCGCAAACGCCGCAAGCCGCATCCACTCCCCCAACGAGTCGGTCCGGCTCGCGGACTACTTCGAGTCCGTAGGATACTTCGCCCGGTTCTTCAGAAGGTTTGCCGATTGACCGAGGAAGAGAGCAAGGGTCTCGACCTCCCGGAACGCATCCGCCGGAGCCTGGCTTCAGCGGTTGCGGAGAGGGGCGCGCAGGCGCGTGTGATCTCCACCCAGGCACGCAGCTCCATGCGTCCCCCTCAGGGGCACCTCGTCGTCGCCGCGTCGAGGGAGGAGATCGAAGGCGTCCGCGGCCCCTCACGCGTCGTGCGCCGCCTGGAGTTCTACAAGACTCCCTACGGACCCGTCGTCCGGCTGGCCTTCACCGTCTACCCGGAGGAAGGCGAGCCCCTCTCCGCCGGAACCGTCCTCAACGTCTCCCAGGTCAGCGGCGACGCCGCGCTTTCGGGGCTCGGCCGGCAGAAGAATATCTACCTGCACTTCTACGTGGTAGAAGGTGGTGATCTGGAGTACGCCTTCTCCAAGGAGATCCCCAACGTCCTCGAACAGCGCCAGGAAGCCAAAAAAGTGCTCAAGATGGCCCGCGATACCTATACCGAAACCCCTGACGACCGCCGGAGCTTCCGCCGGGCCGTGTCTCTGGCCGAGCGGCAGTTCGAGCTGCCTGTCCCTGAACCTGACAAGTAGGGATAGTCTTTGGCAAAAAGCCCGCGTATACTGACAGGTATGCAGGAGGGGAGCACGGCAAGCAGTTTTGTCGGGACGCTGGAGCAGGCATTCCGGAAGGCTTCGGAGAGCGGGGTGCGCTTCACCGCCGGGGGTTCGGACCTGGAGTGGGAGCGATTCCGCCAGAACCCGTTCGAGGAAGAGGAGAGCGGGCGCAGAGACGCCCTGGATGCCTTCGAGCATGACCCCGTGGTGGACCGCCATCCCGGAGAGCCGGACGGCGAGAGCGGGTTCGCGTACTTCCTGGACGGCGTGCAGACGACCGAGGAGATCGGGCGCGTCGGGACCGTGCCGGTCGTCATCACCACCGTCGCCGCCGCCATTGCCCGCAGAGAAGAGCGGCGCGTGCGGAGCTTCCCCGTAGAGGGAGTTCCTACCGTACTGCGGGCGCTCATCCTGCCGGGGAATGCCGAAGACGGTGCGGCGCGGGCGCTGTTCGAGGCCGTACAGGAAGCAGGGATGCCGCTGGTCGTCTCGGATGCGGAGGGGATCTCCTCGGGGTATACGGAGCTACTCGTGGACTCCACCCGCTACGAGCCCTACGTGGACCCCGCGGATTACTCGGGGCTCAAGGCCAGGGCCTACAACCGGGCCAGGGCGCTCAGGGAAGCTCTGGAGGTCGAGCTTCTGCGGCGCTGGGACGAGATGGACACCGGGGAGGATTGGATCGCAGTAGACGGCCAGCTTCCGGCTCCAGTGAGACGGGCCGCCGGGCTGGTCAAGAACTCCCGGCGCCTCTTCTTCGGCGGCGAGGAAGCCCGGATGCTCCTCGACCTCGAACCCGGCAAGAGGACGACCGCCTTCGTGCCGCCGTGGCGGGCGGAGAGACGCGCCGCCGGGAGAACCGAGGAAGAGCGTGCCTCGTGGTACGTCCGGCTCTGGCCCGCGGACGCTTCGAGAGAGGGGACCGACGCGACCTCGGGGCTCGTGAGGGTAGAGACCATAGTGCCGAGCCCTTCAGAGGCGGAACACACGCGGATATTCGATGAGGTCAGCCGCTGGATTCTGGCGGAGAGGGCTCCGCTCGCCAAGCCCGACCCGCGCTGGCCGTCCATGATCTACCCCATAGCGCACGTCGAGAAGATCCTGCGTCCCCTCATCCACGAGGGCCGGCGCGCCCGTTTGCGTCTCGAACGCGAGATAGCGACTCTACAGGGAGGATGAAGTTGCTGCACCCGGAATTTCTCGATACAGACTCCGGACCCGTCGGCAGGGTCGTTACCAGCGAGGAGTACCCGGCCACGGCCCACGAGTTCTATTTCTGGACCGCCGAGTCCGAGGCCGCCCAGAGGCTCGACATCGGCCACATCGTCGCCGCCGAGAGCGAGGACGCCACGGTTGTCGCCGTCCTCGACGATCCCAGACGCTACTCCGATCTGCAGAGCTTTCTGGACGACTTCTACGCCTATGACGGAGATCCCTCGCTCGAAGCCCTGAGCGAGAGGGTCGAGATCCTGGTCTGGTGCGCCCGCGTCCTGGACAGCAGGCACCGCGAGGAGCGCAAGAAGAGCCGCCGCCCGGTCAAGAGCGGACCCGTCTACTTCGCCACCCGCAAGGCGATAGAGTTCGCCCTCGGAGCGGAAGAGTTTTCGGGGACCCCGATCCCGCTTCTCCTGCACGAGAACGGAAATGAAGAGGACGGCGCTCCCCAGCGTACCCCGCTCTACGTGGACGCCGACTACCTGCTGGGTCCCGAGGCCGGGCACCTGAACATCACCGGCATGAGCGGGCTCTCGACCAAGACCAGCCACGCGCTGTTCACCATCTCCAGCATCTTCCAGACCGCCAGAGACAAAAAAGTCGCCGCGCTGATGTTCAACGTCAAGGGTGCGGACCTGCTGTTTCTGGACAAGCCGGTAGAGGTGAGCAAAGACGAGGACCCAGACCTCGCCGAACGATACGCTAAAGAAGGCTACACCGGGCTTCCCGAAGAGCACCGGATGATGTACGAGGCCCTGGGGCTGGAGACGAAACCTTTCGAGAACCTGCGGATCTTCGCGCCGCTGCGATACGGCATGGACTCCGGAGAGAGAGTTTTGGACCTCGCTGGTATCCCGGCCAGAAAGCTGAACACGCTGCGGAACGCGCGGGGCGAGGACGGGTGCGTCTACCCGATCGTATGGGAGTTGGGAGACGTTTTGCCCTACGCAGGTTCGGTCTTCGACCCTTCGGACATGGACGACAAGTTCCGGGGGTTTATCGAGGAGTTGAGGGCGCAGGAGATACGGACCCAGTCCGAGTTCCAGAACCTCATGGACGAGATAGACGAGTACTTCGAGGAGAGCGAGAAGCAGAGCTGGAACGGCCACCACCGCTCGACTATCGCCAAGGTCCGCAACCGCTTCAAGATTCTGCCGAGCAAATGCGGGGGGCTTCTCGCGCACGGACGGGTCGAGCACGGGGATCTCCCGAGCGTGGACGGGCCGTTCGAGGACCGCGAAGTCCGGGTGGTGGACATCTCCCAGCTTACGGGGATACCGCAGGACCTCATCGTCACCAGCGCCATCGAGCGCATCTGGGACCTCGCGGAGAACGGGGACCTGGGGGTGGACCGCCTGATCATCTTCGTGGACGAGTTGAACAAGTACGCCCCGGCGGGCTCGAAGACGAGCAGCCTGAAGGACACGCTGGTGGACATCTCCGCGCGCGGCAGGCACCTCAACCTGGTCCTCTTCGGAGCCCAGCAGTTCCGCAGCAAGGTGGACGACGAGGTGATCGGCAACGCCGCCACGAGCCTCTACGGGCGCATCGGCGACGAAGAGCTTACCGCTTCGAGCTACCGCTCGTTCTCCCAGACGACCCGCGAGGAGCTTCTGCAGCTAGAGAAGGGGCGCCTGCTCTGCCGCCACGCCCACTACGCGGTCCCGATATTCGGGACGTTCCCGCTGCCGCCGGTCCTGCCAGGAGCCGTGGGCCAGCGCATCTTCCGCCAGGAGAAGGTGGACGCCGCCGCTTCCGTCCTCTCCGTGATGCGGACCCTGATGAGCAAGCCGCCCACTCCAGCCCGGATCCGGTCGGAAATAGACGGCGTACCCGAGGAGCGCGTCTTCGAGGCACTGGACGCGGTGCAGGCGATGGCCCGCAGCGGCAACGTCGCCGCCGACCCATTCAAGAACTTCCTCTGGAACGTCAAGCGAGGAGCTCAGAGGAGAGACAGGCGCGAAACGTCTAGCATACTCTCCGGGCTGGACCGGATGAGGGATTAGCGCAGGAAACTAGACGTGAGCGTTGACCGAATCGAGGCTTACTGGCAAAGTTATCTGAATACGCTCCCGGTTAATTCTCCGATACACGAAGAGAAGTACGAGGCGGAGAGATTTGGCGACTCAACCCAACTCGCGAATGAACTTGGGACCTTGGTTGCAAACGAGACCAAGACGGCGACCTGCTCCGCGCTGTGGGAGTACGAAGCCGAGGGATCGTCTCTACCCAAAGTCGGCAAGAAACTCATCGTTCTGGACGGTGACGACAATCCGCTCTGCATCATCGAGACCATTGAGGTTGAAGTACGACCATACGATGAAGTTGACGACAGATTTGCTTATGAGGAAGGAGAAGGGGATCGCTCGCTGAAATACTGGCGGGAGGCGCACTGGAACTTTTTCTCGCGCACGTTGCCGAACATAGGCAGGGAGCCTGCGCCGGATATGCCGCTGGTGTGCGAAAGGTTCCGGGTGATCCACAAATAACCCTTGCACATAGCGAAAACAACGCTGAGGTTGTCTTTAAGCCTGGTATTCTAGTTGGGTAACTTTGGACTAGACGAGGATTAAAGAATCGTTCGCATAGCCCACATATCGGACACGCATCTGGGATACAGCCGCTACAACAAGCTGTGTCCCAGGACCAGCCGCAACCAGCGGGAGGTTGACGTTCAGGAGGCGTACGGGAGGGCTGTTGACGCCATCCTGGAGCGGGATGTGGATCTGGTGATTCACTCCGGCGATGTCTTCGACTCGGTGCGCCCGGCGACGCACGTCATCATCGGGTTTCTGAAGCAGACGGCCCGGATCACGGCCCTCTCGGGCATCCCGTACCTGGTCGCAGCCGGAAACCACGAGACGCCGCGCCTCAGAACCACGACCGCGGCGCTGGAGTACGCCAACCTCGTAAACGTCGTCTCCGCGCACGGATACGAGCTGGACTACGAGCTGGTGGAGATCGGAGGAGTCGGGGTCGGGGTTACGCTCGCGCCGCACGGGGCGGTTCTGGGGACCGGGGCTGCCACCCCCGATAAAGACGCCGACATCAACATCCTGGTGACGCACGGGATGGTGCCGGGGCTGGAGGCGCGTTCGTACGAGATGGGCGAGGCGAACCTGAAGTCCGGTCTGATCGAGGGCGGCTTCGACTACGTGGCCCTGGGCCACTACCACGAATTCCACCGGCACCGTCAGAACGCCTACTACGCCGGGGCTACCGAACGCTTCGGTTTCGGAGAAGTTGGGTTCGAGCCGGGGTTCGCCATCGTCGAGCTAAGCGACGGAGAGCCGGAGGTCGAGCACGTACCCATAGAGACCAGGCCGATGATAGACCTGCCCAAGATAAGCGCCCGCGAGATGGACGCTTCGGAGCTTGCGGAGGCGGTGCGGGAGCGGGTTTCTGATGCTGACCTCGACGGCGCTATTGTCCGCCTGCGGGTCTACGATGCGCGGCGCGGAGTGACGAGCGGCGTTGACCGGGAGCTTCTGAGGGACCTGCAGCGCAGGTGTCTCCACTTCAGTCTGGAGGTCCATGCCGAGGAGGAAAGCGCCGCAGAGGAGCGCGAAGGACCGGTTACCGCCGTGTTCGGTTCGCTGGAGGAGGAGCTGGAGGCGTTCGTCAAGGCCAGGAGGGAGCACGGCGAGATAGAAGAGAAGTTTGCCGAAGAGTTTCTGGAGAAGGGGAAAGCGTACCTGACTCGTGCCGCGAGCGAGGAGGTCTCTTCGTGAATCTGGAGCGGCTCTACATAGAGAACTACAAGCAGCTCCGCGAGCCGGTCGAGCTTTTGCCGCCCGAAGGGGCCATCGGGGTCGTCGGGCGCAACGGGGCGGGAAAGTCTACTCTCTTCGAGAGCATCCTGTGGGCTTTCTTCGGGTCCAGGGGCGGCGGCATGCGCTTCTCGAACGACCTGATCCCCTGGAGCGGCGGCTCTACCAAGGACCCAACCGTGGTGGAGGTAACCCTGGCGATCGGGGGCAGTCCCTACACCGTCCGGCGCCAGCTCAAGAGCGGCTCCACAATCGCCGAGGCCCGCGGGCCGGATGGCGGTGTGATCGTTACGGGAGCGGGCGACGTGAGCCGGTGGGCCGAGGAAAACCTGCTCGGCATGGACCGCACCGCGTTCGAGGCAACCTTCTACGCCAAGCAGAACGAGCTGCGGTTCTTTGCCCACGATGACGGCATAAGCCGGGTGCGCAAAGTTTCCCGGATGCTCGGCATAGATGTGATCGAAGACGCACAGAAGCTACTGCGCTCCGACCGCAACGAGCTTCGCTCCGAGGCCCGGATGCTCGAATCCCGGCTCGCCGAAGCCGACCTCGAATCTCTGCAAAACGAACTCGAAGGAGCACGCGCCGAGTGCCGACGCATCGAGGACGAGCTACAGAAGGTCTCTTCGGACTATGAGACAGTCGAGACGGAGCTGGCGAACGCCCGGCAGGCCCGCGCTGCTCTGGACGCCGCGTACCGCAAGCATACGGGGCTCCTCAGCGGGCTCCAGGAGGCCGAGAGCGAGAAGAGCCGCGCCGCAGATCGGGCAGAGGAAGCCGAGAAAGACCTGGCCGATATCGGCGCGGCGGAAGAGGAACTAAAGCGTCTCAGGCCCCAGACATCCCGGCTGCCGCAACTCGAAGCGGAGCTGGAGAGCCTGGAAGAAGGCCGGAGTCGCTCCGAGGAGCGCGAGAGAGCCCGCCAGGAGCGGCTCCGGACGCAGACCCGCCTCGCCACCATCGAGTCCGAGCTTGCGGAAACCCTGGAGGAACTGGATGGGCGCGGCGACGGCGAGCCGCTTCCGGGATGGGATGAACTCTTCGAGCTGGAGGGACAGGAGCTTCTGGAGCAGTCGGCGGCGGTGCTGGAAAGCGCAGACGGCGCGCTGAAGCTGGCCGAGCGCCGCCTGCAAGAACTTGGAGAACTGCAGGATGCGCACGAAGCGTACCAGCAGGCCGCAAAGGAGGCAGAGGACGCCCGCGAGCGGTACGAAGAGGCGCGCGAGGAATCCGAAAGGCTCGGCGAGGAACTGCAAGAAATCTCCGGTGGCGAGGATCTGGAGGCCAGGGAGCGCGAGCTTCGGGAGGAGGTAAACAGGTTCAAGGAGCTTGCCGCAGCCCGGCGCAGTTCGGCGCAGACCATAACCCGCGAGGCCAAGAATCTGGACAAGGCTCGCGAGGCCATCGAGAGCGGGGACGAGGACCGCTGCCCAACATGCCACCGCACTTTCGACGAGGAGGAGCAGTACGAGATATCGGATACCCTGGAGCGCCAGGCTGCCTCTATCCGCTGCCGGGCCGCGCAAGAGGAGGCCGAGGCCGAGGAGTTCAACGACTCGGCACGCGCTTCTGCAGAGAAGTTACAGGAAGTCCTGGAACGGCTGCAGCAGTGGCGGCGGTTGAAAGAGGAACTTGCCCGGACTGAAGACCGGGCTCACGAACGTCTGGAGAGGCTGAAACGTCTCGATGAACGCTGCCGGGAACTGGGTGCGAAGCTAGATGGCGTGGAGCGCCCGAGTGAGGGCGTCCTGGAAGAAGCGCGCGCCCAGTGCGATGTCCTGCGGAGCTTGAGGGACACCTACCCGGTGGTGAAAGGTCTTGCCCGCGAGCACTCGGATCTTTGCGAGCGTCTCAAAGAGCTTGCGAAAACCCTGGATGCGCTCGCCAGCGTCTCCTACGACGCGCAGACCCACCGCGAGAAGGGCAAGGAGAAGGCCCGACTGGATCAGATGCTGGGCAGGATCGGGGAACTGGAAAAGCGGCTTGAGACCCGCTCCGAGATCGAGAAAAACCTTGAGAGAGCCCGCCGCAGGGAGCGAGAAGTGGCGAGGGCTGCGAAGGAGATCCGGCAGGAGATAACTGCTCTCGGCTTCGACGAGGCGGAGTACGAAGCCGCAGGAGAACGGGAGGCAACCGCCAGGGAAAACTTAGAGAGACTGCGGGACATCCGGGAGCATCTCGGAGGGGAGTGGAAGGACGCCGACCACCGCATCGAACGGGCGGCGAGCGAACTGAAGCGCCTGGACGCTGACAGAAAGCTCGCCAACGAGAAGGCCACCGGCGCATCCCGGATGGACGAGATGGACAGCCTGTTTACCGAGTTCTTCCGGAGCCTGACGTCGAGGGTGAGGCCGATGCTCGAAGCGGAAGCCTCGGATCTGGTGCGAACCCTCACCGACGGACGCTACGAGCGGATGGAGTTCGACGAGAACTACCGGGTGAAGCTCGTGGACCGCTTCGACGACTCCTACGCGATAGACAGATTTTCCGGCGGTGAAGCCGACGTGGCGAGCCTCTGCGCCCGCGTCGCCCTCTCCAAGATCATCGCCGCCAGGGGCAACGAGACCCTGGGCTTTCTCATCCTGGACGAAGTCTTCGGCAGCCTCGACGCCGAGCGGCGCGCCAACGTGCTCCTGGCGCTGGAGCGCCTCAAGAGGTCTTTCGGCCAGATCTTCATCATCTCCCACGTCGGAGAGGTGCAGGAGTCGGCTCTTATAGATGAGATCTGGATGATAGAAGAGGACGAAGAAGGAAAAAGCTCCGTCCGCAAGGCGGAACGGAGCCTGATAGAACCGGTGGAAGTCCGGGTCTGACCGGTCAAGTCTGGCGTCGGGAGCGGAGCGCCAGCTTCTCGCGCCGCCGCGCGTCGAGCCGCTCCACGACATCCTCGTGACCGAGGACCCTGAGCCACTCCCGCTCGCTCATCGTAAGACTCGGACCGGTGTCCACCCGGCTCCATACCCAGTTCGCAAAACGCACCAACCTTGGCACCCGTCTACCTCCTTCTTCGTCCAAGGGAGCAGGGAGGACAGTTCCTCTAGCTGCAAACCCACTCTATATGCAGTTTACATACTAGTTGTGATGCGTCAAAGCCGTTTGAGGGAAAACTCTGCGGATTTTGTGTTCGTTTTTACCGGCTTGCCGGGATGGTGGGGCGGCCCCGCAGGTCTTTGGCGGCGAGCTGGCCGCAGGCGGCGTCTATGTCCTCGCCGCGGCTGGGCCGGAGGGTCGCCGAGAGGCCGAGCTTCCGGGCGTGGTGGAGGAATTCCTTCGCATCGCGCTTGCTGGTGGCTTCGAATCCTGTGTCGGTCCAGTTGAAGCGAAGAAGATTGAGAAAATAAAGGGGGTGATCCAAAAGCTCTGCGAGGGCTTCGGCGTGGCGGGGCTGGTCGTTTACGCCGGCGAGCAGGGTGTACTCGAAGAAGAGCTTGCGGCGGGTTGTCTCGACGTAGTAGCGGGCGGCTGACATGAGCTCCGGGATCGAGTGCCGCGATGCTACGGGCATCAGCTTCCGGCGCTCGTCCTCGAAGGGGTTGTGCAGCGATATCGCCAGGTGGAACTGCTCCGGTTCGTCGGCGAAGCGGCGTATCCTGTCCACCAACCCGCTGGTCGAGGCCGCAATGTGCCGTGCGGCGAGGTTAAATCCCTGCGGGTCGTTCAGCGTTTTGAGAGCGAGAAGCGTCTCGCGGTAGTTCAGGAAGGGTTCGCCCATGCCCATGACCACGACGTTCGAGACGCGATCGGGGAAGATATCGCGGGCCACGACGAAGACCTGCTCGGCGATCTCGCGTGCCTTGAGGTTGCGCTTGATGCCCAGGAGACCGGTCGCGCAGAACTTGCAGGCCATCGGGCAGCCGACCTGGGTGGAGATGCAGACCGTGCGGCGTTCTTTCTCCGGGATCATGACCGTCTCTATGCGGTGCCCATCGCGGGTTTCGAAGAGGTACTTGCGCGTGCCGTCGGTCGCCTGGGAGACACGCAGAAGCTCCAGCGTCGCGGCGGGAGCTTCGCGGGAGAGCGCGGTTCGCAGGCGCTTGGGCAGGGCCGTGCTCTCCTCCCAGTCCCGGATCAGGGAGACCGAGAGGGCCTTGTAGGCCTGCTTTAGCCGGTAGGCTGGTTCTCCTTCTTCGGCCAGAACCTTTTGTACATCCGGCAGAAATTCCTCGATCCTCATGGCTTTTCGGATTATACCGGCGAATTAAGAGAGGTAAAAATGAGGCTGCGGCTGTAGAATTAGCCGACCAGATGAACGCGCTCGACGTACTTATCGTGATTTTTATAGTCCTGACCGCTCTCCGCGGAGCGCGCACGGGATTCCTCGCGGGGATTTTTTCGCTCGTCGGGATGGTCGTGGGAGCGTCCCTGGGTTCGAGGCTGGCTCCGTTTCTGCTCCCGGATAAGGGAAACCCGGTCTTCGGAGCGGTGATCACGCTCGCCAGCATCGTGGCGTTTGCGGTTCTGGGGGATGTGATCGCCCGCGCCATCGGGGGATCGCTGCGCTCGCGACTGCGGGGAAGTGTTCCCGGCGCGCTAGACTGGATGGGCGGGGCGGCTCTGGGGCTTGCGCTCTCTCTGACGCTGGTGTGGGTGGTTGGCGCGTTCGCGGCCAAGGCGCCGTCTTTTATGGGCCTCGGGACAGCCGTCAAGGGCTCCCGGATAGTGCAGGTCCTCGACCAGCGGATGCCCTCCGGGCTCATTACCCAGGCCGTCGCCCGGCTAGATCCCCTGCCTCAGATACAGGGACCGAGCGCCGACGTGGCCGGTCCGAACAGGGATATTACCAGGGACCCGCAGGTGCTCTCAGCGCGGTCGAGCGTGGTCCGCATCACCGGCGTTGCCTGCGGCTACGGAGTGGAAGGCTCCGGGTGGGTCGCCGCTCCCAACCTCGTCGTAACCAACGCCCACGTGGTGGCCGGAGAGACTTTCACGAGGGTGCAGGCGGGCGGCGTAGGGCCTACCAAGAGCGCCAGGGTGGTCTTCTTCAACCCGAGAAACGACGTAGCTATTTTGCGGGTGCACCACCTCGGCCTGCGTCCTCTGCCGATGACAGAGCCTGTATCCGGCGGTCCGGTGGCCGTGATCGGCTTTCCCGGCGACGGCCCGCTCGACATCCAGCCCGGCCGCACCGGGGCGACGCAGCGTGTGATCTCCACCGACGCCTACAACCGGGGGCCCGTGGAGCGCGCGGTAACGAGCTTCCGGGTCTACGTCCGGCCCGGAAACTCCGGCGGTCCGGCGGTGGATGACGCGGGAAGGGTCGTCTCCACCATCTTCGCCAGCCGCGCGGACTCGAATCACTCCGGTTACGGCATACCCTCGCAGGTGGTGCAGAGGTATCTCGACATCGCCGCAAATCGCATATCTCCGGCCAACACCGGTCCCTGCACCAAGTAAACCGCTGGCTCAGCCCGACTCTTCCTGGATGATCTTCTCCAGGGTCAGCCGGCTGCGGTTTAGCTCCGCCTCGACCCTCGAGAGCCGGGCCAGCGAAGCGTCACCTAGCCGGTCGCGTTCGACTTCCTGAGAGACGGCTGCTACCGCCTCCTCTATCGCGGTTACTGCACTCTCCAGCAGCAGAAGGTCTTGCTCGGCCATAGTGCCGAAAATGTTATCAGTAACTCCTGCGCGCGTTGATGCGCTCCGCCGTCCGGTAGGCGTCGAAGATGCCCCAGATCCAGACAATGGGGAAGATGAGGAACCCGATCAGCACGTGCATCAGCGCCACGCTGATCGCGTAAGCGGCCACGAAGAGCAACCCCTTGATGATCTGGCCATTGTAGATCTGACCCAGCCCCGAGATGAAGAAGCTCAAAACCGCCGCAACACCCGCATTTTTCATAACCGTTCACCTCTTGATCCAATAGGCGTTATTGACTGTTTGTACGCAGAACCGGACCTCAGGTTGCGCCGCAAGGTCAGACGTTTTCGCTTTCCACGCTTCCCTCTGGATAGATCCCTGCTGCTTTTACTTGACAGAATATTCAATCAAGTATATCGTGCTTATTGAATAGTCAATCAAGGAGAGGTTCTTTGGCTGAGGATTTTGATCGGCGGGAGCAGATTCTGGAGGCGGCGTTTGGGGAGTTTGCGGCGAAGGGGTTCAAGGGGGCTACGATCAAGAGCATCGCGGAGGCGGCCGGGTTGCAGTCTCCGGCTTTGATCTACTGGTATTTCCCGGACAAGGAGGCGCTTTTCCGGGAGGTTCTGGAGTCCAGGATTCCGGTGTTGCGCGCGGTGCGGGATCCTACGGGGCTCCTGGAGTCACCGCCGGAGAAGGTGTTGCCGACGATTGCCAGGGGTTACCTTTCGACCTTCGACAATACCTCTGCCCAGCGGATGGCGCGGCTGATGATGGGCGAGGCCATGAGGCGGCGCGAGATCGCGGAGATATTCGGTAACGCGGTGGTGAAGAGGATGCTGGGGTTCCTGAAGCAGTACATGGCACGTCAGATCGAACTCGGCAGGCTCCGCCCGCACGATACCAGATCCAGCGCCCGCGCCTTCATAGGGATGCTTCTTCCCCAGGCCGGTGGCAAGCTGCTCTTTCCGGTCATAAGAGAAGACGGGCTGACCGACGAAGAGCACATAGAGACAGCGGTCAAAATTTTTCTGGAGGGCCTGGAGCCCGGAGAGGAACAGGGCGATGGATGCCATAGAAGTTAGCGGGTTGTCCAAACGATACGGCAGGGTCGAGGCGCTGAGAGGCGTGGATCTGCGGGTGCCTGGAGGGGCGGTCTTCGGGCTCGTCGGACCCAACGGGGCGGGAAAGACTACGCTCATCAAGGCGCTGGTCGGCGCTCTGCGTTTTACGGAAGGCAAGGTCCGGGTGATAGGGAAAGATCCGCTCAAAGATCGAGCGGAACTGCGGCAGCGGATCGGCTACATGCCCCAGGTCCCCGCGCTCTACGACGACCTTCCGGCGCGGGCCAACATCGAGTTCTTCGGATCGGCCCATCGAGTGCCCGATCTGGGGAAGAGGGTGGAAGAGGTACTTAGGCTCACCGATCTCACGGATCGGGCCAGAGACCCTCTCTACACCTTCTCCGGCGGCATGAAGCGCCGCGTCTCCCTGGCCTGCGCGCTCGTCCACAGGCCGGAGATCCTGTTTCTCGATGAGCCGACAGCTGCGGTGGACCCGCAGCTCAGGAGCCGGCTCTGGGAGACCTTCAGGAAGCTGGCCGCAGATGGTGCGACGCTGTTTATCAGCACGCACCTGATGGACGAAGCGATGCTGTGCGATCGCATCGCGATCCTCCGCCAGGGACGCATCATCACCTCCGATGCACCCCGCCAGATTCTGCAAAGAGGAAAGACTCGCCTGCTTATCGGTAAAGACGGGAAGGAAGAGGAGCGGATCATCAGCGGACGTCCCGAGGATTTTGCCGCCGCGCTCCGGCTCTACGGCCTCTCCGCGGATGTAACCGCCGTAAGCGTGGAGGCTGACTCGTTGGAGAGTGTGATCCTGTCTCTTATCGAGGAGGAGGTCGCCTGATGCGCACCCCCATCATCGCCCGGCGGGTTATCAGTCAGCTCTTGCGCAACCCGCGATTTCTGGTGCTCTCGATCGTTGCTCCGCTCGTGATCGTGTACTTTCTCAAGGTGTTCTTCGACACCCTCCCTCCCACCCTCGACGTAGGCCGCTATGCGATTCCGGTCGCAGCGTTTCTGGTTCACTTCCTGGCCTTCCTGCTGTGTGCCATCGCGCTGGTGCAGGAGCGCACAGCCGGCACGCTGGAGCGCATGTTCGTAAACGGCTTTAGGCGAACCGAGATCATCGGCGGCTACATGCTCGGATACCTGGGGCTTGCGACATTCCAGGCCGCCGTCGCTTTAGCTGAAGCGATCTGGCTCTTCAAGCTCGACTACGACACAAAGACGCTCGCGGCGCTGTTTGTGGTCGTTTGGATCCTGGCGATAGCCTCGGTGATGCTCGGAATCTTCGTCTCGACCTTCGCCCGCCGCGAGAGCCAGGTATTTCCGTTCGTGCCCTTGATCATACTTCCCTCGGTCTTCCTCTCTGGATTGCTCATGGACGCAGATCTTCTGCCGGAGTGGGCGCAATGGCTGGGGCACGCTTTCCCACTCTACTACGCCAACAACGTCATCCAGGAAGTCATAAAGCCGAACGGTTCCTTGAATAATGCCTGGGGAAGTCTCGCCGTGCTCGTGGGATACGGCGTGGCCCTGCTGCTTCTCGCCTCGCGCACGCTCCGGGAAGTCGAGTGAGGAGTTTCGGATGACAGCGGAGCAAACGAGCGTTGAGGTGAAGGAGACGGTCTGCTGCGTCGTGGGCGGAGGGCCTGCGGGGGCGATGCTCGCACTGCTGCTGGCGCGCAAAGGCGTACCCGTTACGCTGCTCGAGGCGCACCCGGACTTCGACCGGGAGTTCCGCGGCGACACCATCCATCCCTCGGTCATGGAGCTTATGGATGAGTTGGGATTGGCCGAGAGGCTGCTGGAGCTTCGTCACAGCAGGGTACGGGATCTAACCTTCCAGAGTGCCGCCGGTCCCTTTACCCCGATAGATTTCCGCCGCCTCAAAACGAAGTTCCCCTACATCACGATGATGCCCCAGAAGAGCTTTCTGGAGTTCGTTACCGCAGAGGCGCGGCGCTACCCAAACTTCCGCCTCGTCATGAATGCGCGGGTGCGGGAGCTTATCAGGCATGATGGGATCGTCCGGGGCGTCCGATACAGGGGGGAGGATGGCTGGCGTGAGGTGCGGGCGCTTTTGACCGTGGGTGCGGATGGGCGGGGCAGCCACGTGAGGAAGCTCGCCGGCCTCGAACCCCGAAAGACCTCACCACCGATGGACGTGCTCTGGTTCCGGCTGCCCCGGTACGAGGGAGATCCCGAGGAGACGACGGGCCGCTTCGGGGCAGGGGAGGTTCTGATCGTTATCAACCGCTTCGATTACTGGCAGGTCGGCTACGTTATCCCCAAAGGCTCTTACTCGAAGCTGCGCGCCTCCGGCGTCGAGACCCTGCACGAAGCCATCGCCAGACTCGTGCCGATGTTCGCCGACCGTGTAAAGGAGTTCAAGGATTGGAAGCAGGCTTCGCTGCTCTCTGTCGAGTCGAGCCGCTGCCCACGTTGGTACAAGCCGGGGCTTCTGCTCATCGGTGATGCGGCGCACGTGATGAGCCCGGTCGGCGGGGTTGGGATCAACTACGCCATCCAGGACGCAGTAGTAGCGTCGAACGTGCTGGCAAAGCCGCTGCTCGATGGGAGGGTGAACGAGAGAGACCTGCGTTCCGTGCAGCTCCGCCGCGAAGTTCCCACCCGGATCATCCAGGCTGCCCAGGCGATGGCCCAGCGGCAGCTCGTGACCCCCGCACTGGCGTCCGGCGGGCCGTTTGCACCGCCAGCTCTCTTCAGGCTGTTGCTCCAGTTGCCGGTCGTTCGCGATATTCCGGCCCGCGTCGTGGCCTACGGTATCTGGCCGGTTCATATCAAGGATTGAAACGTTTGGCGAAGCATTTCTCTGTACCGGATCCTGGAGCGTGGCACCACGGCGGAGGTAAAGAGACCAATCCTCCCGCACTCAGTCGGGGATCGCGCGTCCGAATATCTTTCCTTCGAAGGCGAACTCCTCTTCTCTGAGCGCACGGGTGTAGTCGGGCACCACCTCTTTAGACAGGCTCCCCCCGTGCATCGGATGAATCCATCGAGGGTCGAGTTTTTCGAGGCGGTCCACGACCCTACGCACGGGTTCTTCGGCGGCGAAAATGCCGACTTCACGGTAGCCCTGGCACATCTCCCCGCCCAGGTTCTCGCGCACGATCGGTGGCTGATCTCCCCACTGCATATAGAGATCCGCAGGAAAGAGGCTGCCTGTCGTCTCCTCGAAGACCATCATCGAGTCCCAGTGGTGGACGTGAGGGGTTTCGATGAAGCGCAGCCTGTGCTCCCCGAGGTCTATACTCTCGCCGTCCTTGAAGCCCTGCACGGGACCGGTGTAGTCCCACTGCATCAGGTTGAGGAACGCTCCTGCTTCGCTACACGCCAAAACCGCCTCGGGTGCTTCCTCGACGAAACGTCCCATGCCGCCGCACTCGTCCGCCTCGAAGTGCGGGCAGACGACGTACGCGAGGCGTTTGGGGTCAAGGACTTCGGCCACGGCTTTACGCACGTCATCGTACATCGGGAACATGCCGGTGTGAACCAGGGCGGGGCGTTCATCGTCGATCAAGAACTGGTTGAACTGGAACGCTTCTTCCCCCAACTGCACGGTGGTGCAGATCCGGTAGATCCCAGCAGCCACCTCGTCAACCCGTGCCATCACGTGCCTCCTTTCGCAAACCCTTCGTCATGACGAATTATGTCATCCGGGGACATCAGGACACATCACCCATTTGGGTGATTTTCTCCCGCAGCCAAACGGAGAGACCGTGAAAACGCTCATTTGATTCTTCCCTGACGCCCTGCGCGGAACCCGGGAGGGGTCTAACCCCTCATTCCCGGGGAGACTTCGAAATCACCGTATGTAATGCACGATTCGTGTGAATCCTTTTATTTGCGGTATAACGAAGCAGAGAGTAGATTACGCAGGTGGTTGAGAAAGTCTTCTGCAATGACGGCGAACAGTAGCTTTAGCGTCCTGGAAAGCTAGGGAGCAGGGGTTTTATGTACAAAGAGATCTACGTCCCAGTAGACAACTCGGACTACTCCAACCAGGCGTGCGTCATCGGGGCCGAGGTGGCGCGCAGGTTCGGCGGGAAGGTAGCCGGCTGCCACGCCTACGCCGCGAGGATGCACGACGTACGCTTCCGGCAGATGGAGAGCGGGCTCCCCGAAGAGTTCCGCGACGAGGACGAGATGAAGCGTCAGCGCAAGATCCACGACCAGCTCATCACCAAGGGGCTGGAGATCATCACCGACTCCTACATTGACGTGCTGGAGCCCCTCTGCGAGAAGTACGGCGTCGAGCTGGTCCGCCGCTCGCTCGAAGGTAAGAACTTCAAGGTCATCGCCGAGGACGTCAACGCCGGGGACTATGACCTGGTGGTGATGGGCGCGATGGGCATGGCCGCCGTCAAGGACACCGTGCTCGGCTCTGTTACCGAGCGGGTCGTCAGGCGGCTCAAGAAGGCCGACTGCCTGATCGTCAAGGACCTGGACCGCAACCCCTTCGAGCACATCGTCGTCACGGTTGACGGGAGCGCCAAGTCGCTCGGCGGGCTCAAGAGGGCGATAGATCTCGCGCGCGAGTTCGGCGGGACGGTCGAGGCGATAAGCGTCTTCGACCCGTACTTCCACTACGCGATGTTCCACTCCATAGCGGGCGTATTGTCAACCAAGGCGCAGAAGGTCTTCCGCTTCAAGGAGCAGGAGAAGCTGCATGAGGAGATCATAGACTCCGGGCTCGCCAAGATCTACACGGCCCACCTGGAGGTCGCCAGGAAGATTGCCGCCGACGAGGGAGTGGACCTCAAGACAACCCTGCTCGCCGGAAAGCCCTTCGAGCAGACTTTGAAGTACATCAAGGAAGTAAATCCGACGCTCGTGGTGATGGGGCGCATCGGCTACCACTCCGACGAGGACATGGACATCGGCTCCAACTCGGAGAACATGATGCGCTACCTGCCGACGAACGTGCTGGTCGGCAACTACGAGTACCAGGCCCCGGACCTCTACACCGCCGCCGAGCACATGACCTGGACCAAGGAGGCACTCGCCCGGATGGACCGGGTTCCGGGCTTCGTGGTCGGGATGGCGACGGGAGCCATCCTGCGCTACGCCATCGAGAAGGGCTACACGGTCATTACGGCGGGCGTAATTGACGAGGTGATCGAGAACATCCTGCCCCCCGGCGCGATGGAGAGCATGCACGCCATCGGGGACCAGATCCGCGAGAACGAGGCCGCGGGCGAGGAGGCCCCGATAGACTCTCTCTTCCAGGACTTCGACGAGCGGAGCAAGAAGGGCTCCTCGGGCGGCAACGGCCACAAGAAGAACGGCTCGGAGAAGGAGGAGATCATCTCCTCCGGCGCGGGCGGCTTCGGCAAGTCGGAGTTCCAGGGCAACATCATCGGCGTCTCCGAGGAGGTGCAGCAGGAGATCCGGCGCGCCGCCCAGGGCAAGGACCGCTACGAGTGCGACAACTGCCGCTACGTGGCGAAGGGCATGCCCGCCCGTTGCCCGGTCTGCGGCGCTGGCCCGACGCACTTCCACCCGGTGGACACCGATATCACGCAGGTCTCCGAGGACGAGAACCTCAACCGCTCCGGCGTCTACGACGGGCGCGAGCTGCACTGGACCGACGACGCCAAAGCCTTCCTCGACTCTTTAGAGGAGTGGCAGGAGCAGCGCCGGGTCAAGGCCAGGGTGGAGAAGAGCGCGCTCAAGAAGGGCTACACCACCGTAACCCGCGAGTACGCCGAGCAGTGCTACCGCGAGGAGACGGGCCGCGAGGCTCCAGAGGTGAAGTCAGGTGGCTGTCCCGTAAGCCACGCTAAGGAGAAGGTCGAAAGCGAGAGCGGCGGCAAGTGCCCGATAGACCACAAGGCGTTCAAAGAGGTCGGCGCGAAGATCCCCGAGGGCGGCTCGAAGGAGTTCACCTGGACCGATGACGCCATCGAGCGCCTGGAGCGTGCGCCCAAGGGGTTCATGCGCAACATCTCGCGCAACATGACCGAGAAGCTCGCGCGCGAGCGCGGCGTCGAGCAGATAGACCTCGCGCTGGTCGAGGACTCGCTCGCGGGCGCGCGCAACACGATGGAGGACGTGATCACGGGCAAGATCTCCATCGCCGACCTCGCCAGAGATACCGGCGAGAAGATCGAATCCCCGGATGGTGGCGCCCCGCATCCGGTAGCGACCGTAATTATGGTCTGCACCGTCTGCGGCGAGGAGCTCGAAGGCACCGCTCCGCCCGAGGAATGCCCCGTCTGCGGAGCACCACCCGAAGACTTCGAAGCAAAGGAACTTTGAGCACTTAGGTATCAGCCGTCAGCTATCAGCCGGAGAATGGCAAAGCTGACGGCTGATAGCTGATCGCTGATGGCCAAAACCCACAAAGTAACTTTCAAAAAAAGCGGTGTAACCATCGAGTGCTCCGAGGACGAGTACATCCTCGAAGAAGCCGAGGCGGCGGGTCTGAACCTCCCCTACGACTGCCGCAGCGGGACCTGCACCACCTGCATGCAGATGTGCCTCGAAGGAGAGGTGGATCAAGATCTGGCTTTCGCCATCTCCGACGAAGAGCTGGAGAAAGGCTACCGTCTCATCTGCATCGGCAGCCCACTCTCTGACGTGGTGCTCGACGCCTGATACTGTGGGTTGTCTCAACTGACGGTGCGGGACACTAATACTTCTATATTTATATTACTTCCAGGGGAAGGCGTAGATTTCAGGGAGAGAAGAAGAAGGCGAGCGCGGCGATGGCGTAGACGCTGCAGAGCATGACACCTTCGAGCCAGTTGGACTCGCCGTCGAGGGAGATGATCGCCGCCACTATCACCGCCGCGCCCAGTGCTCCGAGCTCCAGCGTGCTGAAGGTCAGAACCAGCGGGTGTCCCAGAAACGGGCCCAGGAAGACCAGTACCGGCGTTACCAGGAGCGCCACCTGCAGCGAGGAGCCCACCGAGGTGAATATCGAGAACTCTATCTTGTTCTTGTAAGCTAGCCGGACGCCCACGACGTGCTCGGCGATGTTGCCGACGATGGGCACGAGTATCACCCCGATGAAAAGCTCCGAGATGCCCACCTCCTTCACCAGCGGCTCTATCGCTCCGACGAAGATCTCCGAGACGTACGAGACGGCGACGGTCGATATCACGAGCAGCCCGAGCGAGGCTTTGGCGCCAAAGGCAGGCGCTTCCTCTTCTTCGGAGCCTGCGGGTGACTCCGGGTTCCTGAAGTAGAAGACGAGGCTCAAGATGTAGAGGATGACCAGGATCAGGGCGACGCCGATGCTCAGATGCTGGGCGGCCTGCGCGCTTTCCTTCGGGGCCGTGGCGGAAAATATTGTCGGCAGCGCGAGGCTGATGGCGACGATGGCGAGCATGGAACTGTTGGCGCTCGCGATGGGCTGGGAGAACTTCTGGGTCCCGTTCTTTATGCCCCCGACCAGGATGCTCGCGCCCAGAACCAGGAGCACGTTGCCGATCACCGACCCGATGATCGCGGCCTTCACCACCGTCGTCAGCCCCGCAGAGAGGGCGAAGATGGTGATGATGAGTTCGGCGGCGTTGCCGAAGGTGGCGTTGAGGATGCCCCCGATCCTGGGTCCGGTGTGGCTGCCGAGAGCTTCGGTCGCCTGGCCCAGTACCCACGCGAGCCCGATGAGCGCCAGTGCTGCGAGCACGAAGATGATCAGGACCGGCGCATGCAAAAACTCCACAACGACGGCTGCTACGGTAAGAAACGCTGTGGCCCCGTAGAATATTTTGTCCAAGAAGGCGTCCTCCCGTCGGCGTAGACTCTGACGATTAATCATATAAGATAGGTGCGCTGTGGATCTTTAAGCGGTTGGAGAGCTTTGTAGAGTGATCGACTACCATCTTCACGTCGTGGCTCACGGGGACCGTCCGATGACGGTGGAGAACATCCTTACCTACTGTGAGGTCGCCCACTCGAGGGGCATCCGGCAGATGGGCATAACCGAGCACGACCGCTACCTGGAGGATATAGACCTCGCCGCCTTCCAGGAAGCCCGTGAGAAGTCGCAGGACGTGGAGCTGCGCCTGGGCATAGAGATAGATTTCGTGCCCGGCAGCGAGGCGGAGATGGACCGCTTTGCCGGAGCCCTGCCCTACGACTACATCATCGGCAGCGTGCACAAGGTCGCGGGGGAGGACGTAGACGTGCCGGGCGATTTGAGCGTCTACGAGAAGTGGGATACCTACGAGTTGTATGAGACGTACTTCCAAAACGTGCGCGAGGCGGCGCTCTCGGGGCGCTTCGATGTGATCGGACACCCCGACCTCGTGAAGATCTTCAAGCGCTTTCCCGCCCAAGACATCACGCCGATGCTGGAAGAGACTGCCGACGCCGTGGCGGAGTCTGGGGTTGTGGTTGACGTGAATTCTGCGGGTTTGCGGAAGCCGGTGGGTGAGATCTACCCTTCCAGAAAATTTCTGGAGATGTTCCACCGGCGCAGCGTCCCGATAATCCTCTCCTCTGACGCCCACGCTCCCGAAGAGGTTGCCGCCGGCTACGACAAGAGCCTCAAGCTCGTCCACGAGGTCGGCTACCGGGAGGTTACGACCTTCAAAAACCGCGAGCGCGACACACTCCCGCTGTGACTAAAGAGCTTTTCTTGCGCGACGCCTATCTGCGGGAGTTCGAGGCTGAAGTCGTTAATCTCAATGGGCGCGAGGTTGTCCTGGACGAGACCGCGTTCTACCCTGGCGGGGGAGGCCAGCCGCCGGACAAAGGGACTCTGGGGATAGGCCCGATCAGTGCGAACGTGGTGGACGTGAGGCGCGAGGGAGGTGATATCGTCCACGTCCTCGACGCAGCCATCCCCGGAACCGTCCGCACGCTGCGCGGTACCCTCGACTGGGAACGGCGCTACGCCCACATGCGGCAT
Organism: Actinomycetota bacterium; assembly: GCA_902810695.1. Lineage (GTDB taxonomy): Bacteria > Actinomycetota > Rubrobacteria > Rubrobacterales > Rubrobacteraceae > CADDYV01. The sequence goes on along the minus strand of CADDYV010000015.1, from coordinate 29,230 downwards.
CACACCGCGCTGCACGTCCTCTCCGGCGTCATCTGGAAGAACTTCGGAGCGAAGGTTACGGGGGGAAGGATGCACGCTGATCGCGCCCGGATGGACTTCTCCTTCCCCGGCGAGTGGACGGCGGAGGTGGTCGGCGAGATCGAACGCCTCACCAACGAGGCGCTCGCAGAGGAGCGTCCGGTGAAGGTCTACGAGCTTTCCCGCGAGGAGGTTCTGGCAAACCCGGACCTGATCCGCACCCAGACCAACCTCGTCCCAGAGCGGGTGGAGGCAATCCGCATCGTCGAGGTCGAGGGGATAGACACCCAGGCCGATGGCGGCACCCATGTATCTAACACCCGCGAGGTAGGCAAGATCGAGATCACGAACCACAAGAGCAAGGGCCGTCAGAACAAACGGGTAGAGTTCGTGTTGAGATGAGGAAGGTAGGGATCTTACTCGTCATGCTTGCTCTCCTGGGGACCGGCTGCGGAACACAGCCTTCAACCTCCTCCAGAAGCGCAACTTCTACCGCCTCCACTGAGGCCACCACCGCCGCACAGCACCTCAAGACCAGACCCCTGACCATAGACGCCTCCGGCGGAAAGAAGGTCGGGATGAGCGTGGAGATCGCCGACACCTGGCCCGAGCAGGAGCGCGGCCTCATGTACCGCACCTCCATGCCAGAAGACCACGGGATGCTCTTCGTCTTCGATCGAGAGACGACGCTCACTTTCTGGATGAAGAACACCCTGATTCCGCTCTCTGTGGCCTTCATGGACTCGAAGGGACGGATCGTAGACATCCAGAACATGAAACCCCGGACCGAGACCAAACACATCTCCGCAAAGCCCGCCCAGTACGCTCTGGAAACCAACAAGGGATTTTTCAGGCGGCACGGCATCAGGGTAGGAGACAGGGTAGAGCTGCCCGGAAAATAAAGGCTTCCGGCGCTAAAGTTTTCGCTCCCTCCACCCGATAATCCTTTCGACCACGAAAACGGCAAACCCGCCGCGAGGCGGGGACGCAAAGCCACGGGCCTCTCGCAGGCCGCCGGGCCGCCGAAAGGAGCATGAAAATGTCGCGCATATCTTTGATCCTCTTGCTGGGTGCTATCCAGGTATTCTTGTTCGCGGGACTTGCTAAAGCCGAGGGAACGAGCTTCCTCGATGACTTCACATATCTCGACACTAACCTCTGGAGCGTGCAGGATCACACGCTCGGACGAGGCTATCTCGACCCAAACAACGTAAGCGTAGACGGCAACAACCTCACCGTAAAGATGCCCGCGCGTACTCTGAACGGCGGCGAAATCTCCACGAACGACCTCTACGGGTACGGCTCCTACGCGGCGAGGATGAAGCTCCCCTACGCGCCGACCTCGATCACGGGCTTCTTCCTCTACAAGAGCCCGGACTACCAGAGCGAGATAGACGTCGAGATCTACAACGACTCCTCGCGCCAGATCACGTTCACTACCTACGCGAACGGCTCCCGGACCCACACCCAAACGATGCAGCTTCCGTTCGATCCCACCCAGGGCTTCCACGAGTACCGCTTCGACTACGCACCCGACTCCATCAACTTCTACGTGGACGGCCAGCTTATGAAAACCTGGAACGACGGTCTGCCGCAGACCTCTATGCACCTGATGGTCAACTCCTGGTATCCCACCTGGCTCGGTGGTAAGAAGCCGCGCCGCGACACCAACCTGTACGTGGACTCGATCAGCTACGCTCAATAGCAGAAAATCGAGCCCGGAGAAAACTGAATAGCGTCACGGTTAGCTCTGGATCTCCACGAGCGTTACAATCCTCTCGTAGGGGTCGAATTGACAGAGCGGACATCTGCGAAGAGCATCTCCCTGGTCGCAGTAGTAGTCCTTTTGCTCTCCTCTGCCGCAGCTTGTGGCGCTCAGGAGAGACAGAGCACTTCGTCGCGGACTACCAAACAGTCCACCGCCGGACAGGGATCCACTGCCGGCAAAGGTTCGACTTCCCCGCTAGGGCATCACTGCTTGCAGGGGGCCTCTATAAAAACGAAAACGTCCGCGGCATCCAGATTCGAGATACTCAAGAACTGCTACTTCGCCGACAGCGGCGGCATCAGATCCCAGGACATAACCGTGAGGACGGAAGCTACCTCTAGGAAGGATCTGTACCGGATAGCGAAGATTATTCGGGACTCTGGCGGTGTGTGGGTGGATACTACGGTGGTGGACTTCGTCAAAGGATCGGGCGATCATCGAGAGAAAATCGGTCGCGCGTTCCTGACCAGCAAACAGTTTGGCGGCAAGATCACGGTTTCCCTGGAAAATCATTCTGCTGGATAAGGGCTTCGAGGCCGCGCCCACTTTCTTCAAGGAAAAGTTGGGGAGTGGCTTCGCAGATGGTACATAGACAGAGCCTGTTTTGATAAACTCCTGCACGGAGAGGTGTCCGAGTTGGCCTAAGGAGCGCGATTGGAAATCGCGTAAACGGTGTAGAGCCGTTTCGTGGGTTCGAATCCCACCCTCTCCGCTTTTTCTGGTTAAAGGAGCAGTGGCTACAGAAGTTAACTGAAGCCATATGCAACGCTGCTGCAAACCGTTGCCCTCGCGTACTTTAAAGCTGGGCGAAGTGCTTTACTATCTCACACGTGGTGTATCGCTCGGGAAAGAACGAGGTAGAAAGAGTAGCGATGAGCTTTGACGGACGTGAGGTGCAAAGTTGAGCGAGCCCTCCAGAGCAGGCAGAAGAAGCGCGATTCTGGGTGGAGAGGTGGGAATCTGGACCACCGCCCTCAATGCCATGGAGATATCCCGGACGCAGGAGGCTGCTTCCGAGGTTGAAGAACTCGGCTACGGAGCGTTGTGGTTCGGTGAGGCCCAGGGTAGCAGGGAGGCTTTTACCAATGCCGCCCTGCTGCTATCTGCGACACGCAGGCTCGTGGTGGCTACCGGGATCGCCAGCATCTACGCCCGTGACGCGGCTGCCGCGAAGGCCGCGGCGATGACGCTTGAGAGCGCCTATCCAGGCCGTTTCGTGTTGGGATTGGGGGTGAGCCACGGCCCCGTGGTCGAGCAACGCGGACATTCCTATATCTCCCCTCTGAAGACCATGAGCGAGTACCTGGACCGGATGGACGAAGCCCCGTTCTCGGCTGCCGGACCAGAGCATGCCCCGCCGAGGGTTCTGGCCGCCCTGGGTCCGAAGATGCTTGCGCTCTCACGCGATAAGGCCGATGGCGCCCACCCCTACCTGGTAACCGTCGAGCACACCCGTAAGGCGCGTGAGATCCTGGGCCGCGAACCTCTTCTGGCCGTCGAGCAGGCAGCGGTCTTGAGCACCGACTGCGGAGAAGCCCTGCGTCTGGCCCGCTCTCATCTGTCGAGGTACTTGAGGCTGCCCAACTACCGCAATAGCTGGTTGCGACAGGGCTTCAGCGAGGAGGACTTCGCCGGTGGCGGTAGCGAGCGGCTGGCCGAGGCGCTGGTGGCGTGGGGAGATGAAGAGGAGATCAAAAACCGCGTTGAAAAGCACCTCGCTGCCGGGGCGGACCACGTCTGCATACAGGTCATAACGGAGAATCCTGCCCAGGAACTCCTCCAGAAATTGCGCAGGCTGGCGCCGGTATTCGCGAACCGGTGAACGCCGGAATGATTCTTCGGGCAGGCACAGCGGAAGGAACCTTAGAACGATGAGTAACCTCGCAGCAAGAGACACCTGGTTCGCCAGAGGCGGCGTTCTGCTGGTAGCCCTGGGAGCCGCCACGTGGGGCACCGACACCGTGTTGAGAGCGCCGCTATACGCAGCTCTTGCGCCGGTGCTGGTCGTGCTGGGGGAGCACGTCATCCTCTCCTTCTACTCTGTCCCCGCGATCTTCCGCCGCTGGCGGGAGTTGCGCCGCCTCGGGGCCAGAGACTGGGCGGCGCTGGGATTCGTCGGGTGGGGCGGCTCGGCGGCTGCGACCGTGCTGTTTACGGTCGGGCTCTTCGAGGCGTACAGGAGCGGGGGAAGCTCGGTCAATACCGTATTCCTGCTGCAACAGACCCAGCCGCTTTTTGCCGTCTTGGCCGCGGCAATCGTCCTGCACGAGAAACCAAGCGCCCGGTACGTGCCGATCTTCATTACAGGTGTTACGGGGGCGTATCTCCTGGCGTTCGGTGAGCAGGGCTGGCACCTCCTCACGCCGTTCACCCAGGTCGGTCAGGCGCACCTCAAGTTCGCGCTCATCGGGATCTCCGCTGCGTTCCTGTGGGGCACTTCGACCTCTCTGGGACGTTTCGTGAGCTACAAGCTCTCTTTCCCCACGCTGACCGGCGCCAGGTTCCTCGTGGCGCTGCCCTTTCTGCTGGTGTGGGCGATAATCGCGGTCCCCGATCTTCCGGGCGCTTTCGCCCACGGTATCGTGCAGCCGGATGCTGCGAGAAACCTCGTCCTGCTGGCGCTCTTTCCGGGGCTTATAGGGTTGCTGATCTACTACCGCGGGTTGCGCGAGACACCCGCCAGCTACGCGACCCTTGCCGAGCTCGCGTATCCGATGACGGGTGTTCTGCTCAACTGGATCGTCCTTGGACAGCCCCTGGTGGCGCTGCAAGCTCTGGGAGTCGTGCTGGTCCTGGTGGCGATCACGCTGATGAGAACCGGCAAGGCGGCCGTCAGGGACGAGCCCCAGCCCGCGCATTAATCTCCGGCAGGGGAGCGCACACCAGCGCCGCTCCCCTGCCGGCAAATTTCGGCTTACAGGGCTTTTACCATTCCTCCATCTACCAGGAGTGCCTGCCCGGTGACGTAGGTGTTTGCCGGAGAGACCAAGAAGGTCGCCACCCTCGCGAGCTCCTCTGGCTCGCCGTACCTGCCCAGAGGGATAGCCGCTTCGGATTGCTGGCGCACTTCCTCGACGGGCACGCCGAGGCTTTCCGCCCGCGCCGCGTCTATCTGGAGCACGCGGTCCGTGGCGATCCTGCCCGGACCAAGGGTGTTTACGAGGATGCCGTCTTTTGCCAGCTCAAAGGAGAGGCTCTTCGAGAGCCCGGCCACCCCGGCGCGGAAGGTGTTGGAGAGGATCAGGTTCTCGATAGGCTCCTTGATCGATGAAGAGGCTATGTTGAGTATGCGGGCATTGGATGATTGCGCTTGCAGGTGGGGGAGCGCGGCGCGTATGAGCCGCACCACGCTCAGCAGGTTCATCTCGAAGGCCCGCTGCCAGCCCGCATCATCGAACTCCTCGAAAGTGCCCGCCGGGGGACCGCCGGAGTTGGTGATGAGTATCTCCAGCCCGCCAAACTCTTCCACCGTGCGGGACACGAGATGCTGCACGTCTTCGGGTCGGCTGAGGTCTGTTACGCAGTAGCCTGCTTCTGCTCGGATCTTCTCCTGTATTTCGGTGGCGGTTTGTCTCAATGTCGCCTCGTTGCGGCTGGCGAGCATTATCCGGGCCCCTTCCGCAGCCAGTTGTTCGGCTATCGCTCTTCCGAGGCCCTTGCTCGAGGCCGCAACCAGTGCTCTCTTGTTTTCGAGTCCTAGATCCATACTAACCTCTGGTTCCCTCCAGGTTTTCCCGCTCCCGTGCGTTCGGCATTCTAGCGCAATCGCTTTTGCTGGTTATTGCCGCAGTTACTTTGGTAAACTATCCGCGCCGCGCTAAGCGGGGAGTTGGCGATGCCCTGTACCTGCGATCGCCTGAGCAGGGCCTAGATCCCCGCCCGAGGCGGCCCGGGTTCGGTGGAAGCCGGTGACTGCGGCGATGATGGCCGGGTCCCGGGCAATGGGGCCCCGTGAACCGTGTCAGGGCCGGGAGGCAGCAGCACTAAGCGGGTAACCTCATGTGCTTCGGGGGTGCCCGGCCGGAGCTGGCGGCCGGAAGTTCGCCGGGTCCGAGTCCGTCGAAGGCGGGGTGCGCGGCATTTTTATTGACGTTTCTGGAAGGGTTCACGACGACCGCGGTTCCGGCAAGCTCTGCCTTTTAATAAGAGGAGTGGACAGATGAGCAGCAAGCAGTATGTGATGGCGGTTGGCTCCGATGATGCGGGAGTAAATCTCAAGAACTTCATAAAGGAGAAGTTGCAGAACGATCCCCGGGTAAAGGAAGTCCACGACTTCGGTGTGATGGACGCGAGCGACAAGACCGAGTACCCGATCGTGTGCATAAAGGCCGCCGAGGCGGTCGCCCGGGGCGAAATAGACCGGGCTGTGCTCTTCGGTGGTACGGGACTGGGTGAGGCCATATCCGCCAACAAGGTTCGCGGAGTGCGCGCCGCCGTCGCCACCGACCCCTACTCGATAGAGCGGTCCATACTCTCCAACAACTGTCAGGTGTTGTGTTTGGGAGAGCGTGTAATAGCTCCGGAACTCGCCGACCGCGTGGTGGGGCAGTGGCTCGGCTACGAATTCGACACTTCGTCCCCCTCGGCCCACAAGGTGAGCCTGATCACTGATTACGAAGAGCGCGGCAGCCTGTAAAGGCACTCAAAGGCTGGCTTTCCCGATGGCCGGGAGGCGGCAGCACTAAGCGGGTTACTTCATCGAAGGTGGGCTACGCTGTATTTTACTTCCTTGTTTCGCTCTCAGGCCGAGGCTCGGGCTCGTTGAGGCGCTCCTCCAGGCTGCCACATGGGTACGGCAGTACGTTCGCTTCTCAAGATACCGCGCTCCCTGCCGGAACACGTGAGGCAATGTGCCTGGCGATGTATTCGGCGTCCCTGCCGACGCCGTGGACCATAACCGACGACATCGCGTAGAGGAATTCCAGCCCCACGAAGTACAGTCCCGGCTCATCACCGACAACCCCGCGCTCGTGCACCAGTTCTCCGTCCTCCCCGAAGACGGGCAGCTCGATCCACGAGAAGCCGGGATGGAACCCCGTGCACCAGATGACGTTAGCCACCTCGAGTACCCGACCATCTTCCAGCAGGGGCAATCCGTCCTGCACGCCTGCCACCCGGGGGACGCGTTCGATCCCGGCGGCGGTCAGGTCAGTGGGCTTGACGCGGATGAGCGGAGCGCCGTTAGAGAGGATCTTCGGACGCGCCCTGCGGCCAATCGGCGTGTTCATGGTCAGCACGCGGTGGAAGATAAAGCGGAACGCCAAGGGTGCGAGGAGAAGCCGTGAGGCGAGGCCCTCGATACGGAACGGGATATGACCAACATCCCGCCCCGACAACCACGTGGGGTGGGTACGGGACACTTCGCGGGAGATCTCAGCCCCCGAGTTGCCCGCTCCCACGACGAGGACGCCTCCGTCCCGCAATTGCGAGGGGTTGCGGTAGTCACAGGAATGGAGCTGGACGATGCCCGGATCCAGCTCCCCGGCGAACGTAGGCCTCTGGGGGCGCTGGAAGTTCGCCATCGCCACCACCACGTTTTCGGCCTCAAAGAGCCTCCCGTCCGCCACCACCACGAACCGTTCCCCGTTTCTGGAAAGCCCCTCCACCCTGACGCCCGTTCGCACCGGCAGTTTGAAGTGCGCCGCGTAGGCCTCGAGGTAGTCGGCCATCTCGTCCTTTGTGGGAAACGACCATTCAGATGCCGGGAAGGGCCAGCCCGCCAGTCCGTCGTAGCGGGCTGGGGTAAAAAGCCTCAAGGAGTCCCAGCGTTTTCGCCAGGAGTCGCCGATCCGCTCGTTGGCCTCCAGGATCACGAACGGTCGGCCCCGCTTCGCCAAGTGATAGCCGACCGAGAGCCCGGCCTGACCACCACCGATGATCACCGTCTCGAAACGCTCCGGGCCAGCGTAGGGACGCTCGCTGCGCCCTTCAACGTCGCTCTGCACGCTCACTATTGTCTCCTCCTGATCCTGGTTGGCTTCATCATTTCCTTTGTTTGAAGTTGTAGTATATTCAATGTAGTGATACTACAATAACTTCTGTAACAAAGTCAAGGGAGGAATGAGAAAGTTTGAGGAGATCGGGAGGAATACGCCAGGAGGCGGGATTGACACACCGTCAGAGGCAGGCGCTTGAGACGCGGCGTTTGATCGTAGATGCTGCCAGGAAACTCTTTTTACAGAGGGGTTATGCTGCTACGACCGTGGAGGCCATAGCTGAGGAAGCAGGCGTGGCGGTAAGCACTGTGTATGCGATCTTCAGGAACAAGCGTGCCATCCTCAAAGAGATCAGAATGGCCTGGCACGAACGGACACACGCGCGGGAGATAAACCAGGATGCCGCGAGGCAGCCCGATCCCGTGCAAAGATTGGAGATGGTGGCGCATGCGAGCCGCCGCCAGTGGGAGTTGGGAGCGAGCCTGGTTGCCATCTACCAGGGCGCGGCGGCGGCAGATCAGGAAGCAGCCGCAGAACTCGAAGAGGCGTTGCGCGGCAGGAGAGAGACGCTGGGCCAGGTCGTGGAGGGAATGAAGGACGCTTTGCGCCCTGAGCTAGACGTAGCTCGAGCCGCCGCAATTCTGCCAGCCCTCTGCCGTGCGGAGATCTATAGGGAGCTGGTTGATGAGTCGGGGTGGTCGCCGGATGAGTACGAAACCTGGCTGGCCGGGGCGCTAAAAGAGCAACTGCTTGCTCGTCGTTAGGAGAGGTTTCGTCCGTTATACTAGATGTGTGAGTTCATCTATCCCGACGCTCATCACATGAGGCACGCAACGCTCTACCGCAGATGGCGGCCCCGACGTTTCAGTGAGATCTCTGGCCAGGAGCCGGTCGTCCGCACGCTGAGGCGGGCGATAGAAACAGATCGCGTCTCTCACGCCTACCTCTTCTCCGGACCGCGCGGAACGGGAAAGACGAGCACCGCCAAAGTCCTGGCGATGGGCCTCAACTGCGTGCAGGGACCGACGCCTGAGCCCGACGGGACGTGCGATAGCTGCCGGGCCATCATAAACAACTCCTCGCTCGATGTGGTGGAGATGGACGCGGCCTCCAACCGGGGGATAGATGAGATCCGGGACCTCAGAGATCGGGTGAACCTCTCGCCCGTGCAGGGGCGTGTGAAGGTCTACATCATAGACGAGGTCCACATGCTCACCGCCGAGGCGTTCAACGCGCTTTTGAAGATGCTCGAAGAACCGCCGGAGCACGTAGTCTTTGTCCTGGCGACCACCGAGCGGCACAAGGTCCTGCCGACCATCGTGAGCCGCTGCCAGACCTTCGATTTCCGCAGGCCCGGAGTGCCGGTCGTGGCACAGAAGCTGAAGGAGATCTCCGACGCCGAAGGCATAGAGGCCGAGCCGGAGGCCCTGACGCTCATCGCCCGCGAGGGCAAGGGATCCTTCCGGGACGCCGAGGGGCTTCTGGACCAGCTCTCCTCTTTCGCCGAAGGTCCGATCACGACCGCGCTGGTGCGCGAGCTTCTGGGAAGCGTGGGCACCGAGGTGCTGCTGGAGACCACGAACGCGCTCTTCGAGCGCCGGGCGACGGACGCTTTGCGGATAGTGGACCGGCTCTCGAACGAAGGGAAGGATCTCGGACAGTTCGCGGGAGAGCTCATCGCCCACCTGCGTACCCTGGTGCTCTTGCAGAACGCACCGGAGGTTGCGCTCTCCGAGATCGGCTCCGAGGAGCGAGGTCCGCTCGAAGAGCAGGCGAAAAATATTCCTACAGCCGAGGTCGTCAGGCTCATCGAGGCTCTGGGCGAAGCGCGGGGTCGGATCCGGCGCAGGGGAGACCCCAAGCTGGAACTCGAACTGGTCTTTCTCAAGCTCGCCCGCAACTACACCGAGCCTTCCGTAGAGAACCTGCTGAGCCGACTAGAGAAGTTGGAGCGGGCCGTCGAGAGCGGAGAGATCAGAGCCGCCGCACCCTCCCAAGAAACCCCCGAAGCTGAAGCTACCGATGAAGAGACGCCGGAAGCTGGAGAAGAGGTTGCTGCCGGAAGCCGGGAGCCAGAGGCAGATGATGAGCCGGAGGATGATGCGTCCGGCGAAGGAGAGCGGGATGGCGCTGCCGATACCAGGATGCTGGCGGCGCGGTGGGAGCACATCATGCAGGAGCTGAAAGGGCGGCGCAAGGCTCTGACGGCGGCGGTGTACCACGAGGCCAGGGTGGAAGGCTTCGTGGATGGTGTATTAGAACTCAGCTTCCCCGAGGCTTTTTATGTGGATCAGGCCAGAAAACCCGAGCACTCCGAGCCTCTGCGCGAGTTGCTGGAGGAGCACCTCGGTACGAAGCCGCGCCTGGAATTTCGCTTCGGCAAGGGCACCGAAGAGCAAGAGAGAAAAAGCCCCGCACCGGTAGAGGACATCGCCCCCGAAGAGAGAAAGCCAGAAGGGGCGGAGTTCTCCAGATTCGAGACCAAAGAGGAATCTGAAGGCGAGCAAGAGCCGGAGGAGCCATCCCCGGAGAGCGCCGGGAGCAATGGTATAATCGGCAGCCAGCGCGAGGTCTTCGAGATATTCCGGGAGAAGTTCGGCACGCAGGAGCAACACAGAGGGAGCTAGAGCTTTATGGGCCGCAAAAGACAAAATGTAAACAAGATGATGCAGCAGGTCCAGAAGATGCAGCAGGAGATGCAGCAGGTGCAGGAGGACCTGAAGAAAGAGACCGTTACGGCTTCTGCGGGTGGTGGGGCCGTAAAAGCCACGGTAACCGGCGGGCTGGAAGTGGTCTCCATCGAGATCAACCCGGATGTCGTAGACCCGGAGGACGTGGAGATGTTGCAGGACATGGTTACGGCGGCGGTCAACGAGGCGCTAAACAGCGCGCAGGAGATGGCTTCCCAGCGTCTGGGCGGGATCACCGGCGGGCTCGGAGATCTCGGTCTGCCGGGCCTGGGTATATAGTCGGGGAGCTTCTTGGCGACTTACGCGCGGCCGGTCGAGCGACTGATCTCCGAGCTATCCAAACTTCCTTCCATCGGTCCCCGCAGCGCCCAGCGCATCGCCTTTCACATCGTCCGGGGCCGCAAGGAGGACGCGCTCGGCCTCGCTGAGGCTTTGCGCGAGGTTAAAGAGCGGATAAAGCCCTGCCGCCGCTGCTTCAACCTGACCGAACAGGAGGAGTGCGACATCTGCCGCGACCCCAGGCGGGATGCGTCCGTGATCTGCGCGGTCGAGGACCCCTACGACATCGGTCCCATAGAGCGCACCGGCGAGTACCGGGGGCTCTACCACGTCCTGGGAGGAGCCCTCTCGCCGCTCGACGGCATCGAGCCGGAGGATCTGCACATAGCCGAGCTTATCGAGCGGGTCAAGCGCGAGGGCACGAAAGAAATCGTCATCGCCACCAACCCGAACACGACCGGCGAGGCGACGGCACTCTACATCGCCCAGGAGGTCGAAGGGCTGCCGGTCCGGGTAACGGCGCTGGCGAGCGGGCTTCCCGTCGGCGGGGATCTGGAGTACGCCGACGAGGTTACCCTGGGCCGGGCGTTCGCCGGGCGACGTGAGATCTAGAACCCAAAAGCGCCCCGGATCTCTCACCGGTATGAGCCTCGAATCGGTGGAGGCGATGGGTCGGATCGTCGCCGCCGTTCCGCCCAGGCGCGCGAAGCTGGTCGAGATCCCCGGCCTTCACCCGGAGCTTGTGGAAGCCCTCTCCAGACAAGGCGTCCGGCGGCTCTACTCCCACCAGCTCGAAGCCTACGAGCGGCTGAGGAGTGGGGAGAATACCGTGGTGGCTACGGCCACGGCGAGCGGGAAGTCACTCTGCTACAAGATCCCCGCCTTCGAGAACGCCCTGGAGAGCGCCGCGAACCGCGCTTTGCTTCTGTATCCGACCAAAGCTCTGGCCCAGGACCAGCTCGGCAAGATCCGAGCCTTCAACCTCCGGGGCGTACACGCCGCAACCTACGACGGGGACACGCCGCGGGCGCTCCGGGCTGACGTGCGGCGGAAGTCGAACGTCGTGCTCACCAACCCCGACATGCTCAACGTTGGCATCCTCCCCTACCACGACGCCTGGGGCGATTTCTTCCGCAACCTGCGGGTGGTGGCGGTGGACGAGGCGCACGTCTTGCGCGGCGTCTTCGGCTCGCACGTGGCGACGGTGTTGCGCCGGCTGCGGCGGGTGGCGGCGCTGCACGGCGCAGACCCCCGCTTCGTCCTGACGAGCGCGACCATCGCCAACCCCCAGGAGCTTGCCGAGAGCTTGACAGGGCTGCCGTTCTCGCTCGTGGATGAAGATGGTGCTTCCTCGGGAGAGCGGCGCGTGGTGTTTCGCAACCCGCCGCTTCTGGACAAAGAGAAAGGCGAGCGGAGGAGTTTGCTCACCGAGGGAGCACTGGTGTTCGCGGAGTTGGTGCGGCGGGGGGTGAGGACCATCGCCTTCGCCAGGACGCGTAAGGGGGCGGAGCTTATCTATCGCTACGCCGCCGACCGTCTCGGCGTGAACCTGGCGCGGCGCATCTCGCCGTACCGGGCGGGTTACACGGCGCGCGAGCGGCGTGAGATCGAGGGCAGGCTCTTCCGGGGAGAGCTTCTGGGCGCGGTCTCGACGAACGCGCTGGAACTCGGGGTTGACGTGGGCGCGCTGGATGCGGTGGTTTGCTGCGGCTACCCCGGTAGCATCGCATCCATCTGGCAGCAGTGGGGTAGAGCCGGTCGCGGAGAGGAGCCCTCGCTCGCCGTCTACATCGCCGGGCGCGATGCCCTGGACCAGTACCTCTACGAGAATCCTAAAAGAGTCCTCGGGCGCCGCGTCGAGGCCGCCCGCGTTACGCTGGAGAACCCCTACATCCTCGGTCCGCATCTTGTGGCTGCGGCCCACGAAGCCCCGCTCGACGATGGAGACGAAGAATATTTCGGTCCGGCTTACCAACAAGTCGTCGAGGAGCTGGCCGAGAGCGGGAAACTTCTCGAAAGCGGTGAACGCATGATCTACACCGGCGGGGGCAATCCGGCGCGCGATATCTCTCTCCGTTCGGCCTCTTCGGAGACGGTTATGATCGCGGACAACAACGGAGAGTTGATCGGGACCGCGGAGGCTTCCCGGGCGCCGAGCGAGCTTCATCCCGGAGCGACCTACCTTCACCGTGGCAACGCCTACGAGATCGAGGATCTGGACCTCGCGGCCCACCGCGCGGTAGCCCGCCGCGTCCCGAACCGCTACTACACAAGGCCGCGCATCGAGACGGACGTGGAGATTATGGAAGAGGTCAAGAAGCGCGAGTTGGCGAACGGAGCAATGCTGCGCTGGGGGCGGGTCAGAACGACCGACACGGTAACGCACTACAAGAAAGTCCAGGTGGCCGATGATAGAGAGGTGGGTGTCTTCCCGCTCGACCTGCCCGATGTGGTCCTGGAGACGCAGGCGTTCTGGATCACGCTGCCCCCGCTTCCGAAGGGGGCGAGGCCGAGCTTCGAGAGCTTCGGCGGTGCTCTGCACGCCGCCGAGCACGGCGTGATCGGGCTGCTACCCCTGTTTGCGATGTGCGACCGCTCGGACATCGGAGGGCTCTCCATCCCCGTGCACCGCCAGACGCGGCTTCCGACCATCTTCGTCTATGACGGCTATCCCGGCGGCGTGGGCATCTCCGAGCGCGGCTACGAAACCTTCGGTTCCCTGGCTCGCGATACGCTCGGTGCCATCGTCCGCTGCCCGTGCGAGCGCGGATGCCCGGCGTGCATCCAATCCCCCAAGTGCGGCAACTGGAACGAGCCCCTGAACAAAGGCGGCGCGGTGAGCCTCCTGCGCTACCTGCTCGGACAGGTGAGCCGCTACCCGACCCTGTGAGCGAAGGCCCGTACATAGCCGTTACTGGCGCTGGTGATGCGACCGGCGAGATCTACGAGCGGGCACGAGTGGTCGGGCGCCTCGTCGCCGAACGTAATGGGGTCATCGTGTGCGGCGGGCTCGGCGGGGTGATGGAAGCGGCGGCCCGCGGCGCGACCGGGGCAGGTGGGACCGCCATCGGGATTTTGCCTGACGAGGATCGTGGGAGGGCGAACCCGTACCTCTCTTACTCTGTGGCGACCGGTATGGGACAGGCGCGGAACTTGGCGGTCGTCTGCTCGGCGGATGCGGTCATCGCCGTCGGTGGCGGGTACGGGACGCTCTCGGAGATAGGGCTTGCCCGGAAGGTGGGAAGGCCGGTGGTTACTTTAGGAAGCTGGGAGATCGGGGAGCGACACGTGATCGCGGTTTCCTCACCGGAAGAGGCGGTCGAAGTCACGTTTGACGTTTGCGGTAGCGGAGACCCTCAAGAGCTGTAGAACTTCAGTTCTATGCGGTATCCGTCCGGGTCCCTCACGTAAAACGCCTTTCCTTCCCCTCGGGCTCCTAAAGATTTCTCGAAGCTGTGTTCGATCTTGAATCCCGTATCTTCCAGGCGTTCCTTGAGCGCATCGGGATCTATGCCTTCCACCACGAGCGCCAGGTGGTCGTAGCCGCCGGTGGTAGCAGGCTCGTAGTCGGGATCTGGCCTGAGATGCAAGATGAAATCTGGCGTTACCCGCAGCGAGACGAGAGATCGCTCCCCGCGGCGATATTCCTCAAGACCGAAGGGCTCCAGACCCAGAACATCGCGGTAGAAACGGAGGGACCTCTCGACGTCCTTTACCCGCCAGTTGGTGTGATCTGCTCCGGTTATTTTCACAGGTATCCTTTCTTCTTTATTACGGCAGGATCAGGTGCAGGTCGCCGAACTCGTGCCAGAGGTAACCTTCGCGCAGAGCTTCTGCATAGGCGGTTTCGAGGTGATATCGGCTCGCCAGGGCTTCGAGCATCGCCAGGTGCGAGGAGCGGGGCTCGTGCAGCCCGGTGAGCAGGGCGTCTATCGCGTGGACGCCGCGTTCGGGGGTTACGACCACATCCGTCCAGCCTTCGCCGGGGTGAACGGTTCCGTCCGGCTCGGCCACGGTCTCCAGCGCCCGCACGACGGTGGTGCCGACCCCGATCACACGCTTTCCGGCAGCCCGCGCGTTGTTTACCGCACGCGCTGTCTCGGGCGGGACGCGGTAGAACTCTTCGTAGGGGGGCTCGTCGTCTTCGAGGCTCGAAACGCCGGTGTGCAAGATGAGCGGCGCGAGCTGGACGCCCTTCGAGATGAGGCGAGTGATCAGGCACGGCGTAAACGCCCTTCCCGCCGAGGGCATCTCGGCGCTACCCGGCTCCGTGGCGTAGACGGTCTGGTAGTAGCTGGCGGGCCAGCTCTCCTCGACGTAGCCGTAGCGGATCGGGAACCCGTGAAGATCGAGATATTCATCCAGCGGACGCGGTAGATCCAACGTAGAGACCCACAGCCGCGAAGCCTCGCCGGAACTGCGACGGTAGGGTGCATGAAGCCTGGCAGAAGCTCCTTCGGGTAGGTGGATCGTCTCTCCGGCCTTCGCTTCCCGAAAAGGCTCGGTGGAGGCGCCGACCGATTTGCGAAGCTCCACGACCCAGAGGTTTGCGGGGAGTCGAGTGGAGAGATGAAGCTCCAGCGGGGTACCGTTCTCGCGCGTTGCTTCGAGCGCGGCCTTCATCGTGCCGCTGGTGTTTATAATGAGCAGGTCTCCCGCTTCGAGAAAGTTTCCCAGGTCATGGAACCTGGAGTGAACAACGCGGTTGCTATCCCGGTAGGAGACCATCAGACGCACCTCGTCGCGGGCGAGGCCCCGCGCTTCAGGCGGTTCGGCGGCCTCTAGCTTTCGGGGTAACTCGAAGTCTAAGGATGAGAAGTTTTCGATAGAGATTTGTTGTAAAGCCATTTTCGTTATCCTTTGCTTGCGTGCAGGGAGCGGGCTTCGTAGCGTCCGCTCGGCAGGTCGCCCTCTATTAGTTCGATCAGGCCGGGCACGCTCTCCTCGGGGAGCGGGCGGTCGCTTATATCCTCGCCAGGGAAGGCTTCCTGATGCATCCTGGTCCGCATGTCGCCAGGGTCCACCCGGTAGACGCGCAGGTCCGGGTTCTCGGCGGCGAGGATGTTGGAGAGCTGTTCGAGTGCGGCCTTGCTGGAGCCGTATCCGCCCCAGCCAGGGTAAGGCTCGACGGCGGCGTCGCTGGTGATGTTTATGATCCTCGCTCCGGGCTTCAGCTCGTTTCTTACGGCCTGGATGAGCGCGAGAGGAGAGACGGTGTTTATGCGGTACACCTCCTCCAGCGTCGCGAGCGGGTAATCGAGCAGCGGCGGCTGCGGGCTCGGTCCGAGGATGCTCGCGTTGTTGACGAGCACGTCCAGGCCGCCGAGATCGCGGGCAGATTTCGCCAGCGCCTCGCGGTGCCTCTCATCGGAGACATCGCCCGCGATGGCAACGACGCGGGTTAGCTTTGCGAGTTCGGCGCGGGCGGCTTCGAGGTCGTCTTTTCTGCGGGCGTCCAGGATCAGGTGCCATCCTCTCGAAGCCAGGTCGCGGGCGAGTGCCAGCCCGAGGCCGCGGGAGGCCCCGGTGATGAGCGCCGTGCGGGAGAGATGTTCGGTCATGGTACTGTTTCCTTTCAGGTCAGTTGTGGTGTTTCAATGTTACGAGGAGCTTGATCGCCAGGCCACCGTATCTCTGCAGTTCCCACCACAGAGCCGAGATTAGAGATGGGCTGCGCTGTTTGCGAGTGCCACGCGCCTTCCTTGCCATCCGGGTTGCTTCGGCTTCCCGCAACAGGTCCTTCTGGTGCTCCATCCAGATTTGCAGGTTTAGCGGTCCTCGCATCTCTAAACTCCTTTATCTGCGTAGATGATGCGACGAAGCGAGGCTTTCTACATCGTCTGGAGGGCCGGATCTGACCCGTACCAAAGTACAGTTTGCGCGGGGTTATTGGGCTTGGAGCAGGCTCAGCGGGATCAGGGTATTGGCGGAGATGTTACTGCTGCTCGATCAGACCCCGGCGGGCGGCGATCCGGGCGGCTTCGGTGCGATTTCGGGCGCCGAGCTTGCCCAGGATGGAGCTGACGTGGAACTTGACGGTCCGCTCGCTGATGAAGAGCCTTCTGGCGATCTCCTCGTTTCTCCTACCGCTTGCCACGAGCGCGAGGACTTCGAGCTCGCGGGGCGTGAGCTGGTCGGGCTGCTCGTTCTCGTCGCCCCGCTCTATGTGCTCCAGGAGACGGCTCGTCGCGTCGGGGCCAAGGAGCGAGCCGCCCGCGTGGACGGTGCGGATAGCGTCGAAGATTTCCTCCCGCGAGGCTCCTTTGAGCAGGTAGCCCTTAGCTCCGGCGCGCAGGGCTCCCAGAACGCGCTCGTCGGTGTCGTAGGCGGTGAACACGATGGCCCGCGGTTCGGAGCCTGCTTCCTGCAACCTCCGCAGGACGGCGACGCCATCGAGCTTCGGCATCTCCAGGTCCAGCAGGATCACATCGGGCTTCAACTCTCGGGTAAGCACCAGCACCTGCTCTCCGTCTTCGGCTTCGCCGGAGATCTCGAAGTCCGGCTGCGTTCCCAGGACCGTCACCAATCCCTCGCGCAGCATCGGGTGATCATCGGCTACGAGTATGTGTATTTTTCTCTCTTCCATATTTCTCAGGTCTTCTTGAGCGGCACGGTTGCTTCGACGCGGGTTCCTCCCCCCGGATGGCTCTCGATGTGCAGGCTGCCGCCTACCGAGACGACCCGTTCCTCCATTCCCACGAGTCCGTAGCGGCCTTCCGGCGCGGCGGCCGGGTCGAAGCCCCTGCCGTCATCCTCTACCGAGAGCCGGGCGCGCTCCGGGCTTAGGACGAGCCGGATGGTCGCGCGGGTGGCCTTCGCGTGGCGGGATACGTTGTTCAGGGCCTCCTGGCAGATGCGGTACAGCGCGACCTCGACCCGCGGCGGAAGCGGACTTGCGCCGTTGACCGCCTTGAAGCGCGTGTTGATGCCCGTCTCTTCCTCCCACCTCTCTGCGAGCACCTTCAGGGCTGCGGCGAGCGGGCGTCCTTCGAGCGGGGCGGCACGGAGATCCTGCACCGAGCGTCGCGCTTCTTCGAGGTTGGAGCGGGTTAAAGAGAGGGCACGGCGCAGGGAGTCGTGGGCTTTTTCGGGTTTCGAGTCGAGCAGGGCTTCGGCGGATTCGAGCTGGAGCGCGGTCGCCGAGAGGGTCTGGGCCAGGGTGTCGTGGATCTCACGCGCCAGGCGGTTGCGCTCCTCGATGGCCCCATACCGGGTGCTGCGGTCGAAGAGCCTGGCTCGCTCGACAGCAATGCTCAAGAGATCGCCTATGGTGTAGAGGAGTTGCAGATCCTCCTTCGAGAGGCTGCGCCAGCCGGGACTCGCAACGTTCATGACGCCGAGCTTTTTGTCTCCGGCGTAGAGCGGGATGCTCGCGTGGTAGCGCAGCCCGCCGGTCCCGCCCACGAGATCCGAGAGGCGGCTGCAGGTGAGGACGTTAATGTTCGCCGCGCCTTCGAGGACGCCCCGCTTGTAGGTGTCGAGGCAGTAGCAGTAGGCCGAACCGTCCATGCGGCGGGGGTCGCTCGCCAGCCCGGGCGGAAGGTTCTGCGTGGCCGCCAGGTAGGGCTCGCCAGATTCTTCGCTTACCAGCCAGATCCAACCGGTGTGCAGGCCCAGAAGCTCCGCAGCCTGCGAAAGTGTGAACTCCAGTGCCTCGCCCAGGTTCACCGAGCGGTTCAGCTCGCGGGCGATGGTGTTCAGCACCGAAAGCTCGCGGTTGCGGCGCTCCAGACTGTCAGTTTTCTGGCTGCCTTCCGAAAGATCGGACATCGTAGTTATGAACCCTTCCAGGAGCCTGGTTTCTGCCTCTGTGCGAAAGTTTAGCAGTGCGAAACCTTGAATTCGGCGGATTTCGCGGCGTCACTGCATTTCCGGTAAAAGCATAGACGCTACACGAAGTTCTTTATTCAGCTCTACAGATAACCTGACCATTCAGGCGGTATTTTCCTGCCCGTTTGGGTGGTGTGTGAACCGTGCGGGCGGTGTAAAGTGCTGTGCGTTACAGAAGGATAGAAAACCCGGAGGTCGCCGTGAAAACGTCCATTGTTCGAGAGTATCCGGCTGAGGCGTGATGGAGGCTCGGCGATGGTGGCAGCGTCCACGGCTGCGTACGGACGAGGAGGAAGGTCGGGAGCGCCGGGTGTCCTCGCTCGAGCTCTTCTACGACCTGGTCTTCGTCGTGGTCATCTCCGAGCTCACGAGTTACCTGGCCCACGATGTCTCGCTAGGGGGTGTTCTCGGCTTCGTCTTGCTCTTCATCGCGGTGTGGTGGGTCTGGATCGGGGGGACATTCTACACCGAGCGCTTCGAGACCCAGGATTTGAGCTACCGGGCGTTCACCTTCCTGGACATGCTGCCCATCGCGGCGATGGCCGTCTTCGCCCGTGGCGGACTCGGCGAGACCTCGGCAGGGTTCGCGCTCTCCTACGCGGCAGCGAGGGCTCTCATAACGTTCATGTGGGTGCGCGGCGGCTACTACGACCGGGCGTTCCGTCCGGTGGCGAACCGCTTCGGCGTAGGCTTCTGCCTCTCTATCGCGCTCTTTGTTGTCTCCGCCTTCATACCCGCGCCCTGGCGCTTCGTACTCTGGGGGATCGGGCTGTTCAGCGACCTGTTCACGCCGGTGGTAACCCTGAGGATACAGAGCCGTCTGCCCCGCTTCTCCACCACCAGGCTACCCGAGCGCTTCGGGCTGTTCGTTATCATCGTCCTGGGCGAGACGATCGTGGAGGTGGTGCAGGGCATGGCGGAGGCGAGGCCCCTCTCGGCGGCAGCGTGGCTGAACGGCTCTTTAGGGATGGGGCTCGCGTTCGGGCTGTGGTGGGTCTACTTCGACTTCGTGGCGCGCCGGAAGCCAAAGGCCGGCATCTGGTGGTCGTTTAGCTGGAACTACCTGCACCTGCCCCTGCTCATGGGCATCGCGGCGACGGGCGCCGGCGTTCTCAACGTACTGGCTTCGAGAAATGAGGTTCTGGAGGCGAACGTCTCGTGGCTGATGGCGGGAGCGGTGGCCGTGGCCCTGATCTCTATGGGTCTGATCGAGTTGACCTTGCGGCCCGGCCCGGATGAACCGACGAAACAGCCGGTGAGCTTCCTGCTGAAAGTCGGGGCCGGAGCACTGGCTCTCGCGCTTGGTTTTGGCGGTGTGCTGAGACCAGAAGTACTTCTGGTCGTTCTGATCCTGCTCGTGCTGATCCAGATGGTTTATGGCGCGTACGTTTGGTTTCGGCCTTTTGATCCTGGCGTTAAACCGGAAGAGGATTAGCCCTGCCGATTACTTCTGCGGCGGTAGGCGTAGAACCCGCCAATGAGGATGACTAGAACGACAAAGCCGTAGCCGGCGGACTTGGCGACCGTGAGAAGCGTGCTCCAGTACTGGCCGAAGACGTAGCCGACCATGGTGTACCCGACCGCCCAGAGCACCACCGCCGCGAGGTTATACGGCAGGAATCTGGGGTAACTCATCCGGGTTACGCCGGAGAAGAGCGGGGTCATGCTCCTCAGGCCCGGTCCGAAGCGTCCCAGAAAAACGGTCTTGCCGCCGTGGGTGTCGAAGTAGTTCTCGACTTTGGCGAGGTTTTTCTGGCTGATCAGGAACCGGAGAAAGCGCATCTTGGAGACGCGGTTTACTAGCGGCCTGCCGCCTATCCTGCCGATCCAGTAGACAGAGTTATCCGAGATGAGGGCTCCGCCGAACCCCGAGAACATCACTGCGGGCAGCGAGAGCTTGCCCTGGTTCGATATCCACCCTCCGGCGAACAGGACCACATCTCCCGAGGCCGGCAGCCCGAAGTTATCCAGCGCCGCCCCGATGAGCACAACCAGGTAGCCGTGGGTCAGGAGCAAGTTGGTTATGAAATCCAGGAGACTCTCAGGTGAGTCCGGGATGGACTGGATGAGGTTGAGGATCGGCGCCATCGGACGCTGGTTATATCATGGAAGATGGGTACTGGCGCAGAGAAAGTCATCCTTCTCCAGCCCGTACCAGACTTCTTCCATGTCCCGGTCCGGGTACATCGGATACATCCCTCTCTTCTCGAACTTCAACCCCGCTTTCTGCATGACGCGCACCGAGGCGGTGTTGACCACCAGGGCTATCGCGACGATGCGTCTTACGCCCAACTCCGCAAAGCCCTTCCTCACCAGCGCCCGCGAGCCTTCCGTGGCGTAGCCTCTGCCCCAGGCGCTTTTCTTGAGGCGGTAGCCGAGCTCTATCTCCTCCAGGTCTTCGGCGAAGGGCCTGAACTCGAACCAGCCGATGAACCCGCCGCTCGATTTCTCTACGGCGGCCCAGTGGCCGAAGTGCCCGTACTTCTCGTACTCAAAGAGGAAACGCGGCAGGACTTCGTCTGTGATCTCCTCGTAAGTCCTGGTCTTGCCGCCGGGGTTGGCGTAGCGCACGACCTCGGGGTCCGAGTCGAGTTCGAAGAGGTTGTCCGCGTCATCCTCGGTGAAACGGCGCAGGATCAGCCGCTCCGTCTCCAGAAATATCTCCATCTACCTCCTCATCCAGCATGGCTACGGTGATTATAGAATTCGTAGCTGAACGTGCGGCTGGAAGGACACATATGAGCGCCCTCGACCGGGAGCGGATAGCACACCTGAAGAGCCCGCTGGCCCGGCGGGTCGAGTTTCACGAGGAGATCGGTTCGACGCAGGAGCGGGCGAGGGAGCTGGCCCGAAAAGGAGCACCGCACGGGACGCTGGTTGTCTCGAAGGTCCAGGTCGGGGGGAAGGGGCGGCTCGGTCGAAGCTGGATCTCCCCGCCGGGCGGGTTGTGGATGTCGCTCGTGCTCCGACCGGAGATGCCGGCCCGGTATGCGGCTCGCATCACCCAGGCCGCGGCGGTCGGCGTGGCCAAGACCCTGCGAGAGTTCGGGGTCGAGGTCGAGATCAAATGGCCCAACGACCTGCTCATCCGGGGGCGTAAGATCTGCGGCGTCCTCGCCCAGGCGATAGCCGGGGGCGATAAACAGGGATATTTCGTTATCCTCGGCATCGGACTCAACGCCAACCTCAAGCCCTCCGATCTCAAGCTGGCGGACCGCGAAGCCGCAACCCTATCCTCCGAGTTGGGGCGCGAGGTGGACCTCCTGAAACTCCTCGACGCCCTGCTGCGCAACCTCGATGCCGAGTTAGGAAGATTGGACGACTTTGAAAAGATACTGGCCGACTGGCGGAAACTTAACTGCACCCTCGGAAGGCACGTGCGAATCCGGAGATTCGGCGAAATCCTGGAAGGCGAGGCCGCAGACCTGAACCCGGAGGGAGCCCTGATCCTCAAAACCCAGAGCGGCGTGTTCGAGCTGTTCGAAGGGGAGATAGAGTGAGCTACCCAGGCACCAACAATAAAACAAGTATTTATTTGAATTATTTGAGAAAACGGGAAATATCTGGTACAGTGGGGACAGTATTGGAAGATGAAGGTTTTAGTAGCATTGCACTGGGACGAGAAGTTTTTTGGCAGCACGCGCGGGCAGATCGTTACTCTATTGCGCCGGTCGGGGCGCACGGTGGACGAGCTTGCCCGGGAGCTTGCCCTCACGAACAACGGTATTCGGGCGCATCTGGCGACGCTGGAGCGGGATGGCCTCGTGCGTCAGCGAGGTGTAGTCCGTCACAGGAGCGGGGGCGGCAAGCCCGCCTACGTTTACGAGTTGACTTCTGAAGCTGAGGGACTCTTTCCGAAGGCGTATGAGCCGGTGCTCCGACAGCTTCTGGAAGTCTTGAAAGAACGAGGTGGATCGGCGGAGTCAGAAGCACTGCTCAGGGAAGCTGGCGAGCGCATGGCCGCCGGGATGGGAGACCATTCCGACGATATTCGCGAACGGCTGGAGGGGGCGCTTGCGGCGTTTGGTAAATTAGGTGGGACTGCGGAACTTGAGACAAGGGACGGCAAACTGGCTATCCGCAGCTACGGTTGTCCGGTATCGGCTCTGGTCCCGGAGCACCCCGAGGTGTGTCGCCTGGCCGAAACCTTTATCTCTACCGTTGCGGGTGTGCCGGTCCACGCGCGTTGCGAGCGTGGCGAGAATCCCCGGTGTTGTTTTGAAGTGGAACCGCCATCAAACGGGAGGACACTATGAAGGCGCAGAAGCTGGATCACGTAGCTCTCTATATGAAGGATCGGGATAGGGCCGCTGAATTTCTAACCACCCACCTCGGTTTTCACGTCGTAGATCGCACCGATCGCTACACCCTCGTTGGGGCTGGTGGCAAGCTCGGCAAGCTCACTCTTTTCGATGCGCCGCAGGGTACCGAGCCTTCTCCGGGGGTGATCGAGCGCATCAACATCCGCGTTACGGACCCCGACTCTGCCGCTTCCAGGCTTCCACAAGAGGTAGAGGTCGAGTCGCGCGACGGTGCGCGCTTCTTCACCGGTCCCGAGGGGCTTCCGCTGGCGCTGGTGGCCGGGGAAGGAGACTTCGTGGAGTACGACCTTGAAGGGCTGGTTCTGCGCTCCAGAAACCCGGAGTCCTCCGCGCAAGATTTCCTGCGGATGGGCTTTGCGCCTGGAGAGGACGGAACCACATTGCAGACCGGGGAGTACCGGTTGCACCTGAGCAGCGCGGCTCCAGAGGCGGACGGGCAGGACATGCTCTACCACATCGGATGCCTGGTGGACTCCGCGCAAGACCATCGCAGGGAGGCCGAAGAGCAGGGCTTTGAGATCCAGGACTTCGTCGAAGGACCGAATACCCTCGCCGTCTTCGTTCGTGGTCCTGAAGGCGTGAGCGTGGAGTACGTGGAGCACAAGCCCACCTTCTCCCTGACCTAGAGCCTTACCAGTTGCGCGTCGTCGTTGCGGGGGGAGGGCTCGCGGGTCTGACCGCGTCCCTCCGCGCTACGGAACTCGGAGCCGACGAGGTCATCCTTCTGGAGAAGGGCGACCGTCCAGGAGGGTCTTTTCTCTACTCCAGCGGTTATATCTGGTCTTACAGGGACATGCAGACTTTCCGGCGGGAGGCTCCTGGTGGCGATAGCTCTTTGCAGAGGCTTGTTTTCGAGCAACTGGAGAGCAGCATTAGGTGGCTCGAAGAGCGCAGCGTACCCGCGCTCACGCACGAGACGGGAAATCCGCTCACCTTCGGCGCTCGCTTAGATCCCGCGCGAACCGTCGAGACGCTCGCCGGGCGTATCACCAGTTCCGGTGCCAGGATTTACCTGCGTGCGGCGCTGGAGAGTCTTGTGGAAGGCTCCGGCGGTGTAGCCGGAGTGCGGGTAAGTTCCGACGGAGGTAGCGACTTCGAACCGGCGGATGCCACGATACTGGCTTCGGGCGGGTTCGGCTCCAGCCCGGAGCTCGTGAGGCGCTACGTAATCCGGGGGCCAGGAGAGATGCGGGTTCGGGCGAACCCCTGGAATACGGGGGATGGCTTCATCGCGGCGCTGGCGGTGGGAGCCAGGCCGAGTGCGGGACTCGATGAGTTCTACGGTCGCAACCTGCCGGCTCCTCCCGCCGACTTTCCCCCCGAAGAGTTCGTCGAGGTCTCCCAACTCTACGGGCGATACGCTGTGGCGGTCAACGCAAACGGCGAGCGTTACGCCGATGAGGGCGCTGACTGGTCCGAGACGGCGCTCACCCGCGCCACCGCGCATCAGCCGGGGCTGCGCGCCTGGTATATCCTGGATAGCCAGGCCCTTCAGAGGAAGGTTCGCGAGCGGTCCGTGGAGGATATGGTGGCGACGGCCCGCCGCGTCGGGGGAACCGTCCTGAGGGCTGGAAGTCTGGAGGGACTGGCACACAAGCTCGCTGGGCGCGGCGTGCCGCCGGAGAAGCTGCTGCATACTCTGGAGGGGTACAACGCCGCGCTTGCCGGGGGAGAGGGAGGCAAACTCTCCCCGCCCCGTAGCGGGCCTGCGGCGGCTGTACGGGTACCGCCCTTCGTTGCCGTCGAGGTCGCTCCGTCCATAACCCACACGATAGGCGGGCTCTCGGTGGACGCCGGTTGCCGGGTGCTGCGCCAGGCGGGCGGACAGCCGATACCCGGATTGTACGCCGCCGGGGTCGAGGTCGGCGGCGTCTCGGTCGGAGGCTACACCAGCGGCCTCGCCGCGGCCCTCGTCTTTGGAAGGGTGGCGGCGGAGTCAGCGGTTGCAGACAACCGGGGTGCGTAATCCGCACGTGAGTGCTCAGGCGGTTGTCGCGACGAGGTGTCTCATCAAGTCTTCGAACGAGCCTAGTTTTCCCAGTATGCGGCGCTGCTCTTCGGCGCCGTTTCCTTTCTCCACGATCTCCAGGGTCCCCAGTAGCTCCGCCTCGCATCCGAGGTCTTGAGAGACGGGAACCAGCTCCTCCACGAGATTCCTCACCACCTCGCGGGCAGGCGCGCTGTTACCCGCAGAAAAGTCGTGGAAGCTGGCGTCCAGCCCGTAACGGGTGGCGCTCCATTTATTCTCTTCGGTGTAGAGCGGACACTCGGGCGAATAGTCGTTGGCGGTTGCGACTATGCACTGAACGAGGGACGCGAGAGAGGCGGTGCGGGAAGCGTCGGTCTGGGCATCCAGCGCCCGGAGCTCGACGGTGCCGAACCTGGGATGAGGTCGCGCGTCCCACCAGCACCACGAGTAGTCCGGGATGATGCCGGTCGAGACCAGGGTCCCCACGTAACCTTCGAAATCCTCCCATCTGCGGAACGCCGGGGGCAAACCCGAGCGCGGAACGAGTTCGAAAACCTTGGTGCGCGTCGAGGCCAGGCGCGTGTCGGAGCTGCCCCAGAATGGTGAATTTGCCGAGAGCGCGATGAAGAGTGGTACGTGCTTCGAGAGTGCCGAGACCGCCCGCACGGCGTGTTCGGCGTCCGGGACCGAGACATGCACGTGCAACCCGTAGATCGTCTGCATGCGCGCCGTCCATCCCATTCTCTCCTCCACCTGCAGGTAGCGAGCGTCTGATGTGATCGGCTGGGAGACGGGGTCGCTGAACGGATGCGCGCCCGCCGCCGCAAGCCGTGCTCCACATCCCTCGACCAGCTCTCTCACCCTGCTCCGCAGGTCGAGCACTTCTTTCGCCAGATCCGGCACCGTTTCGCAGACCGGCGAACGCACTTCGAGGCAGGAGGCGGAGAGCTCGGAGGTCAGGGTATCCGCAGGGAGCCCCGCAGCGTCGCGGGCGGCGAGGATGGCGTCAATCGCCGGGGTCAGGGTGAGCGACGAGGGGTCCACGATCTGGAACTCCTCCTCGACACCGACGGTATAAGGCGGTGTTGCACCGAAGTTGGTTTCCATCCGGCTACTTTACCAGCTTGGTAGATGTTCTTCGGGCTTCCTTTCACCTCGCATGACATAAGCCGGACTATACTGGTCGTCTGAGACACTCGCGCTCTCTGAGAGGAAAGCATGCCCGAGCTTGTCTGGACAGGGAAGGAATACGTTCTGGGTCTGGCGGATAAGGTTCCCGTCATGACTTTACGGCGGGTTCCGGAGGCATCCATCGGCGAAGGTTCTCCGAACGCGATCGTTCACGGCGACAACCTTCGCGCGCTCAAGGCCCTGCTGCCCGACTACAGGGGACGCGTGAAGCTGGTCTTCATAGATCCGCCCTACAACATGGAGGGTGAGAGCTGGCTCTACGAAGATCCGATCGGAGCGCCCGATGCCCGGAGGTGGAATGGAGAGGTCAACAGCGAGGACGTTCTCAGGCACGACAAATGGCTGTGCATGATGTACCCGCGCCTCACGCTTCTGCGCGAGTTGCTCCGGCCCGACGGAACGATCTTCATCTCGATCGGCGATACCGAGGTTCATCACCTGCGCCTGCTCATGGATGAGGTCTTCGGGGAGCAAAACTTTCTGGCCTGCGCGGTCTGGGAGAAAGGCGCCTCACCAGGTAGCAGCAAGGATATCATCCCGAGTGTCCACAACTACATCCTGATCTACGCCAGAGACAGCAGTCAAGTGGCTCCTGTCAGAGACAAAGGGAACTGCCCAGACTCAGAGAATACCGGGCTGAACAACGCTCTCACCACGTGGTGGACGCGAGAGAAGTTCGGGGACAGTCAGATGGCGAGGCGAGAGCTTCGGAAGCTCTTTCCAGAACTGGATGGTATATTTGCGATCCCGAAGCCCACCCTGCTCGTCAGGCGCATCGTGCAGATGGCAACCGAGCGCCAGGGAGGAGATATCGTCCTCGATTGCTTCGCCGGGTCGGGCACTACTGCCCATGCGGTACTGAGCCAGAATGCGGTAGATGGCGGTAACCGGCGCTTCATCCTGATCGAGCGGGGAGATTATGCGCGCGGTCTCACCGCCGAGCGGGTGCGGCGAGTTATCGGGCGCGGTCATCCCGGATTCGAGTACCTGGAACTGTGTTGATGAATCTGCCTGGAGCTACTATACGGAGAGCGGAGCTACCAGAGCTTCGTAGTTGTTTTCGCGGACGCGCTCCTGAGGTCCCAGGTCAGGGCGAACCGCAACCACCTTGACAGGTGCGCGGCACTAAAAGAGAAGAGTTGGGAGAGTAGAGACCAGACTCAGTGGGCGACCAGGAACCCTATAAACTCATCCTGGCTTATCAGGTGCGAGAGCGCATCCTCACTCAGCATATGTCCTGGCAAGGGATTGGGCAGGACCCACATCACCCTTTTATAAGTGATAAATAGAAGGGAGATCAATTCTTCTGCAGAGAACTTTCTGACGCACCATCCATCATCAAGGTCCCTGGAGGACAGAAACCTCTTTGCCGCTTCCCCAGAGCAGAATACCGGCAACACTTCCTCACCAAGATGAAAGAAGGTGTAGAGTAGCCCAGAGTTCGCGGCATCACGCCGGGCGATCAGGTAATGCACGAACGTCTGGCATCCAGAAGAAGACCAGGACGCCTCTCCCCGACCCGCTCTTTCCCCCATTACTGTACGATCCCCCACCGCTGCCTGCCGTAGTAATCAGCTCCACAGCGGTAGAGAATTTCAAAGCCGGTCAAGGACGCCTTCTCGTCCCCACTACAAACCTCGTGTTTGATTCGCTCGATTATAGTTCCCTCTTCCTTTCCCACACTTCCCAGTAGTTTCTCTTCGAGTAGCGCGTAGCCCTCGATGATCAACTCGAAACATCCCCCAAAAGAGCCCTACCTCCTCGACGTTTTCTTGGCCAGTGGCCTCTCATCCAATAGTTGCAGCTATCCCCCAAAAGCTCAGTTTCCGGTTTATCTCGGCCACCACCAGGATTCGGAGCCTCGAAGCTACCGAAAGATTCTTCGTTTGGCCCCTCCTTTCCCGTGGCATGCCGCTGGATTCAATATATGAGAAGTTCACCATCGAACCTCTCGTATAAAGAAGGCAACCCCACATTATATTGCACAGAGAACAACGGACACAACATATAGTAGAGGGCGGAGAAAATCCTACACCTCAAGATACCAGTATGCCAATCTCCAAACTCTACAGGAATTTGGCGGCGCTTTGCAGGTGTGCTGGTTTCTCGGGTAGAAAGGGAGGTAGCTGAAACTTCGCATCGAACCCGCCGGGATCCTCGTACCTACCTTGAACGAAGGGTAGTAGAAACGGACTAGCGGTAAACCATCGCTTTGAACCAGTAAAAACCGTACATTTGCCCGATCAAAATCCTGCGCGGAGACCATGATTACAGGGGGCGAACGACCCCGAAGAGGAAGGCTACAGGAAATGGGAAAGAAAGGTCGCACGGCGTCTACCAACAGGATCATGGTCTGTCCCGCTTGCGGGATCGGCGAACTGTGACAGGTACAGGGAGGTATTGCCCACTGTGGAAGGTGCGAGAGCATCTTGAACGGGGAGATCTCGAAAACCTCTCTCAGATAGTCGCCCTGCCTGAGGCTATGGGGACCCTGGGCCACTCTCGCATAGAAACCACCCTCAACATCTACGCCCAACCCCGTACACCCAGACCGAGGCAGTTGACCGCTTCGGCAAGAGCTTCCGACCCTCTGATTCCGGTAGGGTACGTAGTGGTGGTAACTATCTACCCAACTACCCGACGCCCGGCGCTGAAATCCGATCGTTTGCAGGCAAAAAAGAAGTGCGCCTGGAAGGATTCGAACCTCCGACACGGGGTTTAGGAAACCCCTGCTCTATCCCCTGAGCTACAGGCGCGAGCACAGCGTAGTTTAGCCGAGAACCGAATCTCATGCAGATGTATCCGAGTATATTGACAACCAGATACATTTGCAAAGCATTTCAAACAGTGTTAAACTAAAGTTAATAATGCATAAATAGCAACAAATAATATTAAATAATTTGCCACAATACTAAAAACAAGTTGAATTGGGGGAAACCAGAGCATATTATTAACATCCGCAGTCGGATAAGGGCGGGCTGCAAGCATCCCTTTGTTTGGCTGAGTGTGTTGTCGGCATGCTGGCCGCGCAACTGGTAGTAGCAAGCTAGCAAAGGAGAAGGTCACGGAAACCAGCGGCAAAAACGGCGAAGCTACCATTCGGGCGGAG
The DNA here is from genome assembly GCA_902810695.1 of Actinomycetota bacterium. Taxonomy (GTDB): domain Bacteria; phylum Actinomycetota; class Rubrobacteria; order Rubrobacterales; family Rubrobacteraceae; genus CADDYV01. The sequence goes on along the minus strand of CADDYV010000015.1, from coordinate 118 downwards.
AGGCTAACGAAGGTCTTCGGGCGTGGGGCTAAGGAAGCTCTCAGGATGCGCCGCTCGGGCAAGAGCAAGGCTGAGGTCGAGAAGCAAACCGGGGCTACCATCGGGGTATTGGATGCCA
>CADDYV010000014.1 GCA_902810695.1 Actinomycetota bacterium | reverse complement strand
ACATCTGGCACGGAGATCTCGCGGGCGACTGCTGTTTCGGGCTAAATGCAGAACAGATTCACATACTAGCGGCGAATGATACTTTATACTTCGAGCGTCAAGGAAAGCTTCTATGCAGTTGCCGGAATAGAGAGGGAGAGAAGGTTTTGTCAAGCATAGCAGCAGCCTGGAAGAGGTTACCCTGGTGGGTGGAGCCCATGACCATAGTCGGGGTGCTCGGAGCGTTTGGCATCTACTCGTTTATCGTGGTTGTCTTCCAGCAGCACAGCGAGTATCAGAACCTCCTGTCACCCTTCTACTCGCCGCAGACCGGCTCGCCGGCTGCGTGGTTCTCACCCGCGATCTTCGTGGCCTGGGTCCCTCTCGGCTTCCGGCTGACCTGCTACTACTACCGCAAGGCGTACTACAGGGCTTTCTTCTGGGATCCACCGGCGTGTCTGAGCACGGCGCAACAGCGCGAGCCGCGTGGGCACCAGTACCAGGGCGAGCGGTCGCTGTTCGTCTGGAACAACGTTCATCGTTACTTCTTGTATGGGGCGGTCATAGTCGCTCTTTTCCTGTGGTATGAGGCGATCCGCTCGTTCTTTCCGGGCGGGTCGTTCGGGATCACCATCGGCTCGTTGATATTTCTGATCAACATCATCCTGCTCTCGCTCTACACGGTCTCGTGCCACTCCATGCGACACCTGGTAGGTGGAAGCAAAGACTGCTACACGTGCATAAGAGGCGGGATGGCCCGGCACAAGACCTACGGCTGGATCAGCAAGCTGAACGAACGGCACGCGTTGTGGGCGTGGCTGAGTCTCTTCTCGGTGGTTGCCGCCGACGTCTACGTCCGGCTGCTTATAGCGGGTGTAATCCCGAATATAAGGCTCTTATAGGATCAGAAAGGGGATTTCTGGTGGAAGGAAATGAACATCTGAGAAGAGCCCGCGAGAACTACGAGACGCGCGAGCACGACGTGCTGGTCATCGGCGCCGGCGGGGCGGGACTTAGGGCGGCGATCTCAGCCGCAGATCGCGGTCTCTCGGTCGGCGTCGTTACCAAGAGCCTGCTCGGAAAGGCGCACACCGTGATGGCCGAGGGCGGCATCGCGGCGGCGATCGGGAACGTGGACCCCGACGACTCCTGGCAGCAGCACTTCATTGACACGCTCAACAGCGGCAAGTTCCTCAACAACTGGCGGAAGGCCGAAATATACACCAAAGAAGCCCCCGCGGGTGTCTATGAACTCGAGCAGTGGGGAGCCCTCTTCAACCGGACCGAGGTAGGCAAGATCCACCAGCGCCCCTTCGGCGGGCACACCTACCGCCGTCTGGCCCACATCGGCGACCGCACGGGGCTGGAGATGATCCGGACGTTGCAGGAGAAGACCCTCGCCACCGACGCGAAGGTCTACATGGAGACTACCGTAACCAGGCTCTTCAAGGATGCTCAGGGCAGAATAGCCGGCGCTTTAGCCTACACCCGCGAGAATGGCAAGTTTATCCACTTCAAGGCGAAGGCCGTCGTGATGGCGACCGGCGGCTGGGGGCGCATCTACAAGGTTACTTCGAACTCCTGGGAAGGCACGGGCGACGGCTGCATCCTCGCCTACGACGCGGGCGCGGAGCTGGTGGACATGGAGATGGTGCAGTTCCACCCCACGGGGATGGTCTGGCCTCCGGGTGCGCGCGGCATCCTCGTAACCGAGGGCGTGCGCGGCGAGGGCGGCGTCCTGAGAAACGCCAGCGGCGAGCGCTTCATGGAGAAGTACGACCCCGACAGAATGGAGCTCTCCACGCGAGATGTGGTCGCGCGGGCCAACTACACCGAGGTGCAGGAAGGCCGGGGTACGCCGCACGGCGGGGTGTACCTGGACATCACGCATCTCGGCTACAACGAGATCATGAAGAGGCTCCCGACGATGCACGAGCAGTTCCTGAAGCTCGCCGACGTGGATATCGCGCGCGAGCCGATGGAGGTCTTCCCGACCGTTCACTACAACATGGGCGGCATCAAGGTGGAGCCCGAGACCTGCGCGACCCACGTACCGGGTCTGTTCGCCGCCGGCGAGGTGGCGGGCGGACTGCACGGCGCCAACCGCCTGGGAGGCAACTCGCTCGGAGACTTGCTAGTCTTCGGCAGGCGCGCAGGAGACGGGGCGGCGGACTACATCGAGCAGAGCACCCACTCGGCGCAGACCGGGGAAGAGGAGATCCTGACTGAGATCGGGCGCGTCCTGGAGCCGCTGGAGAAGCCCGCGAGCGACAAGGACGAGAGCCCTTATCTCCTCCAGGAAGAGCTGCAGGAAGCCATGATGGAGCACGCCAACCTCATGCGCGACGGAGACTCCCTGAAGGAGGGGCTCGGTAAGATCCTCGCGATCAAGGACCGCCTGCCGAACATCAAGGTCGGGGGGACGCGGCTGTTCAACCCCGGCTGGCATGCGGCCCAGGACGTGAGATACCTCACCCAGATCTCCGAGATCATCATCCGCTGCGCGCTGGAGCGCAAGGAGAGGCGCGGGGCGCAGTGGCGGCTCGACTACGACGGCCCGGATGAGGAGCTCGGCAAGATCAACTTCGTGGTAAAGAGGAACGAGCAGGGCGAGGTCGGCATCGAGAAGCGGGAGATACCACCGATGCCGGAGCACCTGGCCGCGCTGTTCAAGGAGGAGAAGGCCAAGGTATGACAGAAGAGAACCACAACGTTACTTCCAAGGCGCACGCGCCAGTTGGCGAGGAGGATCTCGGCGGAACCGGCAGAACGGCGAAGCTCAAGATCTTCCGCGGCGACGCCGAAGGCGGTGAGGAGGTCGAGTACGAAACCCCGCTCGTCGAGGGGATGGTCGTGCTGGATGCGGTTCTGCGCATCCAGGCGCACCAGGCGAACGACCTGGCGGTGCGCTGGAACTGCAAGGCGGCCCACTGCGGCTCGTGTAGCGCCGAGATCAACGGCGTCCCCAGGTTGATGTGCAAGACGCGCATCGAAGAGTACGGCGACGAGGAGATCCACGTCGGTCCCATGCGGGCCTTCCCGGTAATAAAGGATCTCGTCTCGGATGTCTCCTGGAACTACGAGGTCTCGAAGGGCATCACGCCTTTCACCACGAGCGAGAAGGCGCCGTTCACGATGTACGAGGAGGACGTGGAGCGCCTCTACGAGCCTAAGAAGTGCATCGAGTGCTTCATGTGCCAGGACGTCTGCCACGTGCTGAGGACGCACCACAAGCACGCCGAGTTCGCCGGCCCGCGCTTCTTCGTCAGGAACCAGTGGCTCGAGATGCACCCGATGGACGAGGCGGACAGGCTGCATGACCTCAAGGAAGACAACGGTATCGGTTACTGTAACATCACCAAGTGCTGCACCGAGGTCTGTCCGGTCGGCATCCACATCACCGACAACTCAATTATTCCGTTGAAGGAGCGGGTCGCCGCCGAGTACTACGACCCGGCCAAGTGGCTGATGCGCAAGATCCGGGGCCGCAGAAACGGCTCCCGAAACGGTAGCCGCAACGGAGGATAGAGCTTGGGAAGATAACTCTTACTCAAGCAAGAAGTCCTGCAAATAGCGGCACCGCTCTTGGGGTTGTCTCCAAAACCCGTGTCTAACCGCGAAACGAAGGTAGTTCCCGCAAGTGCCCCGATACACGGACAGGAGCAGCAAGCAGGCCGAGACCTTGTTCTGTGGACGATCTGATCTCTTTCATCCTCACATCCTAGTATCCTCGCTTAGCTGCCAGCTGGTTATAGTAGGAGTATGAATAGTCGAAGTGTCCGCCATGGCCATCCCAGTAGTGGTGGGCGGTGTAGCGTATGGACCCGCCGTGCTTTATCCAGGGGCTGGTGTGGGACTCCAGCAGATTCTTGACGTTAGAGTAGGTTGGGACCATGATGAGGGTGCTGTCCCCGCGAGCTCTTATGGCGTTTACCACCTGCTGGCTATAGCTCTGCCAGCCGCGGGCTCCACCTACCACACCGCCGTGGTTATACGGCTCGTTCATCAGGTCGTAAGCAAAGACCTGCCCTGCAAAGTTGGCAGAGAGTCGCCTCCAGACGTCCACAAATCGTGATACCGTACAGCCGGTGGAGCCTATGGGCTTCCTTCCAGTAGGAGTTACGTAGCCGCCGAAGTTGTGAAGGTCCAGGATAACATGAAGCCCTGCAGCGTTGGCGTTGGCAACCGCCTCCTTGAGATATCCAAGCTCAGTTTTATCTAACGGCCCGCCAAGCGTCCTCTGTATCCGCTCCCAGCGGCATCCTATTCTCACGTGGCGGATACCCCGGCTTGCAAGGTACTGGAAGCTGTTCATGTTCGTGTTGGGCGAGATAGGGTTCGAGCCGACTGTCGCATACCAGTAGTCCACGTCATAGGTTCCGGGGTTTTGGTTGTTTTGCACACTCTCATCGAACCACTGGCCCTCGGAGAATTTGATGCCGAGCGCCGCCCTTCCAGCAGAAGCCTCGATCACTGAGGCCGCATATCCAGGACGGTCCACCACCTTGTGGATGTCATCTCCGGGGCAGAGGTATATCGAGGCGTAATAGCCGCCGATTTTCATGCGGTAATATCGCTCTGAGCACTCTTGCCACGTTACAGGAATTCTGTTGGCGTTGGCGTAGGGAATGTAGTAGTTTCTGGCGAGCGCCGCCCACCGTGCTTGGTCGTAGAAGGTACTTCTATGAGAACCGAGGTTCGTAGGTATCCCGACTTCTCCAATGAAGATGCCGTGTCCAGAAGCCCAGGAATGGAATGTCTTTATTTCGCTCATAATCTTATGGGTCAAGGCATCAGGGTAGCCATTATGAGTTGCCGCTTGCGCCGAGCGAGGACGCACGTACAGCGCTGCGCCCGCCCCAACCAGGCCAGTGAGCGCCAGAAATTCCCTGCGACTTCTCTTCCGCATAATCAAGCTTCCTGAAATACTCTTTTCTCGAAACCGTCTACCTTGTCGTCAAGGCCGGAATCCAACTGCTGATTCTGGCCTTACTCTTATTACAAATTAGAGAGCACTTTGGGAATTTCGCCAATTGGCCATTCGACATAACTTTATCGGCCAGTAGAACTATATTTAACATTCTGTGAGCTTTTTGAAGAGTTCAATATGCTCGTATGGTGACAAGCCACGTAGCAACCATAGCAAATAAGGCAGCTAGCTTTACAAAACCGCCAAGCCACATCGAAGTTGTTTTTAGCTAAGAGAGCTTTTGAGTTTAGGGTGAGGGATCCGCAGAAATGGCTCCCGGAACGGAGGATAAAAAGAGCGGACGACGGGTTTCGAACCCGCGACCTCCAGCTTGGGAAGCTGGCGCTCTACCAACTGAGCTACGTCCGCGCGCGGAGCGTATTCTACCACGGCGGGCGTAGCTCCGGTATCCTTAGAAGGACTTGGAATCGCCCGAATACAACTTCTGTCCCCGGTGCGCAGGGCCTCTGGAGAGCCGCACCATAAAGGATGGTGAGCCGCAGCGTCTGGTCTGCGGTGAGTGCGGGTTCGTGTTCTACATGGGGCCGAAACTGGTCGCGGGTGCAATCTTCGAGATGGACGGCGGGATAGTCCTGATCCAGCGCGCCATAGAGCCGGGCTACGGCAAGTGGACCTTTCCGGGGGGATTCGTCGAACGCGGCGAGGTGGCGGAGGAGGCTGCCCGGCGCGAGGCGCTGGAGGAGTGTGGGGTCGAGATCGAGGTCCGCGGCATCATCGGGCTGTACTCTTATGAAGGTCAGATCCCGGCCATCGCCGCATTTTCCGCCCGCGCCGTAGGCGGCGAGATGATTCCCCAGGACGAGACGATGGCGGTAAGGAGCTTTCCCCGCAGAGATCTCCCCTGGAAAGACCTTGCCTTTCCCAGCACCAAACACGCGCTCAAGGATTACCTCAGACTGCGCCATTAAGGCATCTCGTAGCGTAGAGCAACTTCGACACACGACCTTCGTAGACTCCCTGCGCTTCTGCCCAGAACCTATTCTCTATCATTTTTGTAGCCAAAGCTTGACTTTGAATCCCGGACTTCAGATAATTTCAGCGTGATTGTGAACAAAGATAGTAGAGAAAACATAGAAATCTTTGTTCGATGTAGGAGCATCCCGCGGCAGCGGGATAGGTTGATCAAGGTTTACGGCTAACCGGGTTAGGAAGGAAGAGATGAGAAATTACGGGAAGTTCACGGCACTCGCGAGGTTACTGGCTGTTTTGGTTGCTCTGTTTGCCGTAGTGGCACTCTCGGGTTGTGGCGGGGCGAGTAGCGGAGGCTCAGGGTCCAAAGGTGGGGGCGGGAGCGCGACGCTCAATCTGGTGGGTTACTCGACCATAAGCGAGGCGTATGCGAAGCTGATCCCCGCCTTCAAGAAGACCGGTGCCGGTAAGGGCGTTACGTTCAAGACTTCCTACGGTCCTTCGGGTGACCAGAGCCGCGCCGTGGCGTCCGGGCAGCCTGCCGATGTGGTGGCGTTCTCGCTTGCCCCGGATATGACCCGGCTGGTAGATGCCAAGCTCGTAAGCCCCAACTGGGACAAGAACAAGTACCACGGGATGGTAACCGACTCGGTCGTCGCCCTGGTGGTGAGAAAGGGCAACCCCAAGCACATCCATGCCTGGAGCGACCTGACCAAGCCGGGCGTGAAGGTGATAACTCCCAACCCCTTCTCCTCCGGCAGCGCGAAGTGGAACATCATGGCCGCTTACGGGGCGCAGCTCAAGCAGGGGAAGTCTCCCGCGCAGGCGAGGGCGTACCTCAAGAAGCTCTTCTCCCACGTGCCGGTGGAGCCGAGCAGTGGCCGGGATGCGCTGCAAACCTTCACCAGCGGCGAGGGGGACGTCTTGATCAGCTACGAAAACGAGGCCATCCTCGCCAAGCGACAGGACAAGAGCCTGCAGTACATAGATCCCAAACAGACGATCCTGATCGAGAACCCCATCGCCGTAACCAGTGACACGAACTATCCCCAGCAGGCGAAGGCTTTCGTCAGCTTCCTGCACTCATCGAAAGGGCAGCGCATCTTCGGCGAGGAAGGTTACCGCCCGGTCGACAAGAAGGTACTCGGCGAGTTCAACTACCCCAAGCCTCCCGAGCTGTTCACGATCAGGGACCTCGGTGGCTGGAACAAGGTTGATACGAAGTTCTTCGACCCGCAGCACGGCATCATGGCCAAGATCAACCGCCAGCTAGGGAAGCCGACCCAGTGAGCACCGCAGGCGAGAGCGGTGCGGCGCCTGCGAAGGCATCGAGGCTCAGGGGAAACGAGGTCCTCTCCCGAGGGTCCACGGTGATCTACCTGAGCCTCATCGTGCTCATCCCGCTCGCAGCGGTCCTCTGGCAGTCGGCCAAAGGCGGGGCCGGAGGATTCCTGCAACAAGTGTCCAACCCGGAAGCCATCGCCGCGCTCAGGCTCACCCTTCTGGCTTCGCTGGTTGTGGTGCTTATCAACGTGGTGAGCGGGACCCTGATCGCCTGGGTGCTTGTGCGGGACTCGTTTCGGGGTAAAGGGTTCGTCAACGCGCTTATAGACCTCCCGTTCGCCCTGCCGACGATAGTCGCGGGCCTTACGCTGCTCGCGCTCTACGGCCCCAAAAGCCCGCTCGGTCTCAACATCGCCTACACAAAAGCGGCGATCATAATGGCCCTGCTCTTCGTCACGCTCCCGTTCGTCATCCGGGCCGTGCAACCGGTGCTCGCGGAACTGGACCACGAAATGGAAGAAGCGGCGTATTCGCTCGGGGCGAGTCCGATCGCGAGCTTCAGGAGGGTGATCCTGCCGAATCTGCTGCCAGCGATCCTCTCCGGGACCGCCCTTAGCTTCGCCCGCTCGGTGGGCGAGTTCGGCTCGATAGTCCTCATCACCGGTAACGTGCCGTTCAAGACCGAGGTCGCCTCAGTCTACATCTACGGGCAGATCCAGTCAGACAACGTCTCCGGCGCTGCTGCGGTATCGGTGTTGCTCCTGGTGATATCACTGCTCATTTTGCTTGCGATCAGCGGTCTCAACCGCTGGGGGACACGCCATGACCGCTAGGATAAGTCTCCGTGTTGTGGCGCTCGGTTACCTGGCGCTCTTGCTCGTCTTCCCCGTGGCCATGGTCTTCGCGCGTACCTTCGAGAAGGGCGTCGGCGCGGCGTGGGCGGCCGTCACAAGTCCAGACGCCCTGCACGCCCTCTGGCTGACTATCCTGGTCGCCGCGATTTCGGTAACTGCCAACACTGTCTTCGGCATCGTTTGCGCCATAGTCCTGGTGCGCCACCGGTTTCGCGGGCGGGGACTCTTGAACGCGGTGCTGGATCTGCCGCTGGCAGTCTCGCCGGTGGTCGTGGGTCTGGCGCTCTTTATCCTCTACAGTCGCACCGCTCCCGTGGGCGGATGGCTCGCCGAACATGGGATCAGGGTTATCTTCTCGACACCGGGAATCGTGCTGGCCACCATGTTCGTCTCGCTCCCCTTCGTGGTGCGCGAGGTGATGCCCGTCCTGCGCGAGATAGGCACCGAGCAGGAGCAGGCGGCTTCCACGCTCGGAGCCTCTCCGTTTCAGACGTTCTGGATGGTTACTTTGCCTGCGATCCGCCAGGGTGTGGCCTACGGCGTCGTGCTTACTACCGCCCGGGCCATCGGCGAGTTCGGGGCGGTGAGTGTTGTCTCGGGCAGGATCTCCGGTCTCACCGAGACGATGACCGTCTACGTGCAGGACCGCTTCCAGAACTTCGACCTCGTAGGCTGCTACGCCGCCGCGGTCGTGCTCGCCCTGATCGCCATAGCGACGCTGCTCTTGACCGACCTTTTCAAGCCCAAGGAGGAACAGTAGTGAGCATCGCTGCTCGCAACGTATCAAAGAAATTCAAGGACTTCGTCGCGCTGGATGACGTTTGCGTGGAAGCTCCCACCGGCTCGCTGACCGCTTTGCTCGGTCCCAGCGGGGGTGGCAAGTCAACCCTGCTGCGCGTGATCGCCGGCTTAGAGCAGCCGGATTCGGGTCAGGTGGTTATCTCCGGCGAGGATAAGACCGGACTGCCGCCTCAAAAGCGTGGGGTCGGGTTCGTCTTCCAGCACTACGCGGCTTTCAAACACATGACTGTCTTCGAAAACGTCGCCTTCGGGCTGAAGATCCGTAAGCAACCGAGGGGAGCTATAAACCAGAAGGTCTACGAACTCCTGGAACTGGTCCAGCTCGAAGGGTTCGCCGGTCGCTACCCCGCCCAACTCTCGGGAGGTCAGCGCCAGCGGATGGCTCTCGCCCGTGCGCTCGCTATCGAGCCGGAGGTGCTTCTCCTCGACGAGCCGTTCGGTGCGCTCGATGCCCGGGTACGCCAGGAGCTGAGGGTCTGGCTGCGGCGGTTACACGAGGAGATGAGGGTTACAACCATCCTGGTAACCCACGACCAGGAAGAAGCGATGGAAGTATCGGACCGCATCGTTGTCATGAACCACGGGCGCGTCGAGCAGGTCGGAGCCCCACAGGAACTATACGAGCATCCGGCCAGCGAATTTGTCATGGGCTTCATCGGACCGGTAAACAGGCTCGGCCAGACCTTCATCCGGCCCCACGACATCGAGATACGTCTTACCCCGAATGGCTCGACCCACGAGGCTACAGTGGACCATCTCATCTATCTCGGGTTCGAAGTGCGGGCCGAGTTGACGCTCAAAGACGGACGCAACCTTTGGGCTCAACTGAGGCGCGAGGAGGCTAAAAGCCTGGAGCTGGAATCCGGCAAACTCGTTTATGTCAGCGTTGGCCACAGCAGGGTCTTCGGCAGGCCGGCAGAAGAGGTGCATCCTTGAGTTCGGGGAGAGGCTGGATCCGCATCCGCGAAGGCTTGAAGTCCGTGATTGTCGGTATACTGCTATCCGGGCTGGTCATCTCCTCGGTAGTGGACGATCAGGGAGCTTTCCTGCTTACGGTGCTCGCCGGCTGGGTTCTCTTGCCGCTGGTCGTAGGCTTCAGGGACTTACTCGATGCCGGCCTGATTTTTATGATGGTGGCTGTCGGAGTGACCGTGGCCGTTGGTTTCGCCAGGCTCCTGGTTCAGGCTCAGTAGGTGATCAGCAGAACCGGTAAGTCCATCTGATCGGACATATTGCCCCCGCTCTTCTGTTAGCCGGGTGGGGACAAATACTTTTTTACCGCGGCCACGATATCCGCTTCGTCGGCCAGTCGTCCGACCCCCGGCTCCTCCTCGGAGGAAGCCATCAGTCCCTCTGCAGGTCCGGCGAAGCTGTGGCCCCAGCTTTTCAGGGTCTCGACGTTGCGGCGGGTTGCGGGACTCTCCCACATCTCCGGGTTCATCGCAGGGGCCCAGAGGACTTTCTTCGCTCCGGCCAGGATGATCGCGGAGAGCAAGTCGTCGCCGAGACCGATGGCTGCCCGCGCGATCGCGTCGGCGGATGCCGGAGCTATGAGGACGATATCCGCCCAGCGGGCCAGGCTCACGTGCTCGATCCTCCCGGAATGCTCCCACCAGCTCTTGTCTGTGTGGATGGACCTGCCAGCGGCGATGGACAGCGTTTCCTCCGGGACGAAACGGAAGGCTGCCCCAGTTGCCACCACCTCCACCTCATATTCCGCTTCGCGCAGGCGGCGGATGACGCCCGGGGCCTTGTACGCCGCGATGCTGCCCGTTACCCCGACGAGTACGTTTTTGGAATCACTCATACCTGTTCTCCACGAGCAGAAAGAGCACGCCAGAAGATCAAACCAGAAAGATAACACGATCCCATAAAAGGGACACACCCGCGCTTTGAGCCGGTAAGATGTGGACCATGACGAGCGAGACTCTAAAGGGCAAAGTAGCCATTGTTACCGGGGCTTCGAGCGGCATCGGGCGGGCGACCGCGAAGTTGCTGGCCGGGCGGGGCGCGGCAGTTGTGCTCGCGGCGCGCAATGAAGAAAAGCTGGGTGCGCTCGAAAAAGAGATCTCGGCTTCCGGGGGCCGGACGCTGGCGGTGAAGACCGACATGGCGGACGAATCCTCTATAAGGAAGATGGTGGAGCGTACCATCGCCGGGTTCGGCGCTATTGACATTCTGGTAAACAATGCCGGGGTCGGGCTCTCCGGGCGCATCGCGGAGTTGCGCAGCGAGGATCTGAGATACGTCTTCGAGGTCAACGTGATCGGAGCTCTAAACTGCATCCAGGCCGCATTGCCGCACATGAATCGCGGCGGTCGCATCATCAACGTCTCCTCTGTTATTGGCAAGCGGGCCATCCCCAAGGTCGGGGGCTACTGCGCCACCAAGTTCGCCCTGAACGCCATCTCCGACGCTTTGAGGGTCGAGATCTCCGACAGGAACATAACCGTTACCACCGTCTATCCCGGGACGACCCGCACCGCTTTCCGCGAGAACTCGCGGCGCACCAAAGACGAGAAACGCGGCTGGCGGCCCGGAGGAGTCGAGCCGGAGAAGGTTGCCGAAAAGATAATCCGCGCAGCAGAACGTGGAGGTAGGGACGTGTACGTAACGCTCATGGATCGCATCTTCGTGGCAGGGACGATGTTAATGCCAGGAATAACCGACCTGGCGCTCCGGGCGTGGGCGAGGGATTGAGAGATGGGCTTCAGGGAGAATGCGATCTCCAGGTTCCGCCAGTACCGCGAGGAGGCCGACCGCTCGCTCACGCTCATGCGGGAGACCGAGGAGGTTGCCCGCGCCTTCTCGGAGCGGCTGTTCGATGGGCTGGAGTACGCGGCCGAGCTTGGGCGCGAGGCGGGCTTCGACATCGAGGCCGAGAGCGAGAGGGGGATCTTCACGATGCGGGTCGAGGCCACGCCCGGCGCCGAGGCGGAGGTCGCCTTCGGCCTCGTAAGGGGGGTGGCGGCGGAGACTGACGAGGATCTGATGCACGAGGACCTCAGCCGCTACAGCCTCGACCCTTCCGGTTACTCGGGGCGCATTCTCGGCTGGTCGGAGGAAGTGGGGGAGGAGGCGTGCCAGACCTTCGCCGTCTACCGCGACGGGCTCTGGAAAACCAAGGGCGTCTTCGTCGCCCGCGCCCGCGGCCGCACCGATGATGCAGACGACATCCTGAACGGCTTCTGCCTCAGGATAACCGGGAGGCTCATAGACCTGGCCACGCTCACCGGCGGCGTGGGCAAAAGGTGGGCCGAAGGCTCTTACACGCTCCTCGACCACCGGCAGAGGAGCAAGCGTTACCCGACGGAGTTGCGGCTACCCCGCTTCAGCCCTTGATCGGGAACGGAGCATATCGGGATTTTCCCGTGAAACGGCGCTAGGATTGTACGCCCATAAAAATTGCCAGGAGGACCTTCGGATTGTCGAGTATAGGAAACAAAGTTTGTAGAGGCGCGGTGGCGCTTTTTGTTGTGGCGGTAGTCTTTACAGCTCTGGCTGGAGCCGTCCTGGCTTCACCGGCATCGGGGAGCCTCGTGGAGCGGGTGAGAGGGATCGAGATCTGGCCCGGCATGCCGGAGGGCGGCGAGATGCACGGCGCCACCTTCATCGGGATCGTGGAGGGATCGCATCCGGGAGTGATGTTTGCGTCCATAAACTACAGGCCTCCCCACCACGGTCCCTACAGCAAAAACCACATCATCAGCGGACAATGGGGCGTCTTCGGAAACGGGGGTTCGTTAAGGGGCCGCTTCGCCGGAGGGCATGTGAACTGGAGAAAGAGCGGCAAGATCAGCCACATAAAAACCACTTTCGGTGCGGGCAACAGCGGATCCGGCTCCCACGGCGGTTTCGAGGGGAAGTTGAACGAGTTCTACATGCCGCCGCGTATCAACGGCGAGCTTACGCTGGTTTTCGGGAAATCGGGACCGAGAAAAGGAACGTACTAAAAAGACGCCTGCGAGGAACTTTTCCCCACGGCACCTTGTTTTCGAGTCGCTACTTGCGGAAGCCACCTCGCTGAAGAAAGCGTCGGTACGGTTCTGGGACTTGCCGTTGTTGACCTGGATGAACAGCGGCAGGAAAGCGCCGCGGAAGGTCTGCCGGGCGAGATGATCGGGCGCTTCGACCAGCTCTTGCCGTGGTTTTGTAGAGCGGATGGCCGCGAGGAAGACGCTGTTTCCTCTTGTCAGGGTGAAGAAGTCGTACAGAGTACCCTTCGGGGTCACGACGATCTGGTTGCCGATGGTGGAGTTGTTTATGCCGGAGTCGTAGATCGGACGCGCCTGGACCAGCTCTTCCCGCCGTTGGAGCTGTAGGCGACTACTAGGCCGTGCGCGCCGCCGTTGTTCCAGCGGTCTTGCTGCCAGGCCCCTTCCCAGAGGTTCCCACGCTGAGCAAAAATGATACACGATGTCAGAAATTTCAGTCCAGCGGGCGACATCTTCGGCGGCGAGTCGCGTTATAATCCCGGTCCGGGGTGAAATACAGGTGAGCGTGGGATCTCCTTGGGAGAGATTCTGCTCGTGAAGGTGTGGCTTGTAGTTGGGAAGGTTTATGACCAGGAACAATCGGCTGACGATATGCCAGATCAGCGACATCCACTGTGGCAACGCCCGCTTCATCCCCGATCTGCTGGATAGAACGATAGTCGAGATAAACGATGTGGACCCGAACGTGGTGGTCGTCTCGGGTGATCTTACCGACGCTGGCTACCGGGAGGAGTTTGAGCAGGCGGCAGAATATATCGGCCGGATCCGGTGCGAGAACATCATGGTGGTGCCCGGCAACCACGACGCCCGGAACGTGGGCTACATCCACTTCGAACGCCTCTTCGGGGAGCGCCACTCGGTCATAGACCTCGACAACGTGGTGCTGGTCGGGGTTGACTCCTCAGAGCCAGACCTCAACGACGGTCAGGTGGGCCGCGAGCACTACGACTTCATCACCAAAACATTTTCCGAGGCCCAAGATAAGCTCAAGATCTTCATCATCCACCACCATCTCATCCCGCTGCCGGGGACCGGGCGAGAGCGGAACATCATCTTCGACGCGGGAGACATTCTGGAGAGGCTCACGCAGGCGGGGGTGGACCTGGTGCTCTCCGGGCACAAGCACGTTCCGCACTCCTGGAAGCTGGAGCAGATGCTGATCGTAAACGCCGGGACCGCCTCGACTCTGCGCGTGAGGGGAAACGGCCGGCCCTGCTACAACATCATCGAGATAGAGGACGGGCGGGTAACGGTCTTCCGCAAGTATCCTTTCAAACGGCAAGAGCTTGCGGTCAGCTTCAATCCCAGGACCCAGGACTACCTGCGCTTCGACGAGAAGGTCGGGGCCGGGTTTACCGGTCAGCCCGGCTACTGAGTCGGGGCGGGATCCACGCGAACCCTGTCCCTGAGCGAAAGCAGGAGCGCCCTGGCGGCGTTTCCCTGGTTGATCGCGAGGCTAAGACGCCAGTGGGAGTCCGGGACCACGACCAGGTCCCCTAGCTTCGAGTCTCCAAAAGTCCTTACGTACCTCGCGTCCATGACTTCGTCCCGGACTCGGATCTCCACGGGAGCGCCATACTGGAGGTCCAGATCTTTCTGCGTCGCCGAGAGCCTGACGTTCCCGAAGCGATCTATATCTATTATCTCCGCCGTAAGTCCGCCATCGGGTGCCCGTTGGGCTTCGGGGAAGTTGGTGGAGACCAGCGAGGCTGGATCCACCTCGTCCCCGAGATCTCGGAGACTCACCCCGGCGGCCAGGTGGGCCGCAACCGATGAGAAGATGTCTCGTCCCTGGAAAGCGTCGGAGACGGGCGTTATGTGGTACCGGGGATTCGTAAGATGCACAGCCTGCTCGATGCCGCCGAGATCTCCGGCTGCCGGCAGAAGGAGGCCGTTATCTGGGCCGACCAGGTGGGCGCCGCTGCGGGCCTGGATCGCGATCGCCTGCCTCTTGCTCTTCAGGCCCGGGTCTATGACGGCCAGGTACACGGTATCCTCGGGCATATACCGCGTCGCGTTACGGAGGATCTCCGCTCCCCGCGTGATGTCGAACCCGGAGATGCCGTGGGTCAGGTCTATCACAGTAGTTTGCGGCGCGATGCTTGCGATCACACCTTTGCAAGAGCCCACCCGGTCATCGGCGAGGCCGTAGTCCGATATGAAGCATATGGGCCTCATACAAGCAGTATACAAGGCGCACGGCGCGATCTAGCTCTCGAACTCTTTGACGGAGTGTATCGCGTAGCCCTGCGGAACAGGCTGCAGCAGCCTGTGGCTGGCTAGCTCCTCCAGAGCTGCGGCAATCTCCGCGTCGGGGCAGTCTTTGAGGGTATTGCGCAGGTCGTGGCGGTTGATCTCGCCGTGCCCCAGATATGAGCAGAGGCCCGCGTAGAGCACGCGGGCGGCGGGGGAGAGGGGGAGCGTCCAGATCTCCGGTTCGTACCAGATGCCGCCCGCGACCGCGGCGTTCTCCGGGCGCTCCCCCCTGGCGTCGTAGAGCCTCGTAACCTCCGGCAGCACCGCGGCCACTGCTAGAGCACGGTGCGAACCGTCTCGCCGACGGCGGGGGTGTGGATCTTGTGCTTTGGGGAGAGACGGTAGGCGAGGTCGCTTATGCGCCTCTTCGAGCCGTGGATCAGGATGATCTGGCGCGGGTTCAGCTTCTCGGTGATGTTGAGGAGCTCATCCTGGGTGCAGTGCGCGGCGAAGCTCACTCGCTCGACGCGCCAGTTCTCCTTCTCTCCCTCGGCCCGGTGGGTACCGTAGGAAGAAGCCGCGTTGGAGGGCAGGATCACGGCGTTCTTCGGGCTCTTCTGCAGGCGCTTGCGGTAGAACGCGCTCGCTCCGCCCTGCATGGTTACCGGTGAGGCGATGATCGCGCACGGATTCGAGAGGATGCGCTCGCGCGCTCCGTCATCGTTTGCGACCGCCCGGATGTTCTCGGAGAAGAACAGTTCCTTGGGATCGGTGTGCTGCAGGTAGGGCTTCATGTAGCCGAGTTGGTCGGCATACAGGCGTTCGGAGGTCGTTACGACCGAGCCGTCAACGTAGATGAACACGTCGGGATCCAGCCCGTACTCCTCACCGTAACGCTTGAGGCCGAGTATGATCTCCTGCGCCTGGCCGAGGGCGTAGGTCGGGATGAGAACCGTTCCTTCCCTCTCCTGCGTCGTCTCGTTGATGACCTCGACCATCTTCCGGATAGACTCGGAGAAGGGCTGGGGCTTGCGGTCGGCCAGGGTGGCCTCCATGATGAGCAGATCTATGTCTCTGACCTTCGGCAGCCGCGCCGAGGGGATGGAGAAGTGATCCTCCATGCAGATGTCACCGGTGTGAAACACCGTCGCCGACTCCGACTGTAGCAGCACGCTCGCCGCCCCGAGGATATGGCCGCTCTCGGTCAGCGTGATCCTGGCTCCTCCGATGTTGAAGGGTTTGCCGAAAGGCACGGTTGTAAGCCTCTTTTTGACCTCGTGGATCGGGGCTCCTCCCGGCAACCCGCCGCCCATCGCCGCGTGATCGTTGAGCGCCGAGAGGATGAGCCTGGCGGAAGGAGGCGTGCAGTAGATCGGCAGGTTCGGATTGTCCCGCACCAGGAGCGGCAGTGCCCCGCAGTGGTCCAGATGCGCGTGCGTTATGACCGTGGCGTCTATCCCTTCGAGCTTGCCGAAGCTCGGCGCCGCAGGTCCATGCCCATCGGGTTTTATTCCGGCGTCTACGAGTACCCTGGCGCGCCCGAAGTCCAGCAGATGACTGCTGCCACCTACTTCGCCAGCCCCTCCGAGGGCTTTGAAAGAGAGCGTGGGCCGGGGCCGGGCTCGTACCTCAACCGCCGGCCTGCCGTTGTGTTCTCTGAGGTTGACATTGCTAGCTAAAGAGGGATCCGAATCCTCCTCTTCCTCCCGCGCAGACCGCGAACGGGAGCTACTTCTGGGATGCTGCAAATGGGATTCGCGCAATTCCGAGTGGGCCTGCAGTACCTTCCCCATAAATTCCAGCAGTTGGGCGGTCTTGGCCGCAGAGTCGAGGGAATCGGGCAGCGCGCTGACCTCGTTTTTGACCGCCCGGACCAGCAGATCTCCGAAGCCAGGATCGGTGAAACGGGCGTTCTGCAAAGCGTCCTGGATCCTGTCCCGCTCCTCGCCGATGTGGCCGAGTTCCTCGTGAAGCTCCTCTACGCGCTGGGCTGCAGTCTTGTAGGCCGTTCGTTCGCTCTCCAGCGTTCGCTCCAGATGGACGCTGCGTCGTTGCAGTTCAGCAGCCCGCGCGCTTAGCTGGTTTTGAGTCTCAAGAGCCGCTTCTGCGCGTTCCTCGGCCTTCTTTACCTGCGCCGCGGCGCTCTCGCGTTCCTTGCGCAAGACCTCAACTTCCTCACCCAGGGCCGCCGCCCGCTCGTTGGCGCTGCGGGCGGTGAACTGAAGCTGCTCGTTCTCTTTTTTGAGTTCTTCGAGCTGCTTCTCAAGCTCCTTAACGCGGGCGTCTTTGGAGGCTTGCTTCTGGGCCTGCTGGTTCTCTTCCTTCCAGGTCTCGATGAGGGCTTCCACAACATCTTCGCCCGGATTCTCGTCGTCGCTCAGAGCGGCGAACAAGAGCCCCTCCGTGCTGTAGGCTTCCGTGAGCTCATCGAGATTTTCCCTGGAGATTTTCTTTAGCGCCTCGAAGGTTTCCGGTGGGATCTGCTCGGATATGGCCGTTCGAAAGGCATCCCAGGCGGTTTCATCCTGCAGGATTCTGCGCGAGATGCCGCGCAGCATCTGCGTGCTGCCGCCGGACTTGCGCGTTAAGGCGTCGGCCTGGATGCCGCGGGGCAGCAGGATCTCATCGAGCCCCGGAACGTTCTTACAGAGGTTGGCGAGGGCTCTTCTCGTGTCCAGCCGTCCGAGCCGCCGCTGGAGCAGCTCCTCTGGCAGCCCTTCAGGCGGTAGTTTTCGCTTCGTGGAATCTTCATGGGTATTTTCTTCCGCTGCTTCAATTTCTCCATCTTGAGGTATGGGATCTGACATGGAAATTTCCTCCGTGCATGTAAATTTCATTTGCAGTTTTCATACATTTCAAATTCTATCACGGTCCCTTCTGGCTCTTTTTCCTGCAAAACTTTTATTTCCGGCAATCTTCATATAGACTCCGGGTATGGTTGAGAGCAACGTGAAAGTGCGCGCCCACTCTCCGGGGCGCTACCCGATACTGGTAGTCGAGCTTGCTTCTGGCGAACTGAGAACGCTCTACTACGAGAGCGGCTACGACCTCGAAAGCTCCAAGCCGGTCGAAGAGAGCTGGCTCAAAGAGAACGCCATCGGTCGCCACAGCTTTATCGAAGTCCCCCGATCTCCGGAGATGTCTGTCTCCACCTTGCGAGACTACGTCCGCCGAGAACTTCTGGAAGGCTCCTGAAAAGGGCTCAGTCGCCTTTTCCTTGAACCTTTTTCTGGATGTCCTGGAAAAGTTTGTCCGCCGGGCCTTGCTTCTTGATAACCCCCGAGCCTGCTCCGGGCTTCACCCCGGAGCCCGAGCCTGGTGGAGGTTGTCCGGCCCCGGAGTTCTTCGAGCTGGAGGGAGGCGAGTTAGAGGAGCCTTTCCCGGAAGAAGGGTGCGAGTTGGAAGAGCTTGGCGTGCTCTTGGGAGTAGTCTTCGCCGGCGGCGGACCCGAGCTGTAGGTGAGCGTTACGTAGGTGCCGGGGTCCACCTGCGTCCCCGGTGACGGATTCTCCGAGATCACCGTGCCAGCAGGCTTGTTGCTCTGAACCTGGACGAGCTTGTACCCGAGCCCCGCATTCGCCAGATCCTGCTCAGCCGAGCTTATATCCTCTCCTATGACGCCCGGAACCGTAACCGGCTTCGGGCCGGCGCTCAGGGTGATATTGACCGTGCTGCCGGGCCGTACCTCAACTCCCGGCTTGGGGTCCTGGTTTATGACCCCGCCTCTTGCGATCTGGCTGTTGTAGGCCGAGCTCTGCGAGCCGAGCTTGAGCCCGTATTTCTGCAGCAGAGCCTGCGTCTGGGCGGCAGTGTAACCGTAGGGTATGTCCGGGACCTTGACCATCTGCACCCCGCTGCTCACCGTAATCGTTACGGTCGAGCCTACCTGCGCGCTATTTCCACCGTTCGGGCTCTGGCTTATTACCGAGCCCTGGGGCACCTGGGAGCTGTGCTGCTTGTTGACGTTGACGTTAAATCCGGCGTCTGTGAGGGCGTTGCGGGCGTCGCTCTCTGACTTGCCTGTAACGTCTGGCACATCGGCCACCTGCGTCCCGACTACCACCACCGCGATATCCGAGCCTTTCTTGGCCTTACCGCCGCTCGGATCCTGCTTGGTTATGGTGTCTTTGGGGTCTTTGCCCTTTACGTGGTCTTTGACGACGATGTTGAAGTCGCCGCCGTACTTGCTTTTCGCCTCATCGAGCTTCATGCCAACCATGTTGGGCACGGAGACCATCGCCGGAGCGTTGTTCCCCTGCTGACTATTCCCGCCAGAGAGGTAGTATCCTGCCCCCGCCAGTAATGCTGCGAGCGCCAGAAGCAGTAGAACCACCACAGCGGGCAGAAAACCCCGCCTTCTCCTCTTCTTGTCGCGTTCCCGGCTTGCTTTCTCTCTGGCGGCGGGTGAGGGATAGGCTATGGTATCCCCGGTCCTGGCAGGCGGAACCTGTCCCAGTGCCTGCGTCGTGGCGTTCTCGGGCTCCCCACCCTCGATAACCTTCTCCAGATCCTCTATGAGCTCCGAGGCGCTCTGGTAGCGGTCTTTGGGATCCTTGGAGAGTAGCTTCACCACTATGGCGTTTATGCCGCCGGGGATGGTGGGGTCAACCTCTCTGGGGGGCCGCAAGGAGCCGTTTACGTGCTTCATGGCGATCCCTATGGGGGTGTCCGCATCGTAAGGTAGCTGCCCCGTGAGCATCTCGTAGAAAACCACCCCCAAAGAGTAGAGATCGCTGGCCGGGCCTACCGGCTCGCCCATCGCCTGTTCGGGAGAGATGTAGTGGGCCGTGCCCAGGATCAGACCAGTCTTGGTCATCGTGGAGGAGGTCGCCGCCCGCGCTATGCCAAAGTCCGTAACCTTCAGGTCCCCATCGGCGGTGATCAAGATGTTGTGCGGCTTTATGTCGCGGTGGACCACGCCGCTGTTGTGGGCAGCCCTGAGAGCCTCTGCGATCTGCAGCGTAACCTGAGCCGCCGTCCTGGGGGGCAAAGCACCCTTCTTCAGGATGCGGTCCTTCAAAGTACCACCAGGCAGATACTCCATGGCGATGTAGTAGGTGCCATCCTCTGAAGAGCCCCGGTCGTAGATGGAGACGATGTTGGGGTGGGAGAGGGCGGCAGCACTCTGGGCCTCTCTGCGGAAGCGTTCGACGAACTCCTCGTCCTTGGCGTAGCGTTCGCTCATGACTTTGAGCGCCACATCCCTATCGAGGACGTTGTCGTGGGCGAGGTAGACATCCGCCATGCCTCCGCTGCCCAGCGGCTTCTTTATTCGGTAGCGATTGTCTACCAGTTGCTGCATCATGCTTGGCTCATTATACAGGCAGGTCCAACTAGTGTTGAGTTTCTTTAAGCGCGGCTGCCATTATCTTCTGCGCCAGCGGCACGGCGTGCGTCTCGCTGTCGCCCCCGTTTTCGATCAGGACGGCGACCGCGATCCTGGGGTTGTTGGCGGGCGCGTAGGAGATAAACCAGGCGTTGGGAGCCCCCGAAGGTGTCTCGGCAGTACCCGTCTTGCCCGCCACTGCAACTCCCGGTATCTTGGCCCCGCCCGCGTCTCCCTGCGTCACGACGCTCCGCAACATCTGGTTCAGCGTCTCATCCGTCTGCGGGTCGAGCACGCGACGCTTTACGCTGGGATGGGGTCTGTCCAGGATGACGCCCTCTGGGGAGCGGACTTCCTTGACTATTCTCGGCTGCATCATGACCCCGCCGTTGGCGATGGCTCCGACTACCTGGGCCATCTCGAAGGTGTTGGTCTGCACCTGGGCCTGCCCGAAGGCGGCGGTCGCTAGGTAGTTGTTGTCCCACTTGGACGGGGGAGGACCCATGCTGCTGGGGGTAACCTGGAGCGGGAACTGGTCGTAGGTGTCGCCGAAGCCGAACTTCTGGGCCATGTCGTAGAGAGCCTTCGCGCCCACGTGCTCCACAGCCACCTTGGCGAAGATGACGTTTATGGAGAGATCCAGCGCCTTGGTGAACGTTACGTTTCCGTAGGAGGCTCCCTTGTAGTTGGTAACGGCGTACCCCGCGCCCATCGGGTAGTAGGAGCCAGGGTCGTTGAAGACATCTGTGGGCTTCACACCCTTCTCCAGCGCCGCGGCGGCGGTGATCGTCTTCATTATGGAGCCGGGGACGTAGAGGCCCTGGGCGGCGCGGTCGAGGAGCGGGTGGTTGGGGTCTTTCTCGATCTGGGGGAAACGCTTGTCTATGTTGTTCGGGTCGTAGGAAGGGTAGGAGACCATGGCTTTGATCTCCCCGGTTCTGGGGTCGAGGGCGACCACCGAGCCCTGCCCACTGCTGCTGTTTTTTATCAGGTTGTAGGAGAGGCGCTGGAGCTTGGGGTCCAGCGTCAACTCGACGTTGTTGCCGGGCTGGGGTCCGCCGGACATCTGGTTTATCAGTTCGTCGAGCGTCCGGGGCTCCGCCGTGGCCGAGAGGTTGCTGTTCTCTCCGAGCTCCATGCCGGTCGCCCCGTATCTCTGGCTCCAGTAGCCGACCACGTTCGCGTACAGGGGCCCTTGAGGGTAGACCCGCTTGTACTCGCTGCCGTTCTTGACGCTCTTCGCCAGCACGGTCTGGCCGTTGTTAGCGAGTATGAGGCCGCGCGGAGCCTGAACCTCGCGGCGGCTCTGCAGGCCGTTGTTGGGGTTGTCGGCGAGGGACTGCTTGGCGTAGACCTGCCAGTACGCGAGAACCCCCACCAGCGCGACAAATCCGGCGGAGAACAGGTAGAAGATGCGCCGCAGGTGCTTGTTCATCTAGGCTCCCTTGTAGGCGGACTCGCTGCCAAAAGCTTTGCCGGCCTTCTCCGAGATGACCAGGAGCAGCCCCGTCAGGACGAAGCTGCCCACCACCGAGGAACCACCGTAGGAGACAAACGGCAGCGTTACACCAGTGAGCGGTATCGCCTTGGTAACCCCGCCGACGATGATGAGCGTCTGGATGGCGAACATGGCGGTAACGCCGAAGGCGAGGAGCTTGGAAGCGGGGTCCTGGGCGAGCATGGAGATTTTTATCCCCCGGTAGACGAAGACCAGGAAGGCAAGTAGCACTACAGTCGCCCCGAGCAGTCCGAACTCGCTCGCTACCGACGCGAAGATGAAGTCGGTCTGGACTTCGGGGATGGTCTGCGAGAAGCCCGCGCCCAGTCCCGTACCCGTGATCCCGCCATCGGCGATGTTGAAGAGGCTCTGGACGACTTGGTAGCAGCACTGCTGCTGGGCGTGGGGCCACGGATTGAGCCAGGCCTCGACCCTTAGCTGAACGTGGCCGACGAAGTTGTACGCCGCGAGAGCGCCTATCGCGAAGAGGATCACACCCAGGATCACATACGCCGCCCGGCCCGTAGCCACGTAGAGCATCAAAAGCGGTACGGCGAAGAAGAGCAGGCTATCTCCCAGGTCGTTCTCCAGAACCAGGAGAACCAGGGAGGCCACCCACACCGCCGCAACCGGTCCAAAGTACTTGAGGGCGGGAAGCTGTATGCCGAGGAAGCTGCGGCTGGTAGCGGCCATCACCTCGCGCTTGTCAGCGAGGTAGCCAGCGTAGAAAATCACGAGGGCGATGCGGGCGAACTCCGAGGGCTGAATGCTGACCGGACCGAGGTGTAGCCAGAGCTTCGCCCCGTTGACCTCGTAGCCCAGGGGAGTCGCCACTGAGGCCATGAACACTATCGCCGCCAGCGCGAAGAGGTACTTGTAGTCGAAGAGACGCTCGTAGTTGCGGAAAAAGAGGACTATAAAAAGCAAAACCGCGCTCCCGATCAGGATCCAGAGCACCTGCGTGGTCGCCAGGTTCTCTATCCCCTTTACGTCGTAGGTCAGCCGGAAGATCATCACCAGCCCGATCCCGGTAAGCAGCGCAACTACCGCTAGCAGCAGGGCGTCGGCGTGCGGCAGCCAGACCCTGGTCACGATGTAGACTATGATGAGCATTCCGGCGTAGGAAGCACCGTAGATAAGAGGCGGGCTCGTCGCTCCGCGTACGACGATGAGGGTGGCGAACCCTAAAGCCGTTATCAGGAGGGCCAGGATCAGCGGGATCGTCGCGCGTCGGGCCACCTTCTCTAGCTCCTCCTGAGATCCCGCAAAATCTTCGTTACCTCATCTTTGGTGTAGAGCCTGTGTTTCTGTATCTGGTTGCGGTACGGGCCTTTGACCTGCGACTTCTTGAGCCCCGTCCGCTCAGAGACTTTGTTGAGCTTTACCCCTCCAACCGTATATGGCAACCCCTGGTGGACGATAATCTCCCCGTTCTGAAAGCTGAGATAGTACCGGCTGTTGCCCCAGATGTATATTGGCGAGAGCAGCGCCGCCACCACCACGAGCGCCGCCAACCCTCTTACCAGAGCCGCCAGAGCCTGTCCAACGCGCCTGGCCCGCTTCCTGCGCCTCCTTCGCGCCTCGCTGCGGGCGCGCCGGGCCTTCTGGGGATCTCGGGTAGCGGTGCTTACCTTCCGATTGCTGGAGCGGCCACCGTGATCCGCCGCGGGCACGATAGGGCCGAACTCGGTCGTATCTTCTGCGCGGCGAGGCGGGTCTGCGGGGGCTTCCTCCTGCTCCCGCACGCTGGCGACGACGACCGTAACGTTATCCGTCCCCCCGGCTTCGAGCGCGGCGGAAACGAGTCGTCGCCCGGCTTTCTCCAGATCATCCGAGGACTCGGTCAGGATTCTCTGGATCTCCTCCTCAGAAACCATATCCGAGAGGCCATCGGAGCAGAGGAGGATCGTATCTCCTGCCCCGACCGGAAGGGTGGAGATGTCCACCTCGACTTCTTCCTCGGCTCCGAGGGCGCGCGTGATGAGGTTTTTCTGCGGGTGTTCGGCGGCCTCATCGCGGGTAAGGTCGCCGCTCTTGACCAGTTCGGCAACCAGCGAATGGTCTTCAGTCAGGGGGCGCAGATTACCGTCCCGGAGAAGGTATGCTCTTGAGTCCCCGACATGGGCGATCTCGGCTTCAGGCTGCTCCTGGGAGCCGGAGAAGCGCATGGCAACGACCGTCGTCCCCATGCCCTGGCGTCTCTCGTCCTCGCGGGCTGCGGCCAGGATGCGGCGGTTCGCTTCCTGGATGGCCGAGTCGAAGGATTCATCGGGGCCCATCCCTTTGAGCACCTCGATGGCGATGGAGCTTGCGACCTCCCCGGCCTCGAAGCCCCCGATACCGTCCGCGACGGCGAACAGCGTCGGGTCGCGCCCTTCGCCGAGAAGCAGGGAGTCTTCGTTGTTCTGGCGGACTTTGCCCGCGTCTGTAATGCCAAAGTGTTCGAGGAAAATCATATCTAGCAAACGTTACTCCACGTACCTGAAGATCGTCGAGCCTATCCTTACCGTGTCTCCAGAGCGCAGAGGCGTCGCGCCGATTGTCTTGCGGTCATTCACAAAAGTCCCGTTGGTGGAGTTCAGGTCCTCTATGTAGAGCAGGTCCGCGTGGTGGGTGATCCTGGCGTGCCGCCCCGAGACGTAGTCGTCGCTCTTCAGAACCACGTCGCTCGAGGAAGATCGCCCGATGCTCATCGTCCCGTCCCCGATCGGGAAGCGGGTGTCGGGGGCCAGAATATCCGAGCTCTCTACCACCATCTCGGGGATGCCCTTGGAGATTATCCGGTGACGGTCCTCTCTGGCCGGAGCCGGCGCGCCGGGCCGATAGGGCTCGTCGTCGGGGATGGAGCGCAGATCCCCGATCCCCCTTCTCACCACCGCGTAGATGAAGGCGAAGAGCAGCAGCAAAAGCAAAGCCTTAGCTGCCAGCAGGGGGATCTGGAGGTCCACGGCTTCTAGCGCCTCCCGGAGCTCCTGTCGAACCGGGTCGAGGCTCCCCCGGAAGTCTCGCTGCGCCGGACGAAGCGGGCCGTGGTCTGTCCGAAGGTCAGCTCGTCGCCGTTGTCTATCCGCTCGCGGTCTATGGGCACCCCGTCGAGCATGGTCCCGTTGGTCGAGCCGAGGTCCTCGATGACGAAGCCGTTATCCTGCCGCGATATCCTCGCGTGCCGCCGGGAGACGTTCGGGTCGGAGATGACCACGTCGTTCTCCTGCGAACGCCCGATGCTCCACGGTCCCTGACCTTCGAGCGGATAGGTTTTGTCGGCCACCACAATCTGGATCACCTCACGCGTCAGGCCGTACCTGCGGGCTTCCTCCTCGGAGATCGCAGAGGTGCCCTGGCCCCCTCCTTCGGCGTTCTCGGTGCGGAAGATGCGGGTCTGCCCCGAGGTGTCCTGCGGTGCGCCTTTCTCGCGCGAGCCGTCGGAAGGCCCGGTCAGCTTGGCGGTGATGCCGAACTCTCCGTAGCGTAGAGTGTCCTCGATGGCGAATTTGATCTTGGGCGGCGTCATCAGGTGGTAGTCTCTATCCTGGGCGTGGGCCGAGACGTACTGGGTCAGCTCGTCCTTCAGCGCGTCCTGGTAGGCACGGATGGACTCCGCGTCTCCTTTGGAGAGGTGGACGGTGAAGTCGTTTGGCGCGTAAGTGCGCGACACCGAAACCATCCGGCCCTCGTCCATCTGCTTGGTCAGACCCTTGGCGATCTCGACCGGGTGGATCTGACGCCGGAAAGCCTTCCCGAACATGCCCTCGACCAGCGACTCCATCCTCTTTTCGATAACCCTGAGAAAACCCAAAAACTACCTTCCCGCGCGAGACCCGAGATACCTCAATATGCCATACATTATAGCTGCGAACCCCAAAGACGCCATCGCCCTGCTCAAAGCATCGGGAGTGGCGGATACGAGGAGCGCGTAGCCGATCACACCCCCGCCGACCGCGAACACGAGCCCGACGAGCCACTGCCCGAGCCTTTCAGCGACCGACACTACAGCAGCCATCGCCGCCCACAGCGCGACCATGAGAGCCGGCTGGTGGTAGCTTTGCACGATTCCCTCTCCGTACTGGAACAGCTGTCCCGGCCCCGATGTCAATGGCAGCTTCTGGAGGGTGATGCCGACGTAGGGAATCGTACCGTCGCCGACGGTAAGCTCGTAGGCGACGAGCGCCGCGGCTCCGGCAGCCGCCGAGAGCGCCGCCCCCAGGGGCCGCATGAGCGCCCCGAAAAGGAGCGGCAGCCCCGCCCCGAGCCCCGCCGCAGAGAGCGGCACGGCGAGCACGGGCCCCAGGGGAAGCCTGCCCACGCTCCAGCTCGCGCTGCTCGCGGCGATCCAGAGTACCCCGATGGCGGGCAAAAGCCCTACGAGCCCGAGACCGAGGTGGCTCTGGAAGAGTGCCACCGCCAGAGCGATTATCACACCCAGAGCGCCGAGGCGGGGCAGAAGGTAGCCCAGAACCGCCAACCCCGCGGCAATTCCCATAGAGGCGGCGCCGTTCAGGAGAAGCTCCGCCGAGTAGTAGCCGAGCCAGCCCGCGACGAGGCCGTTGGCTCCGCGCAGCACACGCTCGGAGTACGCTTCGGAGACGAGGCGCCCGCCGGAAGGTAGGGAAGGGAGCTTCACGAGGGGTTCCCGGCGCCCGGTCAGCAGCCTGAGGGCTTCGCGGGCGCTCTGGGGCCGGTGGGCCGGGTTGGGGGAGGTCGCCCGGTCTACGAACTCCTTGAGGCGCGGAGGCGGCTCCTGCGGATGGTTGGCGAGCAGGGTGCGGGCCGTAGCCCCGACGGCGTAGATGTCGGTAAGCTCGCTGGGATCGGTGGAGGAGCCCATGATCTCCGGCGCCATGTAGCCGGGCGTCCCGACGGCGTATCCCACGCGCGTCAGGCGCGTGTCTCCGGCCCGGTAGGCTATCCCGAAGTCCGTGAGCTTCACCGTGCCCCGCTTGTCTACCAGGGCGTTTTGCGGCTTTATGTCGCGGTGGATGATGCCCTGATCGTGGGCGTAAGAGAGGGCTTCCAGGATCTGCGAGAGGGCGTCCACGATCTGGGCTATGTCGTAGCCTTTAGCAGCTTCATCCAGAGGCATCCCGTGGACGTACTCCGTTACCAGGTAGACCTCCAGATCTCCGGGGATGACCTCCAGGGTCTCGACGATGTTGGGGTGTCGCAGGCCCTCGGCGATCTGGCCCTCCCGCAAGGCGCGCGAGCGTTCGGCGGCGCTGTAAACGGGGATAACCTTGATCGCGACATCCCTGCCGCCGCCCAGCGGCTTTGCTCGCCAGACGGTCGCGAAACCGCCGCGCCCGATCATCTCGGAGAGCGCGTAGCGTCCCTGGCCCTCGATAACCCTTGCCTCGGCCATTACCGGTGTATTGTATAGCTTATCTACAAGGGTTTTGATACCTTGCCTCAACCCGTAGCCGTCGGGCCGCTACCTTGATACAATCTCGCAGGGTTCTGGACTTGTCACGGGCGAGTGGCGGAATTGGTAGACGCGCTAGGTTCAGGGTCTAGTGGCCGAGAGGCCGTGGGGGTTCGAGTCCCCCCTCGCCCACAGTGCAGGGGAGGTCTTCGTAGAGCGTAGGGGCCACAGGCCAGCGCGCAAAGCCCGGCGCCAGAATCGGCAGCCTGGAAAACACCGGCGCAGGAGGGTGCTACCGCCCTGGCTGACCATGCTGGGCTCCATCCTGGTTCTGCTACTCATATTCGCCTTTATTATCTTCGTCGCCCGCGGGTGCATCGCCAACCAGCAGGCGACCCAGGTGCGCAAGTATGTAACCACCTCGGACTCCATCCTCACCGACTCGGCGAGCACCGGAAACCGGGATCTCGAGAGCATCTTGCAGAAAGCGGGCGGAAACCCGGCGAAGATCAACCAGAAGGCGCTGAAGCGAGTGGCGAATCACTCCCAGAGTCTCTACCGGCGGACGCTCGACGACGAGGCGGTCCCCAAAGAGTTCAAGGAAGCCCACCACTACATGGAGAGTGCTCTGGGAATCCGGGCGACAGCTACCGAGAACCTGGAGCAGGCCGCCTCCGGGGACGCCAGTGGCTTCAGGCAGCAGCTCTCCAGGTCCGTGGCGAGCTACAGGTTGAGCGACGCGATCATCGCCGAGCACTACATACCGGCTACGAAGGACGCCCTGGAGAAGAGCGGCCAGCTCGACGAGGACCGGAGCAACCTCTACCAGCCTCGTCCGTTTATGGACTACAGTGCTCTGGGCTTCAAGGTCAGCTCTTCGGCGAGTAGCTACGCCTCTGAGAGTAACCCCAACGTCCTGCACGGCGTAGAGGTCTCCGGCGTCAAGATCGGAGGCCAGACGCTCTACCAGGGCGGAAACGTAACCCTGACCGGCTCGGAGACGCCGGTTTTCGGCGTTACCGTGACCAACGGGGGCGACGCGACGGAGACCAACGTGCCGGTGGAGGTCGTCATGAACACGAAGGCCGAACGCCAGTCGCAGGCTGCGACGATACAGGAGATGAAGCCGAAAAGGTCCGCCACGGTAAAGATCAAGGGTTTCAGCCCCGGCGAGCTAAACGAGTCCGCCAAGGTCAGCGTCAAGGTTGGGCCTGTAAAATACGAGAAGTACACCAGGAACAACACCCTGACGGGAACTGTTACCTTCGGGATGTAGGAGGAGAGCGTGGTAACGGCGGTAGTGCTCGTCACGACAGAAGGGGAGAGGGTTCAGGAGGCGGCCCAGGCCATGCTGGACATAGAAGGTGTTACGGAAGCCTACTCCGTTACAGGCCCTTACGACATCGTGGTCATGGTCCGCATCTCCGACTTCGAGAAGCTCGCCGAAATAGTACCGGAGAAGATAGCCCAGGTCCCTGGAGTTGCCCGCACCGAGACGATGGTCGCCTTCCGCACCTACTCCAACTATGACCTCGATAGAGTGTGGTCGCTCGGGTTCGAGGAGTAGAGCGGCCAGCATTTCAGCTTGTTAGCTATCAGCAGTCAGCTTTCAGCCGCCGGCTTTTGGGAGACCTCTATCTCGACCATTAATAACCTTGCTGACGGCTAACGGCTGAAAGCTGATTCAGCTCGGCTCTCCGGCGAGCGCCGGGCGGGTGTTCTCTATGAGGTAGGCGACCACGTCGAGAAAGTCTCTATTCTCCTGGTAGATGCGACGCTGGTGCTGGCTGCCGGTTCCGCCCTCGACTATCTCGGAGACTTCGAGTAGCTCGTCCTCGCAGCCCAGATCCTGGGCGTGAGGTCGCAACTCTTCTATAAGAGTGCGGGCCATGTCGCGGGCCGGGGTGGAGGTCCTCTGTGCGGGATCGTAGAAGACGGCGTCCATCCCGTAGCGGGCAGCGCGCCACTTGTTCTCTAGCGCCAGATCCCGGTTATACGGGCCTCTTCGGGTCCCCTCTTCCAGGGCGCGGGCGACGAGGCACTGGGTCAGGGCCGTCAGGGAGGCTGCAAAGGAGAGGCTCGTCTGGGAGTCGAGGACCCTTAGCTCGATGGTGCCGAACTTCGAGTGCGGCCTGACATCCCACCAGCAGAAGGTGTAGTCATCCATCGCCCCGGCCTCGACCATGAGATCCACGTAATTCTCGAAAGCCTCGTAGGTCGGAAAAGCTGGGGGAAGCCCGGCGCGGGGGAAGGACTCGAAGATCTTGACCCGCGTGGACTCGAAGCCGGTGTCGAAACCCTGCCAGAATGGGGAGTTGGCCGAGAGCGCCAGGAGGAGCGGCGCCTGCTCCGAGAGGCGGTTGTGGGCCTCTATGGCCTCTTCCGGTCCGGGGACCGAGACGTGAACGTGCTGGCCGAAGATGACCTCGCGCTCGGCGATCCAGCGCAAAGTCTTTATGACGTGCTCGTAACGCTCCTGCTCGGTTATCTTCTGGTCCTTGTAGCGGCTGAAGGGGTGCGTTCCGGCGGAGGCGATCGAGGCTTCGCAGGTGGCGGCCCATGAACCGACCCTGCCCCTCAACTCGCGCAGACGCTGCTTCGTCTCGGCGACCGAGGTGCAAACCGGGGTCTTTATCTCCAGGACGGACTGGAAAAGCTCGTAGGAGACGAACTCTGCGAGGTCTTCGGGGAGGCGGCCCATGATCTCCTCGATCTTGGGTACCAGCTCTCCCGTGGAGCCGTCAACGATGTGCAGCTCTTCCTCGACTCCTAGAGTGTAGCTGCCGCCGCCGGTCTTGAACTCTATCGGCATGGCCTCTCCTTTGTCCGAGGCTAGAAAGCTACAGGGCCTTCTGGATCCAACCCTTCAAAACGTCTTCCGGGACCTCACCTGTGTTGGCAGCGACGATCTTGTCGTTCTTGTTGAGGATGTAGATCGTCGGGGTGCCGGTTACCTTGTACCGCTCGCCGAGTGCGGGGTTGTAAGCTGCAGGACCCTTTATGTCGTAGTGGTTGACGAACTCGCGCACCTTCTGCGGGCTGTCTCCCGCCTCCCAGCCGGTTTTCTTCTGCGGTACGCTAATCATCATCACCCGGAGATTGCTGTAGTTTTTGGAGATCTCGCTGAGGATCGGGGCTTCCCTGTTGCAGTGCGGGCACCAGGTGGCGAAGAAGACCAGCATGGTCGCCTCATTCGACCCTTTGAGGGAGGCGCTTCCGCCGTTTACGGTGTTGATGGTGAAGTCCGGGGCCTGGGATCCAACCTTGAGCAGACCCTGGTTGTTGGGGGTGAAGTTACCGGAGCTTCCCGATCCGCTGGAACTCAGGACGGCGATGACGGCTATCGCGGCGATAGCGAGCGCCGTAAATGCAGCCAGGATGAGAACGATGGTCCTGTCTCCCCCCGAAGGAGCACCTTTTTTGGCGGTCCTCTTGCGAACCTCGCCGGATGCGGAGTTTCGGGACATCTCTCTATAGACCTCTTTTGACAGTAAACATAGCCGGTGTAGGGTAACATGTTACCCGCTTTGGAGCGAAAGAGCCAAGAGATCCAGGGCATTATCGAGCGGTTTCTGGTGATCCTGTACCTTCGATGGTGCAGACCGAATCTTGATGGTGATTTACTGTCGCAAGACTTACAATGCTACCCGGAAATTTTGCTCGGTTAGGTTGCTCCGGAACCCACACCATTAGCGGAGGGAACCTGTGCTGGATGCCACTCTCACGGGCGAGTTGGTTCAGCGTGGATGCATTGCGCCGTCAGCGTGAAATACGCGAGGGCTAAGCTTACTAGACCTTATCTGTAGTAGATGCTGCCCGGATTGTTTATCATGTTCTGCGCTATGCTGCGCGCAACAGTAAACAGGCAAAAATCCGTTGGGTCACGAAAACATCAAGAGCTTGACAGAGGACAGGAACATGCGTCTTTTCGATAGGGTTCTCAGCGTTCCGATGGAGGACGTAGAGATCAAACTCAGGGAAAGCCGCACCATCCCTTGGCCTGACTTCCTACTGAACCCCCGCCGCCTACGGGGCAGCGATTTCTTGATGCGGTGGTCTCAAGGACGCTGGAGTGAGGACCGTGTGACGCAGGCTGTAAACGAGACAGACAGATATTTTGCCCTGCCATATGGACCCAGAGCGGTGTCGCTCCCGACGACATACAAGAATTCGAGCTTTATTTCGAGCGTTTAGAGCAGGCAGGGCTTGGTTTGAACATCAAGCGCCCAGACTTGCTAATTTTCAGCAAGTCTGACGAAAACGCTGTTGGAGAAATCGTTCAGCAACTCGGAGGAGTCAAGAGTTGCCATTCACAACCGAACAAGAGACGGGTATGAGAGAATTGCTCTCGAAAGCCGTCGTTGCAGTAGAGTGTGAGAATAGTTTGTGGAAGGCTCACCAGATGCCGGACTACGGCTCAGAACTAAGGCCAATGAGAAGGCTTGGAGGAGAGCTTGGGCTGCCAAAATCAGCGGTGCTTCCCACGGTTATCGTGAAGGACGAGGACAGGGCTCCCTTGCACCAGTGGCAAAAGCAGCAGAGCTTAAAGATTCATATCTGGCACGTGTTTTACGATATGGCGTTCGGTATATCTCTGGATGAAGCGGAGAAGCTGATCGGCAGCGGGAAGATAGAGCCAAGAGTACAAACTTACTAGGCTCCAGGCGGGTCCACGACTGAGAAGGTTACCTACTCCATCTACTATCATTATGCTTACCTTCTTGGCGAATCACAAGAGGAACCAACCCTCGTAGCCGACCATATAGTGGACAAGAACGGGCACATTTTGCCTTATGTGAGGTTCGATGGCGGACGACTGGCAATGAGTGCTGAAGCTTTGCAGATCCTGGACGACTTATGTAGCCAGAGACGAGCGATCGAGTGAAGGAGTATTTGCAAAAACTGCCCAATTCGGGACCGGAGAGGGAGGCTCTCAGGCAGAAAGGACAGTTCTGGACACCTGGTTGGGTTGCGCGGGCGATGGTCGGGTACGTCCTGGCTGGTGGAAGCAACAGCGGATTCGATCCCGCTGTCGGAGCAGGAGCATTTTTTGAGGCTACCAAATCTCTAGCTGGAGAATCTGGCAGGAAGATCAAACTTCTGGGTACGGAAGTAGATCCTGCCGCTCTGCAACAGGCCCGCCAGAACGGACTATCTGAAGAAGATCTCTCTGGTGTTCAGATAAGGGACTTTGTCTTGAACCCGCCAGAAGATTCTTTCGATGCCATAGTTGCCAACCCGCCATACATCCGGCACCATCGTTTGCCGAAATCCACCAAGGAGAAGCTTAGAAATCTCGGTGCAGAGGTGATTGGTGAAGCCCTCGATGGTCGTGCGGGGCTGCATGTCTATTTTTTGCTGCAGGCTCTACATCTGTTGAGCGAGAATGGGCGTCTGGCGTTTATCATGCCCGCTGATACGTGCGAGGGAGTTTTTGCCCAAACATTGTGGGCTTGGATCTCGAGAAATTACCGTCTGGAGGCGGTAGTTACCTTTACCCCGGAGGCGTCTCCATTTCGGCGGGTAGATACGAACCCGGTTATTCTCATGATCGAAAACGCTGAGCCGCAGGAACAATTTCTTTGGGCTAGGTGTACCGAATCTCAAATCAGGGACCTTGAACTGTGGATTTTTTCAGGGTTTCGGGGAGCGAGCAGAGAAAAGTTTATCGTTCATCAACGGAAGTTAATTGAAGGTTTGTCTACAGGGCTGTCCAGAGCACCTGCCGAGGAGCGCCCTACCACTCCGGTCCTGGCAGACTTTGCAAGTGTGTCGCGCGGCATCGCCACAGGTGCCAATGAATTCTTTTTCCTCACCGCAGACAGAGCAGCCGAACTCGGAATACCAGACGAATTTCTCATCCCTGCGGTTGGACGTAGGGTTGCGAACCCCGCAGGAATCCCAGTTAGAACTTTTTTAGGGTAATTCTCGATTCAGCATGCCTAATGCCTGTCGAGCTTTCTGGCGATCTCACCCAGGCTCGTGCGGTAGCAGATGGAGCGCCCGTGAGGACAGGTGGCGGGCAGGCGGCTGGTGAGCCAGTCCCGGATGAGGCTCTCCATCTCCGCTTCTGAGAGACGATCTCCCATCTTCACGGCGGAGTGGCAGGCGATGGTGGCGAGAATACGGTCCTCGCGGCGGTGGCCGGGTTCGGTGCCGGAGATCGCAGCCAGGGCATCCTTGAACGCCCCGGCCACGTCCCGGTCGGACAGGGTGGAGATTACCGAAGTTACGCGAACCGAGCGCGGCCCGAAGGGCTCCGCCTCGAACCCGTAGACGGAGAGCTCTTCCAGGCTCTCGGCTGCGCGCTCGGCCTCGGACGGAGATAGCTCGACCACCTCGGGAACCAGGAGGTTCTGAACGGTTGCCGGGCTGTCCGAGTCGGAGAGGCGGTCGAGGATGGCACGCTCGTGGGCGACGTGCTGGTCAACGATCCAGAGCGCCTCGGAGTCTTCGACGAGGATGTAACCAGCCGCGAGCTGGCCTATGATCCGAAGCTCTTCGAGCGAAGGCAACGCGCCGCGCTCCGGAAGATCCCCGGCTGGTTGCAGAGGCTCCGGACGCTGCTCCGACAGCGGCTTCGAAGCCTCGGAGATTTTTTCTTGCGCCTCTTTGAGATCCCTGGCGGGCGGAGCCGGATAATCCGGTCTGCGTTCGGCCACGCGGAAGGAGTAGTCCCCCGAAGGCCGGGCGGAGAGGCGTTCCTGGGCGAAGGTGGGCTCGGTCTGGCGCGGGGCTGCGGCGGGCGGGGGAGGCCGCCACTCGATGGCGGCGCGTACCGAGGCGGCCAGGGCTTCGCGGGCGGCCCGCTCCTCGGAGAAGCGCACGATCTGCTTGGTAGGATGCACGTTCACGTCCACCCTTCGGGGGTCCACCTCGATCTCCAGCGCCGCCGGAGGGTAGCGCCCGGCGGGTATCGTCGCCCGGTAGGCGTCGTCGAGGCCGCGATTGAGGTTATCCGCCCGGACCCACCGGCCGTTCACCGAGATCGTCTGGCAGGCGCGGCTGCTCTCCGTCAGGCTCGGCAGGGCGGCGTAGCCCGTTATTCTGAACGCTCCGGATTCATAAGCAACCTCGCGGAAGGAGCGAGCCTTGGCGACGCCGTAGACCTGGGCGAGCCGCTCCCGGAGGTCTCTTGAGGCGGGCAGCGAGAGGTAGTCGCGGCCTCCCTCCGTCAGCCGGAAGGCTACTTCCGGGTGGGCGACGGCGAGGTGGGTCAGGACCTCGACTATCGCGGCGCGCTCGGCGCGGGAGCCCTTGAGGAAGGCTCTTCTCGCGGGAACGTTGTAGAAGAGACGATCCACGAGGACCGTGGTCCCCCTGGGGTGGGAGGCGGGGGAGATATCTGCCTCGCCGCCGCCTTCCACGACGACCTTCGTGCCCGCGCCCTCGCCCGTCGAGGTTTCGAGTCGGAACGAGGAGACGCTTGCGATCGAGGGCAGGGCCTCGCCTCTAAATCCCAGGGTGGTTACGGATTCGAGGTCTTTGACGGAGCCGATCTTGCTCGTCGCATGCCGCAGGACGGAGAGCTTCGCGTCCTCTGAGGACATCCCGGAGCCGTCATCGCGCACCATGATGCGCGAGGTCCCCCCTGCGCCCAACTCGACCTCCACGCGCGAGGCTCCGGCGTCCAGGGAGTTTTCGACCAACTCCTTGACCACCGAGGCCGGACGGTCAACGACCTCCCCGGCGGCGACCTGCTGGGCCACCAGGGGATCCAAGATGCGAATGCTCATGAAAACTCCACCATAAAACTTCAAGCATTTTACAATCAGGGGAAGAATTTCCCATCGGTGGACGTGTAGAATTGCGGGCTATGTACGACGATAAGGATTGCAGAGAAACATGAGCGAGACGTCGAATAGAGCGGGGGAGAGCCCGCAGAAGCCGCTGCCTCTGGATGAAGTCGAGAAGATCGTGGATCTCGTCAAGAGGAGCGATGTGGGGGAGATCCAGGTGCGAAGGGGAGAACTGGAGATCACGGTCAAGGCCAGAGCCGAACCTCTTCTGTCTGCTGCTCCTGCCATCAGCCACCACAAAGCCGTGCCGGAGCCGGCTTCCGAGGCGGCACAAGAATTTTCACCGAAGCGCAACGGGCTGTGTGAGGTCCGCTCGCCGGTAGTGGGAACCTTCTACCGATCCCCGGCACCGGGAGAGGAGCCCTACGTTGAGGTAGGAGACAGGGTGAAGGCCGGGCAGACGCTCTGCATCATCGAGGCGATGAAGATGATGAACGAGATCCCCGCGGATGTCTCGGGGGAGGTGGTCGAGGTCCTGGCCGAAAATGCTGAGGGTGTGGAGTACGACCAGCCGCTCTTCTATCTGCGGCCCGAAGAGTAGGGCGCGTGATCGGCAAGGTTCTGGTTGCCAACCGCGGTGAGATCGCGCTGCGCGTCATCCGGGCCTGCCGGGAGGCCGGAATCCGCAGCGTGGCGGTCTATTCCACAGCCGACTCGGGCTCGCTACACCGGATGCTGGCCGACGAGGCGATCTGCATCGGCCCGCCGAACGCGAGCAAGAGCTACCTGAACATACCTGCGATCATCTCTGCCGCCGAGCTTGCCGGGGCGGATGCCATCCATCCCGGCTACGGGTTTTTGTCCGAGAATTCCCGGTTTGCGGAGATTTGCGAGCGCGTCGGCATCAAGTTTATCGGGCCGTCTTCGCAGGCTATAGCCCAGATGGGCGACAAAGCCGCTGCACGAGTGTTTGCGGCGGAGGCAGGCGTCCCGATAACGCCGGGCAGCACCGGCGTCTGCGCGAGCGCCGCCGAGGTGAAGCGGGTAGGCGCGGAGGTCGGCTACCCGCTGGTCATCAAGGCGAGCGCCGGAGGCGGGGGCAAGGGGATGCGCGTGGTCGAGAGCGAGAGGGAGGCTGCAGGCGCCTTCTCCGCAGCCAGCCGGGAAGCTGCAGCGAGCTTCGGCGACGGCTCGGTTTACGTCGAGCAGTACCTGGAGCCACTGCGGCACGTAGAGGTACAGGTCCTCGCCGACGCCCACGGCAGTGTCCTGACCTTTCCCGAGCGGGACTGCTCGATCCAACGCCGCTACCAGAAGCTCGTCGAGGAGTCTCCGGCGCCTCACATCCCGCAGGAAGTTCGCGAGGGTCTGATGAATTCCGCTGCCGCGCTGGCCGATTCTCTGGGATACGAGGGAGCGGGTACGGTCGAGTTCGTCTACTCGGAGGGAAACTTCTACTTCATCGAGATGAACACCCGGCTGCAGGTCGAGCACCCCGTAACCGAGATGATAGCCGGGGTGGACCTCGTTGCTGAACAGCTCGAAATCGCCGCCGGAGAACCGCTTGATCCGGCAGAGGCACCTCCCGCCAAAGGACACGCGATCGAATTCCGCATCAACGCCGAAGACCCCCGGCGGGGCTTTATGCCCCAGGCTGGCACGGTGGAGTTCTACAATCCACCTGGAGGTCCCGGCGTACGGGTAGACTCGCACCTCTACCCCGGCTACAAGATTCCTGCGCACTACGACTCGCTTCTTGCCAAGCTCATCGTCCACGCCGCAAGCAGGGAGGCGGCGATCCGGCGCGGCGTGCGCGCGTTGGACGAGTTCGCGATCGCGGGCCTGGAGACGACGCTGCCGCTGCACCTGGCCGTTCTGGAAGATGAGGACTTCCAGCGGGGCGGAGTCCCGACGAGCTTCCTAAAGGAGCGGGAGTTGAGGAACGAGAAGGGGCTTTTGCGGCTCGCCTCTGTCTCCGCGTAGCCGTTTGCCCCGCGGGCGTGCTAATCTTTTTTAAGATTTTCTCCGAGATCTAAAGAAGAAGGAGAGCTTTGGCGGAGAAAGCCATCCTGGAGAAAGAGAAGAAAGAACCTCTGCTCCTCGGCGGCATGGCGCGCTGGGGCGGCCTGGACCTCTTCGGACCGAACTACATGAGCGCTGCGTACCGCAAGGACGCCGAGATCTTCGTCCACATCGAGCGCGTGAAGGTCTGGAAGCCCAAAGACCCTGCGCTGGAGCGGGTTCTGAGGTGGCCTATCCTTCGCTCGCTCCTGCTCTGGGGAAGGTTGTTGATCCAGGTCGCGGGCTCGCTTTGGACCCTGGTTTACTTCGGGGCCTCGATAGCCGCGCTGTGGGCTCTATCACGGCTGCTCGAAGCAGGGAGCGGGCTCGGCTCGGTGGGCGGGATCCTGGGATTTCTGGCGGAGTTCCCGATCATTCCGCTCCTGATCTTGTTCTTCCTGGCGATGAGGTTTACCTCCATCGGGCGCTACCACGGCGCCGAGCACAAGGCAGTGGCCGCCTACGAGAAGTACGGCGAGGTCACCATCGAAAACGCGAAGAGTTGCTCCAGGATACACCCGCGCTGCGGGACGAACATCCTGATCTACATCCTCATCGCGGCGCTGCTCGACCCGTTCATAAACTGGTGGGGCTACTCCATCCTGCAGTTCATCCTGATATCCGAGGCCTGGTTCACCCTGGGCAAGACCCGCCCGTCCATCGCTGTGGGCAACTTTCTGCAGAGGTTCTGCACCACCACGGAACCGGGACGGACCGAGCTCGAGGTCGCCGTGGAGTCGCTGAAGAGGCTCCTCGAAGCCGAGGAGGGCAACAGGCCAGTCGGGGGAAAGCCTGCGCGGATTCCGGCCCGCTTCTAGTTCGCCTGCCGGGTGGGGCGGATCAGGATCTCGTTCACGCTCACCCGCTCGGGTTGGGTGGCCGCGTAGGTAATGGCTCCGGCTATATCCTCCGGCTGCATGATCTCTATCGAGCCGAAGCGCCGCTTGTGCTCCTGGACGACCTCCTCGTCGGTTATGTGGCTCGCAAGCTCCGTTTCGACAGCTCCCGGCTCGACGACCGTGATCCTGATGTTGTCTTCCAGAAGCTCCTGCCGCAAGCCTTCCGAGATGGCGTTTACTGCCCACTTCGTCCCGGAATATACCCCGCCGGTGGGACGGACCTTGCGCCCGGCGACGCTTGAGATGTTAATGATGTGCCCCGCGCCCTGGCGCTTCATCACCTGGATCGCCGCGTCGGTGGCATAGAGCAGGCCGAGCACGTTCACGTCGAACATCTGACGCCACTGCTCGGAGAGTCCTTTTTCTATCTTGGAGAGCAGCATGACCCCGGCGTTGTTGACCAGTATGTCCACGCGCCCGAACTCCTGCTCCGCGCGCTGTATGAGCTCGTGCGCCTGCTCCTCGTCGGTTACGTCGCACTGGACGGAGATCACACGCCCTCCTGAGCCCTCTATTCTTCCCGTAAGCTCTTGCAGCCGCTCCTCTCGCCGGGCTGCGGCCACTACCGTCGCTCCCTCCGCGGCCAGAGCCTCGGCGGTCGCCTCGCCGATGCCGCTGGAAGCCCCCGTTACCACCGCAACCTTGCCATCCAGCTTCGCCATGCGAAACACCCTTTCCTAGATAGCTTTCTCAAAAACGGGGATAGCCTACCACGGCTCCGGCGGGACTACGCGACTCCTTCCGCAGGCGGAGTGGCGAGGCGCAGGTAGGCGAGCGTCCAGTAAGCGTGCCTGAAGGTGCCGATGGCGCCGGAGATCACGAATACCAGCGCCAGGAAGATCAAACCACCCGCGACCCCGATGACGATGGCTGCAACGTCATAACCAGCTGCGACTAACGCGATGGCCGGTCCAATCAGAGCGAGCCCCAGCAGCAAAAATACAACCAACGCCCCAGCCCCTATCCCGAACGAGAGCCCCAACGCTATCAGCCACACGAGAAAGCTTCTTCCGAGGTTTCGCCGGAAGAGGCTGAAGCCACCACCGATCGAAGAGATGACCGGTCTTCTGCCCACCACCAGCTCTCGCAGGGCGAACTGGCCGACTATGCTCAGGGGGACAAGCAGCGCGATAAGCAGGGCGATGAAGAGGAGAACGATGAGCGCGATGAACAGCACTCGGGGCCCTACCGACTGCGTGAGGGCAAGGGTAGCCACCACCCCGGCCACAGACGGGACGGCGAGTACGACCAGGATGGCCAGCGTGAGAAGCA
The DNA here is from genome assembly GCA_902810695.1 of Actinomycetota bacterium. Lineage (GTDB taxonomy): Bacteria > Actinomycetota > Rubrobacteria > Rubrobacterales > Rubrobacteraceae > CADDYV01. Next base: position 26,697 of record CADDYV010000014.1, on the reverse strand, counting down.
GGAAAATAAGCCCCTGCCCGAGCACGCGCCAGAAACTGGCCGCTCCTGCTCTCCAGGCGGTGAAGAACCCGCGCCTCTCGCCCCGGTGGAGCGCGGTGACGCCATCCACCAGGGCGCCCCGCGAGATCAGGGAGAGGACGAGAAATACCAGGAATATCACGATCGCCGTAACGAGCAAGCCGACCAGGATCGCAGCAGCGTGCTCGGAGAACGCGCTTCCCATCTCTGATATCCGGGAGGCGAAGCGGTTTCTATCTCCTGCCGTATTACCGCCGGGCACTCCACCAGAGCCCGAAGGGAAGTTGAACGAACCGGCTCCCGCTACGAAGAACCCGAAGAACCACAGGAAGCGGTTGCGCCAGGTGAGCCGGAATGCTTCGGAGATGATCTCGCCATAGTTCAACGCGAGAGCACCCAGGTATCTTTCATCCTGCCGCCGCTGGAGATGTTGACCAGATGGCTCCCGGGAGCGGCGACGCGGGTGAGCGAGCCGGGGACCATCTCGATGATCCCAGGGTCCAGCGGGTCGGGCGCGAGCGAGAGCATCCGGTAGTCGGCGTAGGAGTCGCGCAGGACGAAGTCGTTTCCTTCTGTTTCGCAGACGACGTGGGTCGAGAAGTCTATGACCTCCTGGGCGATGTACTCGATGGGGTTCTCCTCGACCTTCTTGCGGAAGCGCTCGATGGACTCTCTGGTTTCCTCCGGTCCGATCATGACCTCCTTGCCCCCGTAGCCGCCCCGGCTCTTTACCACCAGCTCCCCGAAACGCCCCATGACGTACTTGCGGTCCTCTTCGATCGCGAGCGACCAGGTTTCCGCGTTCTGTATCAGCGGCTCCTCGCCGAGATAAACGCGGACCATCTCCGGAATGAAGGGGTAGACGCCCTTGTCGTCTATGATCTCCGTGTTCGGGGCGAAGAGTACATGCACCTTGCCCTCCACGTGGCACTCCAGAAGCCCCGGAACCTCGGCGTAGAGCTTATCCTCGTCCACCCGCTCGTAGATCACATCTATACGCCGTCCCGAACCCTGATGCACCAGGTATCCCTCTCCGTCTACCTCCAGATCCTTCGTCTCGGCGAGGATGGCGTCCATCTCTTCGGCGTAGATGTGGTGGTCGAGGTAGAACTGGTCGTCGGGGCCGCTGGAGACGACGGCGAGCGTCGCTTCGGAACCTTTCGGCGATGCAGCGCGCAAAGTGTCGCCGAGACGCTGCAACCAGCCGTCGAGCGGGCGGACCGGGAGCTTTTTGTAAGAGTCCGGGAAGAAGACCTCGCTCGTCATCCTGCGGCGGCGGGTCATAGCGGCGAGCCCGACCGGCATCTTGGCGTTCTCCTCGATCACGACGTAGTCGAAGCCGCCGGTCTCTCCCGCGCGCTCGCTCTCTACGGCCACGACGTCGAAGGCGATCTGGCGCACCGGCACCGGCCCGAAGCGGTTTTTCGTAGAGGCGTCGTAGAGGATGCTCGACTCCACGACCTCTTGCGGCACGATCTCCTCTTTACCGGCTTCGAGACGGCGCAGGAACTCGTTGATCGCGGCGTGGCGCTGGATGAGGCCGCGTTCGAGGCGCTCCCAGTCGGAGCGCGGGACGATGCGTGGGATCCACTCGGTCGGATGCGTCTTGTCACCCTCCAGGATACCGAAGGCATGCTGCTCCTCCAGCAGAAGCTCGTGTGCCCGACGCAACTTCTCCTGCCAGCGCGCGACCCCGGCGCGCTCCAGCTCTCCGAGGACGGACTCGTAGACGGGTCGCGGGCTTCCGTCAGGGAGAAAGACCTCGTTGGTGCCGGGTAGCGCGCGTTCGAACCTCACAAAATGGAGATTATACTGGGGAAGGTGCAGGTAGGCGCGATACACACGGCGGAGCCCGGTGAATCACCAGGCTCCGCTAGAACTGCCTCTTCTGTGCGGTTTGCTACTTGCTTCCTGCTTTGAAGTACGCAGAGTTGGGAGACCCCACTCCGGTTACGTCATCCCAGCCGCGAGCCGTGTTGAGACTCGAGTCGTCATCAAATGTACGGACGCTGTAGAGGATGCCATCCTTTGCATTCACCTCGTTGGCGTAGTCAGGGCGTACGTTGGCATCTGGGTCATGCGCTGATGTAACGTCGCGGAAGGCATTGCTGCCGGAGCGCGCCAGGTTGTAGATACGCGGGTTGGCAAAACCGAGACGGCCGCCTTGCGCCTGGGTCGCGAGGGCCTGCATGCCGGCCATCAGCGGTGAAGCCAGGCTGGTGCCCCCGATGCGGTACTCGCCGTAGTAGACGCCGTTGGGGAAGGTCTGTGTCTCCCCGATCAGCATACCTGTTGTGGGGTCCGAGTCCAGGCTGATGTCGGGTACGGCGCGGCCCGCCGGTGAGCGTCCGGGTACCACGCCCTGCTGATACGCAGGACGGTTAAACAGCGTGCTAAAACCACCTCCTGCACCGTAGAGGAATCCGAGCGGCACCCACGACTTGCCCGAACTCGAAAGTGCGTACTTGTCTGTGCCCCAGCCCGTCTCCCACTCGTAGTTGTCGGTGGCTCCGACGGCGAGTGTCGTCCCGCCCACGGCGGTTACGTAGGGGTCGGAGGCCGGGTAGTCGGTCTGTATCTGGCCGGTGGCGACGAGGTCGTTGCCACTGTCTCCGGAGGAGAAAAAGAAGCCGATGCCCTGGACTGCACCCTGCTCGAATATCGCCTCGTAGGCGTGGATCAGGCCGCTCGTCTCCGTGGAGGATGGACCTCCCCAGGAGTTGGTGACGATGGAAGCCTTGTTATCGTCTACCACCCGGGCCAGAGTATCTATGAAATCAGTATCAGTGCAGCTTCTCGATGCGTAGTAGCGAACGTCCGAGTCGGTCGCCATGCCGTGGACGGCCTCTACGTCGAGGTCTCCTCTCCGTACCAAAGACCTGGTGGTTGACAAATTTTCGGGTGCCTTACAAAGCCTTTCTTCGGCAGGATTTGGCTAAACTGGCCCGTTCGAAACGCCTGGTCTCCATGCCTGGTGGCGTATTTGTTGGCGTCCTTGAGGATCGTGGGAGCGGCGTAGGCGTCGGTGATGGCGACCGTGGCGCCCTTGCCGGTAAAGCTGCTGTTGGTTACCCCGTAGGCTCCGCGCAGTTGGGAGGGAACGTAGCCACACACGGCGTAGGGGCGGTAGCTGCCCTGAAACTTCGGAAGCGGGGTCTTGTAGTTGGCCTTATACCTGGCTATGAGCTGCCCGTAGTAGAGCGAGCACGGACGGGCGTTGCGGAAGCCGGGAGGGGGCGGGGCGCTGCCCATCTTTACCGGCTTCACGATGGGCTGAGGCGACTCCAGGCCGGTCACGCCGAGCACCTTATCGGAGACCTGCTTCGGCACGGAGAGGTCTCCTGCCGGGGCGAGGGCTTCCTTACCGCGGTGCCGGTAGAGCTTGAACTTGACTCCGAAAGCCTTCTGGGCCTGGGCGACGGTCCCCCGCACGGCCACGTAGCGATTTTCGGCACTAACGTTTGTAACGTGCAGCCCTGCTCCGGTAAGCCAGTGCTTCACCGCGCTCACATCCGAGCTTGTGGGCCCGAACCTGGATCGGTACTGGGCCGGGGTGATGAAATGCCGGTACTGCTTGCTGGAGGGGTCTGATACGGCGCGTACCAGAGCATCTAGCTCCCCTTTGTGGCGAGGTTTCAGGTAGACGCGCCCACTGACAGACCTCGTCTTCGATGCGGCTCTGATCTCATTAGACGGCTTCGCCCAGGCCGGGGAACTGCCCCTCAGCAACACGTGGCTCTTACCCTGGGCGAGGGCTTGAGTTCCTAAACCCAGACTCGCTAACACGATGGCAAGGATGACGGCAAGCGCAAGCTTCCCCCGCCGTTGCGGATGGTCCATTCAGTTTCTCCCTTCCCTGCAGTTTATCTGCCTCCGGCGGCCAGACCGCAATGCGGAGAACGAGTTTCACCCCTATCGGAAAGCTCCAAAGCCGCCGACTGATGCATCATACAGCAATGTATTGACAGGTTGCAAATTCAATTGTTTTCCTGCGTTTGCTCACCAGGAGCAACACGTCCCCATCCGATCGTAGAGAGCCGGGCGTATGACCGGTATACTGAACAGGACGTGGAAAGAGTCCGGCTCACACCTCCGGGAGAGATAAGGGCGCGGGGAGAGCGCGCCAGGCTCTACATCCGCTGGATGCCGCATCTTGGCGCCGAGGCTGTGGCCCTCTACGAGCTTCTGCGCGTACTGCCCGACGCCGGGATAGACGAGCTGGACCCGGACGAAGCGGCGGAACTTCTCGGATCCACGCCGGAGAGCGTCGGTGAGTCGCTGGAAACCCTGATCGGGGCCGGATTTATCTCCCGGCGCGGAGATTGGCTGGAGGTCGCAGAGCATCCGCCGGTTGCGAGAAGTGTTCGTGAAGAGAAAAGTGAGCCTGCTGAGGAACGTTCCGAACGCGACGTGGAGGTCGTGAAGGCGGAGCCGGAGGGGGTTACGCCGGACGACTACTTCAGGTTCATGGGAAGCCTGCCTGCTCCGCACATCCTGGAGTTCCTGAATAGCTACTGTGGGCGGGACGGCATGTCGCCAGAGGTGGTGCGGGAGGCTTTGAGAATCGCCAGCGAGCGGGATGCCCGAAAGGTCGGCTACGTCAGGAGCATCCTGGAGAGGTGGGTGGAGCGGGGTGTCAGGACGCTTGAGGATGTGGAGAGGTTCGAGAAGGACAGGAAGCTGAGGCTCGTCGAAGAGAGTGGTGCCGTGAGGGGCGGGGCGATGAAGCTCAGAGAGGAGGTGAGTGGTGGAGCGGATAGACAATCTGCTGCCCGACGCCGGGAAGGCTATGAGTGGCTCTTCGGCGAATAGGAGGCGCCAGGCGGAGGCGCTGAGGCTCGACGACAAGATCTGCCCTCACTGCGGCAGGGAACTGCAGGCCGAGTGGGTGGAGTTTCCTCCAGCCCTCAAGCAGAAGTACGGCAAGAGCGGCGAGTGGGATTACCTCCCCTGCACCCCTGAGTGCGAGGCCAAGAACGAGCGGCGCGAGTGGGAGCTGATGCGCCGCGACGCCCGCGTCGTCGCCCTGCGTGAGCGCAGCGGCCTCTCCAAGCGCATGAAGGGCTACACCTTCTCGACCTTCAAGCCCTACGTGAGCCCCAGCGCCACCAGAGCCGCCGAGAAGGTGGAGACCTACCTCAAGAACTGGGAAGAAAACCGGGAGGCTGGCCGGGGCATCTACTTCTGCGGCGGGGTGGGAACCGGCAAGACGCATCTCGCGGTCGCGGTTATGAACGAGTTGATCCAGAGGAAGCGGGTCCCCTCGCTCTTCGTTACCGTTCCGGAGCTTCTGGACAATCTGCGCGGGGCCTACAATGACCCTGGCAGAGACATAGATGAGTGGATGGAGCACGTCAAAAACGCCGACCTTCTGGTGCTGGACGACCTGGGATCGGAGCGGCCCACCGAGTGGGTGCAGGAAAGGGTGTTCGTGGTGGTAAATCACCGCTACAGGGAGGAGTTGCCGACGATCTTTACTTCCAATATCGGGCCGAAAGACCTTGCGGCCCAACTCGGGGAGAGAACGGCGAGCCGGATCATTTCGATGTGCGAGTGGATATCGCTCGAGGGCGAGGACTATAGAGAACTGGAGGCCCGCAAAAGCGTATGAGAGACGAGTTTATGATCACACGCCAGGGCAAGCAGTACGTGCTGTTTGCCGGGCTTCTGGACGAGGCGCACAGCCGCGGCCTGAGGGGGATAGACACGGAGCTGATCCAGGTCCCGGAAGAGTCCAATGGCAACACCGCAGTGGTCAAGGCGATGGTCGAGATGGAGGACGGACGCACCTTCAGCGGCATCGGGGACGCCTCGCCGCAAAACGTGGGACGCAACATCGCGCCGCACCTGATCCGGATGGCAGAAACCCGCGCAAAAGCCCGCGCCCTGCGCGACGCGGTGAACGTCGCAGCCACAGCCCTCGAAGAGCTCTCCGATGGCGATGACGCCCCGCCTGCGAGCCATGCAGAGAGACCCCGGCGCTCTGCGGGTGAGAATCAGGGGGGTAGCTACCGTTCTGATTCCTCACGCCCGGTCTTACGGGACGCCTCCCAGAGCGCGGCGAGGCAGAGGACCAGAGCGGAACCCGCAGCAGAGGAGCAGGGAGCCGACTCGAACGGTCGGGAGAGGAGATCCCGCTCAGGCTCCAGAAGTTCTCAGAAAGCCCGCAAGAGCCAGGTGGATCTCCTGCGGACCCTGGCCGAGGAGCTGCGCGGCGAGAACGGAGTGGAGCGGCTGGAGAAGCGGATCGGCAAACCTCTCGCCGACCTCACCCGCGCCGAGGCCGACGAGTGGATAGACCGCCTGACCCCGGAGGATCGCGAGTAGTTCAGAGCAGGGTTTCTGACCTCCAGTCGTTACGCGCGAGAACCGGTTATGCCCGAGCTCCCTCTTCCGCAACGTAACCTGTGGTGGCTTCATCAATCTGCGCAGGTTCCAGCGCCTGCCGGTTCCGGATCAGGTACAGACCGTAGACGAGCAGGATGATGCTCTGAACGACGTTTACCGGAATCACCGGCAGCCGGGTGAAGTGCAGTAGCAGGTCCTCAAAGAAGTGCAGGGTGATGAGCGGCCAGATGGTATTTATCCTGAGCCGCAAGGCGGCGAGGCCCACACCTTCCGAGAATGCGCCGATCGCCTGGGCGAAGACGAGGAACGGGTTGGCGCGGAACATGAGGTTCACCAGGTGGGCCGCCCCGAACAACGCCGCCGAGAGAAAAACCGCCCGCCGCGGTCCGAGGGGCCCCAGCACACGCAGCAGGAGGCCACGATACCACGCCTCCTCGGTAAAGCCGGTCAGCGCGTAGGCCACCACGAGGTAGGCGGCTGTCGAGGGCGCGAGCGTGTGTACGCCTGCAACGAGGGGCAGGACGATTAATGCTGCGGCCGGTATCCACAGCAAGCGCAGGTTGCGCCACCGGGCAGGACGGTTGAACCCGGCTGCGCGCCACCAGCCGAGCGCCCCGAGCAGCACGGCGACGAGAACGGTGTCGAAGCAGAGGGCGACGAACGCAGCCTGCATACCCCCGGCACCAAGAGCCTTCGCCACGATACCAGCGAGCACGACGACCGCGAGGTCCGCGGCGAAGAGTACCATCGCCGAGATCACCGGGTGCCGTCTGAACAGGGCGAGCACAGCGGTCATCCGCGGGCGGCCTTCAAAAGCCATCTGGCGGTGATCCTCTGGAGAAGGTGGAAATCGTGTAGTCATGCTTTATTTCTTTCTATCAGGATGTCTCTTTTGTGGATATGTGTAGCGAGCCGTAGCATAGCCGGACTCTGGTAGCGCGGCATCGGTCAAAAGACTGATTTTGCTGGAAGCTAAAGTTTCTGCCGTCCGGATTCGATAAGAAGTCTGGACGGTGTAGGCCGAAGTTTATGCAAGGAAATGTAGTGGAGAGAGGATGATGACATCCACGCCGGATCACACCTGCTTTGAGGTGCGATGAAAAATTACGCAAGGCTACGGTGCTTATTGCTCCTGGTTCTCTTCGCCCTGCTGCTCGGCACCGGATGCAGCGTGGCTCCCGGAAAGACTTTGGGCGAGCATCCTGCGCCTGCGGATGCTTTGGTAGTGAATTTTATAGACGTGGGGCAGGGCGATGCGACCCTCATCCAGTCCGGTGGCAAGAACTATCTCATAGACGGCGGCAGGTACGAGGCGGGGCCGGAAGTCGTGGACTTTTTGCGCAGCCGCGGGGTGCAGAAACTCGACGGGCTCGTCGCCACCCACCCCGACGCCGACCACGTTGGCGGGCTTCCGCAGGTGCTCGATGCCTTCGATGTCTCGACCGTCTACCTCTCCGGCGACACCAAGGGAACATCGACCTTCGGCACGTTTCTAAGAAGCGTGCGCGACGAGGGGGCGCGGGTGGTCCAGTCCCGAGCCGGGATGCGGATGGACTGGGGCGGCACGGACGCGACCGTCATTTCACCGCCGCCGGACTCGGAGGGCGGGCTGTTCCCGGAGCCCAACGACAACTCTGTATCTATCCTGCTCACCCGCGGTACGGCGCGCATCCTGCTCTCCGGGGACGCGGAAGCTCCGGCGGAGCGGTACATGAGCTTGGGGCCTTATGCTGGTCCTCTGACCGTTATGAAGGTCAACCATCACGGCTCTAACACCAGCACAACCCCGCTCTTGCTGAGCCGCTTCCGGCCCAGTATCGCCGTGATCTCCGTCGGGGCGGATAACCCTTACGGGCATCCCACGCCCCAGACCTTGCGGCGCCTGAAGGTCGCGGGAGCCAAAGTTTTCCGCACCGACGAGGACGGGGATGTGATCGTAACCGTAAAAGACGATGATGTGGAGGTGGCCGTGACAAAGCCTTGAGATAAAGAGATGTTTTTGTAGACTGGACCTACATAATCAAGATGAAGGAAGGTATAGAGGTGGTAAGTTTCAACAAGGTCATACTCGCCGGGAACCTCACGCGCGACCCGGAGCTCAGGTTCACGCAGGGCGGGGTTCCTGTCTGCGGTTTCGGGCTCGCGGTAAATCGGGTCTTCTCCAAGACCGAGGAGGTGGACTATTTCGATGTCTCGGCCTGGAGGGATCTCGGGGAGCGCGTAGCCAACTATCTGAGCAAAGGCTCACCCGTGCTGGTCGAGGGACGCCTCCAGTACCGCACCTGGGAGGCCCAGGACGGTTCCAAGCGCAGCAAGGTAGACGTTGTGGCCGACAACATACAGTTTCTCGGACGCGGCGGCGACGGAGGCGAAGCCGGCAGCCGGCAGGGCCAGGGCTCCCGCGACGATGTGGAGGTAAGCGAAGAGGACTTCGACGACATCCCATTCTAGGGGACATCCGGGGGCGGTTTCCGCCGTTTTTTATCCAAGCGACAGCGTCTCGGTAGCCAGGGCTTCGATAAAGTGCCGGTCGTGAGAGACGAAGAGTACCGCCCCCGGAAATTCTTTTAAGGCGTCCAGGAGCACATCCTGGGTCTCTATGTCGAGGTGATTGGTGGGCTCGTCGAGGACGAGCAGGTTGTGTTCGCCCAGGATGAGCTTCGCGAGCAGCACCTTGGCGCGTTCACCGGAGCTTAGCTCCCTGGCTGGTTTGTTGACGGTCTCGCGCCTGACCCGCATCCTGCCCATTACGGTGCGGGCGAGCGTCTCATCCCGACCCGTCTCCAGCACGGCCCGCAGAGCCGTAGCATCGCGTGGGACTCGGCGCGCGTCCTGATCGAAGTATCCGACCCGCGCGGAGGGCGCTAGGCGAAATCCGCCGGCCAGAGGCGGTATCTCTCCCACGATGGTTCGCAGGAGCGCGGTCTTGCCGCAGCCGTTCGGACCCAGAACTGCGATCTTCCCGCCAGATGAGAGGTCGAAGGAAATCTCTGCGGCGAGTGGGTAGTCTCCGGTGTAGCCGACCGCAAGGTTCTCGACCGAGAGCAGATTACGCGCGCCGGGGGTGCGGAAGTCTATTTTGATGGGGTCCTTCTCGAAAGGCTTCGCGGATCTGGCCTGTTCGGCGGCCTCTTCGAGTCTTCGCTGGACCGCCAGGCCGCGCTTCATCAGCTTGGCCGCCTTGTGGCTTACGAAGCCTTTGTCGCCGGCGCCACGCTTCTCTTTCTCCGCGGTGCCAGCCCAACTCCGGTAAGCCTGCGCCTGCCGCTGCAGCTTTCGGGCCTTCTTCTGGCTTTTCTCGTAGCTGCGCCAGCCTGCCTCCTCCTGCTCTTGCCGCTGGCGGCGGAAGGCCGAGTAGTTCCCGGAGTAGAGCGTGAGTTCGCCACGGTCGAGGTAGGCGACTTTCGTTGCGACCTTGTCGAGAAAGCGGCGGTCGTGGGAGGCCACCACGTAGGCCCGGCGCAGACCTGCGAGGTGATCTTCGAGCCACTCGCGTGCCGGGATGTCCAGGTGGTTGGTCGGTTCGTCGAAGAGGATCAGGTCGTAATCTCCGAGCAGGATGCGCGCGAGCGCCAGGCGCATCCTCTCTCCCGAAGACATCCTGACGATTTGACGGTTCCAGATATCCTCGCGCAACCCCAACCCTGCCAGAGTAGCCTCGACGCGCGCTCTGATGTTGTAGCCGCCCTCTAGCTCGAACCGGTGCTGCGCCTCACCCATCTCCGCCAGAAGTCTTGCTGTTCTTTCCTCTTCGCGTTCCTCGGCCAGCGCGGCGGAGAGAGCTTCGATCCTGTGCTCCAGCTCCATCAGATGCGCGAAAGGTTCTAACGCCGCTTCGAGGCATGTGCGCTCCGGGTTCCTCTCCAGGCTCGCGAAGTCCTGTTCGAGATACCCGATGCGGGTGTCCCTGGCGAGCGAGAGCTCTCCCGAGTCAGGTTTCAGACGGCCCGTCAGGATGCGAAACAGGCTCGTCTTGCCCGACCCGTTCTCGCCGACCAGCGCGATCCTGTCTCGCGGATAGACGGTCAGGAAGACGCCATCGAGAACATTTTTGTCAGGATATGAGAGCGAGATGTCTGTAAGTTGGGCGAGCACGGAGAACTCCTTTGCAGGGAGATGGAAGCGACGAACCTGATGCAAAGGAGTTTGCTACATGCCGGGCAGTATACCCTCTCTGGGTCGGGGGCGCACGGAATATACCGGCGCGGCTTGGAGGATTTTATTTGCACGACCGCCAGGGTATATAACAGATGAAAACTGTCTTATCGGAGCAAGCCATACCACGAGGAATATTCGGGAGGTTATACGGCATGAACGAGCGGTTGCAGAGGATGTACGAGATCGGGCAGGCGCCCTGGGTGGATGAGATCTCGCGCGAGGACACCCAGCAGGGCGGGTTACAGGAGTTGATCGAGGACGGGATCGTGGGTGTTACCTCCAACCCGGCCATCTTTCAGAAAGCCATTGCCAACTCCGAGCTCTACGACGAGCAGCTCCAGGAGCTCTCGCAGAAGGAGGACGACCCGAAGGAGATCTTCTGGGAGATCGCCCGCGAAGATATCCGGGATGCCTGCGACATCCTCATGCCCACCTACGAGAGGACCGGGGGGCAGGACGGGTTCGTCTCCCTGGAGGTCCAGCCGGACATCGCCTATAACACGCAGGCCACCATCGAGGAGGCCACCCGCCTGCACGAGATGGTGGATCGTCCCAACCTCTTCGTCAAGATACCGGCCACCCTGCAAGGGCTGGTGGCGATAGAGGAGATGATCTCCCGCGGACGCTCCATAAACGTAACCCTCATCTTCTCTCTGGAGCGTTACAGGGAGGTGGCCCGCGCCTACATCCGGGGCATAAAGAGGCTCATAGAGAGCGGCGGCGACCCCTCGGGCGTGCGCTCGGTGGCGAGCTTCTTCGTCTCCAGGATAGACACCGAGGCCGACCGGCGTCTGGAGGAACTCGGGGCGGACGACCTCAAAGGCAAGCTCGCCATAGCCAACGCCAAGCTGGCCTACAAAATCTACAAGGACATCTTCGGCGGCTCTCGGTGGCGGTCGCTGGAGGAGAGGGGCGCCAACAAGCAGCGGCTCCTGTGGGCCTCCACCTCCACCAAGAACCCCGACTACTCCGACGTAATCTACGTGGAAAACCTCATCGGTCCCGAGACGGTGAACACCATGCCCAAGAAAACTATAGAGGCGGCCATGGACCACGCCGAGATCCGGCCTACCCTGGAGGGGGGCATCGGAGAGGCCCAGGAGTTACTCAGGCAGCTCCGGGAAGCGGGCCTGGATTACGAGGACGTGACGGACGCGCTGGAGCAGGAGGGCATCCAGAAGTTCGCCGACCCCTTCCACGAGCTCCTCGACGAGATAAAGAACAAGGGTCGCCAGTTGGCCCGCCAGTCGTAAAAATAAGAGCCGCCGAACGAAAGGAGTCAAATTGGACTTGGGGATCTGGGGTATGGGCCGGATGGGCTTCAACATGGTCCGGCGCCTGGTGGAGAAGGGAGATCACCGCGTCGTCGCCGGCAACCGTTCTCCCGGCAAGGTAGATGATGCGGTAAAGCAGGGCGCAGAAGGGGCCTACTCCGTGGAGGAGTTCGTCGGAAAGCTGGAGCCTCCGCGTGTGCTGTGGAGTATGCTGCCTGCCGGCGAGGTTACGGAGGACATGCTGCGCCAGTTCACCGAGCACGCCGACGAGGGCGACATCATCGTGGACGGGGCCAACTCCTACTTCCGCGACTCGGTAAGGCGGGCGCAGGAGATACGCTCCAAAGGCTTCCGGTGGCTCGATTGCGGCATAAGCGGCGGCATCTGGGGCTACGACGTGGGCTACTGCACGATGGTCGGAGGCGACGCCGACGCCTTCGAGCACGTAGAGTCCGCGCTCAAGACGCTCGCCCCCAAAGACGGCTACGCCTACCTGGGAGATGCGGGAGCAGGGCACTTCGCCAAGATGGTCCACAACGGGGTGGAGTACGGGATGCTCCAGGCGTACGCCGAGGGGTTCGAGATCCTGCAGAAAAGCCGCTACGACTACGACCTGAGGGCGATATCCCACCTCTGGAACCAGGGGAGCGTCGTGCGGAGCTGGCTCCTGGAGCTTGCCGAGGACGCCTTCGAGAGAGACGCGAACCTGGAGAAGATCGCCGGCTATGTCGAGGACTCCGGCGAGGGCCGCTGGACGGTCCTGGAGGCGATAGAAGAAGACGTTCCGGCGGCGACCATCGCGGGCTCGCTGTTCGCCAGGTTCGCCTCCCGCCAGGAGGAGTCCTTCGCGATGAAGGTGATAGCCGCCTTGAGGAACGAGTTCGGAGGCCACGCCGTCAAAGAGGCGAGCACGGAGTACGAGAAGTAAGGGCTCTCCGGTGGCCACGACGCAAGTTCAGGAGAACGTGCTCCGGGAGGAAGGGCGTTTGCCCCGGACGCCCGAACCCGGAGTAGTGGTTATCTTCGGGGCCTCGGGGGACCTGACGCGCCGCAAGATCGTACCCGCTCTCTACGATCTTGCGGCCCAGCGGAGGCTGCCGATGGAGTTCGCCGTGGTGGGCATCTCGCGCACGAAGATGAGCCACGACGAGTTCCGCGAAAGGCTCCGCAAGGCGCTTGAGGAGCAGCGACCGGGTCAGGTGAGCGAGGAGGTCTGGGACTCGTTCTCCAAAGGCATCTTCTACCTGCCAGGAGACTCCAAGGACCCGGCGACCTACGAGGAGTTGAAGGGCTTTCTGAAGAAGCTCGATGACGAGCGGGGGACGGAGGGGAATCGGGCCTTCTACATGGCCTCTTCGCCCTCGCTGTTTCCGACCATCGTGGAGAGGCTCGGCGAGGCGGGGATGAGCCGGGAGGAGGATGGCCACTACTCGCGCATCGTGATCGAGAAGCCCTTCGGGCGGGACCTCAAAAGCGCCAGGGAGCTCAACAACGACATCCGCGAGCACTTCAGGGAAGACCAGATCTACCGCATAGACCACTACCTCGGCAAGGAGACCGTCCAGAACATCCTGGCGCTGCGATTCAGTAACGGCATCTTCGAGCCCATCTGGAACCAGCACTACGTGGACCACGTCCAGATCACGGTCGCCGAGGATATCGGGGTCGGCACCCGCGGCGCTTTCTACGAGGAAGCCGGAGCTCTGAGAGACATCGTCCAGAACCACATGATGCAAGTTCTGTGTCTCACGGCGATGGAGCCGCCGGTGGCCTTCGACGCCGAGTCGGTGCGCGAGGAGAAGGTGAAGGTGCTCAAAGCGGTCCGGCCCATCCCGAGGGATGAGGTGAAAAACGTAGCCGTACGGGGCCAGTACGACAGGGGCTGGGTGTTCGGCAAGGAGGTCAGAGGCTACCGCGAAGAGGACGATGTCGCCCCTGACTCCGAGACCGAGACCTACGTGGCGCTCAAGCTATACGTGGATAACTGGAGGTGGGCCGGGGTTCCATTCTACGTCCGCACGGGCAAGCGTCTGCCCAAGAAGGCGACGGAGATCGCCATCCAGTTCCACAAGACGCCGCACACCCCATTCTCCGGCAACGACACCCAGGGCCTAGAGCCGAACCTGCTCGTCATCCGTATCCAGCCAGAAGAGGGTGTCTCCCTGAAGATCGGGGCCAAGGTTCCCGGTTCGGGGTTTGAGATCCGCTCGGTAAACATGGACCTGCTCTACGGGACGGCCTTCTCGAAGGAAGTCCCCGACGCCTACCAGCGCCTGCTTTTGGACATGCTGCTCGGCGATCCGACGCTCTTCATAAGGGCGGATGAGGCCGAGGGCGCGTGGCGTATCCTGGAGCCCGTGATGGAATCCTGGGCCCAAGACGGCGAGGTTGCGCACTATCCCGCCGGAACGTGGGGACCGGAGGAGGCGGATAAGCTGCTCGCGCGCGACGGGCGGGAGTGGCGCAGGCCATGATGGAGGAGGCTCGCACCTCGCCGGGCTCCGGCTACATGAGCGTGGACCAGGTAGAGCACGAGCTCGCCCGGCTCAGGATGAACGAGGACGGGACCCTGGGACTCAGGTCGAGCGTTCTTAACCTGATCGTGGTTGCCGACGAGAGGTCAGCGGAGCGCGTAACCAGGCTCGTCTCCGGGCTCTCGGGAAGGTTCCCGTTACGGGCGGTCGTCCTGATATCCGACCCCGATCAGGAAGAGGCGAACGTGGACATCCGGCTCTCGGCATTCTGCAGCACGCGGGGCGGAGGCAGCCAGGTCTGCGCCGAGCAGATCACCATCCACGCCGAGGGACCGCCCGCCCGCCACCTCGAAAGCCTCGCCGGTCCGCTCCTGATCCCGGATCTCCCCGTCTTCCTCTTCTACCCGGAAGCGTTCGCCGCAGGCTCGCCGGAGTTCAGGGGCGTGGCATCGCTTGCCGACCGGCTCATCGTGGACTCCAGCGCGGCGGAGAACCAGCGCTACTTCCTGCGCGAGATGGCCCGGCTGGTCGAGGGCTCTACGGAGCTGGACGCAAGCGACCTGCAGTGGGTCGCGCTCACGCCCTGGCGCTCGCTCATAGCAGATCTGTTCAATCCCGCAGACCGCACGGGCAAGCTCGGTGAGATCGGACGCGTCGAGATCCTGCACGCCCCCCACGGCGAGTCTAGGGCGCTACTGCTCGCCGGCTGGCTCGCCTCGACCCTGGGATGGGGACCCGAATCTGCTAGAGACACCGCAGAAGGATGCGAGTTCGTCTTCTCGGGGCCTTCTGGAGGAGTGGTTGTCTCGTTGAGTCAGGAGTCTACGCGCGCCGCGTTGCAGCAGGTACAGTTGCGGGCTGGAGAGATGAGCTTCCAGGTCTCGCGGTGCCGCGAGCCCTCTGAGGCCAGGGCTACGGTGATGCGCGGTGATGAGCTTCTCGCCGGGCGCACGGTGCATCTCGGGTACTTCGACCCGGAGTCCGTGCTGGGGGAGGAACTGCAGTACCGCGGCCAGGACGAGGGCTACCGGGCCGCCCTCGAAATCCTCGCGGAGATGCTCGACCAGTGAAAGTTCTCGTCTACGAAAACCCGCAAGAGCTCGCCGGGGCCGCTGCTGCGGATTTCGTCCGCAGGGCGAATGAAGCCATCGAGAGCAGGGGCCGCTTCGCCGTCGCGCTCGCCGGAGGCTCGACTCCCAGGGCTACATACGAACTGCTCGCGAGCGACTACGCCGACGCGCTCGACTGGAGCCGGGTGCATATCTTCTTCGGCGACGAGCGCGGTGTCCCCCCGGACCACGAAGACTCGAACTACCGGATGGCCCACGATGCGCTGCTCTCTCACGTCCCCGTCGGCGGGGTCCACCGGATGCGCGGCGAACTGCCCCCGGAAGAGGCGGCTGCCGCCTACGAAGAGGAATTGCGGAAGTTCTTCGGTGCGGTCGGGTTTCCGACCCTGGATCTCATCATGCTCGGCACCGGAGAGGACGGCCATACGGCGAGCCTCTTTCCCGATACTCCCGCCCTAGATGAGCGGGAGAGATGGGCCGTCGCCAACCCGGTAGAGAAGCTCGGCACCACCCGGATCACGCTGACATCTCCGGTCATAAACGCATCCAGGGCAGTGAGCTTCCTGGTCGCGGGCGAGGGCAAAGCAGAAGCCATGAGGGAGATCCTGGAAGGCAACGGCAGCCCCCGCCAGTACCCGGCGAAACTCATCCAGCCGGACGGAGAGCTGACCTGGATGCTCGACCGGGCCGCAGCCAAGCTGCTAGAAAAACCGCTTTAGCAGGCCAATAGCGCCCTGCTTCCAGGGAACGCGGTGGGAGACGCCGGAAGCCTTCTCGAACTTCGGCCTGTTCTCCACGTACCACTCGTAGTTCCTGAGGAGGGCCTGCTTGTTGGAGTATTTCGGGTGGAAGCCCAACTGTTTCTCGGCTTTCTCGATGGAGACGAAGGAATCTTTGGAAGCCGTCTCGTAGACCCACTTGTAGAGCGGTGATATCCCCAGGGCGTCGAGCAGCCTCAGGCCCCAGATCGCCGGCGCCGCCGGGAAGCCGATGATCTTCTTGCCGTAGCCCGCGGCGTCGAGGACGGACTGGTAGTCCTCTTTCATGGTGGTGAACTCTTTGGCTCCGATGTTGAAAGTGTCGTTGACGTTCTCTTCGGGGAGGGTCAGGCACAGCGCGATCGCGTCGCAGAGGTCCTCCACGTCGAGGAGCTGGTAGCGGTTGTTGCCGCTCCCGATCATGGGGAAGTTGTGCCCGGTGTAGGCCCAGTCGAAGAGGAGATCGAAGACCCCAAGCCTCTCGGGACCGACGAAGGACTTGGGGCGGATTATGGGCACGACGAGCCCTTTCGCGCGGTATTCCAGGCAGATCATCTCGGCCTGTATCTTGGCCTGTCCGTAAGGTCCCACGCCTTCCAGCCTGTCGGTTTCGTAGAGCGGGTGGTGGTCGGGGATGCCGTAGACGGCGGTTGAGGAGACGTGGACGAACCGCTCGACCCCATGTCTCAACGAGGCGTCGAGGACGTTGCGCGTGCCCACCACGTCGGTAGTGTAGATGTCATCCGGAGAGTAGAGCGGCAGGGCCGCTGCGGTGTGGACCACGAAGTCCGCGCCCTCTACTGCCCGGTCCACCAGCGCCTTGTTGCGGATGTCGCCCTTGATGACCTCTACCCCGTCTTTTTCGGGGTAGTCGAAGTCCGCGATGTCCAGCGAGGCCGGGGCGTAGCCGCGTCTCAGCAGGTGCCGGATCAGGTTTATCCCCAGAAACCCGGCTCCGCCCGTGATCAAAACCCTCCGCTGTCGGTCCATAGAAACGATATCTCCTCTTAATTCGTATCCTGGTTTGATGTGTGTGCACGAAAAACGCATCGTAGCACAAGCTGTGGCGCAGGCTGGCTTTGCGCCCGAGGTCGTTTTGTGCAGTAATGTGGTGGAGAATAGCGGCGCGAAGGAGAGCGGGCATGATGGTCGAACCAGAGAAACAGGAAACGGAGCCGGGATATATCTTCGAGCAGTTCCTGGTCGCGCGCGGGTGCCTGGGTTATCTGGTTGCTGATCCCGAAACGAAGCTGGCCGCTATCGTGGACCCGGAGATCGAGATGGTCGAGCCGATGCTGGACTTCATCTTCGCGCATGGACTGAAGCCCACCTACATCATCGACACCCACACCCACGCGGATCACATCTCGGGCGCGAGGGAGCTGAAGAAAAAGACCGTGGCGAAAGTCGTCATGCATGAGAAGGCTCCCGCCAGCGGGGTGGACCTGCGCGTCGTGGACGGAGACAGGCTGTGGCTGGGCGGGCTGCCGCTGAAGTTTCTCTACACGCCGGGGCACGCCAAGGACCTGATCTCCGTAGTCCTGCCCGACAGGATACTTACGGGGGATGCGCTCTTGATCGGCTCCTGCGGGCGCACCGATCTCCTGAACGGCAACGCGACCCAGCAGTACCACACGCTCTACTACACCTTCAGGAGCCTGTCCGACGACCTGCTGATCTATCCTGGCCACGACTACAAGGGCCGCAGACACTCGACCCTGGGAGAGGAGAAGCAGGGCAATCCCAAGATGAACTTCGCCTCGGAGGAGGAGTTTGTGGAGTACATGGAGCGGATGAACCCCAGGAAGCTCGACCCGGTCTACCAGCTCGCCGAGGCCCTCAAAGCCAACATGGAGTAGGTCTCGCAGCGTTTCTCCTCTTACGGCATTTGCGTGGTCGGCAGAGCGCAAAATTTGGCGGCGAGGCGTTGAATGAAAAGCATAGCGCCGATTCGTGCAACCTCAGCCCGCGATAGGCCTTAGAATAAGGTACGCAAACGTACGAGCGGGGAGCCTCACAGAGTGAGCCCACCAAAGCGGGCCAAAAGCAAGGCCAGGATTAGATCGAGGATCTGGCGCAGGGCGCCTCGACCGTGGAGGATGCCCACCCCGATACTCATCTCGCGGCGGACGATGGCTGTTATCCTCATCTTCCTGCTGGTCGCGCTCGCGTGGGTCATCTACAAGGCTCCCACCGTTGCGGTCGTCGCGATAGGCGGCATGACGCTCGCGATAGTCCTCTCGTTTCCCGTGCGGGTGCTTTCGCGACTGATGCCACGAAACCTGGCCATACTGGCGACTTTTTTGCTCCTGATCGGGCTGTTTGCGTTCGCACTCTTCTTGCTTATCCCGGTCCTGTCGGAGCAGTTGAGGGCACTCGTCACCCAGGCGCCAGAGATAGAAGCGAGCGCCAAGCAATTTTTCTTTCACAATATCCGGCCGCTCTACGAGCGAAAACTGCCGGGTGGAACTACGCCCAAGGAACTATTATCCGGGTCCACGAAGAATATCACCGGTCGTCTCCAGGGCGTCGTGCAGAACCTGCTCGGAGGGCTTACGGGCTTTGTCTCCGGCCTGCTCAGCGCGGGCGTAACCCTCTTCGGGGTACTTTTCGTCGCGGTGTATCTGCTGATTGACGTGCGGAAGATAAAGACGGTTTACCTGAAGATAGTGCCGCGAAGTTACCGGCGGGATGCCTGGGAGCTCTGGGAGGACTTCGGCATCTCGCTCTCGCGCTACCTCGGCGGGCTGCTCTTCGTGATCGGCACGGAAGGAGTTCTGGCCGGGCTGGGAATGTGGATCCTGGGCGTACCCTTCCCCGCGGTGTTGGGGGCCTGGATCTCGATCACGGCGATAATCCCCTACGTCGGGGCCATCCTCGGGGGGATTCCCGCCTTCTTCCTGGCGCTCATGCAGTCGCCCACGACCGCTCTCCTGGTCTGCATCGTCTACGCCCTGATCCAGCAGCTAGAGAGCCACATCCTCACCCCGCGCATCCAGGGCCAGGCACTGCGCATCCACCCCATCCTGGTGCTCTTGGGCGTGATCGCGGGCGGCGAGATCGGCGGTTTCCTGGGCGTGCTCTTTTCCATCCCGCTCCTCGCCGTCCTGCGCGTCCTCTTCGATTTCTTCTGGGCCCGCTTGCGGACGGAAAATCCCGCCGAAGTTCGCAAGCGTACTACACCTAACCCTTGAGTGCCCCGCTCGTGAGGGCGCTGACGATGTAACGCTGGAGCAACACGAAGATCGCGATGACCGGCGTTATGGCGACGATGCTCGCCGCCGAGAGGTAGTGCAGGGTTATCGTCTCCGTGCTCGACTGCAGGTTGACCAGCCCCACCGAGACCGGGAAGAGGTTGCGGTTGTCCACCAGGATGAACGGGATCACGAACTGCGACCACGAGAGCACCGCCGCCAGAATCGCCGCCGTCGCGATCCCCGGCGCACACACCGGCAAAAGTATCCTGCCGAGGACCTGAAGGCGGGTCGCCCCGTCCACGATCGCCGCCTCGTCCACCTCGTAGGGAATGGTGTCGAAGTAGCCCTTCAAAAACCACGTCGTAAACGGCAGAACCACCGCCACATACACCAGGACCACGCTCGCGTAATTGTTCAGCAGGTTGAGGCTCTCGAACAGCCTGTAGAGCGGGATCGAGATGACTACCGGCGATATCATCTGGAACACCAGCACCGCAAGTAGCGAGGGCTTCTTGTAGCGGAAGGTGAATCTGCTGAACCCGTAGGCCGCCAGGGTGGATATCAAGAGCGCGAAGAAGACCGTCAGCACGACGATAATCGCCGAGTTCAGGAGGTAGCGCAGGATGGGCGTCTCGGAGAACACGTAGGCGTAGTTCGAGAACTGCGGCGGGATCGGGAACCACACCGGCGGCGTCGCGAAGAGCTGCGGCACCGTCTTGAGCGACATGGAGAGGACCCAGTAGATAGGGAATAGGAAGAAGATGATGATGAGCGCGTAGGCCGCGTACAGCCCCGCTCTGGTCAATGTCTCCGACTGCCGTCTGCTGCGGAACATCAGGTGATCTCCTCGGTCCGCTCCAGCCGCAGGTAGATGGCGGTCATGATCGCGTTTATCGCCAGGAGCAGCACGGCGGTCGCCGCGCCCTGCCCGAGATGGAACTGCTGGAAGATCAAATCATAGATGCTCAGGGCCACGACCTCCGTGCTCCTGCCCGGCCCGCCGCCGGTGAGCGCGAGCACCATGTCGAAGGTGTTGAAGGTGTCTATGGAGACGATCACCAGGTTTATGAGGATGATCGGTGCCAGAAGCGGCAGCATGACGCGGGTGAGCCGCTGCCACGCGCTAGCCCCGTCCACCTTCGCCGCCTCCAGCACGTCGCCGGGCAGCGTCTGTATACCGGCGTAGAGCAATATCATGGAGAAAGCCGTTCCGCGCCAGATGTTGGCGACCGTAACCGAAGCCAGAGCCGCGCCCGGATCCGAGAGGAAGGGTACGGAGCCGAAGCCCAGGGCGTGGAGCAGGTAGTTGAGAACCCCCGCCGCAGACTCCTGGTAGAGGATGTTCCAGATGATCCCGATGATCACACCGGGTATGGCCCAAGCCGAGAGCACCGCCGTGCGGGTGACTATGGAGGCCCGCATGCCCCGCTTCGCCCCCTGATCCACCAGAAGCGCGATGACGAATCCCAGGAGCATCTGGAAGATCACGCTGAAAAACACGAAGATAACGGTCGCCTTGATCATGTCCGAGAAGTACGGCGAGCCGAACAGCAGCCTGTAGGATCTTGCGGTGTAGGAGTAGTTTCCGCCCGTAAGGCCCGCGTTGGTGAAGCTGAGGCGGATTATCTCGATGATGGGGTAGATGAAGGTAAACGCGAGCACGAGCGCGAGCGGCAAGAGCCAGGGAAGAGGGGAGCCGGCAAGCGCCTCTATCCAGCGCCTTCGCGCGGCTTTTACGGACATCTTCTGGCTCTCCTAGCCGGAGACGGTCTTTACGGCGGTGTCGAGAGCCTGCGCGGGAGACTTCTGGCCCGAGACCACCTGGGTTACCGCGACCTGCAGGGCCGTCGAGATGTCCTGGTAGGAGTCCACACCGGGCCGGTTGCGGGCGTACTTCTGGAGAAACTCGCGGAAGGTGGCAGTGTACTTGTCTCCCTTGTACGCCGGGACGTTGTAGACCGGCTTGCGGACCGGCAGATACCCGCCGACGTTGCACCAGCCCGCCATCCCCTTATTGCCCACGAAAGCCGCCTTGAGGAAGTCCACGCTGGCCTTCTGCTTCTTCTTGTCCTTGGTAAATACTCCCCACATCTGGCCGCCAGCAGAGGTCACGAAGTTGCTGCCGCTCTTCGAAGGGATTATGGAGACCTCCCACTTCGAGGTGAACTTGTTGCCCGTGATCTGCTGCAGCAGCGGGACCTGGAAGTTCGCCCCCTGGAACATCCCCACGCTGCCGGAGGCGATGTCGCCGTCCATGTCGGTCTCTATACCGTACTGGGTTGCCTTTTTGGGAGTGATGCCGCTCTTGACGCACTCCTGGATGAACTCCAGGCTGCTGAGCATCGCATCGCGGTTTTTGCCTTTCCCGAAAGCGGGCTTGCCGGAGGCGTCCGTAAGCTCCCCGCCCTGCGACCAGAAGTACGGCAAAAGCGTCGTGGTCATCGTGCCCTCGTCGCGGCCCGCCGGGAACAGGAAGGGAGTCTGGACCTTGCCCTTGAGCTGCTTGCCGACCTTGAGCACCTCGTCCCAGGACTTTGGCGGCTTGGAGACGAGGTCCTTGCGGTAGAAGAGGGCGCGCACGTCGGTGGTGAACTGCAACCCCAGCACCTTGCCGCCGCTTACCATGTGGGCCCTTGCAAACGGGAACCAGTCGCTTAAAGAGAGGCCGTCCAGGTAGTCATCAAGCGGCTGGGCGTACTTGAAGAAGCGCGGGAAGATGTAGGAGTCGACCTGCGAGATGTCCGGCGCCCGGCCCTGGGAGGCCTGCTGCAGAAGCTTGGCGTTGGCGGCGGTTATGTCTGAGGAGCTGACCAGCGGCTTTATGCTCCAGCCGCTCGAATTCTCCCAGTTGGAAATGGCCTTGTTCAGGTAGTTGACGCGCTGCTGGTCGGTGTTCTGCTCTGTGGAGTAGGTCGGTATCGCCTGCCACTGGATGGGGCCCTTGGACCCCTTGCTGGACTGGTTGCCCCCGCCGCAGCCTCCCAGCAGTGCCGCGCCCGCGAGCGTGGCTCCGCCGAGCTTGAGGAACTCCTTGCGGCTTACCGCCTTCGTCTCGGTCATCTCTGATCCTCCTTCCATCCCCAGCGGGATGCCCGCCTTATCCTCTCTGCCCACCTGTCCGGGCGGCGCAGCTTGACGAAGAGGGTTTCGATCTTAGCCCCGCCCAGGGTGAGCTGCAGCCTGTTGTTCCGCGGGGCCAGCTCCTCAACTATCTCCTCGTTGAGGTTTGTCCGGTAGGCGACAGAAACCGGCACGCCGAACCTCAAAGTCGCCTGCGTCTCTTCCTCCGAGGCGTTGAAGAAGCGCAGGATCAAACCCTCCCTGTCCTCCGATTTCTTGAAGCAGGTTAGCACCACGTTCTCGCCGTCTATCTTGAGAAGGGACTCCGGCGCGCTCCTCGGCGGCGGTCCTGGAGCGTCTTCCTTGCGCTGCATGGCCCTCGCTTCGAGCGGCAGCCAGTACTCCTCGGCCTCGTGGTAGATGCCGGCTTTCTGCCAGCTTTCCTCGTAGGGAACGACGGCGTACTCGAAGACCTGCCGCCCCTGGCACTGCGCCTCCGGCGTGGCGAGCTCCGGTCCGGCGTGCCCGTCCCGAACCTCAAGATCGTTCCTGGAAAGCCAGCCGACCGAGCGCAGCAGCGTGAGGCGAACCTCCCCTTCCGGCGTAACCTCGTACTCCGGCAGGCCCTTGTTGAGAATGGCCAGGCCCCGCTTTCCGTCTTCGACGCAAACGAAGCGCCGCTGGGCGTAGGTGGCGCTCTCTTTCTCCCGCCAGCCTTCGCTGTTGCAGGGCCTGGTGGGACGCCGGATGGTGCCGAAAGCGGTCTCTGCAACAGACTCCTCCGCCTCGATGCCGGTAGGAAAGACCGCCCGGAAGCGGTGATCTCTGACGCGATTGTAGAGTTCGGTTTTGATCTCCACGCGCCTGGAGCCCGGAGCGAGCCGCACGCTAACGTTGATGGGACACCGCGCCAGATCCCCGGAGCGCGCGAGCCGATCCGGGGTAAGACCCCTGGGCAGCCTGAGCGTCCCGCGCAGCCACAGGGTGTTCGGGTCCTCACCGTACTCGATCTCCCAGTCGGTCTCCGAGGAGAGAAACGTCTTCTGGGTGGCCGGAGGCGAGAAGTTGTATTCGTCTCCGGCGTCTCCTTCATCTACCAGAAGGTTCATGCCAGGATACGTTCGCCCCGAAGCCTTGTCCAGGATGCTCAAGGTGAAATCGGACTCTACACCGACCTTCAGGTGCTCGTTTTCGAGCACGATGTCCCAGGGCTTTTCTTCTGCGGATCTCCGCTTGCGCCTCTCCTGGGCTGTCTTTAAGTAGTAGACCTTGTAGCCCAACGAGGGGACATCCGCGGCATCGAACTCTATGGTGGCCCGGCGAACGGCCTTCCTGCGGTAGAGGGCGTCCTCGATATGCAGCGTCTCGCCCCGCACGTCGAAGAGAACCTCGCTGCCTGCGGGATCTACCAGAGAGTAGTGCTCCAGATCCAGCCTCTTCTGCCCGGTCCAGTCGAAGATCCTGCGCCTGAAAGGGACGTCGGCGTAGAGGGAGATGTCAACCTCGACGGGACCGCTGCGCCGCCAGGGGCTGGGGTTGAAGACGACTATGGGGATGGTGTCGTTATCCGGCGGGTACGCAAGGCGGGAGGCCAGGTGATCCAGAGCCTCCTCGACCACCTTTTGCCCTACGCGCGTGGCGGTCTCGTAACGCCCCATCATCTGCCGGTGCACGGCATCGGCGGAGCAGCCACCGATCGAGTCGTGGGCGTGGTTCTTGATAAGCTCGCGCCAGGCGTAGCGCAAAAACGGCGAGAAGTCCCGGCCCCCGATGGCGTAGACGGCGGCAGCCGCCCGCTCGGCCAGCCCTTCGAGTAGCTGCTGGACCCTCTCGTTCTGCTGCTTGATGTAGATCCTCGAAGAGTAGACTCCCCTCAGAATCGGCTGGTAGCGAGCAGCGCGCAGCTCCCCGGAGTAGGTCTTCAACTCGGGGTTGCCTTCCAGAACCAGCCG
This sequence comes from Actinomycetota bacterium, assembly GCA_902810695.1. GTDB lineage: Bacteria > Actinomycetota > Rubrobacteria > Rubrobacterales > Rubrobacteraceae > CADDYV01. The sequence continues at coordinate 2,388 of CADDYV010000014.1, read as the reverse complement.
CTCGAAGTCCGCCAGGCTGCCGTTGAAGATGTGATCTTCCATCGAGCGGTTGAGGTCGAAGATGTAGCGGGCGAAGCGGGGCTGGACGGTTACGTGGTCGCTGCCATTCATGAACAGCACAACCCCGTTGGCTGCGCGGGAGGCCAGCCTGTCTCTGAGCTCAAAGAGCGAGTCGTAGCTGACGAAGTAGCTCGACGGCTCGGCGAGTCGGTCGTGGCGGAAGGAGATCCTCGCGGGATCGCTCCCCAAAACCGCTGCATTCGAGTAGGTCTCCGAGAGAAAATGAGCCAGGACTTTCGAGCCATCGGGAGCTTCCCACCAGAACTCGGACTTCATCTCGGAGATATCTTCCGCGAGCCCGCGCATGAAGTAGAAGGTGTTTATGCCGAAGCCCTGGAGAATCTGGGGCAGTTGGCAGATATGTCCGAAGGTGTCGGGGACATATCCCTGCTTCATCACCGGCCCGAAGGCGCGGGCCACCCTGTCGCCGCGCAGCAAATTCCTCACCAGTGCCTCGCCGGAGATCAAAAACTCATCGGGCTGGACGTACCACGGCCCGATCTGCAACCGTCCCTCCTGAACGAGCCTGCGAAGCTGGTCCCGCTTCTCCTGCCGGACTTCCAGGTAGTCCTCCAGAAGAGAGGACTGCCCGTCCAGGAGGAAGGTTCTGAAACCTTCGTCGGCGTCCAGAAGCTCCAGGAGCTCGTCCATGAACTCCACCAGGTAGAAACGGAACTCTTCAAAGGTCGCGTACCACTCCCTGTCCCAGTGGGAGTGCGGGATAACGACTATGTTTACCGGCTTGCGAGCTTCCTCGGCACTATTTGGAATCCCTTTTGCGGAACCCATGCTGCCCTGCGCGCTACCACCTTTCTAGGCGTCTCCCCTGAGTGGATGACACAACAATCCTAACATGGTTTCCCGAAGAAGAACCCTCAGAAGGGGCGTAGTTTTACCGGACTACCCCGCAGCCAGGAATTTTTCCAGACGCCGGTAGCACGTTTCGAGCAGCGGGATATCGGCGTGTTCGAGGTCCTGGTGGCACTGCTCCGGCAGCCCCGGCCCGAAGTTGGCCGCCGCCAGCCCGCGCTGCGCGAAGCGGGCCACGTCCGTCCATCCCTGCTTGGCCCCAACCTCGATGCCGGAGGAGATGAACTTTTGCAACAGCGGGTTTTCCATATCTACCGGCCCGCCCGCGGCGAAGTCCGATATCTCGTATGAGGTGTCGGGATAGTTTTCCAGCAGCCCCTCGAAGACGCTGCGCACGTGCTCGATACCCCTGCCCGGAACGAAGCGGTGGTTCACGTTGATCCAGAACTCGTCGGGCACCACGTTTTTGGCAACCCCGCTGCGCGCCATCGTCGGCGTCAGAACCTCGTAGAAGGTGAGACCCCCGATCTCTACGGCTTCCGCCGGGAATTCGTGCAACCTCGCCAGAAACTCGCCCGCCGCCGTGAGCGCGTTTTTCCCCAGCCAGGGCCTCGCGGCGTGCGCGGCGCGTCCCCGGAACGTTACCTCGACCTGCGCCGTGCCCACACACCCCACCTCAAGGGCTCCCGCCGTCGGCTCCAGCACGAGCGCCAAGCCCGCCTCCAGAACCTGCGGGCATCTCCCGAAGACCTTTTGCAGCCCGTTCTCCGCGTAGTCCCCCTCCTCGCGCTCGTAGAAGACGAAGATGGGCTCGAAGCCGCTCTCTTCCCACCGGAAGTTTTCGAGCAGGGCGAGCATCACCGCATCTCCTGCCTTCATGTCTGAGGCGCCCCGGCCGTAAACCTTCTCGCCCTCGACCCGCACCGGGAGACCTCGGGCTGGCTCCGGCACCGTATCCAGGTGTCCGGCGAAGACGATCCTCTTCTGCGAGAAGTCCTGATCTGTCCGGCGCACGACGAGGTTGTTGGCGATGCGCTGCGTCTCCCAGCCGCGAGAGGCGGATATCCGCCTCTCCAGGTCGTCGCAGAGTTGCTTCTCTCGGCCCGTAACGCTCGGTCGTTCGAGGAAGAAGAGCAGGGCTTCGAGCAGGCGGTCTCTCAAGTTGGCACCCCGAATCCGCGCAGGGCCTCGTTCAGCGAAGTCTTCTGGTCTGTGGACTCCCGCCTCTGGCCGATGATGAGGGCGCTCTGGATCTGGTATGTCCCGGCAGGAAATTCCCTGGCGCGGGTTCCGGCCACCACCACCGAGCGGGCCGGGACGCGGCCCCTGTACACGACCTCCTCGGGTCCGGTTACGTCAATGATTCGGGTCGAGGACGTGAGGACCACGTTGGCTCCGAGAACCGCCTCCTCCTCGACGTGCACCCCCTCGACGACAACGGCCCGCGAGCCGACGAATGCCCCGTCCTCGATCACGACCGGCATCGCGCCCGGCGGCTCCAGCACCCCCCCGATACCC
>CADDYV010000013.1 GCA_902810695.1 Actinomycetota bacterium | reverse complement strand
AACGGCAGGTTCATAGATGACCTCGAACCCCTGCCGGACATCGCTCACGCGGCCATCCTGAGAAGCACCCAGGCTCACGCGAAGATCACCTCTATTGACGCGAGCGCGGCGAGAGAGGCACCTGGTGTTCTCGGGGTGCTTACGGGCGAGGATGTAAAGAAGCTCTCGAAACCCTTCCCGCTGGCCGTGGATGCTCCTGTGCGCTACTACTCGATGGCGGTGGAGAAGGTGCGCTACGTGGGCGAGCCGGTGGCGGTGGTCGTAGCGGAGGACCGCTACCTCGCCGAAGACGCTCTGGAGTTGATCGAGGTGGAGTACGAGCCTCTTCCACCGGTCCTGGACCCCGAGCAGGCGCTGCGAGATGACGCCCCGCTGTTGCACGAAGAGGTCGGGTCCAACGTAGGCAACCACAGGACCTTCGAGTTCGGGGAACCGGTGGAGAAGGTGTTCGCGGAAGCCGATGTGGTGGTCGAGGAGAAGTTCCGCTTTCACCGCTACAGCTCCACCCCCATCGAGACCTACGGTGTGATCGCCGACTACGACGCCGCAGAGGATTCAATGAGCATCTGGGTGAACTTCCACGGCCCGTTTATCATGCACCGGGTCGTGGCTGGCGCTTTAGGAATCCCCGAGAACCGGCTGAGCTTCATCGTCCCGCCCGACATCGGGGGGAGCTTCGGGATCAAATCCGGCATCTACCCCTACATGACGCTCATGGGGATCGCGAGCCGGGCGGTGGGGCGTCCGGTGAAGTGGATCGAGGACCGCATAGAGCACCTGCTCGCGAGCAGCTCCGGCACCGCCCGCGTCTCCGGGGTCCGCGCCGCTTTCCGCCAGAGCGGAGAGCTTGTCGGGCTCGACTACCGCTTCGTTGACGACGTGGGCGGATACATACGCTCGCCCGAGCCCGCGACCATGTACCGCTGCTTCGGCAACTTCACGGGAGCTTACGGGGTGGAGAACGTGAAGGTCGAGACTTTATCCGTGATGACCAGCAAGACCCCTACAGGACTCAACCGGGGCTTTGGCGGGCCGCAGCTCTACTTCCCGCTCGAAGGGATCATGGACCGGGCCGCGGAGAAGCTTGGCCTGGACCCGGCAGAACTGCGGCGGCGCAACCTGGTGCGCGCGGAGCAGTTCCCCTACCGCACGCCTCTCGGCGGAATTTACGACAGCGGCGGCTACGAGGCCGTCCTGGACCGGGCGCTGGAGCTTAGCGGTTACGAGGAGCTGCGCGAGCGGCAGAGAAAGGCGCAGGCGGAGGGACGCTACTTCGGAGTCGGGATGGCGACGATCGTGGACCCTTCGGGGACCAACATGGGATACGTAACCCTCGCCCAGACCCACGAGGAGCGGGCGCAGACGAATGACATGTCGGGCTGCACCGACGCCGCCACCGTGAGCATGGACCCCAGCGGCGGCATCACGGTGCGCCTGACGAGCACTCCGCAGGGGCAGGGCCACGAGACGGTGGCGACCCAGATCACCGCCGACGAGCTTGGAGTGCCCCCGGAGCGGGTGCGGGTCATCGCCGATATGGACACCTCTGCCCAGCCCTGGACCATCACCACAGGCTCCTATTCGAGCCGCTTCGCCCCGCTCTCGGCCAGCGCCATAGCCCAGGCTTCACGCAAGCTGCGCGCGAAACTGGCGAGGATAGCCGCCCACTCGCTCGGGGTGGATGCTGAGGATCTCGAATTCGAGGACGGTAGATTCATGGTGCGCGGCGATCCCGAACGTTCCGTCTCCGTGCGCAAGGCCGCAGGCATCGCCCACTGGAACTCATCTTCTCTGCCGGAAGAGATCGAACCGGGGTTGCAGGAGACGGCGTTCTTCTCCCTGCCGGTTACCGCGGCTCCCGACGAAGAGGATCAGGTAGACTCCTCGGCGACCTACGGCTTCATCACGGACATCGTCGCCGTGGAGATAAACCCCGAAACCTTCGAGATCGAAATAGAAGACTACATCTCGGTGCACGACGCGGGAAAGCTATTAAACCCCATGCTGGCGGAGGGCCAGATCTACGGCGCCGCCGCCCACGGCATCGGCGGGGCCCTCTACGAAGAATTCCGCTACAACGAGGACGGGCAGTTGGTTACCGGAAGCTTCATGGACTACCTCTGCCCGACGGCGACCGAGGTGCCGCGCCTGAAGATAGATCACATAGAGACGCCTTCTCCGTACTCGCTGCTGGGCGCCAAAGGTCTGGGAGAAGGCAATACGATGAGCGCCCCCGCAGCCCTCGCCAACGCCGTCTCCGACGCCTTAAGACCGGCGGGGGTGCGCATTACTGAGCTGCCCGTAACCCCGGATGGGCTGTTCTCCATGCTCCACGAACATGCGGAGGAGCGGTGAGATGATCCTCAGGGACATGCTGGAGTTCGCCGCAGCCCGCTACCCGGAGAACCTCGCGGTGGTGGACGGCGAGCGACGCTACACCTACGCCGAATGGGACGAGCGGGTCAACACCGTCGCCAATGCTCTGAGGGAACTCGGCGTCCGCAGGGGCGACCGGGTGGTGCAGGTCATCAAGAACCGGGAGGAGAACTGCGCCATCCACATGGCCTGCCAGAAGCTCGGGGCGACCAACACCCCAATAAACCACCGCTGGGCCAGCGAGGAGATCTCCCACTGCGTGGGCGACGCCGCACCACAGGCAGTAGTGCTGGAAGAAGCGACCACGGAAACCGTGATGCCGGCCTGCGAGCAGGTTGACTGCGCCCCGCGCCTGTTGTTCATCGGCCGTGATGCGCCCCCGGACACTTACTCTTTCGATGAGGCGGTCGAGGCAGCATCGAAGGATAGACCAGATGAGAAGATAGAGGAATCCGAGGTCGCCCTCATGCTCTACACGGCGGGCACGACCGGGCGTCCCAAGGGCGTCCCCCGCAGCCAGAAGGCGGAGTACGCGGCAACCGTGGGGCAGGTGATCCACCACCAGTACGCTCTGGGCGAGCGCACTTTAGGGTGCATGCCGCTCTACCACACCATGGGCATGCACTCCCTGACCAGCATGATATCGCTCAACGGCCTCTTCGTCGCGATGCCCGAGTGGGACACGGAACGTGCGCTGGAGATCATAGAAAACGAGAGACTAACCTGCCTCTACCTCATACCGACCCTCTTCTACGAACTGGTAAACAGCCCATCCTTCGGACGCTTCGACACCTCCAGCGTCAGGAAGCTCTCCTACGCGGGAGCCCCGATGCTCGGCTCGCTGGTGGAGGCGTGCATCAAGAAGTTCGAGCCGGAGGTGTTCGTAAACCACTACGGAAGCACCGAGGTCTACATATTCTCCACCTACTCCGAGCTGCAAAAGAAGCCGGGATGCTCCGGGCGGGCCGCCTTTCACACGCAGGTGCGGGTGGTCCGCGCCGACCCGGAGCCGAACGTGCGTCCCGATGAGGTGGTGCCCGACGGGGAGACGGGTGAGATCGTCGTGCGCCTCTCCGACGACGCCTACTCCGGCTACCACAACCGGCCCGACGCCACCGCCAGGGCGATCCGGGACGGCTGGCACTTCTCGGGAGATACCGGCTTCCTCGATGAGGATGGTGATCTGTGGGTAACGGGCCGGGTGGACGACATGATCAACACCGGCGGCGAGAACGTCTACCCGATAGAGGTGGAGGAAGTCCTCTCCCGGCACCCGGACGTGGGCGAGGTGGTGGTCGTGGGTCTGCCGGACGAGCGGTGGGGACAGGCCGTAACCGCCTTCGTGGTGCCTAAGAGATCGGACCTCACGGCGCAGGAGATAGACGCGTACTGCCGCGAGAGCACAAGCCTCGCTCCTTTTAAGCGACCGAAGAAGGTGGTATTCGTGAAGGAAATCCCGAAAAGCCCGGTGGGCAAGCTCCTCAGGCGGCTGCTCATCGCGGGCGAGTACGAGGAGATACAGCCTCTCACCCCCGGTGCCGGAGATTCGAAGTGAGCCGGCAAGACTCCCACGTTACGGCGGAGGATCTCGGTCTCGCGCTGGAAAATATGCGCTTTTCCTTAGATGCAAAGCGGGGCGTTGCCCGCCTGGTCATAGACGATCCGGCCAAGATGAACCGGGTTACGATGCTGATGCGGGACCAGATATCCGACCTCTTCCGCGCGCTGGAGAGAGACGGGCGAACCCGCGTGGTCATCATCCGTGGGGCAGGGGAGCAGGCGTTCACCGCGGGCGGGGACATTGAAGGGTTCCTCAAGACGCATCCCGTCCCCCTCTCGCATCTGCACGACAACGTGGCCGCCCCCGAGCGTTTTCCTGGCGTGGTGATCGCCGCCATAGACGGCTACTGCTTCGGGGTGGGGATGGAGATATCCTTAGCCTGCGACTTCCGGGTAGCCACTTCCCGCGCTGTTTTCGGGCTCCCTGAGGTGGGGTTAGGGATGATCCCCGGAAGCGGGGGAACTCAGCGGGTGGCGCGGCTCGTCGGTCTGACCCGGGCGAAGGACATGATCCTGCGCAGCCGCCGGATTCCCGCTTCCGAGGCGCAGGAGTGGGGTTTGATCACCCAGGTCGTCGAGCCGGAGATGCTGGACGAGAGCGTCGAGAACCTGGCATCCGAGCTTCTCAAGCAGCCGCGGCTCGCGCTGGAGACCGCCAAACGGGTCATCAACACCGGCCAGGATGCTCCGCCCGAAGCGGCGCTGCAGCTCGAAGGTTACGCCTACGGAATGCTGCGCGGGACGGTGGACTTCGCCGAGGGCGTGCAAGCGTTCGTCGAAAAGCGCAAGCCGGAGTTCAGGGGAGAGTAGATGAAGCCGGCCCCGTTTGAATACTTCGCGCCGGAGAGCGTCGAGGAAGCCCTGGATCTGCTAGAGCAGCACGGAGATACAGCCAAGATCCTCGCCGGCGGGCAGAGCCTCGGCCCGCTTTTGAACATGCGCCTCGCCTCCCCGGAAGTCCTCATTGACATAAACAGGCTGGAAGATATCGCCTACATCCGACACGACGATGGTTACCTGAAGATCGGAGCCCTCGCCCGTCAGAGGACCATCGAACGCTCTTTACTTATTCCCAAGAGCTGGCCCCTGCTCTACGAGGCAGCGCCCTACATCGGGCACCCGACGCTCCGCAACCGCGGTACGATCTGCGGGAGCCTCGCCCACGCCGACCCCGCCGCCGAGCTACCGGCGATCGCCACGGCCCTCGATGCCGAGTTACATATTCTCGGTCCCGAGGGAGAACGAAGCGCGCGCCCGGAGGAGTTTTTCGAGTCGTACATGACCACGAGCCTGAAACCGGAGGAGTTGTTGGCCGAGGTGAGGTTCCCGCCGCCCAGGCCGCGAACCGGCGTGGCCTGGCTGGAGGTTGCGCGGCGTCACGGAGACTTCGCCCTGGTCGGGGTAGCCGCCGTGCTGACGTTGCGCGAGGACGGCACGTGCGAGGCGGCCAGGCTGGTGTACACCGGGGTTGCTCCGGTTCCCTACGACGCCCGGGAGGCCGCTGAGTTGCTGGCGGGGGAGCAGCCAGACGGCGAGTCGTTCGACGCCGCAGCAGAAAAGGCAGCCGAGCTGAGCGAACCGGGGTCCGATGTCCACGCCTCGGCTGCCTACCGGCGGCACCTCATTCGCGTGCTGAGTCGCCGGGCGCTGGGGAAGGCCCTTGAGCGGGCGAGAGGGGAGGGCGATGGATCGCCATAGGAAGACTGTACATCTCACCGTCAACGGCGTGGAGTACGAGCGGGAGGTGGAGGTACGCAAGACCCTCGCTGACTTTCTCCGCTACGACCTGGGCCTGCGCGGAACACACCTCGGCTGCGAGCACGGCGTTTGCGGAGCCTGCACGGTGATGTTCAATGATTCGAGCGCGCGTTCCTGCATCCTGTACGCGGTGCAGGCAGACGGAGCGGACATCCTCACCGTGGAAGGGCTAACCTCTCCGGAAGGGCCGCTGCACCCGATCCAGGAGGCTTTCCGCAAGCACCACGGGTTGCAGTGCGGCTTTTGCACGCCGGGGTTTCTGATGCCGGCGCTGGAGCTTCTCGTGGAGAAGCACGGGCCTACCGAAAAAGAGATCCGGAATGCGATATCGGGCAACCTGTGCCGCTGCACCGGGTATGCGGGCATCGTGGAGGCGATTCGGGAGGCGGACGCGATGTGGGAGAGGCCGTAAGGAGAGCCCATGAAGATAGAGAACGAGTTCGTCGTCAACGCACCCGTGGAACGTGCGTGGGAGACGATGCTGGATCTGGAGCGGATCGCCCCCTGCCTGCCCGGAGCATCCATAGAGGAAGCCGCAGGCAGCGAGTACCAGGGCACGATGGCGATCCGGCTGGGCTCGATATCGGCCCGCTACAGGGGCACGGTAAGCGTGGTAGAGACCGATGAGGATGAACACCGGGCGGTGCTGAGGGCGAGTGGGAAGGAGACCAGGGGGCAGGGGGCGGCTTCGGCCACTATCGTTTCTACCATGAGCGAGGAGAACGGCGCAACCCGTATTCGGGTCGAGACAGATATGCAGGTCGCGGGAAAGGTGGCGCAGTTTGGACGCGGGATCATGCAGGATGTGGCAGCCGGCCTCATGGAGAGATTTTCGGAGTGCGTCGAGCGGGAGATCCTCTCTGCAAAACCTGATGAGGTGGCCCGAACCGCGGATGAAGAAGGCCGGGCCGAAAGCTCTCAAGAAGCGCCCGCGCCTGCGGGGAGCGAGCCTCGCTCCCCGGATGATGGGGTTACGCCGCTAGATATCGGACAGGCGGGCCGGCAGGTGCTCCTCAGGCACGCTGCTCCACTCTTGGCGGGAGCCCTCGCTGTGGGCCTGGTCGCACTCCTTCGCTATTATCTGCGTCGTCCATCGCTGTCCATAAAGTTTGAGGTTCGGAGGAGGTGATCTGCCCGGACGGGCGTTCCGTCTTCACCGTGAGTTGTAAGGACGGCAATCCTTTGCCGAGAACCTCATTTGAGAAAGTTTACCCGTGAGCGAAAGCACGCGGTGGGATATTGATCCGGCCCCGCTGGCCCTGATAATTCGCACGCCCGATGAGCCTGGAACGCTGCACGCGCTTACGCGGGTGATCTTCGAGCACCGGGCGAACATCACCTACGTGGACATCGCCGAACGACGCGCGGACGGCTCGACCACCTACTTCGAGCTCGAAGATGTAACCGCTCCGCAGGAGTTGATCCGCGACCTCGGGGCGCTGCCGATGGTTTGGGAGATCGAGCAGGCGCCGTCGTTTGCCAGGATATACGGCAAACGTATCATCGTCGTCGGGGGCGGGGCGCAGGTGGGCCAGGTGGTGGTCGGTGCGGTCGCCGAGGCCGACAGGCACAACATTCGCGGCGAGCGGATATCGGTTGATACGATCCCGCTGGTCGGCGAGGAGAACCTGGCGGGCGCCGTCAGAGCCGTGGCCCGTCTGCCGCGGGCGGTGGCGCTGGTTCTCGCAGGCGCGCTGATGGGCGGGGATGTTGCCCGGGCCGTCTACGAGATCCGCGAGAAAGGGATCATCGTGCTCTCGCTGAACATGCCCGGTAGCGTTCCGGACGCCGCAGACCTAGTCGTCAGCGATCCCATACAATGCGGCGTGATGGCCGTGATGGCCGTCTCCTCTTCCGCACGCTTCGACATCAACCGCCAGCGGGGGCGGCGCTACTAAAAGGATGCTCTCTACCCTGATCGGTGCTTTTACCGAAGTGATCTATATTATCTTCGACTTGCTGGAGAGGTTGAGTGCCGCCTGCATCGCCCTTGGCAAGCAGCGCGTCGGCGATCCGGCGCTCAAGGTCTTCCACCCGGCAGGGCCAGAGCACGTAATCTCCTCTTCCTGCCGCCTGTACTTTCTCGGCAGCCGTAACCAGCTCCAGAACTGGCATCTTCGCTTTTTCGAGGAGATCCCTGCGTTGCTCGGCTCCCAATCCCGGTGCGAGCAGCAGGAGTTCGCCGTCCGTGAGCTTTTCTTCGGGGAGAGACCAGCTTCTCGAACTGGCGTCGTAGCCGGCGATCTTGAGCAGCGATTCGAGGACGCCGCAAACTACAGGGTCTCCGCCTATTATCGTTACCCTGGCTAAAGCGGGTATCTGGGCCAACATCGCTCCTTGTGTCCACCAGGCTACTTTTGCTCGGTACGGCTGAGACGATTGTGCTCTATTGATGGTAGATGTGCATCGGTCAGACGGCCTATTTTTCGGGTAGCCGGATGGCCGTTTCTGGCTCTAGGAGCGGAAAATGCCGAGCTTGACGGCGCGGACGGCGGCCTGGGTGCGGTCGGAGACACCGAGCTTGGAGATTATGTGCTGCACGTGGGCCTTGACGGTGCCTATGCTCACCACCAGATCCCCGGCGATCTGGGGGTTGGTCTTGCCCTGCACCAGAAGCTCCAGCACCTCCAGCTCGCGGGCCGTCAGGGGCTCGGAGAGCTGTTCTTGCGGCTGCTCTTGCGGTTGGGGAGAGGGTTGTTGTTCGGGCTTCTGCCTGTTCTCCTTGATCAGACGCCGCAGCAGCTTCATCGTCAACTCCTGGTTGAGCGGCGACTCTCCGCCCAACGCGCGGCGTATGGCGTTGATCAGCCTCTCCTTGGGGGCCTCCTTGAGGACGTATCCGGCGGCGCCGGCCTCGATGGATTCAGAGAGGTAATCTGGATTTTCGTAGGTGGTCAACATCAGCACGACGATAGAGGGCATCTCGGCCTTGATGGAACGGGTGGCCGCCAGCCCGTTCATCTGCGGCATCCTGACGTCCATCAGCACCAGATCCGGACGCAGGCTGCGGCAGAGCTCGAGTGCCTGCTGACCATCTTCCGCCTCGCCGATCACCTCCAGATCCGGCTCGCCGGAGAGCACCGCGCGTGTGCCTTCGCGTACGAGGGCGTGGTCATCAACGATCAGTATCTTGAACGGCTGGCTGCCATTCTTCACGCGCTTCCCCCTCTATCTATCTCTCCAGTTCTTGGGTAATGGGATGTCGGCTACTATAGAGGTCCCATCCCCGTGATTGCTCAAGATCTTTAGTTTACCGCCAAACATGGCGATTCTCTCGCGGATGCTGGAGAGCCCCATCCTCTCGCCGGGATCTCTCGCCTCTGTCCCGGCTTCCGGGTCGAACCCGCGTCCGTAGTCCTGGACTTCGAGGTGGATCCCGCGCCGCCGCCGGGTCAGCACGACGCGGGCCCTGTCGGTGCGGGCGTGCTTGCGAGCGTTGTTCAGGGCTTCCTGTATGACCCTGTAGAGCGCGGTTTCCATATCACCCGGCAGCCGGAGATCTCCCAGGTTCTCCTCGAAGAAGACCCTCCAGCCCTCTTCACGCAGCTTCTCGACCTGCATCCGAACCGCCGCCACCAGGCCGAGGTCGTCGAGTGCAGTTGGGCGAAGGTCGGCTATAACACGCCGGGCCTCCACGACCGTTTGCTGCACCAGATCCCGCGCCCGCTTTAGTTCCGCGCTGTCCTGGTCGCTGGCGATTGCCTGAAGGTGCTGGTGGGCGGCTATCGCTATCTGGGTGAGGCCGTCGTGCACCTCGTAGGCGACCCGGCGGCGCTCTTCTTCCTGGGTCGCTATCAACTTTCCCACCAACTGCTGCAGCCGGTCCTCGCGGCGTGCAAGCTCCTCGTAGAGCCGGGCGTTCTCCAGGGCGCTGCCCGCGTGGTTGGCGAGGCTGCTCAAGAAACCTATGGTAGTGCGCTCCGTGAGGCTCTCCGGCCCGAACACTTCGAGCGCGCCGACAACCTGATCCCGCGCCCTCAGCGGCAGACATAGCCCCGCCGAGGGTGACTTTTCCTGGGCCGGCTCTGTGGGAAAGCGGTAAGATCTGAACTCGCCGCTCGCCAGCACGGAGCGGCGTGCTTCCCGGGCTTCGAGAGTGTTGCTCAGAAAATCTCGCGCTTCATCCGGCCCCACGGCGTGCCACCTGTGAACCCCATCATCTCTGATCAGGTAGATAGACGCCGCGACGGTCCCGGACACCCGCTGGATGATCTCCAGCAGGCGCGGGCCGATCTCCTCCAGTGCCAGGCTCGAAACCATGATCTGACCTGCCTCGTAGAGCGCGAGGAGCACGCTCATCGAGTGGCGGAAGCTCTCCTCGGCCTGTTTGCGCTCGGTTATGTCCTGGGTAGTTCCTTCGTAGCCGAGCAGCCTCCCCTTGACATCCCTTATCTGCCGCGCACTGACGGAGAACCACATCGGGTTGCCGTCCTTGCGGCGTCCTTGAAACTCGAAACCCGAAACCCGGCCCTGCTCCCGCATGATGCGGACGAACTCCTCCCGCCTGGACGGATCGAGGTAGATCTGGCGTCCTACGTTGGTGATGTTTTCGAACATCTCCTGCGGAGAGTCGTAGCCGAAGAGCCGCGCGAAGGCGGGATTGGCGGTGAGCAGCCGTCCGTCCGGGCCGGTCTGAAAGATGCCTTCCGCGGCGTTCTCGAAGATCGAGCGATACCGTTGCTCGGCTTCCTTGCGGTCGGTTACGTCCACCATAACGCCCTGCCAGAACCGGGGTTTTTGCTCCCGGTTCTGGATCAAAGCCGCCTCGTCGCGCACCCAGACTATACGGTCATCGCGTGAGATCCGCCGGTACTCCTCGCTGAAGGGCCCGCCACTCGTCCTGGAGTGCTTTTTGGCTTCTACAATGCGATCCCGGTCTTCCGGGTGGAGGCTCTCCGACCACAGATCCCGAGAGGGATCCAGCCATTCCTCGGGCGCGTAGCCGAGCATCTTCTCGATCTGCGGGCTCCTGTAAATGGGGGTATTTGACCCATCCTCCAGGTCTATGTAGGTTACCGCCGGGATCTGCTCCACCAGCGTGCGGTAGCGAAGCTCGGCCTCCTTTCGCCCCGAGGTGTCGCGGACGACCAGGCACAGAACTTCTCTCTCGTTGCAGGAGATCAGACTCCCTCTCATCTCCACGTCCACTAGCGAGCCGTCTTTGCGCCGTTGCCGGCGCACGGCCACCGGACTGATTTTGTGCTCCGCAATGACCCTCATGTTGCGCTCCACTGTCTCCCTGGAGTAAGGCGCTATGTCGTAGATGGTCATTCGCGAGATATCCTCCGCCGTGTAGCCGAGGAGTTTTTGCAGGGCGGCGTTTGACCGCAGAAGTCGTCCGTCTTCGCGGTCGATCAGGAGCATGCCGTCGGCGGCCTGCTCGAAGGCGGCGAGGGAGATATCCTTCTCGGTCGGCTCGTATCCGGCGGTCTTTCGGATTACGATGCCGACTCCGCTCTGGTCGCCAAAGAGCGATACTTCCAGTTCGAGTCCGGCCCGGTGGTTTAACCGCAGTCTGCCTTCGAAGCGCCCGCTCTTCTCCAGTTGCATGAACGCCGGATCTAGCCGCGGGTCCGAACCGTCAAAGAGGTCTCTTATGCTGGTTCCAACCAGCTCTTCTCTGGTTCGGGCCAGGATGCGGCAGGCGCTCGGGTTGGCGTCCAGGATGATTCCTCTAGCGGAAGCGGCCAGCATACCGTCCGTAGCCGCCTCGAAAAAACGCCCGTAGCCCGGAGACTTTGTGCCGGACGCTTCAGCCACCATCTTTATCATCCCCGTATCCCGGATACGCAGCGTGGCAGGCGGCTTTCCTGCAAGACATACTCGGCCGTGCGCCGGAGAAGCGTTGCGGCCATGACTCTTTCATGGAATTCTGGTCTCTCCTCAAGGGAAGTAGGCGTTTTATAGATATCTTTTCCACATTTAACGTTCATACCTCAGTCTAGACGAAAGGGCTTCTCGGGGGCAACATCCGGCACAAGGAAAGGAAGGGTCGGAATACCGCCTTTGCCTCCGCCGGAGCCTTGCTTTTGTTTTATGATAATGCTCTGAAAAACTCCGGAAAGGATGAGACCTCGAAAGTCTTACCCACAGGCGAGCAGTTTGAGATCTCAAGCGGCGACCTGCGCGCCGTCATCACCGAGGTCGGGGCTACGCTGAGATCCTTCGAGGTTGCGGGGAGTGAGGTCCTGGCGGGGTTCGGTCCCGAAGCGATGAGCGATTTCTCGCGGGGGCAGGTACTTTTGCCGTGGCCCAACCGCATAGACCACGGCCGGTACGAGTTTATGGGGAAAAAGCACCAGCTCCCGATAAACGAGGTCGAGAGGGACTGCGCCCTGCACGGCCTGGTGCGCTGGTTACGATGGAAGCTTCTCTCGCGAGATGAGTCAGGCATTACCCTGGGGATGCGCCTCTATCCGCAGGAAGGCTATCCTTTCGCCCTGGATCTTCAGGTCGAGTACGAGATATCACCAGGGGCTCTCTCCATACGCACCACCGCCGAAAACCTCGGGAGCTCACCGCTGCCCTACGGTGCGAGCAACCACCCCTACTTCACCGTCGGAACCCCGACCGTGGATACGGCCCTCCTGCGCCTACCCGCCGAAACCTACTACGAGACCGACGACCGGCTCATCCCCACGGGCCGGGCGAGCGTCGCCGGGACCGGATACGACTTCCGCGAGGCGCGCGAGGTCGGGACCGTCAAACTCGATACGTGTTTCACCGATCTGAGACCCGACGAAGACGGAAAGGCGCGCGTTACGCTCTCCCACCCCGGCGGCAGCCCGGAGATCGGGATCTCGATGGACGAGCACTACAGCTTCGTCCAGGTCTTCACCAGCGACACGCTCCCCCAAGAGAAGCTGCGCCGCGCCCTCGCCATCGAGCCCATGACCTGCGCCCCCAACGCCTTCAACACCGGGGAGGGTTTGATCCGTCTGGAGCCGGGCCAGTCGTTTGCGAGCGTCTGGGAGATAGAGGTCTCTTAGGGTGGTAGACTGATCTCTATGCTCTGACGCACCCCTCTACAACGGTCCCGTTCTCCACCATAGACCACTCTCGCTCTCTATCTGGAGCGGAAGGGACGAAAATCAGTGTGGGCGTGTAAAGGAGAATATGCGTGAGCGTTATCAGGGTTGCTCTGCTGCAGATGAACTCCTGCGGAACGGACCAGGAATCCAACCTCGCCAAAGGGGAAAACTTTTGCCGGAAAGCGGCGGAGATGGGAGCGGACATCGCGCTCTTCCCGGAGATGTGGAACATCGGCTACACGCCGTTCTGCCCGCGGGAGTCCGGGCCGAGCCACAACCTGTGGCGTGCGCCGGAGAGGTGGGACGGAGACGCGGCTCTGGCAGGGCCGGAGCTGGAGCGTGCCCGCGCGCGGTGGCAGGCGCAGGCCATCAGCCGGAACAGCGACTTCGTCAACCATTTCCGAGATCTTGCCAGGGAGCTGGAGATGGCTGTAGCCCTCACCTACCTGGAGGAGTGGGACGGCCCGCCGCGCAACTCGGTCTCGCTCTTAGATCGCCACGGTGATATCGCCGTGACCTACGCCAAGGTCCACACCTGCGACTTCGACCATCTGGAAGCCGCGTGTACGCCGGGTGATGGTTTCTACGTGTGCGACCTCGACACCGGGCACGGAAGCGTGAAGGTAGGGGCCATGATCTGCTACGACCGGGAGTTTCCCGAGAGCGCGCGCATCCTCATGCTCAAGGGCGCGGAGATCATACTGACCCCCAACGCCTGCGAGCTGGAGACCAACCGCATCGCCCAGTTCCGCGCGCGGGCCTTCGAGAACATGGTCGGCGTCGCCATGACCAACTACGCCGCCCCGCAGAACAACGGCCATTCGGTGGCCTTCGACCCGATAGTCTGCGAGGCCGATGGCAGGGCCAGGGACAACTTCGTTATCGAAGCCGGAGAGGAAGAAGGAGTCTACCTCGCACCGTTCGACCTGAGCAGGATGCGGGAGTACCGGAGACGCGAGACGTGGGGCAACGCTTTCAGGAAACCCCGGCTCTACGGGCCTCTGGCGTCATCCGAGGTCAGAGAGCCCTTCGTGCGGGTCAACGCCGGGGGCGAGCGTCATGATCGGGCCGGGCGTTAGAAGCGACGTTCGAGGTGCACGGCACGCGGCGCGTAGAGCCTGTGCACGTAGTCGCGGACCATCCGCTGGGTCGAGAAGGTGGGCGCGATGGTGGAGATGGATTCCTTCATCACCCTGACCCACTCTTCGGGTACTTCCGCGGCGTCGCGGTCGTAGTAGAGCGGGATGAGCGACTCTTCGAGCGTCCGGTAGAGTGATTCGGCGTCGGCGGCGTCTTGCTCTTCGGTGGAGCTGTACTCTTGCTCGCCACCGATGGTCCAGCCGTTGTGGCCGTTGTAGGCCTCGGGCCACCAGCCGTCGAGGACGCTGAAGTTCGGGGCGCCGTTGAGCGCGGCTTTCTGGCCGGAGGTGCCGCTCGCTTCCAGGGGGCGGCGCGGGTTGTTGAGCCAGACGTCCACGCCCTGCACCAGGTGGCGGGTTACGTTCATGTCGTAGTCTTCGAGGATGAACAGCCGCCCGGCCAGCTCTCCCTCGGAGAGCCGGTAGAGTTCCTGGATGAAGCTCTTGGCCGGGTTGTCCGCCGGGTGGGCTTTTCCCGCGAAGACGAACTGGACCGGCCGGTCTGGATCGCTTGCTATCCTGCGCAATCTCTGCAAATCCGAGAGCAGGAGCGTGGCGCGCTTGTAGGTGGCGAATCGGCGGGCGAAGCCGATGGTGAGAGCATCGGGGTCCAGCTCGCGGCGCGGGCTTTCGTTGCGCTCCTGCTGGATCCCGAGCCTGCGGTTGGCAAAGGCGACCATTCTGCGCTTCACCGAGTTGTGTGTCTCCCACAGCTCCTTGGAAGGTATCTCCGGGACGAAGGACCAGGTGCCCGCGTCCTGCGCCGCCTCGCGCCAGGCCCTGCCCGCCGACCTCTCGTCGAAAAGCTCGGCCATCTCGGGAGAGAGCCAGCTCCAGGTGTGGACGCCGTTGGTGACGTACGTAATGGGTGTTAGTTCACCGTCCTTCGAGAAGAGATAGCTCCACATACCCATCGAGACGTCCCGGTGTATCCTGGAGACGGCGTTGCGGCCCGCCGAGAGGTGCATGGCGAGCACGGTCATGTTGAAGGTCGCGCCCCACTGCTCTTCCTTGTGGCCCAGAAACCAGAGGCCGTCGCCGTCGGTGCCGATCTGCGCGGGCCAGTTCCCGGCGAATTCCCAGAACAACTCCGGCGAGAAGGCATCGTGCCCGGCGGGGACGGGGGTGTGGGTGGTAAACACGGTGCTCCCAGCGACCACATCGCGGGCTTCCTCGAAGCTTCGCCCGGCGGAGACGATCTCGCGTATCCGCTCCAGGCCGAGGAAGGCGGCGTGGCCCTCGTTCATGTGGAACACGGATGGGCGCGCCCCGACCGCCCTGAGAGCCCGGACTCCGCCTATTCCGAGGATGATCTCCTGGGAAATTCTGGTCCGCTGGTCGCCGCCGTAGAGCCGGGCGGTCAGCGCGCGGTCCTCCTCGCTGTTGTGCGGAATATCCGCGTCGAGGAGCAGGATCGTCGCCCGCCCGACCTCCACCTTCCAGACCTTGAGGTGCAATTCCCGGCCCGGCATCTCTAGCGTAACCATGACTTCGCCGCCATCCAGGTCGCGGGCGGGCAGGATGGGGCGCATCTCGGGAACGAAAGGTTCGTAGACCTCTTCCTGCCAGCCCTCCGGGTTGAGCCGCTGTCGGAAGTAGCCCTGGGCGTAGAGGATGCCCACCCCGATCAGAGGCACCCCCAGATCCGAGGCGCTCTTCACGTGGTCCCCGGCCAGGATGCCGAGGCCTCCGGAGTAGATCGGGAGCGACTCGTGCAGCCCGAACTCTGCCGAGAAGTACGCGATAGGGCCTTCCATCCTGGGGTAGACCCTTCCCATCCAGGTGCCGCGTCGGTCAATGTACTCGTCGAAAGCCCGTAGCACACCGTGGTAGGCGTCCACGAACCCCGCATCTTCGGATGCCGCTTCGAGGTTCGCAGTTTCGTATAAAAGGCGTACCGGGTTGTGTTCGGTGGCCTCCCAGAGATCCGGGTCCAGACGCTCGAAGAGCCTCTGCATCTCTGGCTGCCAGCTCCAGAGAAGGTTGTACGCCAGATCGGGCAGCCGCCTCAAGCGGTGGGGGATATTGTCCAAGACGCCCTGGTTCATCCTGATGCTCTCCTTCGCGCTTAATTTAGCATGAGAGCATAGTTTGCTTGCAGATAAAGGGTGAGGTCAAGCGATATGCTGTTTGAGCATGGCGTAGGCGGCGTTGATCTCCTTCATGCGCTGCTCGGCCATCTCGCGGATCTCCGGGGCGGCTCCAACCACTTTGTCTGGATGAAACTTTCGCGCCAGCTTCCTGTATGCCGCGACGATCTCCGTTCTGGAATCGCTCTCTTGCACGCCGAGGACTCGTCTCGCGGACTCTACGGTCATCGTCGCCGGGGCCAGGTATCCTCTCCGTTTGCTGGAGGTGTTGGATCTCCTGGGCCTCTTGGGCGCGAAGCCCAGCGACCGGGCGAAGAGCGATGCCGCCGAGGTGTCGGATACCTGCAGTTCCAGGTCCAACTCGTCCGCGACGCGGAGTTTCAGGGAACCGTAGAGGACAATGGGAATGCGTGGGTTCGACTTGTAGCTCTCGTCCGGGCTGCCGTCTCTCTTGACGTGCTTCCAGGTGTGTCCCACGATCTCCGCGTCTTTGGGCACCCGCTCCTCCACGTACCGGGCCGCAGAGAAAGACACGCCGAGCGTCTCGTAGGGCAGGGCCGTATACCCCGATCTCTGCCGGAGGAGAATCTTGTCCGGGAAGAAGAACAGTCTGTTTTCGCCGAGGTCAAGCCCCCAGACGGCGACGTTCGCGGAGATCTCCGGGACGTTCATGCGCTCCACCCCGGCCCGGCTTCGGGAGATAATCGAGGTAGTCCCGGCGTGTAGCTTCCAATCGGGATTTTTGTCCTGAGCTTCTATGATCCAGATCCGCTCCACCCCGGAGAGCTTTTTGCAGGCTTCTCCTATGGATCTGAACCAGGCCCCGCTTCCGCCGGCGAACGTGTAGAAGAGACGAACCTTGCTGCTCTCTCGATCCAGCCTGCGCGCGTACCAGAAAAGAAGCACCCCCAGAACGAAAACCCCGACAGCCAGCGCGACAGAGATATACAACGCGCCGAGAGTGGCCGGGCACATCACGATCACGACTCCCGCCGCGCGTCTGTTCCTGCCGGAGCGGGTGTTTATTCGTTCTAAGGTCTCTTCGTTTAGCATCTCATGTTGTTATCGTAAGATCGCGCCAAATTCTTAAGCGACCTTCAGAGCACAGGGATGCTTTTTGGTTTGCCGTATTGGCTTACGCGAGGGGGTCCGAGAGTTCCCGGAGTAGGGCCTTGAGTTTGGGGGCGAGGTCTTCTATCTCGTCGGCGTCGCACCTGACGTGCAGGTGGATGTTGACCGTGGGGTTCTCGCCTGCGGAGACCGAGACCCGGGCGGACTCGGAGACTTCCTGTTGGGTGGATTCTGGCAGGTCCGCCTCCCCGTCGAAGGTCGCCCGGACCATGCCATCCTCTTCCTTGAGCAGCCCGGCGGCTCTGAGGATGTCTATGATGGCGCCCGCGCCGTTCATCACCGGCTTGTTCTTTGGCTGCTTGGCGGCCTGGGCGATGTAAGACTGGAGGGTGGTGCGCATCATCCCTTCGCGCATCTTGACCGCCGAGACGACGTTCTGCATGAACTCGCTGCTCGAGACGACCTTTCGCCAGTTTTGCCGGATGCCCTCGCGGTCCCTGCGCCCGAGTGCCAGCGCCAGATCCCGGCCCTGCTCGGTTATGACCCTCTTCGTCTCGCCCTGCAGGATGCCCAGGTGGGCCAGAAAGGCGTTGTTGCGGCTCGCGCTCGAAAGGTGGGCTGCGTCCAGCTTGCTAATATCCCCCGGGCCAGCCGCCTCGTCGCGGGTCCCGTACGCCACGATTATGTTCACGAGCACCTCGTAAGGAGAGCCCGGAAGCCTGAACGCCTCCTCTGCCAAGATGCACCACCTCTCTACGGCGACTCCAGATGGCCTTCCCGAAAGGCATTATAGAGGAGAGTATGGCTCAAATGCGCGGCTAGTTATTCCGACTCCCTTTAAGAAGCCGGTCGCGATCGCGCTTTTTCCTTGAGCCTCAAATAAGATGCCCAGTACAGAACCGCCGCAGCGACGACCACTCCCACGATGATGAGATCCCTCGGGAGCTGCTGCGTTAGGGCGAGGATGACCCCGAGAACCGCGATCACGGGCGGCACGGGCCACAGCGGCATGCGGAAGGGCCGTTCGGCGGAGCGGTTCTTGAAGCGGCTCACCAGCGCGGATACCGCCACCAGCAGGTAGATCGTCACGATCACCACGCCCGTGAAGGTTACGAGGTCGGTAAGGGAGGAGAAGTAGCAGAGCGCGGCGTTTCCCACGCCGAGAAAGACGAAACCCCACTTGGGGACCTGATGGCGGTTGGTGCTCGCGAAGAAGCGGCCTATGGGCGCGGGCCACGAGTTGTCGCGGGCGGATGCCAGGTAGATGCGCGCGTAGGCCAGGTTCCCGCTCAGCCCCGTGTCGAACATCGCCACGACCACCCCGGCGAGCAGGATAGTCGAGCCCGCAGAACCCGCTATCGTCCGGGCCAGGTAGGCCAGCGGAGCCGAGGCTCCCTGCGCGGCATGGAGGTCCGGGATCGCGAGGGTCGCCGCAACCACCGCCAGAACCTCGGTGAGAATGGCCGTGAGCGCGGCGACCATCACCGCCCGAGGGGGAGTTCTGATGGGATCGTGGGTCTCCTCCGCGAAGTACAGCGGCCAGTCGTAGCCGTTGAACGCGAAAAGTGCCGGGACGACCGCGCCGAGCAGCGCCGACCACCCGATGCCGGAGAGGGTCCCTCCATGCTCCGTTACGGGGTGCAGCACGAATCCCAGAGAGTGGCGTACGGAGAGGAGCGAGACCGCGATGAACGCGAGGATGACCACCATCTCTATGATCAGCATTACCGCCGCGATCCAGCTAGTCGGCCCGATCCGCTCCAGCGAGAGCAGCGTTACCACCACCATCATCGCCACCGCCGTCAGGTTGACGGGCAGAACGGGGAGCAATTCGTGCAGGTAGGTCGCCGAAGCGACCAGGATCGTCGCGGTGATCACCACTCCCAGCACCAGGAAGAGCAAAATGGCTACGAATCCCGCGCCGCTCCCCAGCACGTTGCGCACGAGATTGTAGGCGCCGCCCGCTCCCGGATACATCGAACCCAGCTCCGCGTAGCAGAAGGCCATCGATATCGCGATGATCGCCCCGACGACGAACGCCCAGGCCACCCCGGTCCCCGCCGAGCCCAACCCCTCACCGTAGACCAGAAACACCGAGGTAGTCGGCGATATCGCCGCGAGCGCGATGGAGAACACGTTGAAAAACCGCAGGACTGGCGCGAACGCCCGGGACCCTGCGCCGCCCTGATCTTCCAAAACCTCACCCCCTTGCTCCCGCCTCTATTTTTATCCGCCGGCAAGTGTTGCAGATACGGCGATCATCCTCAAGAACCCCCGCCGCTTACGCCGCGTGCTACGATCCTTCTAACGATCTTCCGATTCGGAAAAGGGAGACCTGGATCTCCCGGCAGGCATACAAAAGGAGAAGAAATGGTTGTAGCTGAGATCAGCGTCTTCCCTCTCAGTACCGGCTCCACCAGCGTAAGCCGGTATGTGGCGGCAGCCGTGAGTGAGCTTGAGTCCTCCGGGTTGAAGTGCACGCTGGGACCGATGGGAACGACCGTCGAGGCCGGGACGAGGGAAGAGCTCTATGCCGCGCTCTCGCGGGCGCAGGAAGCCATCTTCGAGCTTGGCTCTGAACGCTCCTATACTGTGATCAAGCTGGACGAGCGCAGAGATGCGGGCCACCGCTCCGCAGAAGACATGGTGCGCTCTGTGCGGGAAAACCAGGGTTCCGAGTAGATACGCCACCGCTGCGAGCGGGGGAGAAACTAGCAAAAAGTGTAGAATACTACTTCATGGACACTGCGAAGCGCAGAAACACGACGGTTCAGTCCGTAGACCGGGCTATCTCTGTGATGGAGTTTCTCGCTGGCAACGGGTGGTCGGGAGTAACCGAGGTTGCGAGCCAGATCGGCATACACAAATCCACCGCCTACCGGCTGCTCACCACTTTGAGGGACCGGGGCCTGGTCGAGCAGAACGCCGCGACGGAGAAGTACCGGCTGGGGTTCGGGATGGTGCTGCTCGCGGGCGCCGTTACCGCCGACCTCGACGTGGTCCGCTACGCCCGCCCGTTCTGCGAGCGCCTGTGCGAACAGACAGATTTGACGGTAACCATCTCCGTGCTCGAAGGCGAGGACGCCGTCGTCATTCAGCAGATCATGCCGACCTCCTCGGTGGTGAGCGTGGACTGGTCGGGCAAGCACACGCCGCTGCACGCCACCGCCGACGGGAAGGTTCTTCTGGCCCACATGCCAGAAGACCAGCGCCGCCACGTCCTGGAAAAACCACTGGATCGTTTCGCCGAGAACACCATCGTGGACCTGGGGGTTCTCCAGGAACAGCTAGAGGAGATCCGGGCCAGAGGCTACGCGCACACCATCGAGGAGCTGGAGGTCGGGCTCAACGCCGTCGGGACCCCGATCCACTCGGCCAGCGGCACGGTCGTCGCCGCTATTAGCGTCTCCGGTCCCGCCTTCCGGCTCCCGATGGAATCCATTCCCGAGATCGGGGAGCTGGCTAAAAAATCCGCCGCTGGCATCTCCCGGCGCCTCGGCTTCCGGGGATAGGATCTGTTCATATGCAGCGTGAAGGTGCGTTCGCCGTTGTCCAGGCTTGGCAGGATGCCGCCAGCAGTGGAGACGTTGGCCGCCTTCTCGAACTATCCGATCCCGGTATCGAAGTAGTTGGTCCTCGTGGTTCCGGTTACAGGCATCAGCTTCTGAGAGACTGGCTCGACCGGGCTGGATTGAGCCTCGAAACGCTTCGCGCCTTTGCGCGCGATGATGTGGTGGTCGTGGCGCAACGTGCCGTGTGGCGTTCCGTAGAAACCGGGGAAGTAACCGGCGAGCGTGAGATCGCTTCTAGTTTTCGGGTTGACGGCCAGCGCGTTGCGCAGTTTTCGCGCTACGATGACCTTGAGAGCGCGCTCGATGAAGCCAGCCTCGATTACTCTGATGAGCTTACGAGGTAATATCCAGGGTATGCACGGAGAGTACAAGACACGGGGCGGCAAGCTCGTCGTTGCAGACTTCGAGGTCCGGGACGGCAGGCTCACCGGCGTTCGGGTGAGCGGAGACTTCTTCCTCGAACCTCCAGAAGCCCTCTCTACCATCGCAGGCTCTCTGGAGGGTGTGCCAGCGGATCTTTCGGAAGAAGCTCTGGCGGAGCGTATCCGGGGGTCGCTTGGTGATGAGGTGGAGATGATCGGCTTCTCGCCCGAGGCCGTCGCCCGCGCGGTAAAAAGAGGGGTGGAATGAGTGCCGGGGAGCGGTGGAAGAAGTACGAGTGGCGTTTGATCCGGGGTGAGCCCGTTGACCCGCCGGTGAACGTCGCCCTCGACGAGGTGCTGGTCCGCAGGGTCGGAAGCGGCGAGCGCCCGCCTACCCTGCGCTTCTGGGAGCGGTACAGGCCCGAGGTCGTTATCGGGCGCTTCCAGTCGGTGAGTAACGAGGTGGACGAAGAGGCGGCGCGCCGGGAGGGGGTTGATATCATCCGCCGCACCACCGGTGGCGGGGCGATGTTCTCCGAGCCAGAGAACATAATCACCTACTCGGTCTACGCGCCGCTGGAGCTCGTCTCCGGGATGAGCACGGTAGATTCCTACGCTTTCCTGGACAGGTGGGTCATCGAGACGTTCCGCTCGCTCGGGATCGAAGCCTACTACGAGCCGATCAACGACATCTCCTCGACGAACGGCAAGATCGGAGGCGCGGCCCAGGCGAGGCGTCACGGCGCCGTGCTGCACCACGCGATGCTCTCCTACGAGATGGACGCGGCCAAGATGCTGAGGGTTCTGCGTATCGGCCAGGAGAAGATATCCGACAAAGCCATAAAGAGCGCCGAGAAGCGGGTCGGTCCCTTAAAGAGGCAGACACAGCTCCCGCGCGAGGAGATCAAAGAGCGCATGATAGAGACGTTCTCCCGGATGCACACCGAAAGTGGCCTGGTAGAGGACTCGCTTTCGCCAGAGGAGATGGCGGAGGCCGAAGAACTCACGCGCACCATCTACGGGACACGAGAGTGGATCTACTCTATTCCCTGAACTACGAGCCGGACCGGGCCGGGGGTATGGGCTCCAGCCGCTTGTTCTCGAACGCTTTTTGCAGGATGTAGTAGCTCTGCTTCTTGCGCTCGTGGTAGGCGGGCTGGTTCCAGGGCCGCCAGGTGTAGAAAAGCGGCTCGGGTTTATCTTTCCCGGAGGTGTTCGAGTTTATGGCCGGATACACCCGTATGCCGTCGCTCTTTACGGGCTGGACCTTACCCGCTTTATAAAAATTCTTCCACACCATGAGGCGGCTCGGGTCCGTGAAGCCTAGCATCATCCACGGGATGCGCACCTCAAGCACCTTGCCTTTGGCGTACCAGTCGGCGAGGCTGTCGTACTTCGGGCTTTTGGGGTCGGTGATGCCGGGTTTCATCTTGCCCACGTCGAAAGCCTCGAAGGGGATCTTGCGCTTGCTCTGCGGCAGGGTGAGCGGACGGCTCAAGGGCAGCTTCCAGAGCACGAACTTGCCCGCCCCGGCGTTCCCGCCGTCGGGGACTTGGGGGATCATGTGCAGCTTCTTGCCGTAGAACCAGGACTCGTAGTCGTAGGCGCTGTTTATCATCATGCGCGAGTCTTTTTTGCCCCGGATCTGGAGCAGGGTCTGTATGCCGCCGGGGAAGCTGAGACCCGGTGCCGCATCCGCCTTTTCGCTGCCGCCTGGCTGGGTCCCGAAGCCGACGTCGAGCGGGTCCTTCGAGAAGTCCCAGTCGCCGTGTTTTTTCTTCAGGAGCAGGTAGAGGTAGGCCGGGTCGTGGGCGACGGAGAGGGTAAAGTCCGGGTAGCTTCGACTCTTCTTCTCGCGGCCTTTCCAGTCCGTGGTTTTGCCGTCCAGGTAGATCTGGTCCTTCGCCTTGCCGGCGTCTTCAGCCACGACCCCGAAGTTTTGCTCGTTGGTCAGCTTGTTGAACCACTTGGGCCTTCTGGTGGCCGGGATGTTCAGATCCTTCGTGTTCCAGGTGAACTTGAACCATTCGTCCTGCCAGGAGAACACGAAGCCTCCATCGTAGCCCTCTTCCCGAATGTCTTTGAGCATGGTCTTCTCGATATCGCCCTGATCTTTCTCGGTGTGGTAGCCCTGATTTCTGCCCAATGGCCCGCGGTGGGCCATCCCGCGGCTGCTCGGCACGCCGAACTCCGCGACCACGAGCGGCATCCCCTTGACGTAGTGCCTGAGCTGGTTCAGGTAGCCGGCGTAGGGATCTCTCCTGCCGTCGGGGGTCCTGTAGTGCTGGTAGCTCTTCTGGTAGCGCAGGAAATCCGGGTAGTAAGGGTAGATGTGAAACGAGGCGTAGTAGCCGGCCTTCCACTCGGAGGTGGGCTTTATGTGCGTCGGGTCCACGGAGACCATGTCTTCCTGCGGGAACGCCTCGTCGGGGTGGTGCAGCGGGTCGGTGGTGAGCCAGTTGGTTATGGAGACGGGGTGCTGCCAGCCGTATTGCATCTCCGTGTTCGCCAGCGTCTCCAGCATCGAGGCCAGCCAGCTCTCGAAGGGACTCGCGTTTTTGGTGGCGCTGAAATATTTGCCGGAGTACGGGGACATGCCGGGATGGGCGTCGTCGGTTTTCTTGACGGCGTAGGGGAACCACTCGGTCCCGACCATCCAGCCGAGCATGTACTGGGAGACATCGGCGTCGTAGTGGCCGCTGGCGTGGCCGTGGCGCGGCGGGATGTCGGCGTCGCCGTGGACCGCGTGGACGGCGTCCTGGATCTCATGCCTGAACTGATGGGTGATATCGGGCTTGTAGGCGTCGTTGCCCAGCTCGTTTTTCCCGATAAGCTCTTCCTCGGGCGACCAGATGCCCTGGATGAACCACAAGGGGTCCTTGCGCCCGGAGTTGAACTGCGCGAGCGCCTCGTAGAACGTGGGCGGCAGGATCGTGTACACCCGCACGACATCCACGTGCATCGCCTTCATCATCGCAAACCACCGCAGGTAGTCCTCTTTGGTCGGCGCCAGCTCGCCCGGAGCATGACCCGGCAGGGTGGCTCCCAGGTTCACCCCGTCCCAGAACTGCGTCTTCCAGCCTTTCCCATCGTAGACCGCGAGGTGGGTGCCCTTTACCGTCGAGACGCGCTTGACCCCGTACGCTTTGGAGACGGGCCGGCTGTTGGCCTCGTGCAACCAGAAGAGCACACCCGCCGCGCACGCGAGGGCCAGCAGCAGGACCGCCAGAACGTATTTCCCGCGCTTGCTGCGTTCCCTTGTTTCATAATACTGGTACAAACTAAACTGTCCTTACTCGCTATCGCGGCTGGTTTTGACCTCTTCGTACTCACGCTTCGGCGTGGTCTCCGGTGGTTTCGCCTGCTCGAAGCCGCGGCGCTCCATGCTGCCCCAGTCGGTGTTTCTGCGGAGGAACGAAAATATCGCCATGACCCGCCAGAGGGTGTTTAACTGGCGGTAGCCGAAGTTCTCTGCGATCCCGTAGAGTATGAGCTTGACCATGTCCCGCCAGCTCGGATAACGCTGGAGTCTCAGTTCTTCGAGAAAGACCGCCGCGACTGAGAGCAGGGCTCCGAGACCGACGGCCACCAGGAAGAAAGCCAGGGCGAAGCGGGCGTTGAGTATCCCGAGCAAAAGCCCCGCGACGAAGGCGATGTATCCCAGAAGCTCTATTACCGGCCCCAGCAGCTCGAAGAGGAAGTAGTAGGGCATCGCGAACAGCCCTACAATGCCGTATCGGGGGTTGAAGAGCATCTTGCGGTGTCTGACGAGGGTGTCCAGAAGGCCCCGGTGCCAGCGGTCGCGCTGGCGGCGCAGGACGCGGAGGGTCGCGGGAACCTCGGTCCAGGCGACGGGGTCGGGGACGAAGACTATGCGGTACTTGCGGTTGTTCTCCCGCAGGACGTGGTGCATCCTGGTTACGAGCTCCATGTCCTCTCCTACTGTACCCAGAGAGTATCCCCCGGCGGCGATGAGGTCTCGCTTGCGGAACAGCCCGAACGCACCGGAGATGATGAGCAGCGCGTTGATCTTGCTCCACCCGGTTCTCCCGGCCAGAAAAGCCCGCAGGTACTCGACGACCTGGAGGTTTGGAAGCGCTCTGCGGGGGGTTTTGATCTCCACGATACGCCCGGCATCCACCTCGCAGCCGTTGGCGACCCGGACGATACCCCCGACTGCGGCCACATCCCCGTACTCTATCGCCGGACGGGCGGCTTTGAGCAGGGCGTCTTCTTCCAGGATGATGTCGGCGTCCAGGCAGCAGACCAGCGGATACTGGGCCGTGCAGATCCCGGCGTTCAGAGCGTCGGCCTTTCCGCCATTCTCCTTGTCCACCACGATGAGACGTTCCGTGGTGGAGGCGTATATGCCCCGGATGGGAGCCGTCTGTAGCTGCAGCCTCGTGGGGCGGTCGTACTCCCAGAGGTCGAACTCGCGCTTGAGGACATCGAGGGTGCCGTCTCTGGAACCGTCGTTGACCACGACGACCTCGTGCAGCGGGTAGCGCAAAGTGAGGAAGGAGCGCACGCTCGCAGCGATGGTCGCCTCCTCGTTGTAGGCGGGGACCACCACGGAGACCGGAGGAGCGTAGTTCGAGGTAAAAAGCTCCGAGAAACCAGAGAAGATCTCACGCCGCGTATAGTCAGCTATCTCGAAGAAGGAGATGAAGTACAGAAGTGCGTATACCCCGTTTATCAGCAGGAAATAACCGAGCACGAAGTAGTTTGCGCCGAGTATAAACTGGTTAAAGCTCATTGTTCTCCGCGAGTATTTTCTTCAGCACCCGGCGATTGTCTCCTTCGGGCATGTCGTTGAGGATGCGCCTGAGATGCCTGGTAGAACCGGTTTTGACCATCGCCCGGATCACGTGCCGCGCCCGCTCGCCGCGCTCTCCAGGGCTCGCCAGATCATCCACCATCCTGCGGGTGATACCCTGGGCTTCGAGTGTGGCCGCGGCCCGTTCGCGGGCGAAGCGGTCCTCTCCTTCGAGGATATCCACGAGCGCCCGCTCTCCCGCCGCTCCGAAGTTGGCGAGGGCTCTGGCGGCGTTGACGCGCACCCACCACTCGCGGTCGGCCATCAGGTTCTTGAGCGTGGGGATGGTCGAGACCTCCCCGATCATGCGCAGGGCGTTGGCTGCCTGCGCCCGCACGGGCCACTCCTCGTCTTTGGCGGCCTCCAGCAGCACGGGCACGTACTCGGGGTCTCCGGTCTTGCCCAGGGCCAGCGTCGCCTGGGCTCTTAAGTCTACGTTCGTCCCGGTGCGCGCCGCCGCTTCCAGAGCCGGACCCGCCTCCAGGAGCCGCAGGTTTCCCAGAACCCTCGCGGCCAGGATCGGGGATCTCCTCTCTTCAGAGGAGAGGAGATCTATCAGAGAAGGAGCGGCGAGAGGTCCGATCCTCTCCAGATTCTCGGCCACCCGGAGGCGGGTGAGGTCCGAAGGGTCATTGAGGGTTTGTGCGAGAGCCTGCGCGGCCTCTTGCGTCCCTATGCGCGCCAGGGCTCGTGCCGCAACCGCCCGCACCGTCTCGTCCCTGTCAGAGAGCAGCTTCGCAAGCCCCCCGACACTGTCAGATCCCCCCAGATACCCGAGGTTCTCCGCCGCGCGGGCCCGCCGCCAGCGTCGCTGCGAGGAGAGCCAGCCAGCGTATCGTTTCACCAGGCCAAGCTCCACGGCAAGCCCGAGCAGACGTTCGCGCTCCGAGCCCCGCAGTACCGTGAGGTACTCGATCATCGTGGCCGCGAGTACATCGAGTTCCCTGGCTCTCAGCCGCCGCAGCTCTGGTCTCACTTCTCCTGCTAGGAGGAAATCATCCAGGGCAGACTCTATCCTGCTCCGCCGCGCTTTCAGCCAGCTCTCTCGCAGGGAGCGGGCGACCTTGACGGCGACTGTAAGCAGGATCATCACTACGTTCAGACCCGCCATCACCACGATGGCGATCTCTATGAGGCCCGGCCTTCCCATCAACTAGATTATCGGATGGTAGGTCGGATAACTTTAGCCCGTTGGAATATAAGGATCGGTCCTAGTAAGATCTATACAGGCTTGTTCATGGCTTTTTCGAGGGGGAATCCTGAGCGAGGCAGCCAAGATACTGGTGGCGGATGACGACCGGATCGTGCGCCGTATCGTCATCGTAAAGCTCTCGGGGTTGGGCTACGACCTCTCCGAAGCTACCGACGGCCGGGAGGTGCTGGATCGTCTGGAGAGCGGCGACGTGCCCGACCTCCTGATAACCGACAGCCTGATGCCCCGCGTCTCCGGCATCCAGCTCGTCCGAACCCTCCGCAACAACCCGGATCAGAAAATATCCTCCATGCCGGTTATCATGCTTACCTCCCGCAGCGGCGAGCAGGACGTCATCGAGGGGCTGCAGGCCGGACTCGACGACTACGTGATAAAGCCTTTCTCCCCGGATGAGCTGGCCGCGCGGGTGCGGACCGTGCTGTGGCGCGCCGGGCGTTCCGGGAACAGGTAAGAATCTGGCGCGCTAATCTGCTTTCCCGTCATAGCGGGTTACGCGATTGCGGCCCGCTTGCTTTGCCCGGTATAGGGCGGTGTCGGCCTCTTTCAACAGCTCATCAGAGGTTTTGGGGTGCTCTGCAGAGAGTTCGGCGACCCCGGCACTGATCGTTACCACCCCTGGCAGATTTTTGGCTTCGTGCGGGATCTTTAACGCCTCGACGTCCTTGCGCAGCCGATCAGCCACGGTAGTTGCGGACTCGAGCGTCTGGCCGGGCAGGATGACCAGAAACTCCTCGCCGCCGTACCGGTAGAGCGCATCTCCCTTGCGGCAGCCGTCTTTCAGCGTGCTGGCGACGCGCACGAGTATCTTGTCCCCCGCCGGGTGGCCGTAGTGATCGTTATAGAGCTTGAAGAAGTCAATGTCGCACAGGGCGGCGCAGTAAGTGTGGCCGTAGCGTTCGGCTCGGCCTTTGAGCATCTCCAGGTCCTCCCGTAGCTGGAGCCGGTTGCCGAGATCCGTCAGTGGGTCCCGGCGCGCCTGCTCGAAGAACTTGTCTTTCAGGCGCGCTAGCTCGGCGTTTTGCCTCTCCAGCTTCCGGTGCAGCGTCGTGATGCGGGAAGCGGATATGAGCCGGACCTGCAGCTCATCCCGGTCGAGCGGCTTGGAGAGATAGTCGTCGGCTCCGGCTTGAAGCCCCGTCAGCAGATGCCCCCTGTCTCCGAGGGCCGTGAGAAAGATGAAGTGCGTGTACCCGTTTTTCTCGGAGTTCCGGACCCTGCGGCAGAGCTCGACGCCGTCCATGCCGGGCATCATCCAGTCGCTTATGATGACGTCCAGATCGGGTGTTTCTTCGTATAGCCGCCAGGCTTCGTCGCCGTCGGAGGCCGCGAGACATTCATGCCCCAGTTTTTCGACAGCGCGGCGGAGGATGGTGCGGGAGACGGTATCATCCTCTGCGATGAGTACCCTCATGCTAGCTCTCTGAGACTTCGATCAGCGCCAGACGGACCCTTCCGAACTCCTCTTCCAGGAGATCCAACCTCTCCGCGGCCCCCGACAGGTCGCCGGAAGCGCCTATTGCCTGGAGGTCCGCCGCGAGCTCGTGCATCCTGCGGGCGCCCATGTTGCCGCAGCTTCCCTTGAGGGTGTGGGCCGTGCGCTCTACTTCTCCGGCGTCGCCTCTCTGGATGGCCTCGCGCAAGGAGGCGAGGCGCCTGGGTGCATCTTCGAGGAACATTTCGACCAGTTCGGCGAGGATGTCGGGCTCGCCTTCTTCCTGCAGCTCCCGCAGGCTTGCCAGCACGCCCAGATCCAGTGAGCCCTCGGCGGTGATCCGGGCCGCTTCTCCGTCCAGGTCTTCGAGAAGGTCTTCGGCGTCGGGGCGCTGTATCCAACGTTCGAGAATCCTTTCGAGCTCTTCGGGCCTGACCGGCTTCGAGAGGTAGTCATCCATCCCAGCTTCGAGCGCCTTCTCCCGGTCGCCCGCGAGTGCGTTGGCGGTCATCGCGATGATCGGAGTGTGAATACTTGCCTCCTCGCTCTGTTCGCGGCGCCGGATCTCGGCTGTAGTCTCGTAGCCGTCCATCTCGGGCATCTGGCAGTCCATCAGAACCGCGTCGTAGGGAGCCTGCGAGAGCTTGCGGATCGCTTCGAGTCCATTTTCGGCCACCTCCACCCGATACCCGAGCTTCTCCAGCATCCTTGCTGCCACCCTCTGATTTACCGGGTTGTCTTCCGCGACGAGGATCTGCGGCTTTTTCTCTTCGTCCGTGCTGAAAAGGGGTGATACTGGCTCTGCTTCGGGTTCGGGAGGGGAGACCGGCTCCACTTTCGGGATTTGCATCGCCGTTACCAGGCCGTTGTAGAGCTCGGACTGGCGCACCGGTTTGTTCAGGTAGACGAGGATGCCCGCCCGTGTGGCCTCTTCGCGCATCCCATGACCGAGCAGAGAGGTGAGGAGCAGGAGCCGGGTCTCGGAGATCGAGGGGTCGGACTTGATCTCGCGGGCGAGGCTCATGCCGTCCATGAGGGGCATGTGCATGTCCAGGATCGCCAGCTCGTAGGGCTCGCCCTCCTCGGCGGCTTCCCGGAGCATCTTTAGCGCCTGCGGGCCGTCCTCCGCGCTCGCGTTGCGCATCCCCCACGAAGATGCTTGCTCGCACAGGATGCTGCGGTTGGTCTTGTTGTCGTCCACGATCAAAACCCGCAAGCCCCGCAGGTTGCGTGGCTCAAGACGCTTCTCCGCCGCCGAGATTGGTTCTTCCAGGGGGACGCTGAACCAGAAGGTGCTGCCTTCTCCCGGCTCGGTCTCTACCCCGATCTCACCGCCCATCAGCCTGACGAGCCGCCGGCAGATCGTGAGCCCGAGCCCGGTCCCGCCGTAGCGGCGGGTAGTCGAGGTGTCCGCCTGGGAGAACGCTTTGAAAAGGCGGGATTTCTCTTCGGGTGAGATGCCGATTCCGGTGTCGGAGACCTCGAAGCGCACCGTCGCGACGTTCTTCGACTCCTTGAGGAGCCGGGCTCGGATGACGACCTCTCCGCGCTCGGTGAACTTGATCGCGTTGCTCGCCAGGTTGGTCAGGATCTGGCGCAGCCGGAAGGGGTCACCCCGCAGCCTGCCCGGCACGTCGGGCTCGATGAAGCAGGCCAGCTCCAGGCCTTTGCGATGGGCGAGGTTGGCGAACAGGCCCGCCACCTCCTCGACCGCCTCGTGCAGATCGAAGTCCAGGATCTCTAGCTGCATCTTTCCGGCTTCGATCTTGGAGAAGTCCAGAATGTCGTTGATGATCCTGAGCAGCGCCTCGCCGGAGTTGCTGACGGTCTCGGCGTACTCGCGCTGCTCGGGAGTGAGGGCTGTGTCCAGAAGGAGTTCGGTCATCCCGATCACGCCATTCATCGGGGTGCGGATCTCATGCGACATGTTTGCCAGAAACTCGCTCTTGGCCTGGCTGGCATCTTCGGCGGCCTCCTTGGCCCGCATCAACTCTTCCTCTGCCCGCTTGCGTTCGGTGATGTCAACCATGAATCCTTGCCAGTAGCGGGCTCCACTCGCCTCATCCTCGACCACAACCGATTCGTTACGCACCCAGACCACTCGCCCGTCGCGGTGGAGTACGCGGTACTCCGTCGTGGAAACCCTGCCCGGCTCGACGGGTTGGTCGTCTTCGGCCTGCAGCCGCTCGCGGTCGTCGGGGTGGACCATGCGCCACCGAAGATCCGGGTCCTTGCAGTCCTCGGGGGTGTAGCCCGTCAGGGATTCTATCTGGGGGCTCATGTACATCGCGCTATCGGGACTTCCGATCTCCTGGACGTAGGTAACCGCCGGCATCCGTTCGACCAGCGTGCGGTATCTGTTTTCGGCTTGCCGCAACTCCGCCTCTGCCCGCTCGCGCTCGGTGATGTCGCTCAGGTAGATCCTTGTGTCGCTCGTCGGAGCGATGGATATTTTCTGCTCGTAGACTCTGTCGCCGATCTCGATCTCGCGCTCCAGGGACCTTTGCCCGCTGGCACGCAACTCGTCGGCCAGCGCACTCACGTCCTTCAGGATCGGATGCCGGAGTCCCCGGGCGGAGATGTCGGGAAACGTCTCGCGGGCCGCCGGGTTGAGATAGGAGATATTGCCGGTCCGATCCACCTCTAGGACCGGGTTCGGATTCTGCTCGGGAAAAGAAGCCAGCCGGGCCAGCTCTTCCTTGTTACGCTCGCGCTCGGTTAGGTCCATGGCGAGCGACATCACCGAGATCAACTCGCCGGAATCGTCCACCAGCGCAGAGTTGTACCACTCGCAGATAACCACCGAACCGTCTTTGGCGTAGTTGCGGTTCTGGAAGACGACGCGCCGCTCGCTGCCGTCCAGAAGCGAAGCCATGACCTTGCTGATAGCCTCCTTATCCTCTTCGTAGAGGAATCTGAAGTCGGTATCAATGCGTTTGCCGGTCACCTCTTCCGCCCGCCAGCCGAAGAGCCTCTCCATCTCCTTCGACCAGTGGAGTATCCGCAGGTTTTTATCCCATTCGAGGACGCCAAGCGGAGAGTTGTCCACGTGGAAGGAAAGCTTTTGGTGGGCCTCTCTCAACTCTTCTTCGGCCCTGTAGCGTTCAGTAACATCGCGGACGATGCCGCGGAATCCGGCGGGATTCCCGCTCTCGTCTCTTATGAGTGTTATGGAGGCCTCGACGAACCTGCGGTCGCCGTCTTTCCTTATTATCTCCCAGTCGAAACTCTCGATGGATCTTCCCGTGCGGTAGACCTCGTTGAAGGTCTCGTAGACCTTCTTCGCGTTCTCCTGGTCCATGTACTCGCGGTTGTTCATCCCCAGAAGCTCGTCCGCAGGGTAGCCGAGAATCTCGCACAGCCTGTCGTTGAAGAAGGTGAAGTCTCCGGCGAGGTTTACCTCGAAATATCCGTCCTGGATCTGCTCCAGGATAGAGCGGTACTTCTCCTCGCTCTTGCGCATCTCTTCTTCTGCGTTTTTGCGCCTGGTGATGTCGAGCTTGACGCCCTGCCAGTAGAGGGGCTCGTCATTCTCATCGCGCACCAGCACGGCTTCATCCCGCACCCAGACCACGCGCCCGTCTTTGGCGATCAGACGGTACTCCATCTCGAAGGGTTCGCCGGTTTCGTTGGTACGGTAGTGCTCGGCCAGAACCCGCTCGCGGTCGTCAGGATAGAGGATTTTTATCCAGAGATCCGGGGTGGATATCCACTCATCCGGAGTGTAGCCGAGCATTCTTTCGAGCTGGGGGCTGACGTAGATCGCGGAGCTGGTTTCGTCCACGCGCTCGGTGTAGGTGATGGCGGGCATGCTCTCTACGAGGGTGCGGTAGCGGGTTTCAGCTTCTCGCAGCTCCTCCTCGGCTTTCCTGCGCTCGGTGATATCGCGGGCCGAGGCGAAGATCAGACGGCGATCACCGTAGTCTATAGGGCTTATGCGCACCTCGACGGGAAAGCGCGTGCCGTCCTTGCGCCGGTGCTCGCCCAGGTGGACTCCGGAGATCCTGCCCGCCTCTTCGGTCATGGCTTTTTGCCAGGGTGTCGCGCGCTCTCGCGAGGCTTTCTCTTTTTCGCCCAGCAGATTGGTGGCGAAGTCCTGGACGCGGAGGTTCAGCAACTCCTCTCGCGAGTAGCCCAGAGAGCGGCACGTCTCCAGGTTGCAGTCAACGATCCTGCCACTTTCATCGTGCACGATCAGGGCATCAACAGACTGGTCGAAGAGGTGCCGGAAGCGGCGCTCGCTCTCCCTGAGCGACTCCTCGTATTGCCTGTGCCCGGTAATGTCCCGGATGGCGCTCACCCGCGCTTGCCGGCCCCGGTAGAGCACCGTCTTGCCCCTTGCCTCTGCCGGGAAGGTCGTTCCGTCTTTCCTGAGCATGT
The DNA here is from genome assembly GCA_902810695.1 of Actinomycetota bacterium. Classification (GTDB taxonomy): domain Bacteria; phylum Actinomycetota; class Rubrobacteria; order Rubrobacterales; family Rubrobacteraceae; genus CADDYV01. Next base: position 34,601 of record CADDYV010000013.1, on the reverse strand, counting down.
TTACTTCGTATGGCTCCCCGTGGTTCGAAGACCGGTTTTGGCGCGCCAGCTCCCGAAACTCCGGAGCCACGAAGTCCAGGGCATCCATGCCGATGGCTTCGGACGGCTCGTAGCCGAACATCTCGTCAAAAGCAGCGTTGGTCTCTACGATTTTTTCGTTTTCGGTTACGGCGATGCCCTCGAAGGACGCCTCCGCGAGTATGCGGAGGTAATCCTCACCACCTCTGGGACCATGCCCGCTCTCCTGGCGCACTATGTCGGTCCGGCGCAGGCGGGAGGCGATCTTCTTCAAAATGTTTTTGCCTGGATTCATTGCACTCTAAGAGGAATTATCGGATTCTTCGCCGAATTACTTTAGCTTTATACGAAATCCGCGCGCTGTTAAAGATTTCGACGCATCATGCCGTGAATATACAGGAGTGATTGTGCCTTTCCAGCTCACCTGGCTGCGGGAGTTGGGTTGCGATATGAAAAACAGGATCCGTGAGCGGTTAAGGGCCGAGAGGTGCGGGTAGGAAGCAGGTGTAAGCAGCTATCGCGTTAGAGAGGAGCGGCGCAAGATGCCCGAACCGATAGACCTGTACTACTGGCCGACCCCCAACGGCTGGAAGATAGCGATCATTCTTGAAGAGAGTGGGCTACCGTACAACATAGTGCCCGTGGACATCACTGCCGGAGACCAGTACAAGGAAGACTTCCTCAAGATAAGCCCCAACAACAAGATGCCCGCCATCGTGGACCCCGAAGGCCCGGATGGGGAGCGGATCAGCCTCTTCGAGTCGGGGGCCATCCTGATCTACCTCGCCGAGAAGACCGGTAGGTTTTTGCCTGCCCCGGCGCGTGAGAGGTACACGGTCTTGCAGTGGCTGATGTTCCAGATGGGGCACGTGGGCCCGATGCTCGGCCAGGCGCACCACTTCCGCAAGTACGCCCCCGAGGAGATCCCCTACGCCATAGACCGCTATACCAACGAGGCCGCCCGGCTCTACGGCGTGATGGACCGGCGCCTCGCTGGCTCGGAGTATTTCGCGGGCGCAGAGTACACCATCGCCGACATCGCGATCTACCCCTGGCTCGTCTCCCACGAGGATCAGGGCCAGAGAATGGAAGACTATCCGAACCTCGCCCGCTGGTACGAGCAGGTAGGTTCGCGCCCGGCGGTCAGGCGGGCGCTGGAGGTGGGGCAGGATCTCAAGAAGCCTATCGAGGACCTGGATGAGGCAGGACGCGAGAGACTCTTCGGCAGGACCCGGCGGTAAAAGATGATGCCCCGACCGGCGGGTTATCCCCGGGGCAGGTAGACGGTGAAGGTCGTGCCTTCGCCGATCTTGCTCTCCACGGTTACCTTTCCGCCGTGGTTCTCGGCGACGTGCCGGACGATCGAGAGTCCCAGCCCCGTGCCGCCGGTCTCCTTCGAGCGGGCCTTATCCACCCGGTAGAACCGCTCGAAGATGCGGGAGAGCTTCTTCTGCGGGATGCCGATGCCGGTGTCGGAGACGCGCACGGTCACCCCGAGGTCGTCGGCCTCTCCCGTAACCTCTATGCGTCCGCCCGGCGGGGTGTACTTGATGGCGTTGTCTACCAGGTTGGAGAACATCGAGGTGAGGTTCGTCTCGTTTCCCTGGATGGTGTAGTCCTCGGAGGGGCCGAGTCGCTTCCACGTGAGCGTGATGTCCTTCTGATGGGCGGGCGGTCTCATGCGCGAGAGCACCGCCAGCAGCACACCGCGCACGTCAACAGGCTTGGGGGCGGCGACCTTCTCCTCGCTTTCGAGGCGCGCGAGGTCGAGGAGATCCGTTATGAGCCGGCCCAGCCGCTCGGTCTCGCTCTTGAGCTGGTGGGCGAAAAATCTCGCCTGCTCCGGGTCTTCGTCTATGATATCGACCAGGCTCTCGGCGAGCAATTGCAGGCTGGTTGCAGGCGTCTTGAGCTCGTGGGAGACGTTGGCGACGAAATCGCGCCGGATCTTGTTGACGCGCCTGAGTTCCTCGACACTGACGAACTCTTCCTGGCTGTTTTCCAGCACTACTCTCGCCTACCTTCGTGGTTCAGAGGTATCCGGGTTGACCGTTTCGGAGGCATCTTCCTGGCTTCTCAGCCGGGGCTCGAAGCGGTATCCCAGACCCCTCGCGGTGTGGATGTACTCGTAGGAGGAGCGTTCGGCGAGTGCGGCCCTTATTCTGCGGATATGAACGTCTATGGTGCGCGAAGCGCCCACCCCCGCATGTCCCCACACCTCTTTTGCCAGCTCCTCTCTGCTCTTTAGCTCTCCGGGGCGCGAGGCCAGGGTCACCAGAAGCTCGAACTCCTTCAGGCGCAGGCTCAACGGCTCGCCTTTCACCCTGGCCGTGAAGTTCTTGGTGTCGAGCTCCAGGTCTCCGGCCTCCAGGATTTTGCCCCGCCCGTTTACGGTGGTGCTCCTCTTGAGGTTGGCGTTTACGCGCGCCATGAGCTCCTTCATGCTAAAGGGCTTGGTTACGTAGTCGTCGGCGCCGACCTCGAATCCCCTGAGCTTGTCTTCCTCGGCATCTTTGGCGGTCAGCATGATGATGATGGCGTCCTCATCCTGCTCCCGGACCTTCTCGCAGACCTCTATGCCGCTCTGGCCTGGAAGCATGATGTCCAGCAGGATGAGATCTGGCCGTCTGCTCCGGGCGAGTTTCAAGGCTTCCGCTCCCGTCATGGCACGGCTGGTGGAAAACCCTGCGCGCGAAAGGTTGTATGCCAGAGTTTCAAGTATCACCCGGTCGTCTTCTACGATCAAAATCTCTGCCTTCGTCTCAGCCAAGGCGTCCAGCTCCTGTTTAGTCTGGCCCAAGTCGCATGAAATTATAAACGTTGCGCCCTCTGGTATCACTCTCGCGCGCTCGACCTGCCCCCGCTACAATGGCACCCGGCAGTTAGAGAAAGGAGTCGCAGGAAGTGGAGATCAGGGCGGATATCATCACCGTACACACTAGGCGGACTTTCGCCATCGCCCGCAGCTCCTCGGATACGTTTCGGTGTGTGGTCTTCGAGATTGAAGACTCCGGGCTTACCGGGTGGGGCGAGGCCGCGCCCACCGCCTACTACGGCCAGAACGCCGATGACGCCTGCAAAGCCCTGCGGTCCGTGAGAATAAAAGATCCCTGGGACATCGAGGGCACTCTCCAAGAGAACGATTTCCTGCCGCCGAGCGCCCAATCCGCCCTGGACTCGGCGCTCCACGACCTCGCCGCCAGAAAGCTCGGCGTACCGGTCTGGCGGCTTCTGGGTCTGGGGCTCCCGGAGCCGGTTAGCGCCTACACCCTCGCCATCGCCGACAAAGAGACGACGCTACAGAGCGCCCGCGGGCTTCCGCGGCAGCCGATCTTCAAGGTGAAGGTCGGTAGCAGGAAGGACATCGAGACCGTCCAGGCGGTCGCCGGGGCTACGGACGCGGATATCTGGGTTGACGCCAACGAAGCGTTCTCGCCGGAAGAAGCACTCGATATCGCGCGGGAGCTGAAGGAGATCGGCGTAGCCATGATCGAGCAGCCCGTGCCCGCTTCGGCTGGACCAGAGGCCCTGAAAGGTGCGACCGAGGCCGCCCGACCCATCCCGGTCATCGCCGATGAGAGCGCCATCGTCGCAAAAGACGTGCCGCCTCTTACGGGCTCTGTGAGCGGGGTGAATGTAAAGCTCGCCAAGTGCGGCGGCATCCGGCGGGCGCTGGAGGTGGTGCATACCGCCCGCGCCTGCGGCATGAGGGTCATGCTCGGTTGCATGGTCGAGACTTCTTTAGGGATAGCGGCTGCGGCCCAGATATCCGGCCTCGTGGACTTCGTGGACCTCGATGGTCCGATGCTGCTCGCCGACGATCCCTTCGGAGGTCTCGGGTTCGAGGACGGTCGCATAGTTCTTTCAGAGAAACCGGGATTGGGGGTGGGGCCACTGTGATCCCGGAGAGCGTCCCCGAGCGCCGATACGCGATCTTCGCCGAGGGGTACTTCACCGACCGCCACGCCAAGACCGCCCACGGGCTCCTGCGCTACGGCAAAGACGAGGTTGTCTGCGTCATAGACTCCACCCTCGCCGGAAAACGCGCGCTGGAGGTTATGCCGGAGGTGCGGCGGGACGCCCCGATCGTCGGTTCTATGCAGGAAGCCCTCGACTACTCCCCGACATCCGTGCTCGTCGGGCTGGCGCCCGCGGGCGGGCGGCTGCCGGAGGAGTGGATGGCGGGCCTCAAAGAAGCCTCAGAGGCCGGGGTGGAGATCGTGAGCGGTTTGCACCAGCGCCTCGCGCCGGAGTTTCCTGGCAGGAAAGTCTGGGACGTGCGCGAGCCGCCAGCGGAGATTCCGCTCTTCTCCGGCGAGGGATTCGGCGTAGAGCCCAGGATCGCCTTGACCGTTGGAACCGACGCCGCCGTCGGCAAGATGACCGCGACGCTGGAGGTGGAGCAGGCCGCGAGAGAAGCCGGCGTAAAGACAGAGTTCGCCGCGACAGGACAGACGGGGATAATCATCTCCGGGTGGGGTGTATGCGTTGACGCCGTGATCTCAGATTTCATCGCCGGGGCCGCCGAGCAGCTCGTTCTCGAAGCGGCGAAGAGAAATCCCGATCTCATCCTGGTGGAGGGGCAGGGGGCCCTGGCCCACCCGGCCTACTCCGGGGTTACGCTGGGGCTTTTGCACGGCTCGTGTCCCGACTGCCTGGTCCTCTGCGCCGACGCCTCTGGAGAGGAGATCCTGGCCGGGGTCCCGCGCCCGGAAGTTCCCCGCGCGGTGCGCCTCTACGAAGAGGTCGCCGCCCTGGTAAAACCCGCGCCCGTGGTCGCCATCAGCGTCAACACCAGGAGCTTGGATGACGGAGAGTCAGAGAAATACATCTCCGCCATCGCGGAGGAAACCGGGCTGCCTGTTGCCGATCCGCTAAGGAGTTCTGCGGCTCCGATACTCGAGGCCGTCCTCGCAGCGCCAAAGACCGCCCCCATGAAGTAAAAACTTCGTAAAAAGGCGTAGATAAGGGAACTCTGTATTGACAAGCATCCGGTTATGCTAAAATGCAGAGCGTGGCGCGGTGCCTGACCTTGAACGCGAGCTATGAACCGCTGGCCCTGGTACCTGTCAAGAGGGCCATCGTTCTTGTCGTCTCCGAGAAGGCCGAGATCGTGGAGGCCAACCTGGAGCGCAGGTTTCGTTCGGAGAAGAGCGAGTACCCTTACCCACTGGTGATCCGGCTGGTCAAGTTCGTCGAGATACCCCGTCGCCTGCGCAAGCACGTTACCAACGCCATCCTCTTCGCGCGCGACAACTACAAGTGCCAGTACTGCGGCAAACACCGGAACGATCTGGGACGTGGCGAGAGGTTGACGCGCGATCACGTGAAGCCCATCTCGCGCGGCGGCGGCAATACCTGGGACAACGTGGTTACGGCCTGCACCAAGTGCAACGCGAGGAAGGGTAACCGGCTGCCGATGGAATGCGGGATGTATCCCAAAAGCACACCAAAAGAACCCAGATACGTGGTGATGGTGTGGTACTCGCGGGAGCTAAACGCGGTTCAGCGCCGTTACGTCGAGCAGTTCTACGGGGAGGCTCCCCTGGCCGAGCCCGCTGTTTAGCCCGAAAAATTAGTCCGAAATGTGCAGCAGGTTTCGCTTATACGCTTGGTATAATCCTTGTTTGTCGTCTCCAAAAATAGGGTGGAGATTCCTTGGACTACGAGGGTTTTGCGGATAGGGTAGAGAGGATAGTAGATAACGTCGAGCGCGCCATCAGCGGCAAACGAGAGAGTGTTTTTCTTGCGGTGGCGGCGCTTTTAGCAAGGGGACACGTGCTGATCGAGGACGTGCCCGGGGTGGGGAAGACGCTTCTGGCGAAGTCGCTCGCGCGCTCGATCCAGGCGAAGTTCAGCAGGATACAGTTCACCCCGGATCTGCTTCCCTCCGACGTTACGGGCCTCAACATCTACAACCAGGATACGAGGGCCTTCGAGTTCTGGGCTGGTCCGTTGTTCGCGAACGTGGTATTGGCGGATGAGATCAACCGCGCCTCTCCCAAGACGCAGAGCGCGCTGCTTGAGGCGATGCAGGAGGGTTCGGTGACGGTGGATGGCGAGACGAGGATTATCTCGCAACCTTTCGGGGTTCTCGCGACGCAGAACCCCATCGAGCACGAAGGGACCTACCCGCTGCCGCACGCCGAGCTGGACCGCTTCATGATCAAGATGGAGATCGGCTACCCGGATGGGGACGCCGAGAAGGAAATGCTAAAGCTCGCGCGGGACCCGGTTGCGGACCTAGAGGCCGTCGTGAGCCTGGATGAGTTTCTGCAGATGCAGCAGTTGGTGGACGAGGTGCACGCAAGCGAGGCCGTCCTGCGCTACGTGGTCTCCGTAACCTCGGCGACGAGGAAGCATGGGGATTCGTATCTCGGCGCCTCTCCGAGGGCCAGCCGGATGCTTCTGGAGGCTTCCAAAGCCAGGGCCGCCACCGAAGGGCGCTCCTACTGCATCCCCGATGATGTAAAGGCGCTGGCGCCCTCGGTACTCTCGCACCGGATCATCCCTTCCGCGGGGGCGAGACGCGCGGGGGGTACAGAGAACGGGTACGCAGGATATAGTAGCGTTACCAGGGCGATAGTGGAAGACATCCTGGGATCGGTGCCGGTTACAGAGGCGGTATAGAAGCCGTGCGAAAGGCAGCCCCGCGGATCGCCGTAAGACCGACGGCCCGGGGCTGGCAGGCGCTCGTGGTGGGGATTCTGGTCCTGGGGGTTGCGATCGCGGTCGGTACGACCCAGTTCTTCCAGCTCGCCTACCTCCTGATCGCGCTCGTCATAGCGGCGCTGTTGCTGGGGCTTTTCAACTCTCGTAATCTGGGGTTCTCCCGGAAGGTTTCCTCCGGGGCGCGCATCACCGTCGGGCAGCCCGCGAGGGTCGTTCTCTCGCTCTCGGGCGGCTCATTTTTCGGCGGCTCCAGGGTAGAGGTGAAGGATCGGCTGCCTGATCTCCGCAGCTTCGAGGTATCCGCTCCGGAGGAGGGAAAAGATGGGGAAATCGAAGTTTCTGTAACCTTCGCGCGGCGGGGGATCTACGAGCTCGGGCCGGCTGCGGTCCGGGTGGAGGACCCTTTCGGGATGCTGCGCTTCACGAAGGAGTTCGAGGAGCGCACGGAGGTTCTTGTTTACCCGGAGATACACGAGCTCTCCGGTTTCCCGTTGCGCGGGAGCAGCGCCAGATCGGTGAACCAGGGCGCTTTCGGACGCCAGGGGGACGAGTTCTCGGGGATCAGGGAGTATCGCCGGGGCGACGACCGGCGGCACATCCACTGGAAAAGCCTCGCGCGCACCGGAGAGCTGTACGTCAAGGAGTTCGCGCGCCACGCGCCCAAGCGTTACACCGTGGCCCTGGATATGCGCCGCCAGGGGTTGCGGGCCCCGGAGAGGGAGGTAGAGGATGCGGTCTCGGCGGCGGCCTCGATGCTCAACCACCTCGCGGAAGAACGTCTGCCGTGCCGTCTGATGTGCAACGACCGGCGGGGCGTCGCCACGGAGTTCGCCGGGGACGAGGGTGATTACTGGGAAGCCATGAAGGCTCTCGCGACGGTCAAGGCCGACGGCGACAGAGCCCTGGGAGAGGCCGTCTACGACGAGCGTAAAAGCCTGGGCGACGTGGTTATTATGGTCTCCCGTTCCCGCGACGAGGAGCTTCCAGAGACTATAGGAAAGCTGCGAGGCGCGGGCCTGACGGTGATAGTGGTGACACTCGCATCTTACACCTACCGACGTTCCGGCGTCTCGAACCGGGACCACGAAGCGAAGTTCCTGGAAGAGGTAGGACGCCTCGAAGCCGCAGGGGCAACGGTGCTGGTGATGCGCCATCCCGAAGGCGTGGCGGGGCTCGCGGAGGCCGGGCTGAAGGGGACCGGATGACGCGCGAACTCTGGATCAGGGCTTCGCTCTATGCAGCCGCGCTTGCGGCCGGGACCACGTTCAGTGTCGTTTTTACCGGCAATCCCTACGGGGGATCTGCGGACGACCTTTCGGGGCTTCTGGGCAGCACGCAGAGCGCCTTCGCGGTGATGGCGGGGGCGGCGATCGTTGCCATTCTCGTAGGGTCGGCGGGTCGCTACCGATTCATCTTGCTGCTCCCGGCTGCGGCGCTGTACACGCTCGTCGCCGTCTACGGGAGACTGCCGCTCTCCATCTCAGGCTGGCGGAGGCTGGCGGCAGAGATCTGGCGCGACGTTTTTACCGCGGCGAACATCATGTACCTCCAGCGGGTCCCCTACGACCTGCAGTCCGGGCTTTTCGTACTTCTGATACCGGTAGTCGTAATCCTGGTGGCGTTTGCGACCTCGGCCACGCTCTACGAGAGGAGCCCGGTTATCTCGGTAACCATCCTGGGGCTCACGGTCGGCGTTTTGAGCACCATCAGCTTCGAGGACGGCATCGGGCCGTACTTCGCGGTGTTTCTGGTCAGCGCCGTGGCCCTCCTGTACGCCACGGGCACCGTGGGCTCGACCGGGAGCCTGAGGAGTCTCAGCCGGTCGGGTGTGGTGGCCGGGGTCGCTGTCGTCCTGATAGTCCTCCTGCTGCCGAAAATGCCGCTCGCCAGCTCGATGATCCGCCCCGGAGCCATAGACTGGACCAGAATCGGAGCCGGCCAGACCTCCCGTCTCAGCACGCAGGCGGATGTGGGGGACTACCTGAGCGCCGGAAGAGACGCCCAGATCTTCGAGGTCCAGAGCTCGGAGCCGCTCTACTGGCGCGGGGGGACGCTGGATCACTTCGACGGCGTGCGGTGGACGAGCACCACCAGTCCCGGCGAGAGCGACGGGGAGGAGATATCACCCAAAGTCCCGACGCGCACCGTTTATCAGAGGGTCAAGGTTCTGGATTCCGAGACGAATCTGGTCTTTGGCGGATATGAGATCGTGAATACCTCGCTGCCGGATGCCCAGCGGCACTCCGACGGCTCGTGGTCGGTAGCCAATACTCTTGGCGACGGCACTGAATACAGGGTTATCTCCAAAGTGCCCGAGCCCACAGCCGAGCAACTACAGAATGCCGGAACGAGCTATTCGAAGACGATAAGGCAAAAATACCTGCAACTTCCGGGCAACAGGCCGGAAGTTCTGCAAAAGACGGCAGAGCGGATCCAGCGCCGCTACCGGCCCGTAACCCCTTACGAGAAGGCGCGGGCCATCCAGCGCTATCTGCTCTACGACGGGGGGTTCGTCTACAACCTCAACGTCAAGTACCCGCCGGGACAGGAGCTGCAGGAGTTTCTGGGCGACAAGCGGGAGGGTTTCTGTACCCAGTTCGCAACCTCGATGGCTTTGCTCGCGCGGGAGATGGGCGTGCCTTCGAGGATAGTCTACGGCGCCACCGAGGGGCAGCAGGCGCGACCGAACGAGTACATGGTTACCGGCTACGACATGCACACGTGGGTCGAGATCTACTTCCCCGGAGTCGGTTGGTATCCTTTCGACCCGACACCCGGATTCTCCGTGCCCAACGCCATGGAGGCCAACGCCCCTATGCCGCAGAACCCCGCCATCGGCCAGGACGCCGCTGTAAACTCTCCCAACCTCTATGAAAAGCGCCCCCTCGGGCACGGGGTGGCTCCTTCGATCCAGAGTTCCTCAGAGAAAAAGCAGCACGCGACTTCCCCAGAAAAGCACAAAAGCAGAAGTAAGCAGCAACGGCCGTCTACGGTGCCGCCCTGGATCCCGTACACCCTCTTGCTGGTTATCCTCGTCGCTTCCGTGCCGCTGACGAAAGGTTTGCTGCTCCGCAAAGGGGATCCAGATGCCCTCTACGAGGATCTCACAGGACGCCTCCGGGACATCTTGCCCCCGGGCAAGGCGCGCCTGGCGGACTCCCCCGCGCTCACCCCGATGGAGAGAATACTCCTGCTGGCTGACGCCGCAGGACTCGAGAGCGGACCGTTCAAAGAGTTCTCCCGCGCCTACTCGGGCTACCTGTACTCTGGAGAGGCGGGCCCCGAGACCTACCGGACGGTGCAAATCGCCTACCGGAGAGCGCGGCGGGCTTACGCGATACTACCCCTCTGGCGGCGCGCGCTCGGTGTCGTAAACCCCGCCTCGCTCCTCTGGCGGGCAAAAGCCGGCCTCAAGTCTCTGCGAGCATACTCTCGCAAGACGATCCAGGGGCGGTTGAGGAGCATCATCAGAAGGCTACGTTGATATGTTTGCCTGGCGATGTAATAATGACTTGCACACAAAGCTAACTTACTACGGCATTCCCCTGGGAGGTGCTGAATGGACCAGACGCAACAGGAAGCTATCGTAACGATTACCGACAACGCCGCCGAGAAGGTCAAGGCTCTCATGGCCCAGGAAGGGGAAGAGGATCTCGCGCTCCGGATCGGGGTCCGTCCCGGCGGCTGCTCCGGCTTCCAGTACAACATCTACTTCGACGACGAGATCGCCGAGGATGACGAGGTCTTCGAGACGAAGGGTGTCAGGGTCGTCGTTGACGCGATGAGCGTTCCCTACATCATGGGCAGCGAGTTCGACTACGTCGAGGGCCTCATGGGCGCCGGCTTCAAGGTCGAGAATCCGAACGTCAGCGGCGGTTGCGGCTGCGGCGGCTCGTTCACCTGCTAAAAAACGTCCGAGCGAAGTTTGTAGCCCGGAGCCTCCAGAGGCTCCGGGCTTTTTCGTAGCCGATGCAGATCGAACGCATAGACCACCTGGTTTTGACCGTCTCGGACATCGAGCGCACCTGCGACTTTTATTCGCGGGTTCTCGGGATGCAGGCCGTTACCTTCGGGGATGGGCGCAGGGCCCTCTCCTTCGGGGAGCAGAAGATAAACCTCCACCAGAGAGGGCACGAGTTCGAGCCGAAGGCGCTGAAGCCCACGCCGGGTTCGGCGGATGTCTGCTTCGTAACCGGCGAACCTCTGGAGGAAGTGCGAAGACACCTTGCGTCCTGCGGCGTAGAGATCGTGGAAGGTCCTGTAAAACGTACGGGCGCCTTAGGTCCTATGGACTCTGTTTACGTTCGAGACCCCGATGGAAATCTAGTCGAGATCTCCAGCTACTCGAAGTAGCGGGGCTTCAGAGGGTGCCCAACCTCTGGAGGGCGAGCATCGCGGCGGCGACGCCGCTGGAGCTTACTAGCTCTCCACCCAGGATCCTGTCCAGGATCTCACCTATCGGCACCCGCTCCACCTCCAGGCGCTCGTACTCGTCGGGGTCCGGGCCGGAGGAGAGTGGCTCTACCCCTCGCGCCAGGAAGAGGTACGCCCAGTTGTTCTTGAGGCTCGGGGATGAGGCGACGGCGGAGAGAAAGTCCCACTCGCCGCCCCCGAAGCCGGTCTCCTCCAGAAGCTCCCGGCGGGCGGCGGCCTCCGGTTTTTCGCCCGGCTCGACGAGACCCGCCGGGAGCCCCAACTCCTCCTGCTCGATGGCCGGGCGGTACTGGCGGACCAGGATGACCTCGCCTTCGTCGGTGACGGGGAAGATTATGGCCGCATCCGGGCGTTCGAGGATGTAGTAGGGGTCTTTGATCGCGCCGTCGGGAAGCCGCAGCCGGTCGGAGCGCAGGGTGAAGTACGCGGTCTCGATCAGACTCTCCGAAGCGAGCCGCTCCCAGACCTTGCTAGGAGCCAACGCCATTCTCCCCGGCGATTATCCTCGGCAGGTCTCTGACGAAGGCGCTTCGGGCCATCACCCGGTCGCAGCCGGACTCCCTGGCGGCGAGCGCGAGGTCCGCCTGGACGTGGGAGAGAAAGCCCACCACCGGTACGCTCTTCGCCTTATCGTCCGACTTTACCGACTGGAGAAGCTCCAGCGGCTCGAAGCGGCTGGAGTTGAGGTCGAGGATGAGCATATCCGGCGGAGACTCGCGCAGGGCGTCGAGGAGCTTCGCCGGGCTCCTGGGAAACTTCGCCTCGACGCCGAGTTTATCTGCGGTCTCGGAGATCTTGCTCCTGAAAAGGAGATCCTCGACCGCCGCCAGGACTTTTCGCGCCACAGAACCGACACCTCCAAAAATCTTCTCTTACAGATGATTATCGCGCTCACATTCTATCCGTGTTGTATGCGGTATCTTATCTGGCGTGTCCAAACGATTTGCCGAATTTATCGCCGGGATGCGGCGTACGAAGGAAACTCTATCGAGCTTTGCGCCTTTTCTGGCGCCACGCTGGCGGGGAATGCTCGCCGCGTTGGTGCTGTTGCTCCTGGAGACGGGCTCCAGCCTGGCCCAACCCTGGCCTCTGGCCCTCATCCTGGACTACGTACTGGGGAGCAAGTCTCTGCCCGGGGCGGTGCCCGGCTTCCTGTCGGAGGGTAGCATACTGCTCGCTGCGCTCGCGCTTCTGGCGGTCTTCGTGAGCGCCGCCAGCCGGGGGCTCTCCTCGCTGCGCTCCTATCTGTTGCAGAAGTTGGGCCAGGAGACCGTCTTCGATTTGCGCAACGCCCTCTACGAGAGGGTGCACGAGCTCGGCCTCGACTACCACAACCAGAAACGCACCGGCGACACCATAACCCGCGTAACGGGCGACGTCCGGGAGGTCAGAAGCCTTCTCGTGGACTCGGTGGTCGAGATCGGCTCTTCGTTTTTGATCCTGTTCGGGATGCTCGTGGTTATGCTGTTTTTGAACTGGAGGCTTACCCTGCTCGCACTGCTCGCGGGGCCGTTTCTGTTTGTGGCCGTCGCGCGCTACCGGGAGGCCCTGATCCAGAGGATGCGCACCGTCAGGACCCGCGAAGGAGCGATAGCCTCGGTCGCCCAGGAGGCCATAACCGGCATCCGGGCGGTAAAAATTTTTGGCCGGGAGCGCGAGGAGTTGGGCCGCTTCCGCGAGGAGAGCGCCGAGTCGCTGCGGGCCAGCGTGGAGAGCGCGGCGATCCAGGCCCGCTTCGGGCTGCTGCTCGGCGTCGTCGGCGGGCTGGGCACGGCGCTCGTGATCTACTTCGGTGCACGCCAGGTCCTCGCAGGAGACCTCTCGGTAGGGGAGCTTACCGTGTTTGTCTCCTACCTGAGCCAGTTGCTCTCGCCCATGTGGTCGCTCTCCAGGCAGGCAAACCAGGTCGGCCAGTCGCTAGTCTCCGGCGAGCGCATCGTCGAGCTGCTGAACGCCGAGCCGAGCGTCAAGGACCTGCCGGATGCCAGACCCGCGCCGCAGCTTTCGGGCCACGTGAGCTTCGAGAACGTCTACTTCGCCTACAACGAGGAAGCCGGGTACGTGCTCAAGGGGATGAACTTCGACGTGGAGGCGGGGAGCCGGGTCGCGCTGGTGGGGGCGAGTGGGGCCGGCAAGACCACCGTAACGAGCCTCATCGCCCGCCTATACGACCCGCAGAGGGGACGGGTGCTCATTGATGGGCAGGACATCAAAGGCTTCACGCTCAAGTCGCTGCGGGACTCCATAACCTTCGTGCCGCAGGAGCCGATGCTGTTTAGGGCGACGGTTATGGAGAACATCGCCTACGGGCGCCCCGAAGCGAGCCGGGAGGAAGTAGAGCGCGCCGCGATCCTCGCCGGGGCGGACGGTTTTATCCGCAGCCTTCCCGAAGGCTACGATGCCCTGCTCTCCGAGCGCGGGGAGAACCTCTCCGGCGGGCAGAGGCAGCGCATCTCCATCGCGCGGGCCATGCTCCGGGACACGCCGGTTCTGATCCTGGACGAGCCGCAGGCCGGTCTCGACGCCGAGATCGCCGGCGCAGTAGAGGAGAACTGGCGCACCCTGACCGGGGGCAGGACGACATTCGTGATCTCCCACGAACTCAGGCTCTCGCGCGACGTGGACAGGATAATCGTCATAGAAGATGGCCGTGTGGCCGAGAGTGGGACCCACGAGGAGCTTCTGGCTTCCGGCGGCCTCTACGCCCGGCTGTACGCCCTTCAGGAAGAAAGCGCCGTACAACCTTAAAGAGAGGAGGTTTCAGTTGAGAGAGCTTCTGGCGCTGGTGGTCATCCTGACCATTGCCGCCGTGATCATCTACGCTTCGTTTGCCTGAGTTTTAAGCTTCTTTAGGCTCTTTTTCGCCAGTCTCCCAGACCAGCACGCTTGCGACGCGGGAACCGTCGGTATCGTCCACGCGCAGGATGTGGCCGTCGGCCTGGATCTCATCTCCGATCTCCGGGACGCGGCCCAGGGAGCCCATGACGAACCCGCCGATGGTGTCGAAGTCCTCGCTCTCGAAGTTGGTATCCAGGGCTTCGTTTGCGACCTCGATCGGGATGCGCCCGTCTATCGAGTAGGAGCCGTCCGGGAGCCTGCGCACCGCGGGTTCCTCCTGATCAAATTCGTCCCGGATCTCGCCGACGATCTCCTCCAGAATGTCCTCGATGGTAACGATCCCTTCGAAGGAGCCCCACTCGTCTATGACCACGGCCATCTGGATCTCCTGGCTCTGGAAGTCTCCCAGGATCTCGTCTATGCGCCTGTTTTCCGGGACGACGAGCACCTTGCGCATGAGGTCTCTGGCCGTGATCCCCGATTCCAGGCTGCCCTCGGACTCGACCGCCCGCAACACGTCCTTGAGGTGCACCGCCCCGATGATCCGCTCGGGAGACTCGCCCTCGTAGATCGGGTAACGGGTGTAGTTGCCAGCGGCGGCTACCGAGACCAGGTCTTTCAAACCCATGCTGGCTTGCAGGGCCATCACATCCGGTCGCGGGACCATGATCTCGCGCACCGGCTTGTCGTTGAGCTCGAAGATGGCTCCGACCATCTCCTCCTCTTCCTCTTCGAGCATCCCCTGCCGGGTTGAGCGGGAGATGAGGGTCCGGATCTCGCTCTCCGACGGAGCCTCTTCCGCTTCTGATGCTGGGGGGTAGCCGAGCAGCTTGGTGAAAGCGTTGGCCGTTCCGTTGAAGACAAAGATCAGCGGCAGGAACAGGTAGTAGAAGACTTTCATGAACGGCGCGACGGCGAGCGATATTTTCTCCGCGCTCTGGATGGCAATGGTCTTGGGCGCAAGCTCCCCGAAAACCACGTGCGAGAACGTGATGATCGCGAACCCTACCGCGAAGGCGATAAACTGTATTGCTTCCTGCGGGAAACCCAGAGGACCGAGCAGCGGCTCGATGATCGCGGAGACGGCCGGCTCTCCCAGAGCGCCGAGCCCCAGGGAGCTGATCGTGATCCCCACCTGGCTCACCGCCAGGTAGGAGTCGAGCTTCCGGGTGGCTTCTCTGACCATCCCGGCGGCGGCCCTGCCCTCCAGAACGAGAGTATCAACGCGCTCGGAGCGGATCTTTACGAAGGCAAACTCCGCCGCGACGAACAGCCCGTTCAAGAGCACCAGAAGGAGCGCGACAAGCAGCTTCAGAACCGAGATGGCTACGCTTTCCAGAGCGGCTCCCGGAGTTGAGTGTTGCGGGCCGGTAAGCGTCCCTTATCATGGGACGCGCTGGTACTCGATGTCTCGCTGGAATCCATGCCGGTTCGGGCGAAATATATCATCTGGTGTATTTTTGGCAATCCTGGCCTCTACCGCCCGTTAGGGGCCAATGCTCGCGAGAGTGCCCGGCGGTAGGGATTGATACATTCTCCATTGCGAGTCGGGTGTACGCGATTGGTGAGCAGGATCGCGAAGGAGCGGTTATGCAAAGCGATTATCAGCGAAGTACCCGTGAAACCGGTATGGCCTGCGGTCTGCGGGGATGCCATCCCATTCATATACCATTCCTGGTTCAGCTCGAAGCCGAGCCCGTGATCGCAACCCGAAAAGCGCCGGTTATGGTTGTCGAGCATGCTCCGTATCGTCTCTTCCTGGAGTATCCGCGCGCCTCCGTAGCTTCCCCCGTTCAGGATGGTCTGAGCAAGTATCGCGAGGTCATAAGCGGTCGAGAACACTCCCGCGTGCCCGGCCACGCCGCCCAGGGCGTAGGCGTTCTCGTCGTGGACGTTCCCGCGAACCATCCCCCGCCCCTCTTCGGGCTTGTATTCGGTGGCGGCGATGCGGTCCAGCTTGCTCGCGGGCGGGTTGTAGCCGGTATCGGTCATGCTCAGGGGATTTGTAATGTTGCTGGCGACGAACTTATCCAGCGGAAGGCCGGATATCTCCTCGACGATCCATCCCAGCAGGATCATGTTGAGGTCCCCGTAGCGGTAGCGCATCCCGGCCTCATCCACCAGCTCGGCCCTGTAAACCGCCTCCATACGCGCCTCGCGGCCCGGAAGCTCATCCAGGTGGATAAGGGTCGGAAGCCCGGAGGTGTGGGTGAGCAGGTGGTGCGGGGTAACATTTTCTTTGCCTTTCCCCACAAATTCCGGCAGATAATTCGCTGCCGGGGTGTGCAGGTCCAGCATGCCTCGCTCTACCAGCTGCATCGCCGCAATAGAGGTGAAGAGCTTGGAGAGCGAGGCGAGATCGAAGATGGTGTCCCGCTGCGCGGGGATTCGCCCGTCCGCCGTCAGGAGTGTCGGACGCGAGTCAGCATAGAGTAGGGCGTAACCGAAAGCCTCGTGCTCGAAGATCACACCATCTTTCGCCGCCAAGATCACGGCGCCGGGATAGGGAGGAAGGGTGTGGGCGGACCGCGTGCCGGATGCCACATCCGCCCCGATCCGTGCCCCGAGCACCGGGTCCAGACCGACCTCCTCCGGCGATCCGTAGCGCAACTTCGAGGGCTTCACGTCCAGAACTGCCCGTCCGGGATCAGGGTGCCGGTGATGCGGTAAGCACCTTCGACGTACCCCAAACGCCGGTTCTCGGAGTGAGTTGGTGGTGCCTGGGAGCCGGGCTTCTTCTGTCTATTCTCACTCTTCTCCTCTGTCTCGTACAAACCATTGTACCTGTGGGGGGCCGCATATGGACGGATCTAACCCTCAGCTTGCGCGGGGTGTAGCCCCGTATATATAATGTGGTCTATACATTATGACAGAAGGGTGAGAAGAGTTAGAGGGTGGGATAGGGAAGAGTACGGCGTTGCAGGGTACGGGAGATCCGGTCATGGTTGCTTCTCCGGGTAATTCCTGCGATCTAGTCCGCTTCGATGAAGTGCGGTCTTCTGGAAGGTACTCGTTCGGGTACGGCGGATAGCGGGAGGGCTCTATGGACCGGGGAGTGAGCGTGTACCGGAGAGGCGGAGGTTAGACGGAAGTGGATAACACCTTTCTGATGGCGGTAATTCTGGCCGCATTCGGATTTTTTAGCATCTGGGAGAACCTGAATCTCCTGTTTTTCCAGTTTGGACGGCCCCTGATGACCGGGACCGTAACCGGTCTGCTCGTGGGAAATCTCAAGACGGGTTTGATCATAGGGGCCACCCTGGAGCTTGCGGCCCTGGGCGTCTACACTTACGGGGGTGCTTCGATCCCCGACTACGCCTCCGGCGCGATCCTGGGAACGTTTTTCGCGAGCCAGGCGAACCTGAGCCCGCACGCGGCGATCGGGCTGGCGGTTCCCATAGCCCTGCTTCTGACCCAACTCGACATCCTGGCGCGGATGGCCAACCTGTTCTTCCAGCACCGGGCCGACGCTTACGTCAAGACGATCAACCTCAGAGCCGTCGGCCTGATGAACATGCTCGGCACGATCTCCTGGGGCCTCAGCCGCGCGATCCCCATCTTCTTCGGCGTGTGGCTGGGCTCCGGTCCGGTAAAGAGCGCGGTCAACAGCAGCCCCGAGTGGCTGCTGAACGGCCTGCAGACCGCGGGCGGCATACTCCCTGCCCTGGGGATCGCCATGCTGCTCAGGCTGCTCCCGCTGCGGCAGTACTGGCCCTTCCTGCTCGTTGGCTTCGTCGTTGCGGCTTACCTCAAGGTGAACCTCGTCGGCGTCGCGATACTCGGTCTGGCGATGGCCGCGCTGGTCTACAGGTATGCGGGAGGCGAGAGTAGCGCCGCCGCGGCATCCGAAGAGGAAACCGAGCCGGCTGCGGAAGGGAGGCTGAGCATGCGCGATCTCCGGCGCGTGTTCCTTCGTTACCTGCTCTGGTTCCAGTCCGGGTGGAACTACGAGCGGATGCAGGGGCTAGGCTACGCCCACGTCATGTCTCCCGTTATGGAGCGGCTCTACCCGGACAGAGGAATACGCCAGCAGGCGCTGAGAACCCACCTGCAGTTCTTCAACACCAACCCTCTGATGACCGCTCCCATACTCGGCGCGAACATCGCCGTAGAGGAGCAAAACAAGGAGCCCGTCTTCCCGGAGCAGACCGTAACCGGACTCAAGACCGGCATGATGGGCCCCTTCGCCGGGATCGGTGACTCCTTCTTCTTCGCGATCTGCAACACGATCGTCTTCAGCATCGGCGCCAGCCTGGCCCTGAGCGGCAGCATCGTCGGGTCCGTGATCGTCTTTCTTTACACGATCATCTTCTTCACCGCCTTCCGGTGGTGGTCCTTCCTGGCAGCCTACCGTAGAGGGATAAGGCTCGTGGGCCAGATGGCGGGCGGGATGCTCCGACGGCTCACCGACGCGGCTTCCATCCTGGGGCTGGCCGTGGTGGGAGGTTTGATCCCGACCATCATAAACACTAAGGTGGCTTACGTGTTCCATTCGGGGCGGGTGAAGCTCAACCTGCAAGACCAGCTCAACAACATCCTGCCCGCGCTCGTGCCGGTGCTCCTCGTCGTGCTCGTGTACTTCGCGCTCTCCCGGAGGGTGAGGCCGACGTGGGCTATACTCGGGCTTCTGGTGTTGGGGATCGTGCTCTCGGTCGCAGGAGTCCTGGCCTATCCCAGCTCCTAGAGCCCCGTTGGAAGAGGAGGTAGAAAACCTGAGATGCCCATAAAGCACGTGCGCATTGATGAGCGGCTGATCCACGGTCAGGTAACCGTGCGCTGGACGAGAGAGGTCGGAGCCGACATGCTCCTTGTCGCCAACGATGAGGTGGCCGCCGACGAGATGCAGAAGATGCTCCTGCCGCTCTCCGCTCCGAGCGGGGTGAAGACGGAGATCATGACCTTGAATGAAGCTGCAGACTCCTTGAAGGGCGGGGAAGCCGCCAGAAAACGCACCTTCCTGATCGTCAAGCGGCCCGCGGACATCATAAGGCTGCTGGATGCGGGAGTGGAGATCGGCGAGCTGAACGTGGGCAACATGAGCCACCGCGAAGGCTCCAAACAGGTCAAGAGGTCGGTCTCCGTGAGCCCGGAGGATGTCGAGGCCTTCCGCGAGCTGGACCGGCGCGGCGTGAAGATGACCGGGCGCATGATGCCCGAGGAAAGCCGCAGAAGCTTTATGGAGTACCTGCGGAAGGTCTACGGGTAGAGCCGGTTGCCGATGGAACCGGGCAGCGGTCTCAACGCATACTTCGAGCGCGTGCGGGAGATCCAGGCTGAGATCCTCAAGAAAGAGCGCGCACGGCTCCTGGAGGCCGCAGAGCTTCTGGCGTCCTCGCTCGACGGAGAGCCGGACCGCGTGATCCACGTCTTCGGCACCGGGCACTCCCATCTTCTGGTAGAAGAAGCGTTCTGGCGCGCCGGTGGTCTGGTGCCGGTAAACCCCATCCTCGACCCGAACCTGACGACGTTCGGTGGCAGGCGGGCCGCACCCCTGGAGAGGCTGCAGGGCTACGCCCGTGTGCTACTCGCGGGGGAGGACCTGCGGGCGGGCGAGGCGATGGTCGTGTTCTCCAACTCCGGCGTCAACGCCGTGCCGGTCGAGATGGCGCTCTGCGCCCGCGAGCAGGGATTGAAGGTGGTCGCCATCACCTCTGTCGGACACAGCCGCCAGGTGTCCCCCCGACATCCTGATGGACGCAGGCTCTACGAGCTGGCTGACGTGGCCGTGGACACACACGTCCCGCCCGGCGACGCCTCGGTGGAGCTGGCCGGGATCACGAAAGACGAACGCCTCGCGGGGCTGCGCACGGGGCCGCTCTCCACGGTAGCGGGGGCTACGATCCTGAATGCCCTGGTGGTCGAGGTAGCCTGCCTGCGAGCCGCTTCCGGGGAGCGCCCGCCCATCTTCTCGTCCCAGAACCTGCCCGGCGAAGAGGTGAGAAACGAGGCACTCCTCTCGCGCTATAGGGCGCGCAACCGCTTCTACTAACGTTGGGGGAAGTATGGTCGGTGTGATACTGGTCGCTCACGGCGAGCTGGCGGAGTCTATGCTGCAAACGGCGGAGCTCATAGCGGGAGAGTCCGAGCGCGTCATCCCCGTTACCTTCGGGATGGAGGAGGGGCCGGACGCCCTGTTGCAGAAGATCACAGGCGCCATAGAACGGCTCGGCGGCGAGATCCTGCTGCTGGTGGACCTGCCGGGTGGGACGCCCTCGAACGTCTGCGCCCGCCTCGCGCTGGAGCGCGGGCACCGCGTCGTATCCGGTTTGAACCTGCCGATGTTGCTGGAGGTGCTGCTGGGCAGGGAAGGAGAGAGCCTTAAGAGCGTGGCGCAGACGGCGCTCGATGCTGGCCGGCAGGGAGTCATAGACATCAACGAGCTTATCTCAAAACAGGGCGGGGGCTAGGTGCTGCATTCAGGGTTCGTCCGCGCGGAGATAACCCCTGGTGTGCCGATTCGGATGGGAGGTTATGCGGCGCGCCAGGGACCGGCGACAGGAATCCACGATCCGCTGTTCGTCCGGGTACTCGCGCTCTGCGATGGAGAGAAGGAATGGGCGCTGGCTGTTCTCGATTTGCTCAGCCTGGACCGGGAGGCATCTGAGCGGCTGCGGGAGGATATCTCGCGTTCTACAGGTATCCGCCCGGATGCTCTGACGCTCGCCTGCACGCACACCCACTCCGGCCCCCAGACGCTGAGCGGATTCATCCCCGGAACGCCGCCTGATGAGGAGGAATATCTGGAGCACCTGGCAGGGTACGTCTCCTCGGCGGTTTCAGCGGCCTGCGCCCAGAGGAGGCCTGCTCCCGTGAAACACGCGAGAGGCCGGGTGGAAGGGATATCGGCGGACCGGCGCTTGCAGGGCACATCAACTTCTGCGGGTGAGCTGGACTTGTTGCTGGTAGGGGACACTCTGCTCATATACTTCGCCTGCCACCCCACGGTCCTCGGTAGCGCAAACCGCGAGATATCCGCCGACTTCCCTGGCGCAACCATCTCGTACATCGAGCGACGGCTCGGGCTCAACTGCCTGTTCGTGCAGGGCGCAGCGGGAAACCTGAGCACGCGCCTCACGCGCCGGGGACAGGGCTTCGGCGAGGTGAAGCGGCTTGGCGAGAGGCTAGGCCACGCCGTCGAGAATCTGGTAGCGCGAACGAGAGAGGTGCCTTCAGACGGGCTGGATGTAGCAAGCAATACATTCTCCTTGCCGCTCAGGGATATCCCTTCTCCAGAGCAGGCGCGGGAGAAAGTCGCGGCCCACAAACGCCATCTCGACCGGATGAGCGGGTCGGATGCGGCTAGGCTGAGAACGGCGCAGACGGCCCTCGAAGGTGCTCTCATAGAAGAGGCTCTGGCCGGATGTGCCGCGACTATAGACGATCTCTGCCCGATCTCCGCGATCAGGGTCGGCGGTGCGGCCTTCGTTACGGTTCCCGGAGAGCTCTTCTCGGATTTGGGGGATCGGATACGGGAGAGGTCTCCGTTCTTCCCGACTTGCATCGTCGGCTACGCGGGAGGTTATGTCGGCTACCTGCCGGGTGCGGCTGGCTATGACCCCGAGAGCTATGAGTCCTCGGCGACGCCTTTCGCGCCCGAAGCGGGTGATCTGGTAGCCGAAGAGGCGCTGAGACTGCTGAACATGCTCAAATCTCGAAGAGAGGATGAGTAGGGCGCAAATAAAATCTGGAGCGGAGGAGGAGGGATTCGAACCCTCGATACCCCGTTAAGAGGTATAACACCTTAGCAGGGTGCCGCCTTCAACCACTCGGCCACTCCTCCAGATTGTCGAGCACCGAGTATAGCAAAGATGGCTCGAACGTTCGATACCTCCTGGCTGCGAGGTGGGCGCGACGTTTTTCGTCCTAACCTTAGAGGTTTAGAGGTTTTCAGGCTGATCTCCGGTTTCGAGGACCTGTTTGCCTGATATCTCTTCCTTCATTTTGACCAGGGTAGCGTTGAGCTCGGCGCCGAGCAGGACCATGATCGAGGAGATGTACAGGTAGAGGAGCAGGATGATGACCGTTCCGATCGAACCGTAAGTCTTGTTGTAGGAACCGAAGTTGGCTACATAGAAGCTGAAAGCCACGCTCGCCAGAACCCACAGCACGACCGCGACAAAGCCGCCGGGTGTGATCCAGCGGAACGGCTGCGAGACGTCGGGGGCGAAGTAGTAGATCAGCGCCACCGTCACCACCAGAAACAAGAGCGCCACCGGCCAGCGCATAACATTCCACACAACGTTGAAGATCGAGCCGAGCCCGAACAGACTCGCGATCCAATGCCCGATCTGCGGCCCGAGGATGAGCAGCAGCACGCCGACGAAGATCAGTACCGAGAGCCCGATCGTCATCAGGATGGCGAGCCCCTTGACCTTCCAGAACGGGCGGCTCTCTTGTACGTCATAGGCCCTGTTCAGGGCGTTTATGAGCGCGGAGAAGGCCCCGGATACGGACCAGATCGTGCCCAGTATGCCGACCGAGAATAACCCCGGCGCCGGGTTCTTGCCCTTCAGCACGCTTTGCATGAAGGACTCTATCAAGCCGTAGACCGAGCCCGGCATGACCTGCCGGAAGTAACCGAGGACCTCGCTGGCGAACTGGGGAGTGGAGAGAAGGCTCATCAGCGAGACCAGCGCCAGTATGAACGGGAACAGGGCCAGGATCAGGTAGTAAGCCAGACCGGCGGAGATGTTGAGGATATCGTCTTTCTGAAACTCCTGAATGGTGCGTTTGAGCGCCCGGAACCCGAGCAGCGCCTTGAGGTCATGTAAAAAGTTCACTACGGAGCCCGCCGCGGGTCTGCTCGCGACGCTCGAAGTCCCGGATTTTTCCCGGTTCGCCTCCATAATCATCCTGCCGCCCGAACCAAACGATGCTTTCTAATGCAGCATTAGTACGTAATTTTACCTGCAATCACCAGATGCCACACTCGGGAAATATTCTCTTCAAATGTAAAGTATCCGATGCTCTACGAAAACTCCCTAACGAATAGGCGGCATCGGTATGCCGCGATATCAGCCATTTTTGAGGTACCTTTCCGGGTTGGCGAGCCTGCTGACCTCGTCAATAATTTTGAGCATCGTATCCAGGGTAGGACCGTGTGATTCCGAAGTACGCCCGCCGAGGGATATCTTCGCCGGTTGGACGGGATCCATGGGAAGCTCGATCCAGGCGAGCCTGTCGTTTGGCGGATCGGCGGTTTCGGAGCGTCCGCAAATAACCATCTGGGGTTCGAGGCGCGCCAACTCTTCTTCGAGAGTTTTCAGACTCGCGGTCGTCACCTCAACTTGCGGGCGGAGAACCTCGACGACGCTGGCGATAACATCGCGGTAGATGTCATACCCATCTTCGAATGCCACTAGTATTCGCGTTTCTGACCAGCCCTTCTTTCCGCACTTATTGTAACCAGACGCACGGGCTGGTGCGATATACGTATAGCTCAGCGTATGCCCTTGCTCAAAAAATCCTACCCTTCTTCTATTCTCCTCCTAGCCGCCGGACCGCGCTGATAATCTCCGCGGCGGAGACTGTCGTGTTGAACACCTCGCCCACGCCCGCCTCGGAGGCTTTGTCGCGCCATTCGGGGTCCCGGCTGGTAGTCAGAGCCAGCACCGGAACATCGCTTTCGCCCAGCAGATCTCCGATTGGTTCGAGCCCGTGCCGCTTGAGCAGGTCGAGGTCAACGATCGCGAGGTCAGCCTTGCCTTCCAGGCCGTCTAAAGCCTGACGCGCCTCGGCGAACGACCCCACCTGAACGATCTCCTTGAACTCCGTCTTCCACTCGAGCAGAAGCGCGAGAGCCTCGCAGAACAACTCGTTGCGATGGACGAGGACAACCCGCTTTGTTCTGTGTTTCTTTTCTAACTCGGTAAACAAGTTCCTTTACTCCCTCTTCGAGAATTAGCCTTCTTGCGCTACTCCACTCGGGAGCAGGCAACAATGCTTCAAGGTATGCCGGGGCATACCTCTGGAGAGGGGGTTTTAGCCAGGTCTTTCGATCGCCGGGCTGAATACCGAGGCTGGTCTGCAGAAATTGCCGGAGAGCCACGAAGATGCGCCGCCGCGCAGGAGTATCGAGCCCGCAACCAGGATGGCTACCAGCAACACGGGAGAGCTGCTGCCACCAAACGACCCCGAACCTCCCAGCATCGCGGTGCTCGCGGGTATGTTGCCTGCCGGGATCGTCGGCAGCTTCTGCTGGGAAGGAGACGCCTGACTAGAGACGACCGGCTTCTGCTGAGGCGGATCTGCTGCCTGAGCGGAGGCGGAGATCTGAGTGCGTACCGGCGCAATTACGCTGCTGGAAGCAGTCTTGATGATGTTGCCGCGAGGCTCCTGGTATCCGCTGGAGAGGGAACGAACGAACTGTGCGATCACATAGCCTGTTCGCCCGGAGTAGGGTTGCGACGAGCTTCTCGCCAGTTGCGGCAGCCTCGTCCAGGCTTTTGGAATAACGGAAGCCTGAGGTGTGTATGTCAGGCCCGGATTGTGACTTCCGCCGGGGGTCCCGCTTGACAACCCTCCCACGAACTGCAGAACCCCGCTCGCCAGGTCGTGGGCTCGATCGGCGAGGTGCCCAACCTGTCCGAGAAGAGGGTGCAGCATGTCGGTAACCGAGTCGCCAATCCCCTTGCTCAGGTTCGCGGTGTGCTGGAGGTAGGACGCCAGAACTTGCGTCGTCGAATGCACCAGTTTGACCGATGAGTGCAGCAGCCCAACCGATATACGTTTTATGGGTAGCGAGGGGATAGACACATGCTTTAGGGAGAATGACGTGAAAAGTTCAAGTGTCTCTTTTGCGGTAGGTGATTCTTTGATCGCGATCTCTGGTTTGGGGACCGATGCCAGATCGTAAGCTATTACGGTGGTAAGCCCGGTTATTATGGGATTTGAGGCTGGCGGCTCGCTCACGGATTGTGCGCCTGGCGTGTGTGATGTCAGGCTGGACTCGGTCGGCCCGGGAACCGTTGGTGCGTAGACCGGTGGGGGTGTTCCCTGGGTAGCGGGAGGAGCGGTTGCCGGGCTGGTAGTTGGCGTGCTGGTCGAACCAGTTTGCGGTGCGGTTGCCGGATCACTCGTGGCTCCTGTGCCCGATGGGGCGATATTTCCAGAGCCGGTCTGTGATCCGGTAACCGGGGGTGAGGAGGAAGTGGTCGAACTGCTGGTCGTCGAACTATTCGAATCGGACTGAGACGTCGAGGCAGCCGTACCGGTAGAATGTGCTGGGGCTGTGGTCTGCGTGCCGGTTGCATCTGGCGGCGTGCTAGCTGCCGGTTGGGATGTTGTAGTGCTCCCGCTCGGCGATTGATAGTTCGCGGAAGAGGATCCCGCCTGTGCTTGCGTTGTTGTCGGGGGAGTGGATTGCCCAACCGCTGGCGGACTGTTTGTATCCATGCCGGGTCCCGTTCCTGCCGACTCTGTGGAGGAACCAGAGGAAGTAGTCCCGGAGGACGACGCGGCAGTACCCGAGTTGTCTGTTGTCTGGTCGGGGGTGCTGGCCTGATCTGAGGAGCCGGAGTTGGTAGCCGGCGGTGCGTCAGAAGTCGTGGTTCCCGACCCCGAAGAATCGGTTGCCGGTGGTTGGCTCGCCGTCGGGGCGGTTGTCGGATCGGTAGTCGTCTGCCCGGTTGGCGAACTTTCCGATGTCGGGTCCGAAACCGCAGGAGTGCTTGCCGAACTGTCCGTTGACGAGCCGGAGACTACGGGTGTGGTTGGCGAGCTATCAGTTGCGGAATCGGAATTTGTTGCCGGGCTGGTGGTAGCTCCGGTTGGCTCTGCGGTAGTAGCATCAGAGGTAGTACCTTCGGATGACTGTACAGTAGTCCCCGAGCTGTCCGTTGAGGGGTCCGAGGTGATCGCGGGGGCCGAAGCGTCGGAACTGGTAGATGAGGGAGCGGAAGAAGCTGTAGTTTCTGTTGTCTGATCCGTGCTGCCGGGATCGGTGGTGGACGCCGGAGTAGAAGTGGCTTCCGTTCCAGAAGTATCTGTTACCGGTGTCTGGCTCGTCGAGTCGGAAGGGACCTGCACGCTAGCCGAGACATCCGTGGTCGTCGTGGAGCTCGGATCGCCTGTGGTGGCGAGACCCGAGTCCGAGGTGGTGTCTTCCAGGGTTTGTGCTAGAACCTGCCCGCAATCGAGAAAACCCGAGAGCGTGACGAGCGCCACGGCGATCAGCAAGAAGGTTCTAAACCTGCGTATCTCAGCCTTGCGGCTTCGCTTTTTATGGCAACATCGCCCGTGCACCCGCATCGCCCTCGTGAACAACTCCTTCAGAACCCCTGAATAGTAACACAACTCACACTAAAGAGGGAAGGGTTTGTAGCTTGAACAACTACATATTGGGTGTTTGCATCGTGGGGGTGGAACCTGCTATGCACGGAGAAAATTGAACGAAGGCGGAGGGCCTGGTATCCCGTATACTTTTTCTGTGAGGCTCATCGTCGCCGAAAAGCCGTCGGTTGGACGGGATATTGCGAACGCTTTAGGCAAACATCGCCGCGAGCAGGGCTGCCTCGGGGGCAGTGGCTGGACCGTAACGTGGGCACTGGGGCACCTGGCCGAGCTTGCGCCACCCGACGCCTACCGCGAAGAGTACAAGAAGTGGCGGCTCGAAGACCTGCCCATCATTCCGGACAGGTTTAAGGTGCGGATCACACCCAAAACCCGCGAGCAGTTTATGACCGTAAAGAGGCTCATGCGCGACGCCGGTGTAACGGAGGTGGTCAACGCCTGCGACGCGGGGCGGGAAGGAGAGCTCATCTTCGCCTACCTCTACCAGTTATCCGGGTGCAGAAAGCCGGTTTTGCGGCTCTGGATATCCTCTCTCACTCCCGAGGCGATCCGGGAGGGCTTCACGTCTTTGCGCGACGGGCGGAGCATGAAGCCGCTTGAGGCCGCCGCGCGCAGCCGCAGCGAAGCGGACTGGATCGTGGGCATAAACGCGACGCGCGCCTACTCGGTCCGCTTCGGCAGACCCGGAAACGTTCTCTCCATAGGCCGCGTCCAGACCCCGACCCTCAAGCTCCTGGTGGAGCGCGAGCAGGAGATAGAGAATTTCAAACCCGAGAAGTTCTGGACCGTCCACGCCCGCTTCGCTCGCGATGAAGCCACATACGACGGCGTGTGGTTCAAACGCAAGCAGTCTCGGCTCAAAGAAAAAGCCGCCGCCGAGGAGATAGCGAACAGGGTGCGCGGCGGCACCGGAGCAGTACGCAAGGTCGAGAAAAAGACCGCTACCGAAAAACCGCCGCTCCTATACGACCTCACCGAGTTGCAGCGCAACGCCAACGCGAAGTTCGGCTTCACCGCCGAGAGGACGCTGCGAGCGGCCCAGGCGCTCTACGAACAGAGAAAGCTGATCACCTACCCCCGCACCTCCAGCCGCTACCTCTCGAAAGACGTCGTCTCCACGTTGAAAAAGCGCGTCGGAGCCGCGGAGACTCTGCCCGCGCTCGCCCCGTTCGCCAAAGAGTTGCTCGCGCTTCCGAAGCTGCCGGTAAACAGGCGCATCGTGGACGACTCGAAGGTAACGGACCACCACGCCATCATCCCCACCGGCAGAAAGCTCTCCGGGGAGCTGCCGCCGGATGAGGCGAGGATATACGATCTTGTGATCCGGCGCTTTCTAGCCGTTTTCTTCCCGGCGGCCTGCTTCGAGAATACGACGGTGATCACAGAGGTCAGAGGCGAGACGTTTCTCTCCAGAGGCCGGGTCGTGCTGGAGGCGGGGTGGAGAAGGCTCTACCCGGATGGAGTCGGCGGCAAGAGAGAGAAAGAGCCCCCGGTGTTGCCGCCGGTCGAGGAGGGGCAGGAATGGGCGGTCAGGAAGGTCGGCGTGAAGGAGGGGGAGACCAAGCCGCCGCCGAGGTACTCGGAGTCAGCGCTTCTGGGGGCCATGGAGACGGCGGGCAAATTCGTCGAGGACGAGGAGCTCCGCCAGGCCATGAAGGACTCGGGGCTCGGAACCCCGGCGACGCGGGCTGCGATCATCGAGCGGCTGCTTACGGTCGGCTACCTCGCGCGCCAGAAGAAAGTGCTCGTCCCGACGCAGAAAGGACGGGCGCTCGTCTCCCTTCTCGGCGAGAGCCCGCTCACCTCGCCGGAGATGACCGCGCAGTGGGAGGAGCGACTGGCCCGCATGGAACGCGGTGCGGAGCGGCGTCCCGATTTCATGGCCGAAATCGGGGATTTCACGACCGCGCTGGTAGAAGAAGTCCGGCGGATGGAGGCGCAAAAGATCTCCGCGCCCGCTGCCTCTTCAAACGGCGGGCCGCTGGGTTCGTGTCCCAAGTGCGGTGCGCCGGTCGTCGAGACGATGAAGGCGTACTCGTGCTCCGCCTGGAAAAAGAGCGGGTGCGACTTCGTCATCTGGAAGACCGTCTCCGGCAAGCGCCTGAGCGAAGCCCAGGCCCGCCAGTTACTTGCGAAAGGACGCACCAGAAAACTCAAGGGCTTCAAGAGCAAGAGCGGCAAACCCTACTCAGCCGCCCTCAAGCTGGATGAGGAGCACCGGGTACGGCTGGATTTCGACTAGCCGAGAAACGTCCGGTACAGAAGGCCCAGGATTGCGCCACCGATCACAAGCCACGCGGCGTTCACTTTGTATCTGAAGATCAGGACAAAGGCAGCAAGCGCGAGCAAAAATGTAAACGGGTCAACTATGGCCCTCCGACCAAGCTGCCAGGTTACGCCGCCCATCAGGGCTAAAGAGACGACGTTCAGTCCGTCGAGCAGGCTGGCCGTCACCAGGGAGTTTCTCAGACGCGGGATGATGGGGCCGGTGATGGCGACGAAGACGAAAGCCGGGAGGAATATGCCCACCGTGCCGAGCGCCGCTCCGGGCACCCCGCCGAGCAGATACCCGATAAACGTGGCCGTGGTGAAGACGGGACCGGGGGTAAACTGGCCGATGGCCACGGCGTCGAGGAGCTGCTTCTCGGTGAGCAGTCCCGGCCCGATAAACTCCGAGCGCAGGAAGGCCAGGAGCACGTACCCGCTGCCGAAGAGCACGGCCCCGATCTTCAGGAACGACAAAAACAGCTTGCCGAGGCCGATGGAGCCGGCGGGAGCCGTGAGAAGTCCCATCGCCGGGCCGAAAGGGAAGAGCGCCGACGTTCGATCCGGTGTCGAAAAACGCCAGCCTCTCTGCAAGACGAGCACGGCGAGAGCCCCGGCAAACAGCAGCGGTATCTCCCCGACCCCGAGGAAGTAGAGAGCCAGCGCCGCCGCTCCGACGGCGGCGGTCAGAGGGCCTTTTATCGCTGTCTTCAGCAGGCCGTAGAGAGCCTGGAAGACCACGGCGATGATGACCGGGAAGATGCCGTAGAGTATCTTCTCCGCCGCCGGGGTGCTGCCGTAGCGGACGTAGATCATTGCCAGGAAGAGCACGATCAGGGCCGCCGGGAGGATGAAGCACGCCCCGGCCACCAGAAGCCCCCGCCACCCGGCGCGCAGCCTTCCGATGTGGATCGCAAGCTCCGTCGAGTTGGGGCCGGGGATGATGTTCGTCGCTCCGACGAGATCCAGGAACTCCTGCTCACCCATCCAGCGCCGCCTCGATACCACCTCGTCGCGCATCATCGCGATGTGCGCCGCCGGCCCCCCGAAGGCTATAAACCCCAGCTTCGTGAAAAGCCGTACCAGTTCGACGAGTTCCTGGCGATTTTCTTTGGGCTGCGGGTTCAAAACGCCGCCAGCTTAGCATGAACAGCGATCGCCGCTAGTCTCTCTCGACCGTTGCGGTTAAACTCTGCCGGGCTGCGAGATTATCGGACTGGAAGAGGTGCTGAAGAAGAATTGAAAAATGTCCCGGCGCTCCAGATAGAGAATCTGAGGAAGACCTACCCCGGCGGCCTGGTTGCCCTGGATGATATCTCGCTGGAGATAGAGGCCGGTAAGTTCTTCGGGCTTCTGGGGCCGAACGGGGCGGGTAAGACCACCCTCATAAACAGCGTCGTGAGCCTGGCGCGGCCCGATTCGGGGAGGATAGAGGTCTTCGGTCGCGACGCCCGCGCCGAGTTCCGGGAGGCGCGGCGTATGATCGGGGTCTCCCCCCAGGAAGTGAACCTGGACAAATTCCTCACGGTCGAGGAGACCATGCTCTACCACGCCGGGTACTACGGCGTACCCAGGAAGAAAGCCCGCGAGCGCGCCGACGAGCTGCTGGAGCGGTTCGGGCTCACCGCCAAACGCAAGGCCAGGACCAACACCCTCTCCGGCGGGATGAAGCGGCGGGTTCTCTTCGCCCGCGCCCTGATGCACTATCCCAGGCTGCTGTTTCTGGACGAGCCTACCGCCGGGGTGGACGTGGAGCTGCGCTACTCGCTCTGGGAGTACATCCGGAAGCTGAACCGCGAGGGACTCACCATCCTGCTCACCACGCACTACCTGGAAGAAGCCGAGGAGCTTTGCGAGGAGGTGGCGCTCATCTCCGGCGGCAGGATAGCGGCGCAGGATACCATCGAGGGCTTGAAACGGAGCCACGGGGCTGCGAGCCTAGAGGAGGTGTATATGAAGGTGATCCACCATGATAATAACGGATAGACACTTCCAGACTCTCCTGAAACGCGAAGTCCTGCGCTTCACGCGGGTGTGGACGCAGACCATAATCCCTCCGCTTCTGACCTCGCTGTTGTACGTGGTGGTCTTCGGAATAGCTCTGGGCGGGCGCGTGAAGGAGATACACGGCGTCCCGTATCTGCAGTACATACTGCCGGGGATCGCGACGATGAGCCTCATCACCGGCTCCTACATGAACACCTCCAGCTCGGTCTTCGACGCCAAACGCGAGCGTTACATTGATGAGGTGCTTATAAGCCCGATGAGCGACCTCCAGATAGCCCTGGCCTACACTTTAGGCGGGGCGCTGCGGGGCGTTATCGTCGGGGTGGGGATCTTCGTCCTGGGGATGCCGTTCGCCGGAGAGAGGGTGGCGCATCCGCTGTTGCTGCTTTTGATCTGGGCTGTTGTGGCGTTCGCTTTCTCGGCCCTCGGGGTGATCGTGGGCGTCGTCGCTTCCCGGATAGATCACGTTACCTTCATGACGAATGTGGTGATCCAGCCTCTCGCCTTCCTCGGCGGGGTGTTCTACTCGGTGGATATGCTGCCCCCGGCGATCCGGGTGGCGACGCTCTTCGACCCCATCTTCCACACCGTGGACGCCGCCCGCTACGCGACGCTGGAGATATCCGACATAAACCCCTACCCGACGCTGGGAATAATCGTCCTGTTCGCCGTCCTCGCGTTCTCCGGAGCCTGCTGGGCGATCAACCGTGGCCCGAACCTCCGCTACTAGAAAGAGAGCAAAAGCCTCACCGGGCGATCTCTCGTTCGTCCTGTGGGTCTTTCTCCTCTCCAGAGTATTCTTCCTCGGGGTGGGCGCTCT
Source organism: Actinomycetota bacterium (assembly GCA_902810695.1). GTDB lineage: Bacteria > Actinomycetota > Rubrobacteria > Rubrobacterales > Rubrobacteraceae > CADDYV01. The sequence goes on along the minus strand of CADDYV010000013.1, from coordinate 3,256 downwards.
GGCCCACTCGATGCTGCCGCAGGCGCGTCCCGGCGGCTCGCCGTTACAGCCGCCCGGCTTTCTGAACTACTGGGCGCACTGGGACGGCGCGTGGTACTCGGAGATCGCCACCAGAGGATACGGGGCCCACGCGCCGGCCTCGACCGCCTTCTTCCCGCTCTACCCGATGCTCGTGAGGCTCGGAAGCTATCTCGGCGAGGGGCCTGCGCTGTGGGGAGTTTTGATATCGCTTCTCTCCACCTTCTTCGCGCTCTACTTCCTCTACGGGATAGCGCAGAAGCTCTACGACGCGCGGGTGGCAAGGGCCTCCACCCTGACTCTCGCCTTCTTCCCGACAGCCTTTTTCCTCAACGCCGTCTATACCGAGGCGCTCTTTCTGGCGCTCACTACGGGTTCTGTCTGGGCGGCGTATGTGAGGCGGGATCTTCTCCTGGCCGGGGTTCTGGGGGCGTTCGCGGCGGCAACGAGAAACCTGGGGATTCTGCTGGTGGTGCCGCTGTTTTTCGAGTGGGTTCGTAACCGCAGGGAGTTCGGGCGGCGCGGGCTGGCGGAGATCGGGCTGGTTTTCGCGGGGCTCGCGGCGTATGCGATCTTCCTCGGCGGCAGGTTCGGCAGCCCCCTGATCTTCGCCCACCAGCAGAGCGCCTACTGGGGACGCAGACTGACCAACCCGTTCACGACCGCGGATATGGCCTGGAGGACTGCCAGAGCCGGGATGAGCTACATCCTGCACCCCGCGACGTTATTTCTGAATCCTTCGGCGCAGCCAGCCCTGAGCGCCTCGAACACGCTGAACCTGGCTTTCCTGGTGGTTTTCCTTTTGGTTATGGGCGTGGGACTCGTCGTGCTGCCGCCCGGATTTACGCTCTACGCGCTCGTCATCGTGCTGCTCCCGGTCCTGACGCCGAGCCCCGAGTTTCCGCTGATGAGCCTGCCGCGCTTCGTGCTGGGGGCGTTCCCGTTCTTCCTCGCGCTCGGCTACCCGCTGGCTCGCAGCGGCAGAGGGCTTGCGCTCTGGCTCATCCTGAGCGGTGCTCTGGGTGTGGCTTTGACTACTCTGTTCGTTACCTGGCGCTGGGTGGCGTAGCCGAAGGTCTATCCGCGAGGAGTGTTCCCCCTCTGGCTCTCACCGCCGGTGGTTCCTTGCGTTTCATGGCGGCTCTCCCCTCGCGATGTGCTTGAGGGTCTCGGCGTCCTGGATATATATGTGCCGGTGTACCAGCTTCACCGCGCCGGCTCCCCGGAGGCGGGTGAAGGCGTTGGTCACGGCCTCGCGGTTGGCGCCGATCATGCTCCCTAGCTGGCGGTGGGTGTAGTGGGTTGGGATCATTATACCGTCGGGGGTTACAACCCCCTCGCTGTTGACGAGCTGGAGGATCAAGGCTGCCAGTCGGGATTGAACCTCTTTGAAGCCAACGTCCATCAGCCGGCTGCTGTAGATGGCGAGACGTTCGCTCAACTGCTCCACCATCTTCAAGCCGACCCTGGGGTTGCGCATCACGACGCTTTCGAAGACGTTCCGGTGCATGATGGCGATCCTCGAAGGCACGAGAGCCTGGGCGTAGGTGCCCCGAACCTCGTCCTCCGTGAACGCCGTCTCCCCAAAAAAATTCCCGGCCGATACTACCAGAAAGGTGAACTCGCTCCCGTTTACCACGTCGTAGAGCCTTACACGTCCCCTGAGGACCAGAAAGAGTAGCTTGCTGTGAAACTCCGGGGTGTAATAGGTCTGGTCCCTTTGAAGACGAACATCCGGGACTCTGCGCGCGATATCCGTTATCTCATCCTGCGAGAGCGGCTGAAGGATGTCTACCAGAGAGAAAAGACGTACCTTCTCCTCTAGGTCGCCTTCCTCCTGTGGATCAGCCATAAAACCCTACTTCTCTCTGAGACTTCCTTCGTCTCGCCCTGACCAGATTCTATCCCTGATAACACAATCTACAAGCAGTGTTGGATCCGGGTTGTCGCCAATATGTCGGAGCCAAAAGCTCCTAGCGCACAACATTTTGGGTATCAGAAGCGTATTTTGTATTACAGGATACCGAAATTCTGCTGCGCTTGCCTGAGACTGTCCAGGCAGGTTCCTCAAAACCAGGTGAACCCGATATAAAGGGGTTCGGGGAAAGGTTGGAGGAAACCGGGCCGGTATCGTATCAATTACCCCCCTCCCAAACGATACCGGCCCCTTATCTGTGAGGACAAGCATAGGAAGGGGGGAGTTGGGAAGGAGGATTTGTTGACCGAGGAGATCAGGCTGGTGTGGGAGATACAGGAGGATGCACTGCGAGACGTCATCGGGCTGATAGATCTCGGGATTTCCCGTACCCGGGCCGGCAAGTTCTCCGATCCGGGGCTGAAAACCCTGGTTGGCGGCATCCTGGAAGCCACCAGGCAGGAGCTTTTACGTCTCGGAGGTGTGGGTGGGAGACTGGAACCTTCGGCAGAGGGTGCGCCGGTTGTGATTCCCACAGAGCCGAGTATCCGGCACGTAGAGGAGATTCCTGGAGCGGCAGGGAGGGTTCTCTCGTAGAAAAGCGTATTCGAAAGAAGGAGGAGGGTACGCGATGGTCCATACAAACGGCGGTGAGAGCGGGGCGACGGGCAGCCTGGTCGGAGAATCATACCGGGCTCTCTTGGAGGGTGTCGCGTCTGTCCAGGAGCACAACGCCAGGCTCGTCTTCGGCATCCTCGACGGCGGGTTCAAAGAGCTTGAGAGGCTGACGGAGGATACCGCCCGCCTCACGGAGGGGAATATAAGGCTCTTGGGCGACTTCTTCGGGGACTCTGTGAGAATGTTCGAACGGCAGGCGGAGATCAACCGCGGCGTTATGCAGGCTCTGGCGGAGTACTCCGAGAAGCAGCAGCAGATTCTCCGGACGCTGGTGCGCGGGTCGGTGGGCGCAGGCTTTCTCGCCTTCCCCTTCAAAGACGCCTCCGGGGGCGCCCCTGAGAGCCAGGAGCTGCCGGTAAAAGACTACGACCGGCTGAGCGCCGAGGAGATAAGCCGCAGGCTGAAAAACCTGGAGGCCCACCAGATCGAGCGTCTCAAGACCTACGAGAGACGGCACAAGAACCGCCGCTCCGTGCTGGAGCGCCTGGACCGTTCCCTGGTCTGAGGGCCTGCTCGGGGGAGATGAACGGGGTGATGCTGGGCAAATTGGTGTGCCGGCACGAAGGCTCCCGTGTGATGGTGCACCCTGTAGAGGGCGGATACCGCGCCCACTGTTTGCGGTGTGGAAAGTTGGGGCCGGTGTGC
>CADDYV010000012.1 GCA_902810695.1 Actinomycetota bacterium | reverse complement strand
CTAGAGAATCTGAAAGCGGAGGGTTGCATCACCAACCCTCCGCTTTCAGGATTTAAGTAAATTTGCTCAGGCGTTCAAGAGTGTTCTGACGCCGACGAAGATAAGCATGATGGCGAGGATCAGCCTCAGCGGTTTGGCTGGGACGACTTTCGTCAGGCGGCTGCCTATGAGCACGCCGGGGATGCCCCCAATGAGGAGTTGTCCGACCATGCCGAAGTTGACGTTGCCGGAGGCCGCGTGGGCGAGGCCGACGACGAAGGAGAGGATCATGGCGTGCGCCACGTCGGTGCCGACGATCGTGGCCGGGCTCATCGGGTAGAGCAGGAGGAGCACGATGGCGATCATGGTCCCCGACCCGATGGACGTGAGCCCTACGAGGTACCCGCCAAAGGCTCCTAAAGAGACGGTCATCGCCTTCCGTCTGATGCTCATGGGGGACTTGCCGTCCCACTTTATGAAGCCCTGCTTGCCAGGATTGTCGGACATGAGGTTGCGGATAAACAGCGAGACACCGGCCAGGATGACCACGAGCGCTATCGCGGTAACCAGGATCGCATCTACCCTGTCGGGGTTGAAGGTGTGCTCCAGCCAGTCCACCGTAGCCACGCCCAGAAGACCGGCGGGCACGCTCCCCAGAGCCATGAACCCTACCACCCGAAAGTTGATCTGGCGCATCCGGTAGTGCTGAACGGAACCCGTCAGCTTGGTGATCGTTGCATAAACCAGGTCCGTCCCCACGGCCATAGGAGCCGGCAGCCCGAGGGATACCAGAAACGGGCTCATCAAAGAGCCGCCACCCACCCCGGTGAGCCCTACCAGAAATCCCACCAGAAGAGCAAAGAGAATCGGACCCCAATCTAACATAACTTCCACGCTTTCTGTTTATGTGTGTCTATGACAAAACTTTTATGGCTACTCGTCACACCGCCAACTTTCTCCTATTATGTTTATTTTGTCTACTCTTTTTGTAGAGAGAACTTCTGAACTTTAATGTGCTTGAACAGTCAAAATCAAGAGTGATCGGGGCAAATTTTTCGGTCGGATACGGATTTTTGTCATAATTTATTCATAGGTACTAGCACCATAGTTTGTTGAAGAGTTCTGGTGGGAGCAGAAAGGGAGGCTTTAATGCGCGTCTACGATGCAGTAGTGATCGAATATTATACTTGAGCGCGTTATGAGCGGAACTCAGAGCTTGCGCGTGGTCGCCTTCGGCGGTGGGACGGGACTCCCCGTACTGCTCCGCGGTCTGAAGGATAGGGTTGGGGACCTCACGGCGGTCGTAACCGTCGCGGACGACGGCGGCTCCAGCGGAAGATTGCGCCAGGAGCTGGGTGTTGCACCGCCGGGGGACGTACGCAACTGTCTGGTCGCTCTCGCCGAGAGGCAGAGGCTGGCGGAGGTCTTCAACTATCGCTTCGAGGGAGGGCGGGATCTCAGAGACCACAGCGTGGGCAATATCATCATCGCGGCGCTTGCGGATATGGCCGGAGGATTTTGCGAGGGCGTGGAGCAGGCGGCCCGATTCCTGCGGACGAAGGGGCGGGTATACCCGGCGGCCAGAGAGAGCCTGACGCTGGTTGTACGCCACGAGGACGGTACGATCACCCGTGGGGAGTCGGTAGTGCGAAAAGTAGACAAGCGGGTCTCCGAGGTAATGGTCGAGCCGGAGCAGGCAGAAGCTCCGCCGGGCATTATCGAGGCCGTAAGACGCGCCGACGTGGTAGTCCTGAGCGCGGGCAGCCTGTTCACGAGCACGATCCCGGCCATGCTCGGAGGCGGGGTCCGGGAGGCGCTCGCGGAGTTCTCCGGTCCCGTGCTCTACGTGGCGAACGTCATGACCCAGCCTGGCGAGACCGCGGGGTTTACCGTCTCGGACCATCTCCGGGCAATAGTGGATCATGCAGGCCCCATAGTAACCGAGGTACTCGTCCACACGGGGGATCTGCCGCAAGAGCTTCTGGCGCGCTACGAGGCCGAGGGGGCGACTCCGACGAGAGTTGACCGGGAGGCGATAGAGGCTATGGGCGTCCGGATGCGCGGTGCGGATCTCCTGGCCGCGGATTACAGCGCGGGCGTACGCCACGACCCCGACAAGCTGGCAAGGGAGGTGTGCGCTTCTGCCCTCGTTTACCTCTGAGGTCAAGCGCCAGCTGGCCGCGCGTACCGCCGAGCGGGTTCCAGAATCACACAACAACCGGCGTTCGGAGCTGGCTGGCCTGATAGATGCTGCCGGAACCTGGGATGAAGATGGAGTTACTTTTCGCACCTCAAGTGCCGCCGTGGCCCGCTCCGTAGTGCGGCTCTGGAACTCAGAGTTCGGGCTCAACGCGAGGCTCTCGCCGGAAGAACCATCGCCTGACCGCTTCGGCCAGGCGCGCTACTCGGTGCGCGCTGCGGGCAACCGGGCGCTACAGGCCGGGGAGGAGCTGAGGTTCGCGCGGACATCGCGCAGCGCCGACGAGAGAAACGCCTACCTGCGGGGCGCTTTTCAGGGCGCGGGCTCCGTGGTGAGACCGGGCTACCGCAAGGGACACCACCTGGAGTTCGCCCACCGGGACGAACCATTCATCAGGCGCGTGGCGGCGTGTTCCAGGACGCCGCTCAGGGTCATTCGCCGCCGTGGACGGTGGGTCGCCTACACCAAGAGCGCCGACGGGGTGACGACCCTGCTCGCCCAGATGGGGCTGCACGAAGCCGTGCTCGAATACGAGGCGCGGGCCATTCTCGGAGAGGCAAAAGCCAACGCCAACCGCGTCACGAACTTTGACTCGGCCAACGCCCAGAGGGTGGCCCGCGCCGCCGCCCGCCAGCAGAAAGCCCTGGCAGGTCTCGACCCGGAAGACCTGCCGCCGGCCTTGCGGGAGATGCTGGATCTCCGTCTGGAGCACCCGGACGCCTCGCTCTCGGAGCTTGCGCGCCTGGGCGGAATCTCCAAGAGCGCCGCCAATCACCGGCTGAGGAGACTGCTAGCTCTCAGCGGCTGAAACGTCGTTGGATGTCCCGAAGGCTGTTAAATGCCGGAGATTTTGGGCACAATATTGAACAAGTGCTGACAGAATAAAGGAAGGAGAGAAAGTGGCTGTACGAGTAGGGATCAACGGTTTCGGAAGGATCGGGATGATGGTCGCCAAGGCCGCGATGAAGCGCGGCGACATCGAAGTGGTGGCGGCCAACGACCTGATGCCCTTCGAGAGCCTCGCGCTACTGTTCAAGCGCGACTCCACCCACGGCATATGGGACGAGGATGTGGAGCTCGACGGCAACATCCTCCGCGTCGGAAACCGGGAGATAAAGACCTTCTCCGAGCGCAATCCCGCAGATATACCGTGGGGAGACCTCGGTGTGGACGTGGTCGTCGAGTCGAGCGGCGTCTTCACCAACCGCGACGCGGCAGCCGCCCACCTCGAAGGCGGCGCGAAGAAGGTCGTGATCTCCGCCCCGGCCAAGGGCGCGGACGCAACGTTCGTCTACAAGGTCAATCACGAGACCTATGACCCGGACCAGCACCACGTCGTCTCCAACGCGAGCTGCACCACCAACTGCATCATCCCAATGGTCAAGGTTCTGCAGGACAACTTCGGGATCGAATCGGGCTACATGACCACCGTCCACGCCTACACCAACGACCAGAGTCTGGTGGATGCGGCGCACAAGGACCCGAGGCGCGCCCGCTCGGCTCCCAACAACATCGTCCCCACCTCCACGGGTGCGGCGCGTACGGCGGGTGTGATCTACCCCGAACTGCAGGGCAAGATAGACGGTATGGCGATGCGCGTCCCCGTCAAAGACGGCTCCATCACCGACTTCGTCGCCCAGGTCAGCCGCGAAGCTTCCGCCGATGAGGTGAACGCGGCCTTCAAGAAAGTCGCCGAGGGCGAGCTCGCCGACATCCTGGAGTATTCCGACGCTCCGATCGTTTCCAGCGACATCGTGGGCAACCCCGCTTCCTGCGTCTTCGACTCCAAGCTAACCATGTCCACCGGCTCGACGGTCAAGGTCCTGGGCTGGTACGACAACGAGTGGGGCTACTCCAACCGCACCTGCGACGTCGTCGCCTACATCGGCGAGCGGCTCTAAGCCCCACAGTTCGCAAGCAAATTTTACTGGCCCGGGGATGCTCTCTGGCGTCTCCGGGCCGGATTCTCAGGGAGGTGAGATGGACAAGAAGAGCGTCAGGGATCTCGACGTCCGGGGCAAGCGGGTGCTGGTGCGGGTGGACTTCAACGTGCCGGTCAAAGACGGACAGGTAACCGACGACACCAGGATACAGCGGGCGCTCCCGACCATCCGCTACCTGCTCTCCGAGGGAGCGCGGCCCATCCTGATCTCACACCTCGGCCGCCCTAAAGGAGAGCGCGATCCCAAATATGCGATGGATCCGGTGGCTCGCCGCCTCGGAGAGCTTCTGGATGTTCCGGTTCTGAAGCTCGATGACGCCGTCGGACCGGAAGCCGAAGAAAAACTAAATAGCTGGGATGGCCAGGGAGTCGTGCTGCTGGAGAACTCGCGCTTCTATCCCGGCGAGACCAAGAACGACACCGAGTTCTCCAAACAACTGGCCTCCCTGGCGGACCTCTACGTGGACGACGCTTTCGGGGCGGCGCACCGGGCGCATGCCACCACCGTCGGAGTCGCGGAGCTTCTGCCGTCCGCTGCGGGGTTGCTGATGGAGGAGGAGATAGACTACCTCGACGGCGTGCTCAAGAACCCCGAGCGGCCTTTCGTCGCCATCCTCGGCGGGGCCAAAGTTTCGGACAAGCTCGGGGTCATAAAGAGCCTCCTCGACAAGGCCGACATCCTGCTCATCGGCGGCGCGATGTGCTTCACCTTCTTCAAAGCCCAGGGGTACGAGATCGGGAACTCCCTCGTCGAAGAGGACTACCTCGACGAGGCGAAGCAACTCATGCAGGAAGCCGGCGACAAGCTGGTTCTGCCCGTTGACGTCGTCGTGGCGGAGAAGATGGAGGAGGATGCCGAGAGCCGGACGGTGCCGGTAGATAGCATCCCCGCGAACCAGATGGGCCTCGACATCGGGCCGGAGACGGTCGAGCTTTTCCGGGGACACATCACGGACGCCAGGACCATCTTCTGGAACGGACCGATGGGCGTCTTCGAGATAGATGCTTTCGCGAAAGGAACCGAGGGTGTGGCGAAAGCCGTTGCGGAGAGCGGGGCCACGAGCGTCATCGGCGGCGGGGATTCCGTGGCCGCCGTGAGGAAGCTCGGGCTCGAAGATAGGATGAGCCACATCTCGACCGGCGGCGGGGCTTCGTTGGAGTACGTCGAGGGCAAGGAATTGCCTGGAATAGCGGTGCTGCCGAACAGGGAGGGGGCGTAGGATGGCACGCAGGCCGATGATGGCGGCGAACTGGAAGATGAACAAGACCGTCCGGGAGGCGCAGGACTACACCGCCGCGCTCATCCCGCGCGCCGCGGATGCGGAAGGAGTTGACGTGGCCGTGTTCGCGCCTTTCACCTGCGCCGGGGAGGTTGCCCGGATGGCGGAAGACAGCGCGGTGATCCCCGGCGTGCAGAACTTCTTCTACGAAGACTCCGGCGCGTTTACCGGCGAGGTATCCGCCCCGATGCTGCTGGACCTCGGGATCCAAGCCGTCATCGTCGGGCACTCCGAGCGGCGCGAGATCTTCGGCGAGAGCGATGAGATGGTGGCCCGCAAAGCGGCGAAGGCCGTCTCTTCCGGTCTGCTTCCGGTCGTCTGTGTCGGGGAGACGAAGGAGGAGCGCGACGCGGGCAACATGTGGGAGAAGGTCTCCGGGCAGGTGTGCCGGGTCGTCGAGGAGTTAGACGATAGCGTTGGCGGCGAGGATATAGTCTTCGCCTACGAGCCCATCTGGGCCATCGGGACCGGGGATACGGCCACGCCGGAGGATGCGCAGGATGCGATCGGCAAGATACGCGGTCTTCTGCGTGAGTTGAGGGGCGAGGAGTTCGCCGAGAGCGTGCGCATCCTGTATGGAGGTTCGATCAAGCCCGAGAACGCGGCGGAAATCATGGCTCAAGAGGATATAGACGGCGGCCTGGTGGGTGGCGCGAGCCTCGATGTCGGGTCTTTTGCAGAGCTGATCAAAGCCGCTAGTTGAAACCGCTCCCGTGAGATGGAAGATTTGACCGGCACCAGAACAGGACAATCGGCGATGGGAGTGGCTTCCTTCATCCTGGCCCTCGCTTCGGGGACGCTCTTTCTGGTTCTCCTTGCGTTCGCCGCCTATCTTACTCACCGGGTGGAAACTACTCCGGGACCGCCTGACTACGACGCGGGGGTCGGCATGGGCGTCGCGGGTATTACGGTGCTGAGTTTACTCTCGGAGGTGGTGGCGCTGGTGCTCGGGGTGGCTGGTGCTCTCCAGAGGTGGCGCAAGAGAATGTTCGCGTTTCTGGGGATGGCGTGCAGCGTCCTGGTCCTGGCGATCGCCTACGTCCAGGACCTGGTTTTCTAAGCTGGCACTGCAAAGTCCCGAATCCACCATAACCGGCCGGGAATAATATGGTAAATTAAGGCGCATGTTCTACGTAGTGGCGTTCTTCCATACGATATTTTCCATAACCCTGATCGCGCTCATACTCCTCCACTCCGGGAAGGGTGGTGGGCTCTCAACCACCTTCGGCGGTGGAATGGGGAGCACCTTCTCCGGTACCACGATAATGGAGAAGAACCTCAACAAGCTCACCCTGATCGTGATCGGGCTCTTCCTGATTACCACGTTCCTTCTCCTCTTCCTGGGTTAAGGCAGAGAAAAGGAGCCGCCCGGGGAGGATGGGGAGAACAGGCGACTCCTGACACTAATTATACAACGAGGGCGCAGATCTAGCGTGGGTGTAGTTACAGAGCTGTTCCTCGGGGCCTCATACGGCTTTGCGAGCGGGATCAGCCCTGGTCCCATGCTCGGATTGGTTGTGTCGCAAACGATGAGACGCGGCTGGCGGGCCGGTAACCTCGCCGCCCTCACACCGCTTATTACGGACGCCCCGATAATTCTTGCGGCGTTCTTCGTGATCCGGCAGCTACCTCACGCGGATCTGGGCTGGATCGGGCTCGCCGGCGGGCTGTTCGTGATCTACCTGGGCGCAGAGACTTTGCAGGATGCTCGCAAGCTGCAAAGCGCGGGACGGATAATCGGGAGTGGGGCTGCGGGAAGCGGTGAAAGTTCTCTCGCCTCCCTGTGGCGCGGCGTATTGACGAACGCCCTCAACCCGCACCCTTATCTGTTCTGGGCGATCGTCGGCGCGCCATTGCTCGTAAGCGGGTATGAGGGTAACGGAATCGGCGGAGTTGCAGCTTTTATCGGGGGCTTCTACGTTCTGCTAGTCGTCTCCAAGCTGGCCGTAGCTCTGGTGGTGGACCGGGGACGGCGCAAGATAGGCAACCGACCTTACCAGACGGTTCTCGCTGGAAGCGGGTTGATGCTGCTGGCGCTCGGGATTCTACTCTTTGCGGAGGGTGTTGGGGCGATTGCTCTGTAGTGTCGGAGGGGGGACTCGAACCCCCACGTCCTTTTATCGGACACTAGCCCCTCAAGCTAGCGCGTCTACCTATTCCGCCACTCCGACATGGTAGCCCGGAAAGTATACGAGACATACCCGCACTGTTCAACGGTGCCTGCAGAGATCGGCGACCCGCTGTGCTAGTGTTCGGTGGATGAAGCGCAAATGGATTCTGGTTCCGGTTGTCGCGGTTTTTGCAGCTGTCCTCGCGCGTCGCAAAGAGACGATACGAACCATTGACGAAAGCTGGCCGGTAAACCTTGCCCATCGCGGAGCCTCGGCGGAAGCCCCGGAGAACACCCTGGAAGCCTTCAGGCTGGCGCTCGAAAGCGGGGCCGGGGGGCTGGAACTCGACGTTCACATGACCCGTGACGGGCGCGTGGTCGTCATCCACGACAACACGGTGGACCGGACCACCGACGGCTCCGGCGCGGTGGGGGACATGACGCTCGACGAGATACTGAAACTCGACGCCGGATACCGCTTCAGTCCGGATGGTGGCCGCAGCTTTCCGTACCGTAACCGGGGCGTCCGGGTGCCGTTGCTCGAAGAGGTGTTCCAACTTTTCCCGGATACTCCGGTGAACGTCGAGATCAAGGAGGACCAGCCCGGCGTGGAGGAGGCCGTTCTACGAATCATCAAAGAGGCCCGCGCGGAGAACAGGGTATTCGTTGCTTCGCAAATCCACCGGGTAATCAGGCATTTTCGCGGGATTTCGGAAGGCCGCATACCGACAAGTGCTTCGGGGATGGAGATCCGGGCCTTCTTCGCCTTGAACAGGATCGGACTGGAGTTCCTGCTGGATACGCCCTACGATGCACTCCAGATCCCGGACAGCTACCGGGGCTTGAGGGTGGCGACGCCGCGTCTGATACGCGCCGCCCATCGCAGGGATCTCAGGGTGGATGTCTGGACGGTAAACGATCCCGCCAGGATGCGCCGTCTGTTCGAAATCGGGGCCGATGTCATCATAACCGACCGTCCGAAGTTGCTGGCGCAGGTGCTCGGCGGAGGCTAGGGGTTCTTCAGGCGAGGATTACCGTGAGCGCGGAGGTTACGCCAAAGAGCATGTAAGCGACGCCGAGCGGCAAGAGGTAGCGCGGGTTCTTCAGGGAGGGCATGACGTATCTGGCAGGAGGGAAGAGCCCGAGTATCTTGCGGAGGAGCGCAGCGTACTCGTGGCGGAAGTAGGTCAGGTGCAACCCGCCAGCCACCGTGATGCAGCAGAAGGGGATGCTCCAGTATCTAGAAGGGTGGGCGTCGAAGGCCAGTGGCATCAGGAATATCAGAAGCAGCCAGGCTGCCTGAATCGCCAGATAGCTCAACCAGGCCGTTCTCGTGCGAATCCCCCGTTCCACAACGGGTGAGGATTCTATCAGGTCATCCGAAAACCTGTAAACTGCCAGTACGCAGGGAAATTATCAGGATGGGAGAAAAATGATCGGAGATTCAATCATAGCCGACCCGAAGCTCGCCCCGGAAGGGAACCGCAAGATAGACTGGGTCGCCCAGCACGCACCGGTGATGAATAATATTTTCGAGAAACACCTTTCCGACGGCGCTCTACGAGGACGCCGGGTGGCTATGACGATACACCTGGAGGCGAAAACCGCGTATCTGGCGGTCCTGCTCTCTGAGGCCGGGGCAGAGGTGACCGTCTCGGGGAGCAACCCGCTCTCGACCCAGGACGACGTGTGCGCGGCCCTGGCCGAGCGGGGAGTGCGGGTCTTCGCGAGCCACGACCCATCCGATGAGGACTTTGAAGGGTACCTGATCCGGACCATCGAGACCGCGCCGGAGATCGTAATAGACGACGGAGCCGAACTGGTGAGCCGCTTACTCATCCACCGCCCGGACCTCCTTGATAACGTGCTCGGGGCATCCGAGGAGACCACAACCGGCATACTGAAGCTCAAGGCGATGACCGCCGAGGGCGCTCTGCCGTTTCCCGTGCTCGCGGCCAACGACGCGAAGATGAAGCATCTCTTCGACAACCGCTACGGAACCGGCCACTCGGCGATAGTCAGCCTGCTCGCCAACACCAACCTCTTTCTCTCCGGCAAAGCGGTCGTGGTGATGGGCTTCGGGTGGGTGGGTCGCGGGCTCGCCAGGTACGCCGACGGGATGGGGGCGCGCGTGATCGTCTGCGAGCCAGACCCGGTCAAGCTCCTCGAAGCCTACTCCGAGGGTTACGAGGTAATGAACTCGATGCAGGCGGCGGAGGTCGGCGACGTCTTCCTCACCGGGACCGGCAACCTGAAGGTTCTCAGGACGGAGCACTTCGAGCGGATGAAGGACGGAGCCCTGCTCGCGAACGCCGGCCACTACGACCACGAATTCGACCTGGCCGGCCTCAAAGAGATGGCTGCAGCCGAGCGTGAGGTCCGCAGAAACGTGACCGAGTACGAGCTTCCCGATGGCAGGAGGCTGCATGTGCTCGCACGCGGGAGGCTCGTCAATATCGCCGCCGGTGATGGACACCCGGTCGAGATCATGGACCTCACCTTCTCCGTACAGGCGCTCGCCGCCCACTACTTGGCGAAAAATGCCGCCTCGATGCCCGGCGGCCTGCAGCCAATCCCCGACGAGATAGACGAGCTCGTCGCCCGCGCCAAGCTCGCCGCTCTCGGCGTCGAGCCCGAACATCTCACCGAGGAGCAGATCTCCTACCAGAAAAGCTGGAGATGAACGATCTCCGAAACCAGACACCGGCCCTCTGAGCCTCGTGTGAAAGATCGCATGCTCATCCGTCCTATGACCGAGGGAGATGTGGGGGCGGCCTACAGCATCGCTTCAGATGCCTTCGCGGAGGATAGGGAAGAGGTGCGCCGCCGGAGCCCAGAGGAGGTCGCACACCGCCAGGAGCGTTACCGGCACTTCTTACGCACCGATCCCGGTGGAGCCTGGATTGCAGCGGACGGAGAGAATGTGGTCGGCGTCGCGATAGCTCTCCGGCGCGAAGAAGTCTGGATTCTCTCCCTGTTCGCGCTGGATGCTGCTTATCGGGGTCGGGGCATCGGCGGGGATCTGCTCCGGCACGCCCTTGATTACGGGGAGGGGTGCAAAGGCGGGATTATCGCGTCCTCTACCCATCCGGCGGCCATGCGGAGCTACGCCCTCGCGGGTTTCACCCTGCTTCCCACGCTTACCGCGAAAGGCGTCGTAGACCGCAGATCTCTGCCAGAGAGGTTGGCGGTACGCGAGGGAGAGGAGTCGGATCTGGAGTTTGCCGCCGACGTGGATCGCCGGTTGCGCGGTGCCGCCCACGGTCCGGATCTCAGCTTCATCTTGAGTTCCGGCGCTCGCCTGCTCATCTCCGAGCGTCCGTCCGGCAGAGGGTATGCGGTCGCCTGGGAAGGTTCGCCGTGGGTGGTCGCGGCTACTGCAGAGGAGGTTGCCGCAGACCTTCTGTGGGCCTGCCTCGCCAGTGCTCCCGGGCTTGAGGCGCGATCCGAGGTTAACTGGCTGACCGGGGATCAGGGATGGGCCGTCAGGGTGGCGCTGGAGGCCGGATTATCCCTGGAGGTAGCGGGTCCTATCTGCGTAAAGGGCAAGCTTGGACCTCTTGCTCCCTACCTGCCCAGCGGACCTTTCCTCTAGGCTGCGGATACGAGCGGTAAAATTGCCGGACCAGAATAGCGAGATTGGGAGAGGTAGATCTTGATTTCCACCGAGCTTACCCGCATGCTGGGTCTGCGGTATCCGATAGTTTCGGCTCCTATGGCGAGCGTGAGCGGAGGGTGGCTCGCCGGCGCCGTCTCCGAAGCCGGCGGGTTGGGTATGATCGGCGTGGGCAGCAACACCCCGACCGGGTGGATCTCCGAGCAGGCTGAGCTGGCTTCTCCCAAAGGGGCTTTCGGATTCGGGCTTATGTGCTGGGCGCTGGAGCGTCGACCCGACCTACTGGATGCGGTGCTCGCGGCGCAGCCTTCCGCAGTCTCGCTCTCCTTCGGGGATCCCGCGCCGTACGTGGAACGGGTCCGCGATGCCGGAGCTACAGTGTTCTGCCAGGTACAGGACGCTGCCGGAGCCAGACGAGCGATCGAGGGCGGTGTTCAGGTGCTCGTGGCCCAGGGCACGGACGCGGGCGGACATACGGGAGAAGTCGGCACGCTGCCCCTCATGCAGAAGGTGCTTCGGATCGGAGAGGCTTCGAACCTACCGGTCCTCGCTGCGGGCGGCATAGCTACCGGAGTTGGGATCGCGGGCGTGCTGGCAATGGGTGCTGCGGGAGCCTGGATCGGGACCCGCTTCGCCGCCACGGAAGAGGCTCTGGGCTCCGACGAGGCCAAGAGGCGCATCCTCGAAGCGGACGAAACGTCTACGGTGCACACCCGCGTCTTCGACATCACGCAGGGCATCCCGTGGCCCGAAGAGTTTCCGGGACGGGCGCTCCGCAACGCTTTCACCGAGAAATGGCACGGCAGAGAGCGGGAACTCGAAGAAAACCTGCCAGCCGCGCGTGCCGAACTGGATGAGGCCAGAGAACGCGGTGACTACTCACAGATGTACGTGTACGCCGGTCAGGCGGCCGGGATGGTGGAAGAGGTGCCACCTGCCGGTGAGTTGGTCAAAAAGCTCGCCGAGGATGCCGAAAGACAACTCAGACGATGCTGCGATTCTGTGCTCGGGCCGTCGTTATGACCAGGAGAACCATAACCATCCGCTACACCGGTTTCAGGGAGTGCCCGAACTGTGAGGGCAGAGGGGATGACGGGGCGGCCTGGCGCCCGATGGAGTGCAGGCGTTGCAAAGGCCGCGGGAAGCTCGTCACGGACGTGGAGATCGAGGACTCGGTAGAGGGACTTCTGCCGCGCTCGCGCTACGACTTCAATGCCCAGGGAGAGGTCTTCCTGCTCGACTTCGATGAAGACGAGGAGATAGAGGTCATTCGTCCCGAGGACCAGCGGGATTGACGTGGGCGAACATTATCAGGCAGCGCGCTAGGATCGCCGCACCCGTTCCCCCGATGATGTCATAGGCGGCCCACTGCCAGTAGGAGGGCTGATGAAAGTCCGCGAACCTGTGTGCGTATCCTGCGGGCTCTCCGATACCAGCGAAACCGAGGGCCACGGGTAGCAGCTCCCACTCGATGGCCGTGGCTACCACCATCATCAGAAACGCCGCCAATACTCCTGGCCAGCCTCCCCGGAAGACCAGCAGCACAGACAGAATCAGATACACCGCGATCCGGCTCGTCTGGATCAGGGTCTCCCGACCCACCTCGCCGTGATAGGAGCTCTTGAACGATAAAACCTCGCTCCCGAACCCGAAAAGCGCCGCCGCAAACGTGCATCCAACAGCCAGGGTTGCAAGGGATCTCATGCTTCGCTTCATCAGCCACGATTATATTCCTGTTCCAAAAGAATCTGGCGAGAGTGGCGGCTAACTAGGTTCTTCGCCCACTCACCAGAGTGGATACCGTCCTCGTCATTATTATTGGGCGGTAGCCCGTGACGAATCCTGCACAGCGTCGAGCTTTTCGAGCACGGCGTTCGGGTTGAGACGTCCTTTGAAGACGACCGCCGGGCCTTGTGCTGCTTCGGAGAGAGAGTCTGGGGAGGTTCCCAGCTTCTCGGAGGCGGCGACGAGCACGCGGTAGCCGCGTTTGGCGGCCTCTCGCAGCAGGGAGACGCGTTCGATCAGGTGCCGCTCGGACCAGAAACCCAGGATCTCCAGGTAGACCCGCTCGCCGGTCTCGGTATGCTCCAGCATGAAATCCGGGACCAGTGCCGTTTTCAACTCTGGCAGAGGGAGGATGTAAGACCCGGTTTCCAGGCGCCAGCCGCCGGTCTCTTTCGCTCGCTCCCAGGCTCGCTGGAAAGCTTCACGTACCTCTTCTTCCTCGCCAGCTTCTTTCGGGCCTGCGTAGTGGCTTAGGAGACCGCAAGTTTCGGAGTCCATCTCCAGGCGGGTTTCGCGGCCCTTCCAGATCACGTCCGCCGAAAGCTCCCACCCTTCGGTTAGCAGGAGTCCGGGGAGAAATTTGGCGAGCCGGAGGCCGTACTTGCGGGTTCCGCCGAAGATGGAGAGCGGGCCGTCGAGGTAGAGGCGGTAGCCGGTTTCGGTGGTCTGCAGGCGGTAGATCAAACCGAGAAGCTTGACGTAGTGGAAGACGAGCCTGGCGTCAGCTCTACCGTCGAGGTCCACGACGAGATCCCGAGCCGAGTAGAGCACCCCTTGCGTCTGGGCGACGTTGTAGCGCCCGATAAGCTCCTGCGGCGCCGGCTTGTAGAACTCTCCGAGGAGCTGCGCGCTCTGTCGGTCGGCGTACATGAGCGAGGCCGGGTTTTCGAGCCCCGTCTCGCGCGCTACCTGCGAGAGAATATCGTCGCGGCTCGCGGTGTCCAGCAGCCCCGGCTCCGCCGCCGGAAGTTCAGGCAGGGAGGAGGCAAGCTCGAAGATGCGGGTGCGGATCGTGTAGGGATCGGCGGTCGTGGGAGAGACCCACTCCGCCCGCTCTTCCAGGAGCTTCGCCAGCGCTCGCACGATCCTGAATCCTCGGCGCGGATCCAGGCGTGGCCCCAGTTCCTCTTCCGCTCGAACGATTTCCTCTTCGAGAGAAGAGCGCTCTCTACCCACGTGGACGGCGTACAGTTCGCACAGCGTTTCGGCGACTTCTACTGCACGCCCATCTTCTGGCGGAAGCCGGTGGGGGATGAGGTTCCCCCGGAAGATGCGTGCCATGACATGCTCACTGCGGAGCATCAGGCGAATACCTCTCTCCTGCGGCGGGAGGTGAACTCCTCGCCGGTTGCAGTCGTTACCAGCTCGTAGAGAACGGCTCGTTTGCCGTCGCGGGGGCGCAGGATGCGCCCGAGGCGCTGGACGTACTCGCGGTGGGAGGCGCTCCCGGCCAGGATGATGGCAACGCCCGCGTCCGGCACATCCACGCCCTCGTTCAGCACGTCGGAGGCGATGATGGCGCGATAGCGACCCTCGCGGAAGCGATCTAGGATCTCCTTCCGCTCGCGGGCGGGCGTCTCGTAGGTGATGCCGGGGATCAGGAACCTCTGGCTGAGCGCGTAGACCTCCTCGACACTCTTGGTGAAGACGATGCAGCGGTCATCCCAGTGCTTCTTCAAGAGGTTTTCGAGCGTTACGCCCTTGCGCATGGCTAAGTTCTGGATCTCACGCCGCCGCCTCGCCGCGAGCAGTGCCTCTCTCCCCCCGGAGTGGCTGGTCGAAGCGACCAGGATGAACCGTTGCCAGTCCTCCGGCGAGCGCATCCGTAGCTGGTGCTTGCGCAGGAAGTCCCGGTAGACGGCGTCGGCCTGAGCGTACTCGAACCGCTCGTGAGCCGTAAGCTCTACCGGGATGCGCACCAACTCGTACGGCGCCAGGTAAGAGCCCGCCAGATCCTCCGCCGAACGGCGATAGATCACCTTTCCCACCAGCTCCGGCAAGAGCGCGTGCCCGCCATCTGGACGTTCAGGGGTTGCGGTGAGCCCGAGGGTGTAGGGTGAGATCAGCATCTGGGGGATGACCGCGTATTTCTCAGCCGGCAGGTGGTGCACCTCGTCGTAGACCACGAGCGCGAAGAGGTTCCCGTACCGCTCGGCGTGGATGTAGGCCGAGTCGTAGGTCGTAACGGTCAGCGGCGTTATCTCATGATATCCGCCCCCGAGCAGACCTATAGTGGCCGAGCCCCCAAAAGCATCCGAGAGTACCGAGTACCACTGCTTGAGAAGGGCGAGGGTGGGAACGACGACCAGCGTGCTCCGCCCGAGCCGCTCCATCGCGTTCACCGCCACCGCCGTCTTCCCCGCCCCCGTCGGCAGCACCACGACGCCGCGCAAACCGTTGCGGCGCCAGGCTGCCAGGGCCTCCCGCTGGTAGGGACGGGGCTCCATCGAGATGCGGGATTCGAGCGAGAGCTTCTCGAAGCGGGCGGCGTGGTCTTCGTGCGGCGTGTCCGACTCGCGCAGCGCGAGTACGCTCTGGCGGTAGGCGCTCGCCGGGGCGCGCCACTGGCGGGTGCGTTTGTCCCACACGAAAGGTTCCGGCGGCCTGTCGCCGCTCGCTACCAGGGTGCCGGATTCGTAGAACAGCTCGATCACATCAACAACAAGGATACCCGAGGTGGCTCTATCTCTCAGCCCATTTATCCAAAGACCAAAGCCGGCTGGTGCTTGATGTATAGTGTCGCAGGCAGCTTTCGTGGAAGGAGTAGGAAAATCCGTTCGGAAAGATGCACGCGGATGATGGCTCTGATCCTGCTGCTCGCATTGTTTGCGTTGCTCTCCGGGTGCGGCGGGAGCGGAACCGCAAGCAAGCACAGGGCTCCCGGCTCCACTTCTGCGGGTCAAGGCAAACCCGCTACGAAAACCACTTCGCATAAGAGCACCGGAGCAAAGACTGCCCAGCAGAAAACAGTTGCGAAAAAAGCGGAGAAGACTTCGGCGGAGGTGAAACGCATGAGCATCCGGGAGGCGGTGGGGCAGATGTTCGTCATCGGGCTGAGTGGTACCAGGCCGGACTACTACATCGAGAAGATGATCCGCCAGAGGAACATCGGCGGCGTAATGCTGTTTGGTTACAACATGAAGAGCGAGCAGCAGACGAAAGGGCTGACCGCAGCTCTGCAAAGGCTCTCGCTGGAGACCGAACCTTCTATCCCGCTGTTCGTCGCCACAGATCAGGAGGGTGGAGAGGTTTCAGACGCTCCCTGGGTTAAGCCGGAACCTGCTGCCGAAGTGGTGGGACGAAGCGGCAATCCTGAAGAGGCACGCAGGATATCGCGCGAGATGGGCCGAGAGCTTCTCGCGGCGGGCATCAACACGGACTTCGCCCCGGTGGTGGACACGGGTTTTGGGGCTGCCATCGGCTCCCGCTCCTACGGCAGCGACCCTGCGCTCGTCGCCAGGATGGGCGCTGCATCAATCAGCGGGTTCAAGGAAGCGGGCATCGTCTCGACCGCCAAGCACTTTCCGAACCACGGCGCGGCGACCTCGGACTCGCATACGAGCCGGGCGGTCGTAGACCACAGTCCCTCTGAGATCAGATCCTACGACCTTCCGCCTTTCGAGGCTGCGATCAAAGCCGGCGTGCCGATGGTGATGGTCGGTCACCTCATCTATCCTGCTATAGACCCCGAAAGACCGGCGAGCCTTTCGCCGAAAGCCATCGGCATGCTCCGCCGCCAGCTCGGTTTTCAGGGTGTGATCGTAACCGACGACCTGAATATGACCGGGGCGACAGGCGAGGGAACTCCGGCGCAAGCAGCGGTCAAGGCGGCGAAAGCCGGTGCAGACCTGCTGCTGGTTACCGGCACGCCGCAGGAGCAGGCGGATGCATACAACGCCGTGCTCACGGCGGTCGAATCAGGGGAGATCCCGGAGAGCCAGGTCCGGTCATCCGTCAAACGCATACTCAAGGTCAAAGAGGAATACCTGCACTACAATAAACAGCAGTAACAGGATATAAGGTGATGGTTCAGGCGAATTGCTACTTCGCGCACTCAGGAATCCCCACAGGACTCTGGGATGGCTCTTGGCGCTTTTCATAGTCGGCTATTTGGTGTACATCGCCACACAGGTGTGCCACGGCATTCCCTTGATAACCACTACTATGTGCATGCCAGGGCATGTCGAACCGGCACAGCCTACGCTTCCTACCACGCAGCCACACTCGCACGGCAAATCGCATTAATCATTCCACGGCTAAAGCATGGCTCCGCGAACTAGCCGCTTGCCGAAGAGCCACGGCCTGACGGTTATCTGCGAATACGTCCGGGTCGGTGAGATCGAGGATGTATCCGGGCGGAAGATTGAGACGTGTCATGCCGTAGGTTCCATATGTACTTCGGGCTCAGAATGTGCTGTAATTTTTGCTGTAAAGCGTATGGGGATGTTTGGCGAGGTTGAACCCCAATAAACATTCAAAATAGTATAAAATGTCGCCAACTGTTGAGTACAAGGGGTAAGTCGGGGACCGGAGAAACCGGAACCCGCGGCAAGAGGTCCGGGCACTGAGGGGGTCCGGGGGTTTACGAAAGGAGGTCCGTCTGATGGCGGAAGTTACCCTAGAAGATGTAACCAAGGTCTATGGTGAGGAAGTGGTGGCTGTCAGGGATATGAACCTCGACATCCCTGATGGCGAGTTCGTCGTCTTCGTCGGGCCTTCGGGCTGCGGGAAGTCAACGGCCCTGCGTATGATCGCCGGTCTCGAAGACATAACCCAGGGCAAGGTCTTTATCGGGGACAATGTCGTTAACGACCTTCCGCCACGCGAGCGCGACATCGCGATGGTCTTCCAGAACTACGCCCTCTACCCGCACATGAACGTGCGCGAGAATATGGGCTTTGCCTTGAAGCTCCGCAAGATGAATAAGTCCGAGATCAACCGTCGCGTGGAGGAGGCGGCTCGCATCCTCTCCATCGAGCGTTTCCTCGACCGGAAGCCGAAGGCGCTCTCCGGTGGTCAGAGACAGCGGGTTGCCCTGGGACGCGCGATAGTCCGGGAGCCCAAGGCCTTCCTCATGGACGAGCCGCTCTCCAACCTGGACGCCAAACTCAGGGTGCAGATGAGAACCGAGATCTCCAAGCTGCACAACCGCATCGGGACCACGACCATCTACGTAACCCACGACCAGACCGAGGCCATGACGATGGCCGACAGGATCGTGGTTCTGAAAGACGGCATCGTCCAGCAGATCGCCGACCCACAGCACATGTACGAGTACCCCGACAACATCTTCGTTGCGGGCTTCATCGGATCTCCCGCCATGAACTTCATCCGGGCGCGCCTGGAGAGGGAGAACGGCGGGCACGTAGTTACCTTCGGGCGCACCCGTATCCCCGTCTCGAACGAGGTAGCCCATACCGCCAAAGAGCGGCACAACAAGGACATCGGCGAGTTTGCCAACAAAGAGGTGATCCTGGGTATCCGTCCCGAGCACATCGAGGACGCCAGCATAGCCGAGGGCATGGAAGGCATGAAGTTCTCCGACAAAGAGAACGTGATGGAG
This sequence comes from Actinomycetota bacterium, assembly GCA_902810695.1. Taxonomy (GTDB): domain Bacteria; phylum Actinomycetota; class Rubrobacteria; order Rubrobacterales; family Rubrobacteraceae; genus CADDYV01. Next base: position 53,364 of record CADDYV010000012.1, on the reverse strand, counting down.
GTAGACCCGCAGGTCATCGAGAGCATGGGCTCCGAGAAGTACGTCTACTTCGAGATACCCAGGGAGCATGCCGCCCATCTGGAGACGCTCGAAGAGATGGTTGGAGAGGGCGGCGGTGATGGGGATGGTCAGGGCGCTTCCCCGGAGGCTTCCGGCGACATGATGGTCGCGAGGGTTTCGGCCGAGAGCCACGCGCACCGCGGAGATAAGATGCGTCTCGCCATAGACGCGAACAAGATCCACCTCTTCGACCCGGAGACCGAAAAAGCGATTCTCTAGTAGTCGAAGGGTGGAGACGGTAAGCTAGCAGGAAGTCGTTCGCCTGACGACCAACTCGGTGGGCAGCAAAATATGCCTGGAGAGTTGGTTATCGTCCAGGGCGGATGCGAGTAATTGCGCCGCGCTCCTGCCTTTCTCGACTATCGGTTGGCGCACGGTCGTGAGCGAGGGCCGCGCGAGCGCAGCCTGGGGAACGTCGTCGAAGCCCACGACTTCCAGATCCTCTGGGACGCGCAACCCCAGCCTCTCTGCGGCCCTGAGCACGCCGAGCGCCAGCGCGTCGCTCGTGCAGAGAACGGCGGTTGGACGCTGTCCGCTCTGCCAGATCTCCTCGAAGCACTGCTCTCCGCCTTCGATGGAGCAGGGCGAGGGGATGACGATATCTTCGCTCCAGATAACATCGTGTTCCTCGTATGCCCGACGGTATCCTCTCAGGCGCCGCTCTCCGACGTCGTGGTACGGGTCGTGCATATATTTGCGCGGTTTGAGAAAAGTCAGTATCACCAGGTCGCGGTGTCCGTGCGAGAGCAGGAAGGAGGCAGACTGGCAGGCGCCGGTCTCGTCGTCGCTGTTGACCGAGGGAGCAAGCTCCGCGTCTCCATCCACGATTACGAACGGAACCTTGCGCCTGGACAGGGGAGAGATGTCGCGATGATCCTCGCCGAGCCCCAGGATAACAAAACCGTCGGCGGGCGCTCGGCTTATAGCCTTCTCCAGCGAGCCTTCGATCGGCGAGACGATCATCAGAGAGAGGTTCTGCTGGTCGCAGGCAAGGCCCATACCCTGGACGAAAGCGGCATAGAAAGGATTTGCGAAAGCGTCGAAGATCCTCTCCGGCACAAGCAGACCGAGCACCCCGGCCCGGCTTGACAGCAGGGCCCGGGCATGAGGGTTGGGAACGTAGCCAAGCTCCTCCGCCGCCTTCAGAACCTTTCTGACGGTCGCGGGGCTCAACTCCGTGGGCCGGTTGAACGTAAAAGATACCGTCGTCGGCGACACCCCAGCCTTCCGGGCTACATCTGCGATCGTAACCCGTGGCATAAATTGCACCCCCAATGCTTTACTAAAACCCTTTAGTATGTTACCTTGAGGCGAAACTGTGGGTCAATGTGTAGGGAAAGGAGCCTTGTCTATGGGAGAGGCGCACGAAGGTGCTGGCCGGAAGGTGAATCGGCGCGACTTTCTGAAGCTGGGCGGCGCCGGAGTTGCGGGTGCGGCACTGCTTGGCGCAGCGGGCTGCGGCGGCGGTGGCGGACAGGGTAGCAAAGGTCCCGTGGATATTACCGTTGCCTTCGGGCGCGAGAGTACCGGGACGCTAGCCAAGCTGATCTCGAAGTTCAACAAGCAGAACAAGGGCAAGATCAAGGTAACCTGGCGGCACATGCCCTCGGACACGGGGCAATATTTCGACCAGATCAAGACCGAGTTCCAGGCTCAGAAGACCAACATAGACCTGATCGGCGGGGATGTGATCTGGCCGGCCCAGCTCGCGGCGAATGGCTGGATCATAGATCTCTCTGACCGTTTCTCGGAGAGTGATCGCAGCAAGTTCCTGCCCGGACCTATACAGTCCATGACTTACCAGGGCAAGATCTGGGGCGTTCCCTGGTTCACCGACGCCGGGATGCTCTACTACCGCAAGGATCTGCTCGCCAAAAGCGGCTTCAAGAACCCGCCCAAGACCTGGGATGAGCTAAAGATGATGGCAAAGAAGGTCATGAAAGACCAGGGTATCCAGAACGGCTTCGTCTTCCAGGGCGACAAGTACGAGGGCGGCGTCTGTGACGCGATGGAGTACATCTGGACCAACGGCGGCAATGTGCTCAAGAACAACAACTCCAACACCGTCATTATAGACCAGCCTGGTGCTATCTCGGGACTCACCACCGAGCGGAGCATGGTGACGGACGGTGTGGCACCGCAGGCGGTGGCGACGTATGAGGAGCCGCAGTGCGAGCCCATCTTCCTGGGCGGCAAGGCGGTCTTCTGCCGCAACTGGCCGTATATGTACGGGCTTATCCCGCAGTACAAGAAGACGATAAAGCCCGAGCAGGTCGGGCTGGCACCGATACCGGTCTCCGACGGCAACCATACCCATAGCTGCCTCGGTGGGTGGAACTTCTACATAAGCGCGCTCTCGGACAGCACCAAGCAGGATGCAGCCTACGAGTTCGTCAAGTTCATGACCTCTCCTGAGCAGGAGAAAGCGTTCGCGCTGAACGCCTCGATACTGCCCACTCTCAAGTCGCTCTACAGCGACAAGGAAGTCGTCAGCAAGGTTGCTCCGATCAGGCTGAACAAAACGGCCATCCAGAGCACCAGGCCGCGTCCGGTCTCTCCGTACTACTCGGACATGTCGCTGGATATGCAGGAGCAGTTCAACAACTCGCTCAAAGGCACCACGAGCCCGAAGAAGGCTGCAAAGACCCTGCAGGGGCAGCTCACCCAGATCATCAAACAGGCAAAGAATGCCTAGAGAGGGATAGAGAGAGCGCAAAAGCTTTTTCAGGGAAAGGGGCAGGCTTTTGGCAACCGTAGCGAAAAAGAGAAGAGGCCGCGGCTGGCTAAAGGAGGAGTTCGGTAGTCCAGATCGCAGGGCAGCCTACTACATGGTGCTGCCCGTTTTCCTCATCGTTCTGGCCGTGGCCTTCTATCCGGTGGTGGATTCGATCTGGCTGAGCCTGCACGGGGGCACCGCAACCATCACCGGTCCCTTCGTTGGCTTCGAGAACTACGCCACCATGTTCCAGAACTCCAACTTCCAGCAGGGGCTGGTTGACACCATAATCTTCACGGTGGCGAGCGTAACCATCGAGTTTGTGATCGGACTGGGCGTTGCGCTCGCGATAAACCGCTCCTTCAAGGGCAGAGGACTGGTGAGGGCGGCGGTCCTGGTGCCGTGGGCGTTTCCGACGGCGATATCGGCGGTAATGTGGCGGTTGATGTTCCAGGATCAGATCGGGGTCATCAGCTATGTGGCGCACGCCCTGGGCCTTATAAGCAGCCCGATACTCTCGAACACGCACCTGCTCCTCATAGCCTGTATCCTCGTTGACGCCTGGAAGACGACGCCGTTCATGGCACTCTTGCTCCTGGCGGGCCTTCAGACGATCCCCGAAGATGTCTATGAAGCTGCAAGGGTGGATGGGGCTAACGCCATGCAGCGCTTCCTGCGGATAACGCTGCCACTCTTGAAGCCGACCATCCTGGTTGCGGTCCTCTTCCGCACCCTCGACGCCTACCGCGTCTACGACCTGTTCTGGGTGATGACCGGCCAACAGCTCGAATCCCTCTCCACGTTCGTCTACGAGTCGGTCAGGATCAGCCAGTTGCAGTTCCCCGAGGGCAACGCCGCGGCGGTGTTCATCTTTGTGACAGCCTTCCTGCTGGCGTTGTTCTTCATTAAAGTCCTCGGCATGCAGACTTCCACGGAGGAGTAGAGAAGATGGCTAGCGCAACCGCCAGAGAAGGGGTGGCCGCAGCCCCCACCGGGAAACGCGAGAGGCGGGGCAACCTCGGCATGATCCTCTTCTACATATTTCTCGTCGTTTTCGTGCTGGTGAGCGTGTTCCCGCTGTTGTGGGTGTTCAAGATGAGCATCGTCACCAAGTCGGAGCTTTTCGCCTCTCCGCCGACCTTCTGGCCTCAGAACCCTACCGGGGCCTCATGGAGCAGGGTCTTTAGCAACCCCGACTTCCTCAAGGCGCTGAGAAACAGCGTGATAATCTCCGGGATTACGACCGTGGCCTGTCTGTTCTTCGGCTCCATTGCAGCCTACTCCATAGCCCGGCTGCGATTCCACTTCAAGAGTGCGGTGCTCACGTTCATCCTGGCGATCGCCTTCTTCCCGCAGGTGGCGATCATCGCTCCGCTGTTCAAGCAGTTCAGCGAGATCGGTCTCATCAACACCTACTGGGCTGCGATCGTCGCCGATACCGTCTTCGCGCTTCCTTTGACGGTGTGGCTTCTGGTGGCGTTCTTCAGAGAGCTACCGAAGGATCTCGAAGAGGCGGCAAGAGTAGACGGGGCAACGACCATCCAGGCGTTCAGGAAGGTGATCATACCGCTTGCGGCACCAGGGGTTTTCACGGCGGCGATCCTGACGTTCATCCAGGCTTGGGGAGACTACATCTTCGCCAACACCTTCCTGTTCGATTCGAGCACCCAGCCGGTAACGGTAATAATCCCGAACTTTGCTGGTGTACATACGATAGACTACGGGGCACAGTCCGCAGCGGCGGTGATAGTTACGGTGCCGCTGGTAGTTCTCGTCCTGATATTCCAGCGCCGCATCGTTTCGGGGCTCACCGCGGGAGCGGTGAAGGGATAAGCGAAGCTAGAAGGGCCACTCCTGGAGAAAGAAGAGTTCTGGGCGCGGGATCTGAAGCCCGGCATGAAGCTGCGCTCGACCTTCCTCGCCACCGATGCCGTCGTCCGCAACGACAGCCGCGGCGTGCCCTACCTCTCGCTGAAGCTCGTGGACAAGACCGGCTCGGTTGACGCCCGCATGTGGCGCCTTCCGAGGGAATTGATGAACGGGCTCGAAGGTCCCGAGTACGTTCGCGTCGAGGGCAATACCCACGAATACCGCGGGATGCTTCAGGTGAAAATCGAGAAGCTCTGGGTGATCGGGGAAGATGAAGTCGTCGAGGAGGACTACGTCCCGGCTACGGAGAGGGACCGCGAGGCGCTCGTCGCCGAGATACAGACGCTCGAAGAAGAATTTGAGAACGAGCACTTGAGGAGATTATTCGCCTTCATGGTCTCCGACGAGCCTTTCTGGAGGGCGTTCTGCTCGGCCCCCGCTGCCAAGAGTATGCACCACGCCCGCATCGGTGGCCTCCTGGAGCACTCTGTCCAGTGCGTAAGAGTGGCACGTGAAATTGCCAGGTTCTACCCGATCAATCGGGACCTTTTGTTGTTCGGGATGGCCTTTCACGACGTGGGGAAGGTCGAGGAGCTTTCCTGGGACGGCGGCGGGTTCGCTTACTCTGACAAGGGGCGCTTGCAGGGACACGTCATCCTCGGGGACAGGCTCGTAGCTTCCTATATCGCCCAGATCCCCGGCTTTCCGGAAGAGTTGGCGCTGGAGATATCGCACATCCTGCTCTCTCACCAGGGAGAACCTGAATACGGCTCGCCGGAACGGCCGAGAACCCTCGAAGCCCTCCTCGTGCATCATATAGATAACCTCGATGCCCGCGCCGCCATGTTCTTCGAGGCGACCGGAAACGTCAGCCCCGGCGGCTGGAGCCATCACGAGAACCCGCTGGGCCGCGCCCTGTACGTGCCAGAAGATGTCGAAAGAGAAGACCGGAGCCCCTGAGGGGCTCCGGTCCTGCGGTGGGCAGTATCGCCCTTTACTTTCGTGCGATTTTTACCGCGTCGGCGATCACGTAGCCTTTGCTGCTGGTCCAGCGCGAGATCTCGATGTTCTGCCTGTCTCCGGCCTTCATCTTGAAGGTTCCGAGGTAGACCCACCTGTCGCCGTTTTTGGTCTGGTTTACATGAACCCACTTCCACCCGGAGGTGGTCAGAATGCCTATCGGGGTGCTGGTGTTGTATCCGGAGTTGGAGGGCCAGCTAGCGTAGACGGCGTAGCTACCGTTCGCGGGCACCTTCATCTTGTAGTAGGCTCCATCAGAAGTAGCCTTGGGGGTGTTGTAGCGGTAGTTGGCACCGTAACGCTGCGAGTTCCAGGAGCTTGGCTGCCAGTTCTTGGAGGCGTAGAACCTGTCAGTGTTGGAGTTGTCAACGACCTGGGTGTACGTACTGGGCGAGGAGGATGCCGTCGCGCTCTGACCGGCGTAGTAACGGACGTAACCCATGTACTTGCTCCAGTTCCAGTAGGGGCCGGGGTCCGTGTGGTGATCTATCCCGCCGTACTCGCCGGGGTTGTTGGGGTCTGGAACCTCATTATGCCCGATGATGTGCTGGCGGTCAATGGGTATGTGGTATTTGTTGCAGAGGTAGGCGACGAGTCGCGCCGAGGAACGGTACATCGCATCAGTGAACCAGGAGGGGTTGCTCGTGTAGCCCTCGTGCTCGATGCCTATGGAGGTCTGGTTGTAGGGCCAGTTGCCGGAGTGCCAGGCGATGTCCTTGTTGTGGACCATCTGGGTGATCTGACCATCCGAGGAGCGGACGACGTACTGGACCGAGGCCTGGGCGTTGGGGTTCTGGAACCAGTTTATGGCGCTCGCGTAGGAACTCTCTGTTACGTGGATTATGATCTTGTTTATGGGGTTCGAGTAGGGACGGTTCGCGCTGGTGTAGTTTGCGCTGGAGGCCGGGGTCCAGATGGCCCTCGAATAATCCGCGCCGCCGCTTGCCATCGGGGAGTAGAGCTGTCGGGGTTGTACGCCATCCTGGGATGCGAGGGTTATCCGCTCGCCGCTCGAAATCCTCTCCGACGCCCCCTTGCTCAAGGTGTCGAAGACCTGGTTGGCGTAAATAGAACCGCTCCAGACCCTGGCGACAGCCCCGTACCAGCCTTCCAGGCTTGAGGGTTTCTTTTTGCCTGCGGCAGAGGCCAGGAGCGCCGCTGCTCCGCGGATGTTGGCAGCGCGGTTCGTTTCGAGCTTCTTCGCGGAGATACCGGTGAGCCTGGCAGCTTTGTCCAGGGTGTTCTTCGAAGGGTTCTTGGTTAGGCTCATGATGCCGTAGTTGCCCTGAGCCTCGGGGTTTCCCTTCTGATATGGCTGTGGCGGGGGCATCTCCCAGCGGGTGTTTACGTAGCCTATCGCCATGAGAAGCTTTTTGGGAACCTTGTATTCCTTCGCCGCTGCTCCGAACTCCGCGGAGAGTGATTTCTTCTCTTTAAGAGATAACGCGCCCGCGACGGAGGTCGTTCCTACCAGGAGCGCCGAAAAAAGAACCAGAAAGATCAACAACCTGTTGCGCACGTTCCCCCTCTTCCATATGTTGTGGTTTTATACATGCAAAGGGTTTATCGAACGTGCCCGAGAGAAACTTTAGTGTTTATGCGAAGTTTTATGAAAATTTCGTGAAACTTTGTTTAGAGGGCGCGGTGCCGAGGAGAGCTAGAGGTCGTACTCATCCTTCTTGCTCAGGGATTTATCGTCGTAGTCCTCATCTTCGTCATCGAGCTTGTCGTGATCTTCATCGTAATACTCTTCGTCGTAGTCTTCGCCGAAATTGTCGCCGGTAAGCTCTTCCTTGAACTCGTCTATGGAGCGGCGTGCTTCGCTGACGAAGCGGCCCAGATCCCGCGCCATCTCGGGGAGTCTGTTGGGGCCGAAGAGCACCAGGACGACCACCCCGATGATCACCATTTCCTGAAACCCGATGCCGAAGCCCATGGACTGAATATAACTCTTGGGAGATGCGATGACAACTACTCGAAGCGAGAGTTTGATATAGAAGCGGCTTTCATTGCCACAACAACGTATATACTCCAGGTATGAGCATGAAGGGAAGAGGCCGATGATCTCCTGGGGCGCGGCCCGGACCATAGCGGTTGCGCTCGCTGCCCGCACGGAGAACGCGGCGCCAGAGGACGGGTTTGACTACCAGGGCGCCGTCGAGCAGGTGCTGGACCCTCTGTCGGGGTTCACCGGGATAGAGCTACCTCGGAGAATCTTCGATGGCGGGCGGCAAATTCGGGTGGCAAGCCGGGCCGAGTGGATAGACTTCAACATCGAGGGCTTCGGCGCGATGATGGAGCCGGTACTGAAACGGGCTGCCAGCGGCGCGGGAGATCTGACCTGGGCTGTCGGGGGGATAACGCTTACGGCCCAGGTCGGGCTGCTTCTGGGTTTTCTGTCAGCTCGCGTTCTGGGGCAGTACGATACCGGTCCACTGGCGGTTCGCAAGAAAGCGAGAGAGCCCGGCAAGGTGTTTTTCCTCGATGGGAATATCGTCTCGGCAGCGGCGAGGTTGGGAGTGCCCGTAGATGGCTTGAGGCTCTGGATCGTCTTGCACGAGATGACCCACGCGCTGCAGTTCGAGGGGTATCCCTGGATCCGGAAGTATCTCGGCGAGCTGCTCGAATACCTGCTGGAGCCGCTCGCCGAGAGAATGGAGGTGCGGGAGCTCCTGCGCCGCATCTCCGAGAATTTGATGAGTGGCGGGCGCTCGATAGAGTTGATGATGAACCGCTCTCAGCGCGAGGCTTTCGACCGGATGCAGGCGACGATGGCCGTGATCGAGGGCTACTCGGATTACGTGATGCACCACGTCGGGAAGGGGCTGGTGCCGCACTACGAGTACCTGAGCCAGCGGATGGCCCAGAGCCGGCTGCACCGCCCGCCGCTGGAGACCGCGATCTTCCGCCTCACCGGGCTCGACATGAAGCTGGAGCAGTACCGGCTCGGTGAGCAATTCGCCGACGCGGTAGCCAGACGGCTGGGTATGGAGGGGCTCAACCGCGTCTGGGAGCGTCCCGAAAACCTGCCGACCCTGGATGAAGTCCGGGACCCTGGTCTCTGGATATCTAGGATGGAAGGGGTTTGAGTGGCGGATCAAGGTGAAAAGAGCCGGTCTATAGGCTACGAGTTCGCGCGCGAGGAAGAGGCGCGCGGATGCGCCGCCGAGCTCGACCGGCGATTCACACAGCAAGAAGTTCTGGGGCTCAGGATCTACCGTATCCGCTGGAACGGCAACTACCTGGTCGAGGTCAACTTCGCGCGGGATGTTCCAGACTCACGCCTGCAAGATGCGAAAGCCATCCTCGGTGAGTTGGGCGCTCAGGTACACCCCGACGACCTCGAAGACTACAAGCGAGCCACCGAGGGAGGTTCCGGCGAGGGATTGCCGCGTTGGATCCGACGCCTCTTCGGGGGAAGCTACTAGGTAGCTACAAAAACATCTCGGATATCGCTCGATCCCAAAACCTTCATCGAGTTGTAATCATCTGAAATTACAAAACGTATAACAGAAAGGTAAAAGTTCGCCCCGGCGCGTTTGCATTGGCTGGATGGGGAGAGGAGGAAGATTTCGATGATGCGCAACAACCCGTTATCGGGAGCGAAGGTGTTTTTTGCCGACGCTGGCCGTCGCGACTTTCGTCGTGCTGGGTGGATGCGGGGGGCAGCCCCTCTTCTGCCAGCAACTCACCGAGTAGTGTCTCTTCTGCGAGCACGGCCAGTAGCAGTGCATCAACTTCCGGCGGAGCTGCAGGCAAGACCGTCCACCTCACTCCGAGCCACAACTCCGGCGTAAGCGGAACGGCGACGCTCACCAAGGTCGGAGGCGGGGTAAAGGTCGTGCTGGCGATGAAGAACTTGATGGAGCCTGCCGGAACCATGCACCTGGCCCACATCCACCAGGGAACTTGCGCGAACGAACGGTCTGGCAAGGGCGGCCCGGCGGAGTATCCGCTAAAGCTGTTGACCACGAAAAAGAACGAGACCGCAACCAGCACGACCGTGGTCAAGGGCGTGACGTTGTCTCAGCTCTTCTCCGGAGCCCCCAAGTACATAAACGTTCACGCCCCAAGAGTAAAGGCAGTGGAGTCCCCGAGCATATCCTGCGCGGACCTCTCTTCCGATAGCGCAGCCACTTCGAGCGGGGGCACTGGCAGTTCGGGCGGAGGCGGCCAGGACGGATACTAACAAGAACGCGGAGAGCTAGTCCATGCGCTGTTCGAGGCGTGTGATCTGCTGCCTCAGCTCTTCTATCTCCCGTTCGAGATACGCTTCCTTTCCACGGAAGCGCGTGTAACTGGACTCGAGGACCGAGCCCAGCCGGTCAGCGGCCTCGATCGCGGTTTTGCCCAGGAACCTGGCCGAGATGCCGAAGCCGACGAGGAGAGACTGCCCGGCTGAGCGAGCCGTGGGGGTAGCGATGAAGGAACCTACCGCAAAGCCGCCGACCGCACCGACAATAGCTCCGGCGAAAAACTTCATCGAACCATCACGCAAACGGGCACTCCTTTGGTGGCTATCGAATCTCAAACAACGCCAGTTTAGCATAGTCGAATCGCACGACTTCCACAATGCTACGCTGGGTTATACTGGCCGAAAGTGCTGGATACGAGCAGAAAAGAACGCCTCCGTAATCTTCCTGCGGTGGATACGGTGCTGAGAAACCCGGCTACAGAGCCGCTTGTCGAGCGTCACGGTCGGGCTTCGGCTACCGCCGCCATCCGCCGGGTGCTGGAGGGCTTGCGGCGGGAGATACTGGCTGGCGGAGAGCCCAAGGTCACTGAGGAAGCCGTGATCCAGGTGGCATCGAAGCTACTTGCTGGTTATGGGATCCGACGTGTAGTGAACGCCACCGGGGTTATCCTGCACACGAACCTGGGCCGCTCCACCCTCTCGCAGCGCGCGGTCGAGGCCGTAACCGAAGCCGCAACCGGCTACTCGAACCTGGAGTACGATCTCGCTTCCGGCAGAAGAGGCTCGCGCTACGACCACGCGGTCCCGCTCCTGCGCGAACTGACCGGCGCCGAGGATGCGCTGGTTGTCAACAACTGCGCGTCGGCAACCTTGCTGGCGCTCGCGGCTGTTGTGGGGGAGCCGGGCGGAGAGGTGATCGTCTCCCGCGGCCAGCTCATCGAGATCGGTGGCGGCTTCCGCATCCCGGAGGTACTCGCGCTCTCCGGTGCGAGGCTGCACGAAGTCGGAACCACCAACCGCACCAGGCTCTCCGATTATGAGCGGGCGGTGGACGAGAACACCCGCGCCATCCTGTGGGTGCACCAGAGCAACTTCGAGACCGTGGGGTTTAGTGAGTCGGTAGGGGTCAGGGAGCTATCTTCCCTCGGACTTCCGGTCATCGCTGATGTGGGAAGCGGGGCGCTTGTGCCGCTGGATCGGGAACCCACGGTGCAGCACGCTGTGCGGAACGGAGCCGTGCTGACGACGTTTTCCGGGGACAAGCTGCTCGGAGGTCCACAGGCTGGAATAGCTGTGGGAGAGTCGCGCTGGATATCCGCGATGCGCCAGCACCCCCTGGCCCGCGCGGTCCGGGCAGACAAGCTCTGTCTCGCTACTCTCGAAGCTACGCTTATCGCCTATCTGGAAGGCACAGCCCGCGAGGAACTGCCCACACTCCAGATGATCCATGCTCCGGCAAAGGAGATGGAGGAGAAAGCCCGCAAACTGGCGGATGAGTTGTCGCGGGCAACCGATCTGGAGGTAGACGTAGCTTCCTCGGTTGCGCGTAGCGGAGGCGGAACGCTTCCCACCTACGAGATACCTTCTTTCGCTGTCCGTATCGGAGGGACGGACGCGGAGGATTTGGCGAAACAACTGCGGGAGGCGGAAGTTCCCGTGGTGGGCCGGGTGCAGGAGGGGAGGCTTTGGCTAGATGTAAGGACGCTGTTACCCGGTGACGAGACGAACATCGTAAAAGCTGTGGAGGCCCTCGGTGGGTGAGCCCGGAGATCGCCCGATATCTCTCACCATCGGGACGGCGGGGCACATAGATCACGGCAAGACAACGCTGGTCCGCTACATGACCGGCACGGACACCGACCGGCTCGAAGAGGAGCACCGGCGCGGAATCTCTATCGTGCCGGGATACGCGGAGCTGGAGCTGCCTAGTGGCCGCCGGGCGAGTCTGGTGGACGCTCCGGGGCACGAGCGGTTCGTCAAGAACATGGTCGCCGGGGCCAGCGGCGTTGACGCCTTTCTGCTCGTGGTTGCCGCCGACGACGGTGTGATGCCCCAGACTCGCGAACACCTCGGTGTGCTGCGCGTGCTCGGCGTCGAGCAGGGCGTGGTGGCTCTCACCAAAACGGATGCCGTGGACGAAGAGACCGCGACCCTGGCGGAGCTGGACGTGGAGGAGTTTCTCGAATCGGTGGGGCTCGAAGCTCCCATCTTCCGGGTGAGCGGTGTTACGGGAGAGGGGGTAGACGAGCTTCTGCAGGGCCTGGATGCGCTCGCCGGGAAGGTTTCGAGGCAAGAAGAGAGTGCTCTGGCCCGGCTGCCGGTTGACAGGGCGTTTGTTTTGAAGGGAATCGGGGTTGTTGTTACCGGGACGCTGTGGTCGGGTGAGATCCACCAGGGCGATACGCTCTACACCGCCTCCGGCCTGCGACCGCGGGTGCGGGGTATCCAGAACCACGGGCATCCGTCCAAAGTGGCGTACGCCGGAGCCCGGACGGCGCTGGACCTTACGGGGGTTGAGATCTCGGATATAGTCGCAGGCGACGTTCTGCTCTCCCAACCCATCCCGGAGACGAGCAGCTTCGACGCGCGCATCCGGCTTCTGGAGGATGCCAGGCCGCTCAAGCACAGCGTCCGGGTACGGCTGCATCATGGTACGAGGGCGACGAATGCCCGCGTCCGGTTGCTCGGAAGGGAGCAGATAAACGCCGGAGAGAGCGCACTGGCCCGGCTGAGGCTGGAGGAGCCGCTGGTAGTTCTCTCCGGCGACCGCTTCGTCTTGCGCTCGATGGCGCCCCAGATCACCATCGGCGGCGGAACGATTCTCGACGCCTCTCCGACGGATCACAAACCAGACCCAGCCTGGCTCGAAGCTTTGGAGGCTGGAGATTACACGAAAACTATCCCTCTCATCCTCGCCCGTAACCCCAGAGCTGGCATGACTCTGCGGGACCTTTCGCTGCTCCTCTCTGCCAGCGTGGGGGAGTTGCCGGAGGTCGGGAACATACCGGGGGTTATCAGGGTCGCCGACTGCTACGCACTGGAGGAAGAGATATTTTCAGCGAAGGAGAAGTTGACTAACGCGCTGCGCCGACGGACGGAAGAGCATCCCGAAAGCCCGGAGCTGACCGTAGCCGAAGCCCGAACAGCTACCGGACTCTCCTCAGAGCTTGCGGATGCACTTTTGGGTGAGATGTCTGGCGATGAGATCCGGATGACGGATACCGGGGTGAGCCTGCCGGAGGCGGAAGAGGTCCCGCCGGAACTCGTACATGAGGCAGACGAATTGCTCGATAGGCTACAAAAAGCGGGAATTGAACCCCCGAACATGGATCCCACCCCGGCTCTGCGCCTGCTGCTCAAACGTGGAGATGCCGTAAAGCTGGCGGAAAACCTCTTCGCTTCGCAAGATACCGCCGAAGATGTGCTCGAAAAGATAAAAAACTACTGCCGTAAGGAAGGTGATATCACGCTCGCCGGTTTTCGCGACCTCATGGGCACGAGCCGCAAGTACGCCCAGGCCTGGCTCGAATACTCCGATGCTGCGGGCGTTACCCGGCGCACCGGTGATGTGCGCGTTCTGACCCGCCGCTACCGGTAGGTGGTGTATAAAATCTCCTTGGAATGCGTGGGCCTGGTGGCCCGGCCGGTCTTCAAAACCGGTTTGCGACCGCTTTGCGGTCGTGGCGGTTCGATTCCCCCGCATTCCGCTGATTACCCTTTCACACTCGTGGGCGGATGGCCTATCGTAAACTCCAACAGCTACCACCGATTCAAGACAGTGGGGACCACAACCGCGATTGTGTAAGCTAAACTGGAGGTTTAGTAATGGTGGAGTTTTCGCATCTGGATGCGGAAGGAACAGTCCGGATGGTGGACGTTGGCGATAAAACGGTTGTGCGGCGCACAGCAACCGCGGGCGGTTGGATAGAGATGGCTCCCGAGACCATCGAATTGTTGCGGAAACGCGCGCTCCCCAAGGGAGACGCACTCAACACTTCCAGGGTTGCCGGGATTATGGCTGCCAAGAGGACTCCAGATCTAATCCCCCTTTGCCACGGACTCAATCTCACTCATGTAGACGTAGAGTTTAAGGTTAGAGATAGAGGAGTTGAGATCGCTGCGACTGCCGGGGCGAGTGATCGCACGGGAGTAGAGATGGAGGCGCTTACGGCGGTGAGCGTCGCGGCTCTCACCCTGTACGACATGTGCAAGGCTGTGGACAAGAAAATGGAGATCGGGAGCATAAAACTCATCGAAAAAACCAAAACACCGGAGGGACCGTGAAGGCGCATACGGCGGAGTGGATCGCTACATGAAACACTTTGATCCAGGTACGTAACAGGGTGCTGCTCGTGCTAGACTCTTGAAGGTTTTGGAAGCGGTTACCGGGCTTCTGGGAGTAGAGATCGAGAACGAAAACGTCATCCTTTACCCGATATTCTTGAATCTCAGTGGACGCCGCTGCGTGATTGTCGGAGGTGGTGAGGTCGCCAGCAGGAAGGCCCGGAATCTTTTTCAGGCGGGCGCGGAGGTCGTGGTGATCTCGCCGGAGCTGAACACCGAATTGGAGGGCATAGCCACCGAGTTGCATCGGCGTGCCTACCGGGAGGGCGATCTCGACGGGGCCTATCTGGTGTTCGCCGCGACCGACGTCAGAGAGGTGAATGCGGCGGTTGCAAGGGAAGCGCACGAGCGGGGAATAATGGTCAACGTCGCTGATGAGCCCTCAGAGGGAAATTTTTCTCTCCCTTCGACCCTAAGAAGGGGTAGGCTTCAGGTGGCGGTCTCGACCGGCGGGGCATCTCCGGCGCTCGCGCGATCCATCCGGCGCGAGCTTGAGGCGGTATTCGGACCCGAGTGGGCTGATCTGGTGCGGCGAGTCGGCGAGGCCCGGGAGAGCGGCAAGGCTGATGAAGAGCTTGAGAAGGAGGTGCGTGGTTGCTTATCGCGGTTGCGGGGATGAGCCATCGCTCGGCGCCAGTTGAGGTGCGCGAGAGGATAGCATTTCCGCCGTGCGCGGGCCGGAACTTCCTGCGGCGGCTCAAAGAAGAAGGGGTAGTCGCCGAGGCGGTTCTGCTCTCTACTTGCAACCGGACCGAGATCTACGCGGTTCTGGAGAACGAAGAGGACCATTTTCAGATGCTAGACCGCTTGGCCGAAGATCGCGAGGTAGACCGCAGTTCGCTGGAGCAGGACATATACTGGCTCACCGACGAGAGGGCGGTGCGCCACCTGTATCGGGTGGCGAGTTCACTGGACTCGATGGTGGTCGGGGAAGCCCAGATCCTGGGCCAGGTGCGCGAGGCTTACCGGGCGGCGACCGAGGAGAAGTGCACCGGTCCGGTCCTGAACCGGCTTTTTCACACCTCGCTCCGGGTTGGCAAGAAGGTACGCTCGGAGACGGGGATAGGGGACAGCTCCCTCTCCGTGCCGCACGTGGCGGCAAAGCTCGCCGAGGAAGTCTTCGGAACCCTGGAGGGCCGCAGGGCGCTCGTTCTCGGTGCCGGAGACATGGGGGAGCTGGTTATAAAGCACCTCAAGGGTCGCGGGATAGAGGATATCCGTATCGCCAACCGCACGCCCGAGCGCGCGCGGCTGCTGGCCGAGCGAATAGGAGGTTACGCGGTTGGCTTCGATGACCTGGACGGCGAGTTGCTCCGGGCCGATGTGGTGGTCAGTTCTACCGGCTCGGGAGAGTGGGTCGTGAGCAGCGAGAAGGTGGCGGATGCGCTCTCACACCGTGAAGAGCCGCTCTTCTTCGTTGACATCGCGGTTCCGAGGGATGTGGACCCGGTAGTGCAGACCCTGAATCGGGCTTACCTCTACGACATAGACGATCTGCAGGCGGTGGTCGAGCGCAACGCCGGTGATAGAAAGGCGGCTGCGGAGCGAGGGGAGGCCCTGATCTCTCCGGCGGTCTTCGAGTTTATGAGCTGGGTCTCAACCCTGGACGTGGTGCCTCTTATAAAAGAACTTAGAAATGAGGCCGAAAGCATCCGACGTCACGAACTCTCCCGTGCCCTGAAGAGGCTGGACCTCTCACCGGAAGAAGAGAAGACTCTGGAGAGGATGAGCCAGTCGCTTGTCAACAAGCTCCTTCACGGTCCCATACAGGAGATCAAAGCCCGCGCCGAGACGGCGTCCGCTCCAGAGAGCAATGAGATCCGGCGTCATCTTCTGGGGTTGGAGGAGATAGAGGTAGAGTTCCACAGCTCGGAATCCCCATGACCGCACTGATCCTCGGGACGCGAGGGTCGAGGCTCGCCCTCGCGCAGGCCGAGTCCTGCGCTGAAAGACTGTGCACAGCAGGCTTCGAGGTCGATATCCAGACGATAAAAACCACGAGCGACCGACACCCGGACAAGCCGCTGGGGGTGATAGACCAGCGAGACGTGTTCACCCGCCAGCTCGATGAGGCTGTTCTCTCCGGGGAGGTGGACCTCGCGGTCCACTCGCTCAAGGATGTGCCTACAGAAGTACCGGAAGATATTTCGCTGGCGGCGATCAGCGAGCGGGTTGACCCTTCTGACGTCCTGGTTTCGGAGCGGGTCTGGGATGTGGATGGTCTGCCCGACGGAGCCGTAGTCGCGACGTCCAGCCTCAGACGTCGCTCGCAGCTTCTTCACCGCCGTCCGGATCTGCGGATCGTGGAGATCCGGGGCAACGTTGACACCCGCATCCGCAAGATGCGAGAAGGGCAGGCAGATGCGCTCGTCCTTGCCCGCGCCGGACTCGAACGCCTTGGCCTCAGCGTGCCGCATACCGTCATCCCGAAAGACATCCTGCTCCCCGCCGTCGGCCAGGGCGCTCTGGCGGTCGCGATGCGCGAGGATCATCCGCTGCTAGAGCGGGTGCGACAGGTCTTGAACCACGAGCGGACGGAGCTTGCCGTTCTGGCCGAGCGCGCGATGCTCAGAACGCTCGAAGGCGGCTGCCGGATTCCGGTCGGCGCCAGCGCAGTGGTAGAAGGCGGGAAGATCCGGCTTCAGGGTGTGGTGGCCTCGACGGACGGCGCGCTCCAATACAGGAGCGAGGCTGAGGGTGGGGAACCGGAGGAGGTTGGCGGGCGGGTAGCGCGGGACCTGCTGGAGCAGGGAGCAGCGGTGATTCTGGATGAGATCCGGCGGGTAAGGAGCTAGCGCGTGATCTACCTGGTCGGAAGCGGCCCTGGAGATCCGGGCCTGTTCACCGTGAAGGGCGTCCGGTGTATGAGGGAAGCGGACGCGGTCGTCTACGACCGGCTCGCGCCGGAAAGCCTGCTGGAATATACCAGACCAGAGGCAGAGCGAATCTACGTCGGTAAAGGGCCCGGAAATCCCTCGATGTCCCAGGAAGAGATCAACGCCTTGCTGATAAGGCTGGGACGGGAAGGGAAGACCGTGGTGCGTCTGAAGGGGGGAGATCCGTACATCTTCGGGCGTGGCGGGGAGGAGGCGCTGGCACTGATTGAAGCGGGCCTGCCGTTCGAGGTCGTCCCTGGAGTAACAAGCGGCGTTGCGGCCCCGGCATACGCGGGCATTCCCGTTACTCACCGCCGTGTGTCTTCCAGCGTAGCGTTCGTAACCGGGCACGAAGATCCGACAAAAGACGGCACAGACGTGGACTGGAGCAGGATCGCCCGCGGCGCGGACACGCTGGTTCTGTATATGGGTGTGGGGCGGATAAAGGAGATATCGGAGGAGTTGATCTCCGCCGGAAAAAGCCCCGAAACCGCGGTCGCCTGCGTTCGGTGGGGTACCGTACCGGAGCAGCGAACCGTTACCGGAAAGCTCGGAGATATAGCGCAGAAGGTGGCCGATGCGAACCTGAGGCCCCCGGCCGTAATCGTTGTCGGGGAGGTGGTCGCACTGCGCGAGAATGGACTTGACTGGTACGAGCGCAGGCCACTGTTTGGGCGTCGCATCGTGGTGACCCGCGCGCGCAGACAGGCCGGCGAGCTTTCCGGGAGGCTGGAGAGGCTGGGTGCTGAAGTGATCGAGTTCCCGACCATCGAGATCCAACCTCCAAAAGACTTCGGACCGCTGGACGAGGCGATCCGCGAGCTCGGTTCGTTCGGCTGGATCGTCTTTACCAGCGTGAACGGCGTCGAAGCATTCCTGAACCGTCTCTCGCATCACGGCCTGGACCTGCGCGCTATACCACCCGGCGCAAGGATAGCAGCCATAGGACCGGTCACCGCGAGAAAACTCAGAGAGACCGGCCTGCGGGTTGAGGCGGTCCCGAAAGAGTATCGGGCAGAAGCCCTGTTGCAGGAGATCTCGGGCGAGTCCCTCGAAGGGAAGCGTATCCTGATCCCACGTGCGAAGGTCGCACGCAAGGTTTTGCCGCAGAAGCTTCGCGAGGCAGGAGCAGAGGTCGTCGTTCCCGCTGCGTACGAGTCTGTACCTTCTTCTGAGGGTAAGGAAGGGTTGCAAAAGATGCTCGAAGCTGGAGAGGTAGATTGCGTGACGTTCACGGCGAGTTCGACGGTCGAGAACTTCGTCAGAGCGTTTGTGGGGAAGGATACGGCTCGCCTTCTGCGAAACTCTCGCGTCGCCTGCATCGGTCCCGTAACCGCAGAGACGGCTCGCGAGCATGGAATCCGGGTTGATGTGGAAGCCGGAGAGTACACTATACCGGGGCTGGTCGAAGCGGTGGTAAAACTCTTCGAAGCCGAAGCGGTAAAGAAGGACGGGTGAGTAACATGCCATTTCCACAGCAAAGGCTACGCAGGACGCGCCGCACGGAGAGGCTGCGGGGCCTGATGCGCGAGACCCGGATCTCACCGGATGACCTCATTTATCCGATGTTCGTCACGGTGGGCGAGGATGTGAGGAATCCGGTGCCCTCGATGCCAGGAATCTTCCAGCTCTCCATTGACAACGCGGTCGCGGAGGCCAAGAAGGCCTACGGGCTCGGTATTCCGGGCATCATGCTCTTCGGTATACCGGAGCACAAGGATGAGGCCGCCTCGGGAGCCTACGACCCGGAGGGTATAGTCCAGCTCGCCGTGCGTGCCATAAAGGATGCTCTGCCGGATCTGCTCGTCATCACGGATGTGTGCCTGTGCGAATACACGAGCCACGGCCACTGCGGGGTTGTGGAGAAGGATTCGGGGGAGATCCTGAACGACGTCAGCCTGGAGCTTCTGGCCCGCACGGCGGCTTCTCAGGCCGAGGCCGGGGCGGACATCGTAGCTCCCTCGGATATGATGGATGGTAGGGTGAGTGCGATCCGCGCCGAACTGGACCGCGAGGGGTTCGAGAACACCCCGATCATGGCCTACTCCGCCAAGTACGCCACCACCTTTTACGGACCTTTCCGGGATGCCGCCGAGAGTGCCCCGCAGTTCGGCGACCGGCGCAGCTACCAGATGGACCCCGCCAACGCCCGTGAAGCACTGCGCGAGGTCAGGCTCGATATCGAGGAGGGCGCGGACATCGTCATGGTGAAACCGGCCCTGCCCTACCTGGACGTGTTGTACAGGGTTAGGGAAGCTATAGACCTGCCGCTGGCCGCGTACAATGTCAGCGGGGAATACTCGATGCTCAAGGCTGCGGCGCAGAACGGTTGGCTGGACGAGCGGGCGGCGGTTCTGGAGGCGCTAACCAGCATAAAGCGGGCCGGGGCGGATATCATACTCAGCTATCATGCTCCCGATGTGGCCCGGTGGCTGGCGGAAAACCATCAGGGTAGTTAAAGTAAACAGCCTTACGGTTTGCTGTAGCGTTCCGGTTTACAACCGGCTCAGGCCGTTTGAATGGAGGTTTTGCCCGATTGCCAGGTAGCAAAGGGAACTTGGAAGCAAGAGCAGCGCTGGCCCGTGACCGCTCGGCCCGGCTGATGGCGCGGGCGGTGAGGCGTATGCCCGGGGGAGTGAACAGCCCGGTTCGGGCGTTCCGTTCGGTGGGTGGAGATCCGCTGTTCATCGAACGGGGTGAGAAATCCCGTATCTTCGATGTGGACGGCAACGAGTACGTGGACTATGTGATGAGCTACGGGCCCCTGATCCTGGGCCACGCCCACCCGAAGGTGGTGGAGGACGTAGAGAGCACCGCGCGCAAGGGTACGAGCTTCGGCGCTCCGACAGAGCTCGAAGTGGAACTCGCCGAACTGGTGTGCGAGGCCGTACCCTCTATCGAGTCTGTCAGGATGACCAACTCCGGCACCGAGGCGACGATGAGCGCCATCCGGCTCGCGCGCGGGTACACCGGGCGCGAGAAGATCCTCAAGTTCGACGGCAACTACCACGGCCACGGTGACGCGCTCCTGGCTTCGGCGGGGAGCGGGGTTGCTACGTTTGGTCTGCCGGACAGCCCCGGCGTAACCCGCGGAGCCGCGCAGGACACCGTCG
This sequence comes from Actinomycetota bacterium, assembly GCA_902810695.1. Classification (GTDB taxonomy): domain Bacteria; phylum Actinomycetota; class Rubrobacteria; order Rubrobacterales; family Rubrobacteraceae; genus CADDYV01. The sequence goes on along the minus strand of CADDYV010000012.1, from coordinate 33,171 downwards.
TGCTGCCGTACAACGACCTCGAAGCGGTGCAAAACCTCTTTCGGAGAGAAGGGGAGAAGATGGCGGCTGTGATCCTGGAGCCAGTCGCCGGGAACATGGGTTGCGTACCCCCTGCCGAGGGGTTCCTGGAGGGGTTGCGCGAGGTCACGCGCGAGAACGGCGCTGTGCTCATCTTCGACGAGGTGATGACGGGCTTCAGGCTCGCGCGCGGCGGGGCGCAGGAGCGCTTCGGCGTCGTGCCCGACATGACGACTCTGGGCAAGGTCATCGGCGGCGGATTGCCTGTGGGAGCCTTCGGCGGGAAGCGGGAGATCATGGACCAACTCGCTCCCACAGGACCGGTCTACCAGGCCGGTACGCTCTCGGGCAATCCCCTGGCGATGGCCGCCGGGCTCGCTACCCTGCACGCGACGGGCGAGCCCGGATTCTACGAGCGTCTCGAAGAGATGGGAGCGCGCTGGAAAGAGGGGATGAGGGAGGCCGCATCAGAAGGCGACGTTCCGGTAACGGTAAGCCAGGTGGGCTCGATGGTCAGCGTGTTCTTTACCGAAGGGCCGGTCACGGACTTCGCTTCGGCGGCAGCTTCAGATCTGGAGGCGTTCAAGAGCTTCTTCTGGCACATGCTCTCCCGTGGCGTCTACCTCGCGCCGAGCCAGTACGAGACGGGTTTCCTCTCCGCCGCGCACGTTGAGGCGGACCTCGAAAAGACCTTTGCCGCGGCCCGAGAATGGTTCGCTGGCTCCGGGCGGGGTTAGATGGAGCAAACGACCCAAAGGACTCCCGAAGGTTCACTGAAGAACGTGTTCCTGAGAGCGGCCAGCACGATACCCGGCGAGGATCACCGGGGAGAGGTGGTGGCAGAGGCACTAGGCTTTCTGCAGCGAGGGTTCGACTCCCACTACGCCGCTACGGTTGGATCGGCAGCGGACCACGATATCCTGGTCGGCGATGACGCCTACGCCTGGGCCGTGGAGACCATATCTTGCCTGAACGAACCTCGGTTCGTCGCTGTAGCGAGTCGCATGATCCGGGATGGAGCCGGGCGAATCTCCAGCGGGGATGGGGTGTCGCTGGAGTCGTGGACGCCGCATCTGGCGGATCTCCTGAGAATAATCTCTGGCGAGAGCGCGGAGAGATCCAGAGCTCGCATCTGCGAGGCAGCACGAAAGGTGAGAGACGAAAACGAGTAGTCCCTGGAGGCCGAGGCGAAGATAGAGGGTACGGATAGAGAGCCGGTTTCCGAAAAGCGATTGCCTACTGGAACCGAGCGCGCGCAGTTCGTGAGGGAGATGTTCGACCGGATCGCTGGTCGCTACGATCTGCTCAACGCACTCATGACCTGCGGTCTCTACCGCCTGTGGAACAGGAAAGCGGTCCGGGTGGCTGCGTTGCGTCCCGGAGACCGGGCGCTGGATCTGGCGTGCGGGACGGGGAGCCTCACCCGCGACCTCGCAAAAGCGGTCGGTTCGGGCGGAAGCGTGGTCGGCGTGGACTTCTCGCCGGAGATGCTGCGCATCGCCGCTGCAAGACCTCTGCCCAACATCGAGTACCGGCTGGGAGACGCCACGAACCTCGAAAACATCCCATCAGAGAGCTTCGATGCCGCCACCATCTCCTACGGTGCGAGGAACATACCGGACCTCGATGCGCTCTTCTCGGAGATGGCCCGCTGCGTCAAACCGGGCGGCAGGGTGGTGTGTCTGGAGATAACGCGGCCTCAAGGGGTGCTGTTCGGCGCGTTTTACGGGATCTGGTTTGATAAGATAGTCCCCCGGCTCGGAGGGGTAATTTCCGGAGACCGGCGGGCATACTCTTATCTGCCCGAGTCGGTGAAGGAGTTCGTAGCACCCGGTAAACTGGCTGAGATAATGGAGCGTAATGGATTACGAGATGTTACGTGGTGGAAGCTGGCAGGCGGCATCATCGCGCTCTACCGCGGAACAAAGCGCCGGTAGCCTGCGGTCGCTGCTCCCCGACAGCATCGAGGAAGCCGTGCGGACGGTCGAGAGTAGGCTTGCCGGGGTGGCGGAGAGGGCTCCAGGTGCGCTCGCCGAGCCATCTCACGAGGCGCTCACTTCCGGGGGAAAGCGCCTGAGACCACTGCTCCTGATCCTCAGCGCGCATGTGGGGGAGCCGGATCGGGGGGCGCTTCTCAAGGCTTCGGTGGCTATCGAGGTTCTGCACACGGCGACCCTCATTCATGACGATGTGGTAGACCGGGCCGAGAGCAGGCGCGGCAGGCTCACCACCGTGGCGGCCTATGGTCGAGAAATTGCCATCGCCACGGGCGACTATCTCTTCGCCGAAGCGTTCTCGGAGCTCTCGGAGATAGGAGATCCGCGCATCGTGCGCGTTTTCGCGGAAGCCGCTAAAGATCTCGCCTCCGGCGAGCTGGAGCAGTACCGGGCGTCGGGCAGCACTGTAGGGGTCGAGGAGTACCTGGACCACATTCGGATGAAGACCGCCGGGTTATTCAAGGCCGCGTGCGTGACGGGCGGGACTCTGGGGGGACTTTCGATCCGCCAGATAGATGCCCTCGCCACCTACGGACAGGCTCTGGGGGTTGCTTTCCAGATGTCCGATGACGTGATGGACCTTGTCGGGGAGCCGGATGTAACGGGCAAGGGGGCGGGGACGGATCTGGCGGAGGGGACGATCACCCTGCCGGTCATCTTCGCCATGCAGGAAGGCGACGCCGGGCTGATAAGCAAGGTGCTTGCTGCGCGGGATCCAGCCCCCGAGATGCTCGACGCCGGAATCGAGGCCATCCTCGCCACCGATGCAATTGCCAGGACTGAAGCCTGGGCCGAAAAAGAGATAAACTTCGCCCTCGGAGAACTCGGTCTGCTGCCGGATGGCCCGGAGCGGACGATTCTCGAGGTAATAGCCAGCGAGGTGGTCGGAAGGAATGCCTGAAACGTCAAGCCGGGACACGATATTCGCGGCAGGTTTGCTTTTGCCTGTCTCATCTCCCGCTATCCGGGAAGGCGCGGTTCTCGTCCGGGACGGGCATATAGCCGCTATCGGGGGACTCTCCGAGCTGGCGCACGAAAACGCCGAGGTGGAGATCAGATACTTTCCCCGGTGCGCGATCATCCCCGGTGCGGTCAACGCGCACGCCCACCTGGGATTTCGGCGCGGGGATGGGCCAGAGGGGGGATCGTTCGCTCGCTGGCTCGGCAATCTCATCAAGAGATTACCGGAGAAGGAGACCTGGACGGCGGAGGCCGCCCGAAACTGCGCCCGCGAGGCTATCGAGGCTGGAACGACTTTTATGGCCGAATCCTCACCCTACGGGGAGTGCCTGCCGCAGCTCGCCGAGAGCGGGATGGCCGGGATAGTCTACGCGGAATTTTTTCCGCACGAGATCGGGGACGGCACTCCCGAGGAGGCTGTCGAGTTCATACTGGAGAAAGCCCACAGCCTGCGCGAAGGTTTGCCGGAGCGGGTCGAGTCGCACATCAGCGTCCACTCGCCCTACACCGTGGACCCGGAGTCGGCGCGGCTCGCGGCGCGGCGCACGCGGGAGGTTGGAGACAGGCTTGCCATACACCTCTCGGAGAGCCCGGAAGAGGTCGAGTTCGTGAGGGACGGAACCGGTCCGCTGACGAACATCTTCGCCAACAACGACTGGGGCGGGGTCGGGCTCTCCCCGGTGCGGTATGCCGAGAGTATCGAGTTGCTCGCTCCGCAAACCATAGCCGCGCACCTGGCGACGGGAGTATCCGAGGAAGATGTTGAAGTTCTGGCGCATTCGGGGGTTGCGGTGGCGCACTGCCCGCGGTCGAACGAGTTTTTGGGGTGCGGCGTCTCGCCGGTGCCACGGATGATGGAGTGTGGGATCCGGGTCGGGATGGGAACCGACGGGTTGTGGAGCAGTCCCAGCCTCAACCTCTTCGAAGAGACGCTCTTCGCGGTGAAGCTGCACGGTCTGAGCGGGGCGGCGGGACTCAGGCTCGCGACGCTCGGCGGGGCGCAGGCTCTGGGAATTGAGGGAGCTGCCGGGAGCATCGAGGCTGGCAAGTGGGCAGACCTCGCCATCGTGGAGTCCCCTCCTGAAGGAGGAGATTCCGAGCGAGAAGTGCTAGAAGCAGCCGCCGCGGGGGGAGTCCTCGCGACGGTTGTGAGCGGCAATCTGATATACAATCGGGCAGAAGGCTAAAGGTTCCCTTCAAGGAGAACTTGCCATGATGATGGATCGTCAAAAGCTCAGCTTCTGGACCAGGGTAGGCGCGGTCGCGCTTGTCATACTATTCCTCGGTTCTTTTCTGTTTATGGGGCTGGGCACCGGGCTCAACATAAACATCGCGGATCTATTCCGCGGTAACTCTGGTCAGCAGCAGCAAGGCGGGCAAACCGTGAGCCCCCAGGACCAGATCCGCTATGCCAGGCAAAACCTCAAGCAGAACCCGAAAGATCCCAAAGCGATCATCAGCCTCGCTTTCGCCTACACGCAGAATAATCAGCTTGGCAAAGCCGAGGCGGTTCTGAAAAAGGGTCGTAAGGAGACGTCGAAGGACGCGCGGATAACGTTCTTCCTCGGACAGATCTACGCCCAGCAGGCTCAAACGGCTCCCACAAAACAGAAGAAGGAGCTCTATAACAAAGCGGAGAACGCCTTCGGAGACTCGATAGATCAGGCCGGGAAAAACTCACAGTTGCTGATGGGAATAGGCCAGTCTATTGCCCAGCAGGCGCAGACGATCCCGAAAGACCAGCAGAAGGCTCTCTATGACAAGGCCGGGGACGCCTTCGCCGCGGCTACAAAAGCCGATCCCAAAGACTCGCAGGCGTATCTGGCGGCGGGGCAGGCCTACGATCAGGCCGGCCAGCCCGGTCTGGCGGTGAAATACTGGAACGGATACCTGAAATTAAATCCCAAAGGCAAGAGAGCGGATGAGGTCAGAAAGCGGATATCCTCTCTGCTCCACGGCGGAAAAACGCAACCATAACTCGCCGCGAACCGTAGAATAGTAAAATGTCGTATATCGGCTTTAGATAATTACCAGCAGAGCCAGGAGGAGAGATGCCGGTCGGGCCTACGGAACTGATAATAGTCTTGGTAATTGTGGTGTTGCTGTTTGGCGCCAAGCGCATCCCGGAGCTTGCCAAAGGAATCGGAACAGGCATGAGGGAGTTCAGGAAGGGAACCTCGGGAGATTACGACGAGGAGATAGAGGAAAAGAACAAGAAAAAAGACGAAGAACTGGCTGCTGGAGAGGACGACAAGTCCGACAAACCCAGACAGGCTGAGCACAAGTAGATCCAGAGAAAGGCCAAGGGCTTCTAGAAAGAGATGGCCAGCCCGCTGAGAACACTCGCCGCCCGCGCGCGGGATGAAAGACGAATGACCCTGATAGAGCACCTGGACGAGTTGCGGTCCAGGATCATCAAGGTCGGGATCGCATTTGTTGTGGCGGCGGTTGTGGCGTGGTTTTTCCGGGTCTGGCTCTTCCACTGGCTCCTTGGACCTTCCGGGTTGCACAAGCTGCACTTCACCGGCGTAACGTCGCCGCTCATGACGGACCTGAAGCTGGCGCTTTATGCGGCGTTCGTCATAACGCTTCCCATACTCATTTATCAGGTCTGGGCGTTCGTCGCGCCGGCGGTCGGGGAAACGGGGAAGTTATTTACCTACACCCTGATCGCGCTCTCATCCTCGCTATTTTTGCTCGGGATAATCTTCGCGCGTTACGTCGTCCTGCCGGTAGGTTTGCATTTTCTGCTCAACTACGCGCAGAATCGTTATTCCGAGATCATCACCTCCGACACGTATCTGGCGTTCGTTACGCGCTTTCTCCTGGCTATCGGACTGGTTTTCGAGTTTCCGTCGGCGACTTATGTGGGAACGAAGCTCGGTCTGGTGAACCCGAATTTCCTGAAGAAGTACCGCAAGCACGCCGTCATAATCAATTTGATCATCGCTGCCGCGATAACACCCGGACAGGACCCCTTCAGCATGTCGCTCGTGGCGGTTCCTCTTCTTATGATGTACGAGGTCAGCATCCTCATCGCCCGCTACGCGAAGCCATTTGAGAGCGTTGCGGTGCCGGATATCTCAGAGGAAGACGAGGGCGGTGTGGAAGAAGACGTCTATGAGAGGGAGCAGGATCTCTAAGCAGCTTTGAGGTTCTCGACCAGGCTCCGCATGGACCGCCGTACCAGATCTTCCACGACTCTGCGGAAGAATGGCCGGTTGGCGAGCCTGTCGAGCCACAGGGGCCTGACTTCGTAGTCGGTCGAGAACGTCAGGCGCACGGTTTTGACGCCAGCATCTTCGAGCGTCCAGCCGCCGCTTCCCACGGCGCCGGAGATGTAGCGCCACTGTATCGAGCGCGGCGCGTCTACCTCGGTCATCGTACTCACCACCTCGTGGCGCAAGCCTGCGGCGCTCAGACCGAAGCTGAACTTGGTTCCCGGCTGCACCAGCTCTGCGCCCTCCAGCAGCCGCACCCACCGTAACCCGTGTATCCATTGGGGGAAATGCCAGAATTCGAGGAGCGCGGCGAAGATCTTCTCGCGCTCGACCTCGGAGACCAGAAGGCTCACGTTTATCGGATGGTTCATGATCCAGACATCAGATCAGCGGTCCCAGAAGAATACCTGCGGAGTACAGGATGCCGAAGACTGCGTGTAGCCCGGCGGTGCCCTTTACCACGGGGTCCAGCCGTTCCGGGACGGTGGTAGAGGAGACCATCCGCCACAGGCGCACAATCAGCGGCGCGCTCAGAAAGACTAGTCCGGCACTCCAGGGAACGAGCCCGAAGGCTATGAACAGGGCCACGCAAACGTAGGGGGCGAGCAGAAGTCCGTCATAAATGGCGATACCACCTCGACGGCCCAGCGCGATGGGAAGCGTGCGCCGGTTTCCTTGCCGGTCGGAGTCCATATCACGGATGTTATTGGCGAGCAGGATGGCAGAGACCAGGCAACCGAGAGGGATGGAGGCGAGAGGGACGTATGGCGGGAAGCTGAGCGCCTGCACCCCATAGGTTATGACCACGATGATCACTCCCATAAACACGAAGACCATAGCTTCGCTCGCGGGCGTGTAGGCGATAGGCCGTGGTCCGGCGGAGTAGACGTATCCGCCCAGCGCCGAGAGACAGCCGAGCAGGAGTATCGGCCATCCTCCGACCGCGACGAGATACAGGCTGAAAAACAACGCGAGCGTGTAGCAAAATAGCGCGCCCAGGAGCACGGCACGCGCGGTGAGGTGCCCTTTGACGATGGAGCCGGCGATGCCGACCGAAAGCGTTGTATCCAGGCCGCGCTTCTCGTCGTAGAACTCATTGAACATGTTGGTTGCGGCCTGTATCAGAAGGCTGGCGAAAAGCATCGCCAGAGCCGGTCCCCAGGCGAAGAAACCATCTTTTGCGGCGAGTGCCGTCCCGAAGATCACGGGTATTGCTGAGGCTGTCAGGGAGAAAGGACGCGCCAGCCAGAACCACTCTGCCAGGGACTGGCGCTGGATCACTTCTTCTGCCCTCTGGGATCGCGCATCGCTATTTACTACTTTACTGTAATTTACAGCTAACCACGCGAATTTTCTTGTAAGCCCTTTCTCAAGGGTTTAGAGACAAAATGTTTATTAGCACAGACTTCTGAGGAAGTTTATGGTAGAAACGGCTGACATGGAGAGTGGAGGCACAACAACAAAAGGGATCATGCGCGCGTACCTGCGGCTGGCCCGGCCCAGGCAGTGGACCAAGAATGGCTTCGTTCTGGCCGGACTTGTCTTCGCGAAACAGGCGTTTTCCGCGCCGTCCGTGGCATCCGCTATGGTTACTTTCGTGGCTTTCTGTGCTCTCTCCGGAGCGGTGTATGCCGCGAACGATGTTCTGGATGTCAAGGAAGACCGCGAGCATCCCAAGAAGAGGTTCCGCCCCGTTGCCAGCGGCGAGATACAGCCGCGTGCGGCGTTGACATACGCCGCGATACTGGCTGCTCTGGGCCTGGCGCTGAGTTTTGCCGTAGGTCCGGAGGTCGGGCTCACAAGCGTTTCCTACCTCGTTTTACAAGGTGCTTACTCGCTGGTCTTGAAGCACCTGGCGATACTGGATGTGATGGCGATCTCCGCCGGGTTCGTGATCCGGGCCCTGGCGGGCGTTGCGGCGGTCCACAGTCCCGTTTCCCCGTGGCTGATCGTCTGCACGGGCCTTCTGACGCTATTTCTCGGCTTCTCCAAGCGCCGGCACGAGATCGCGAGCCTGGGAGAGGCGGCGGCAGGACATCGCAAGAACCTCGCGGACTACTCGGTGGCGATGCTCGATCAGATGATGAACATCATGCTCTCGGCGACCATCATCGCCTACTCGCTCTACACCTTCTTCGTCTACAAGGCTCAGGCCGAGGTCTACATGATGTCGAGTATCCCGTTCGTGGTGTATGGGATCTTCCGCTACATGCTCCTGGTACACCGGAATGGCGGAGGCGACCCTGATACCCTGCTGCTGTCGGACAGGCCGCTTCAGATCACGCTTTTGCTGTGGCTCGCGGTTGTCATGCTGGTCCTCTACGTTAACTGAATCTGGAGTGTTGAGTTGGAGCGCATAAAGCGCAACCTGATCATCGCGCTCGGGCTGGGCATAGCGGTGTATCTGGTTCTCGCCGTCTATTCCGGGCTGGACAACTTCCAGGCGGCTCTGGACCATTTTCGCTGGCCTCTGGTGCCAGCCATCCTGGGGCTTGTCTGCCTCTCGTATGTCGGAAGGTTTTCGCGGTGGGTCTACTACCTGCGGGTCATCAAGGTTTCCGTGCCGCTCAAGACGAATGCCGCCATCTTCGCCTCCGGGCTTTCGATGGCGATATCACCGGGCAAATTCGGCGAGGTTCTGAAGAGCGCATTCATTCGTCAGGTCAACGGAACGCCGATAGCGCGTACCGCTCCCGCGGTCGTGGCAGAGCGCGCCACCGACGGCACGGGCATGGTGGCCTGGGGGCTTCTGGGCACCCTCGCCTTCGGCTTCGGTCCCGGAGTTCTGATCCTGTTTCTTGCGGTGGCCATCTTCGGCATCGCCGTGCTGCGCTCTCGCAGGCTCTCCCTGCTCGCAGAGCGCATCTTGGGCAGGCTGCCACTTTTGCGCAGGCTCGCGCCTCACATAAGAGACTTCCACGGGGCCTCGAACGAGCTTCTGGGACTGCGCCCGCTGGCGGTGGGGACGGTGATATCCTTCTTCTCGTGGGGCCTGGAGTGCTCGGCGGTGTACCTGTGCTCGGTGGGCGTGGGGGCGCACGAGCCGTTCCTGGTCGTGGTCTTCATCTTCGCGGTGAGCTCTCTGGTCGGGGTAGGCAGTATGTTGCCGGGAGGCATCGGGGCCGCCGAGGCGGGACTCACGGGGATGTTCAGCACGATCGGGGGCCTGACAGCGGGGCTGTCGGTGGCGCTGACGTTCCTGATCCGACTAGCTACCCTGTGGTTCGCCACTCTCATCGGGGTAGCCGGACTGTTCGTCGTCCGGGCCTTCATCGAAGAGAAGACGGCGAACGCAGTAGAAACCGCAGATAACCAGTCGAAGTCCAGACTTTAACCCGAACTCAAGCTCTCGTTCGCTGACAAAAACTTGAGCGTCTTATAAAGACGCTGTTAGACTCCCTTGCCAGTGGCGTTATTCGAAAGGCTGAAGATGTTCACCAAGAGCAAAAAACAAGGCACTACATTGTGTTATAACCTGGATCAAGATGCGATTAATAATTTCTGAGAAGGCAAACACGGCAAAAAAGGTATCCACGTTTCTTGCCGAGGGCAAGGTTAAGGATGGCAAACACCGCAGCGTGCCCACTCATACCTTCGAGTGGAAGGGTGAGGAGTGCGTCTCCGTCGGTTTGAAGGGGCACGTTCTGAACCCGGAGTACCCAGAAGAATACTCCAACTGGCAGAAGATCGAACCTCGCGAGCTGATAGACGCCGAGATCCTCAAGTCCGTCTCCGTGAAGGGCGTGGCCCAGGCCATAAAGTCGCTGGCGAAGAAGGCGGACAAGGTGGTCATAGCCACGGACTTCGACCGGGAAGGGGAGTTGATCGGGGTCGAAGCGCTGTCTCTTGCCCTGGACGCGAACCCCAAGCTGGTGGATCACGTCGAGCGCGCCCGCTTCTCGGCGCTGACCAGGGGCGAGGTTACGCGAGCTTTCGAGAACCTGGTCGAGGTCTCTAAAGAGCTGGCCGATGCGGGAGAGGCGCGGCAGGATATAGATCTGATCTGGGGCGCGACGCTGACCCGCTGGGTTTCGCGGGCGACCAAACGTTACGGCAGTGCCTTCCTGTCGGTCGGGAGAGTACAGAGCCCGACCCTCGTACTCATCGCCGAACGCGAGCGCGAGCGGCGCGCCTTCGTCCCCGAACCCTACTGGGAGATAGAGGCCACTCTGCGAAACGGCGAGCCCTTTACTGCCCACCACGCGAACGGTCGTTTCAAAGAGGAGGCTGCGGCCCGCGCGGCTTACGAGAACCTTACCGACACCGCGCTCGTAACTGAGGTCAAGCAGCGGTCGGCGACTCGTCCGGCCCCGACGCCGTTCAATACAACGACCTTCCTCACCTCGGCGGCGAACCTGGGGATAGGCCCGTCGCGCGCCGCGCGAATCGCAGAGGACCTCTACACCGACGGGTATATCTCCTACCCGCGGACGGATAACACCGTATACCCTGGCTCGCTGGATCTGCGGGAGGTTCTGGGATACTTGAGGCATGTTGACGGCGTGGGTTCGTACGCGGAGAAGCTATCGGGGGGTGAGAAAATTTCGCCGACGCGCGGCAAGAAGGAGACCACGGATCACCCCCCGATCTACCCGACCGGGTACGCCCGCAAAGGTGATCTGCGCGACGATCAGTGGAAGATCTACCAGCTCGTAGTGCGGCGTTTTCTGGCTACCCTGTCGGAGCCGGCGAAGACCTTGCGGACCACGCTGCGCTTCGAGTCGGGTGGGGAACCTTTGATCGCCAGAGGAACGGTCGTGACCGAAGAGGGGTGGCTCGGTGTCTATCCCTACAGCCGCAGGCCGGATGAGGAACTGCCCGCGCTGGAAGAGGGCCAGGAAGTGCGCCTGGTCGGAGCTGATATCCTCTCGAAAGAGACACAGCCGCCGGGCCGCTACGGACAGGGGCGGCTCATCAGGGTCATGGAGGACCTGGGACTCGGTACGAAGGCCACGCGCCCTTCCATCATCCAGAACCTCTACGAACGGGGGTACGTCCACGGCGATCCCCTGATACCAACCGAGACCGGGATGGCCGTCGCCCAGGCTTTGAAGGACTTCGCTTCGGAGATAGCTTCTCACGAGATGACCGCCGACCTGGAGAGAAGCATGGACGCCATCTCGGAGGGCAAGGCTGAAAAGGACTCTGTGGTCGCGGCCTCGCGCGACGTGCTGAGGAAGGTCTACGATCACCTGACGAATTCCGAGGAGAAGTTCGCGGACATCGTCTGGGAAGGTATCCGGGAAGATCAAACCCTGGGGCCGTGCCCGACGTGCGGCAGGAAGATCAAAGTTCGCCGCAACCGGAAGAGTGGCAAGCGTTTTGCCGGGTGCGAGGGCTACCCGGAGTGCAGAACGACCTTCCCGTTGCCGCAGAGAGGCGACATCATACCTCTGGGGACGCTGTGCGATGCCTGCGGTTCGCCAGAGATAAAGGTTATCGGCAAGCGGCGCCCCTGGACCACGTGCATCAACATGGACTGCCCGAAGAAGCAGGAGCAGCGTGAACGTCAGGAAGGAGAGGAGAAACCATCCGAAGAGACACCACCGCAGGAACTGGAGAAGTCCACCACATAGAGAGCCGACTGGATATCAGCTTGCCGGAGGAGTCTCTCCGGCGGCAGATATCGCCTTACGTTCGCGCCGCCGGATACCTGATCCTCTGTATCCTCGTCGCGGTGATTTGCTATTCCGCCGCCTTGTAGTTAATATTAAGGTAAATGAACTTTTATTAAGCTGAAGGGTGAGGTGATTTGGCCCCGGTAATAGGCGTAACGGCGACGCTAAGAGATGACGTGGAGAAGGTGGCCGAGAGGCCGCTGGGGAAGTTCGTGAGGGCTGACCTGGATTATGTCGAGGGCGTGGCCGAGGCGGGAGGCGTGCCGGTGGTTTTGCCGCCGGTGGTGGGGCCTGAGTCGGTGGACGCGCTGCTCGACGGGCTGAACGGGTTGGTCTTGAGCGGCGGCAGCGACCTGAGCCCGAGCTATTACGGCGAGGAGCCGGTACCCGAGATGGGCATAACGATTCCGGAGCGGGACGAGTTTGAGATGGCGCTGGTGGAGGGTGCGTTGCTGCGCGGGTTGCCCATCTTCGGTATCTGCCGGGGCTTGCAGGTTTTGAACGTGGCTCTGGGCGGGAGCCTGTATCAGGATCTTCCGACGCAGTTTGGCGGGGATGTTCTGAAGCACCGCCAGGAGACTCCCAAGTGGCAGCCCACCCACGAGGTAGAGGTGGACGGGAGCTCGCTGGTCGGTGATATCCTGGGCAGCAGGACGCTCAAGGTAAACTCCTACCACCATCAGGCGATAAAGGATCTCTCGGATGAATTCGTCGTCTGCGCCCGCTCCGGTGATGGGGTCATCGAGGCGATAGAAGCCCGCAACATGTCGGAGTGCTGGATCCTGGCCGTCCAGTGGCACGCGGAGGCGATGCGCGAAGCCGGACCGGAGCAGCGAAATCTTTTCGAGGCCCACGTGGACGCCGCCGAGCGCCACGCGAGCCGCCGCGCTGCCGCGTAGGAGGCGAAACCGTCGCGCAGGCTTCGCGGGGCATCTTCGTAACCATCGAGGGGATGGACTTTTCGGGCAAATCCACCCTGGCACAAAATCTCAGAACACTTCTCGAAAAAGCGAGTCTGGCAGCTTACTTCACCCGCGAGCCGGGTGGTACGCCAGCGGCGGAGCGCATTCGGGAGTTATTGCTCGACCCGGAGATCGAGCTGGACGCCTGGACCGAGGCCTATCTGTACGCGGCGGCCCGCGCCGATCTCACGCGGCGCGAGATACTACCGCGCCTCGCGAGTGGGGAGTGTGTGATCTGCGAGAGGTACCTGGATTCGAGCGTTGCGTACCAGGGCTACGGGAGAGAACTCGGCGCTGGTGCTGTACGCGATCTGAACGCCCGCGCGGTCGGCTCCGCAGTGCCAGACAGAACGTTCTACCTGCGGCTGAGTGCCATTGAGCGGGACCGGCGTGCACGGGAGACAGGCGCGCCACCGGATAGAATCGAGCAGGCGGGCGATGAGTTCATGCGCCGCGTAGAGGAAGGGTTCGAAGAGATCGCCCGTCGGGAGCCGGAGCGGGTAAAAATCCTCGATGCGACCCGCCCGCCGGAGGAGCTTGCCGGGATCGTTGGCAGAGAAATCCTGCGCGGTTTCCCCATATCTGGAGCAGAACGAGGATGCAAAGGTATACAAGGTGAAAGCGGAAGCGGGGATTTTCGAGGGGATAATCGGCAACGCTGAAGCCCTGCGCCGTCTGGAAAGATCCCTTGCGGTCGGAGAGGTCTCCCATGCGTATCTTTTTTACGGACCACCGGGGGTGGGCAAGAGAACGGTGGCTCGAAGATTCGGGGCGGCGCTGGTCTCGGGCGGGGACGAGCGGGCGGAGGACCGGGCGCGGCGGGGGCTTCACCCTGATCTCCAGGAGGTCGAGCCGGAAGGAGTCTTTACCACCATCGGGCAGGTCCGGGAGATAGTGCGCCAGGCTGCAAGCCGACCGTTCGAAGGAGCGCGCCGTGTATTCATCCTGCAAGCCGACACCCTGAACGTCCAGGCGGCGAATGCGCTGCTGAAGACGTTGGAGGAGCCGGAGGGGAGAGCCGTATTTTTGCTGCTCGCCGCTTCCCGCGAGGGCGTGTTGCCAACTATCGTCTCCCGCGCCCAGACCGTGCGGTTCAACCCCGTGCCGGTGGCCGAGGTGGCAAAGTTCTTGAGAGAACAGGGTGATGAGAACCCTGAGCTGGTGGCAGCTCTGGGCCGGGGAAACGTTGGACTTTCGCTGCGTTACGCCAGGGAGACCGAGATGTGGGAGTTGCGGAAGGCGGTATTTACCGCGGCTTTCTCGTTCGCGAAAGACTTCGGGGAACGCCGCAGAGCGGTGGAGAAGATCGTGGATCGCGCCGAAGCGGTGGGAGAAGCGCGAGAGACGGCTTTTCTGGAAGATATCGACGAGCCGGATCGGAGGGCGAAGGAGTCCGCGAAGCGTTTGGGGAAGGCGGCACGGGACGGAGCCGTGCGGGAGGCCCTGGGGTTGATATCGCTCGTATACCGGGACGTGGCGGTGGTAAACGCGGGAGCGGAGAAACTGGTGGCAAACCTGGATAGGTTAGAGGAGATCCAGGATTACGCAGAAAGGTTTGCGGGAGCAAACTGGGCCGAAGCTGCCCTGGAAGTAGGGGAAATACAGGATACTCTTGCGTATAATGCATCTCCAGAAGCGGTACTGGAGGTAGCGTTATCACGGGTGCGACAGAAGATACTCGGCGCCTACCCCGATTAGTAGACGTCAGGATACCAGGCTGGAGCGTAACAAAGCTCTGCTACGCGCATGATTTCGATCTCCGGGTGGGCTACCGGGTAGTAGTGGAGACCGAGCATGGAGAATTCATCGGGCGGGTTGCGCTCACGCCGCGACGCCGGGAACCTTACACCGAACCCTATGACATACTCCGGGTCGTTACCGGAGAAGACGAGCGAGAGGAGGCAGAAAACAGGGAGTTGGGGCGTGAGGTCCGGACGGAGGCCCAGAAGCTCGCCCGCGACCACCAGATCGGCGGGGTTACCTTTATAGGGTGTGATGTGTCTCTGGATGGCTCCTACATCGAGGTGAAGTACCAGTCTGATGAGAAGCTCGATCTGAGAGCGATAAAAGAGGGACTGGAGCAGGTCTACGAGGCTCATGTCGCGTTGCGGGGTTACACGTTTATCGAACGTTCAGGAGCCGCGAGCGGGTGCGACACCTGCGGACTGCCACTGTGCTGCGCTACGTGGAGCGGGGCGAGGGAGATGGGACCGGTCAACGCCCGGCTTGCCAGGCAACAGGGCGTTACGCCTAACGAGAAGATCATCGGCTGCTGCGGTGAGGTCAAGTGCTGCATGCGGTATGAGCATGACGCCTACAAAGAGTTCAAGGAGCGTGCTCCGTTCAAAAACTCGGTTGTCAGGCTCGGGAAGCGTGAGGGCAAAGTGGTGGATTACTCTATGGTCAAGGACTCTGTCTGGGTACAGTTCGGGAAACGCCGCTCCAATACCGAGCTGATACCGCTCGGTCGTCTTGCGCGGGATAACCCGGGTGTTTTGCCCGCAGATCTGGACGAGTGGGAGATGCCGGAGCCTCCCCAACAGCCGGACTCCTAGTTGTTAGCGGATAAAAAAGCGCGGGCGCGCCGTAGCTGCCGCCCACGCCATCTTTTCCTGTTGTTCCGCTCAGTAGTAGAGAGTCTGTCCGGATCTGATAGCGTCCGGGTTTGCAAGACCGTTGTATCTGACGAGATACCCTGCCGAGACCCCCAGGCTGCCAGCTATTGAAGTTAGAGTATCTCCCGGTCTCACAACGTATGTTCGGCTGTTTGGGGTTGTCGGGCTGTAGCCGCCGCTCCCCTGGTACCCGCTTTGGTAGCCGGGAGAAGAGCTGCTAGGGTAGCTGAGAACCCTGTAGTTGATGTAGCCAACCCCCTGTCGTGTGAGCCCTATATCCTGCGCCGCTCCCTGCGAGAGGTCCAGCACTCTGCCTGCCACGTAAGGTCCGCGGTCGTTGACCGTAACCGGTACGGAATTTCCTCTGTAGGTTACAAGGAGCCTTGTTCCGAGCGGAAGAGTCTTGCTTGCCGCCGTATACCCGTAGGCGTTGTACGGCGCGCCGCTGGCAGTAGTCTTGCCGTAGAAGCCAGGACCATACCAGGAAGCCAGACCTCGCTCGGCCCGGGCCTGTCCGCTCCACACCATTAACAAACCGAAGGACAACGCTGTCATCGCCAGCAGTTGCGCAACCCTAAACCTGAGTAACACGTAACCCCCCTCCATGTACGTTCGCTCTGGGACCGATGTTAAGTGTCGAGTCCCGGTTCAGGTCTGCTAGAGTATCAACGTGTTTCCACCGGCTTTCAAGGCCGTTTGCTCGTTTATATCGCGGTGATCAGAGCTGCAGAATTCCCCTCGCTTTCTCATATGATGATTGTCTCGATGCGAGAAGAGATGTGGCTTTAGTAAGGTTAATTCACAACATCAATATCACGTGATGACGTTCTGGGCGTGTTGTGTTAGACTGCCAGCCTACAGACAGGATGTTGAAAATATTTCCATGATAAGCAGGAGGGGGGCTCTTGGCTTATTCAGTCGAAGAGGTTGGAGAACTGCTTGACATTCCGCGTCCAACCCTTTACCGGTACTTGAGGGAATACTCTATACCTCACGTGCGGAGTTCGGGTAGGATCTTTATTCCAGAAGAGTCTTTCGACCGTATCCGGGAAGCTCGCGAGTTGCATCGCGAGGGCATGGGAACCGGTGCTGTGCGGCGGAAACTCAGGGAGGGTCCGGTTGATGTGGAGGGATTAAAAGAGAGGCTGGACCGGCTCTTTGGAAACCTTGAGGAGCTGCAGGAGGGACTCAAGCTAACCAGCACGGCGCTCTCTCCGCAGACCTTGCAGACGCTTCTGGCGAGGCAGGCCCTTCTAAGCTCTGCGCTCTGCGATCTGATCGAGATGCTCGGCGGGGACCAGAGAAACGGTCATCGGCGGAAGGCGGGCTTCGGGGCTCTTGAAGAGGAGCTTCAGGCTCAGAGAGCGATGCTGGAGAGGGTAGAGCGCCGCATCGAGAGCGTGGAGTGTGCTCTCGATGCCAACACCAGCGCGATAGAAGACTTCTCCAGGTCCGCAGAGTCTATCTCGGAGATGACCAAATACGTGGTCAGCGTCGCTTCGCTGCTGAAGAACGACATCCTGCTCTCTTCCGCAAGCAAGCAGCCCAACGGGGCTTAGGGAGTATTATCGCGGTGGTTCGGTCTATCTACGCCGCAGCACCCTCCGGGATCAAGATGCCCCGCCCCTGAAGACGGCCATTGTTGAGGTCCTGCATGGCGTCGTTTATGGCGTCCAGGGGGTAGGTCGAGGTATGTAACGTAACCTTGCCCTGGGCGGTGAGAACCATCAGTTCGGCGAGGTCGTTGTAGGTGCCGACCAGGTTGCCTACTATGCTGCGCTCGGTGGAGATGATGTCTATGGTCGGGACCTCCACGGTGCCGCCGTAGCCGATGATGTAGTGGGATCCACCCTGCCGCGTCATCTTCCAGGCGTCGTCTTCGGCGCCCCGCTCGCCTACGTAGTCGAAGACGACCTCCGCGCCCTTGCCGTCGGTCATCTCCAGCACGGTGTCTACGTAGCCATCCTCCACCTTCACCGTGTGGTCCGCGCCCCACTCTTTGGCGAGATCCAGGGCCTTCTCGTTGGGATCCACGACGATGATCTCCGTTGGCGTAAGGGCCTTCAGACACTGGATGCCGATGTGCCCGAGGCCCCCGGCGCCCATAACCACGGTTTTCGTGCCCGCATAGAGGAGGGGCACGCTCTTTCTTACCGCGTGGTAGGCGGTGAGGCCCGCGTCAGCCAGAGCCGCGATGTCTTTGGGCTCCAGGATTGGATCCAGCTTCACGACAGCGCGGGCGTTGGTTTTCAGAAGGTCGGCAAAGCCGCCGTCGCGGGAGATGCCGGGAAACTGGCCGTTCTCGCAGTGCATGTCGTCCCCGGCGCGACACGCCCGGCACAGGCCGCAGCTCATCAGCGGGTGTAGGATCACGGTGTCCCCGACCTCGACGTTTGTCACGCCGGAACCTACCTCGTGCACCCAACCGGCATTCTCGTGACCTAGAACGTAGGGCAAAAGCGTTCCGTTCGGGTCCTGTATGGGAGCCCACTGGCCCTCGACGATGTGTATGTCGGTCCGGCACAATCCGGCGGCGCCCACACGCACGATGACATCCAGGGGACCCTCGATCTTCGGCTCTTCTATTTCTTCGACCGTGAGGCTGTCGGGTGGGACACTCGCATCGTACCTGTGCAGTCGCGCAGCCTTCATGCTCTCTCCTTCTCCTCGATGCCGTAACGGGTGGCGAGAAGCCTCCTGCAAAGCCCACTATTCGTTTCAATGCTGAGCCGCGTCAACCTGGAAAAGCGCAGGTGCTCCACCACCACATCTTCGGGGATGCGCTCGCCATCTGGATTCACCAGAAACGGTGCTTCCTCGGATACATCCAGCCCGAGTTCCGCCCTGCGGCTCAGGTACTTCTCCAGTGCTTCCGAAGGCGGAACATTACCCAGCTTCATCCTCGCGAGCTCTGCGGAAGAGTAGCCCCCGGAGAGCAGCGCCCTGCACAGCTTCTCCTGCCTCGATACAAACGCCTTGCGGCGGAAGATGGTGCGCAGTTCGTCGAGGTCTTCTTCGGTTTCTTCAAAGTAGCGGAAGGTCTCCTTGAAGCCTCGGCCCGCGGCCAGACCGGAGTTGATCTCTTCTGAGGTATGGTGATCCTCCAGGACTACATTGGCCCGCTTGATCCCCGGCACGGAGAGTGCAGCTTCTCTGGCATCCGCCGCCATCAGGTAGGCGAAGTTCGGGGCGCAGTAAGGAGTCGGGAGCCTGAGCCGGATGTCTACCGAATCTTCTGCGACTCGAAGTTCGGTGATGAACTTCAACTCCGTTATGGGTTCGTCGAGCTCAGGGTCCCGGACGCCCGAGAGGGCGTCCAGGACTGCTGCTTCGGTAGGCATTGCCTGATTCGGCATTAAACCGGCGTCTCCGGGTACTCGGGCTCGGTGCCGGCCATCACCGGAGCCGGTTGCGGGATCTCGGAGGGCACCTCGATGTCGTACAGGCGCGCGGCGTTGAGGCCCAGGATCTTGCGCTTGATGTCCGGGGTGAGCGTGCCGTACTCGCCCTGCATGTCCTCCGGGATCTGGAAGTCCACGAACATCTCCACAAGCCACTTGGGCTGCCAGATGGCGTAGTCGCTGGCGAACAGGATCCTGTCCTCATCCAGCCAGTACAGAAGCTCCCCGATGATTTGCGCGAAGTAGCGCGGTCTCGAGTAGATGAACGGCATTGCCACTGCCAGCCCGCCGTAGACGTTGGGCTCCTGGACCGCTATCCAGCAGAAGTCCTCTAGCCTGGGCAGCCCCACGTGCTCGACGATGAAGTTCAGATCGGTGAACTCCGTTGCCACGTGGTCTACATCCGCAACGTCGAAAGCGTCCCGGTTCAGGGGCCGGATGGTCGGTCCCTTGTGGACGTGAATGTTCTTCACTCCCAGCTCCTGGCATTTCTCCAGGTAGCGTTTGGACCAGTAGTCGTTCAGCTTCCAGCCCTTGGAGTCCTCGTGCCACTCGGCGGTGTAGAGCTTTACGCCCTTGAAGCCGTACCTCTCGTGCTTGCGCTCGAACTCAGCCAACCCTGCCTCTCCGAGCCGCGGCTCGAAGGAGCTGTTGAGGATGAACTTGTCCGGGTACTTCTCCGCTATCACCGCATCCTGTGCTGTGGTGTTGAAGCCCCCCGGGAAGAAGTCCAGAAGATAGGTCGGCTGGAAAATCGCCTTGTCCACGTAGCCGATCTCGAAGAGGTCGTGCATTATGTCCTCTTCGGAGTATTTCTGGAACTTATCCTCGGGCCAGAGATACTCTTCGGGGCTCAGGGCACTGTGGTAGCCATAGAAACAGTCTATAAACATCTTGCCGTACTTGTTGTAGTTCTGGGGACTGCCATCCCAGAAGTGGACGTGCCCATCCACCACGAAATATTTCTCGCCATTCTTTTCGTACAAGGCCCTTTCCTCCTTGGCCGGTTGTATGTGACTAAAGTTAATTAGCCGGGCAACTCGCTAGGGTCGCAAAGCCGTACGATTCCTCGATACCGATCACCTCCTTTTCCCCACCGAGAACGATCAGTAAATTCAAACCCATGATACCGTGAACCCGTATTTCCGACAAATAAGGCCCGCCTTTTCCAACTATGTGCGAAAATCTCCTATATCTCTGCAACGGCACCACATCTCTGATTAGATTGTCTTAGTAACGGATTGCACACTGGAAGGAGGGATGTTTGCGGTACGCTGGTGTCCGATGTGGACACGGCATGGAGAGCGAGTTATCTCGCGATCACCGCGAGTTTGGTTTGCCTCTCTTTAGCGAAGGGAGCTAGAGATGTCTGAGGAATTTGGAGGCAGGGATATCCCCGTCAAGGAATATGAGGAACGAACCCTCAACGCGGCCCGGCTGTACTCTCTTTTACGCCAGGAGTGCGGGATCGAGGACCCCTGGCACATCATAGTGCTGGCGACCTGCGCCTTCGAGCAGATACACCTCAAAGATGGCTGGGAGTTCGCGTTGACCAATCGCCGGGACATAGAGGATGTAGGCCAGCTGTTCGAGCGGTCCAACAACCCGCAAGAGTTCAGGGAGGGGCTCATAGAGCTGAAGGAGAAAGACCTGCTGGAACGCCTGGAGCGGCTGGAGGCGGAGGAGCGGTTGTCGGAGGACGATTCGGTATAAAGCGACTTCTCTAGAAGGTCGCGGGCCGCTGGTGCCCGGTGCGAATCAGATTTCGACCTCTACCACGTCGTCCGTGAGACGCACCTTGTAGGAGATAACTTTATCCCTGGCAGGAGGGCTTACGGCCTCCCCGGTTTCGATGTCGAAGAAGGAGCCGTGCCAGGGACACTCGACTTCGTTTCCCCTGACTCTTCCCTGGCTCAGCGATCCACCCTGGTGGGTGCAGGTATCGCCGATGGCGTAGATATCACCGCTCAAGTTGAACAGGGCGATCCGGTTGCCCCCGACCTCGACGTAGGTGCCCCTGTTCTCGGGCAACCTCGACTTTTTGGCGACCTTGACGAATCGTGCCACGGTGCTCTCCTTTCCCGCATTCACCATCTATTCTAGTGATTTGTGCCGGGCTTCTCCAACCAGACCGGGGGAGGTGTGATATCCGGCTCGGGTGGATAGCCAGCGTTCCTGGCTCCGGTGGAACTGACGGTCATCAGTACCCGCACCTTCATGTCATGATCGCAGACGGCCTGGCAAGAGAGGCGTAGCTTTCCCACGAGATCCCGCATCCGGAGCGCCATCATCTCCGCCTGGCCATCTCTTCGGGCTCGCCTTCCAAAAACTCTACCCGGCAGGTGGTGCACTTCGCCCAGCTCCCGCAGGCATGCATAATGTCCACCCCGGCATCTTCCTCGATGGCGAGGACCAGTCGCTTTCCCTCCTCTACCTCGAAGGTCCCCACCCCATCTACTTCCAGCTTGGGCATTCGTCCCTCCTCATTTTCGGATTGTGAGGGTAATAGAGCCCTGGGTCCGGGCAACCTCTCCGCTCCTGCTTATACTGGATGTAATAAAAAGAACGAGAACGCGGAGTGGCGGCACAGGTAAGGCGATATGTTCTCGACAGGAGAGATCGTGGCGCACGAAAGCAGAGAAGATATAAAGCGGGCACTCACAGATCTGGGGTGGGAAAAGGTCCGGACGGAGGAGAGAAGCGGTGCGGTCATGGGGAGCTACGGCAAGCATCACCTGATGGTCAACTTCGTGGGTGGAGAGCCCACTTCCGTGATCATCTCCTATGTCGGCAAGGGGGGTGAGATCCTCAGCAGGAAATGGCCGGGCGCGAAACGCT
Organism: Actinomycetota bacterium; assembly: GCA_902810695.1. Classification (GTDB taxonomy): domain Bacteria; phylum Actinomycetota; class Rubrobacteria; order Rubrobacterales; family Rubrobacteraceae; genus CADDYV01. Next base: position 11,541 of record CADDYV010000012.1, on the reverse strand, counting down.
TGCCTACCCCCCAGGGTGTCGTCCGGGTCTTCTCTTGAGTTGGTCCGGGAAGGATGTGAGCGGCTCTCTTCAAAGAGCGCGTGGCCGATGGGCCGTGGCCGGGTATCATTCGAGATGATGCCACCAGCGTACCTCGTAACCGGCTCCCTCCAGGCTCTGTAAGATGCCCGAAGGGTCTCTGGTCGCCACCTGAAATACCAGGGGGCGATCGTGGCTGGCTACTTTTCCTGGAGAGGAGATGACGCTGAATATGTCCACCTTCTGGTTCTGGATTATGCCCGCTATCTCGGCCAGATCTCCGGGCTTGTGCACCTGGACCGCGATTCGGCTATGACCGGGCTCGTGCACACCGATGATCGCTATCAGCGCCCTCATCACATCCTTCCGTTCGTACATCTCCTGCGCGGCGTGTACGATCGTGTCCTCCGGGTTGGCCGTGATCACCTTCCGGGTCATCACGTCTTCCAGCCTTGTCTTCTTCAGAACGTTTACCCGCTCCGGATCACCCAGAGGCGGACTCACGCTCCTGATGTCCCGATCGGAGACTATCCCCACGAGCCGGTCTTCCTTCACGATTGGTATGTGCCTTATCCTCCGCTCCCGGCAGAGGCGCAGACCATCGAACGCGCTTGCCTCGGGCCCCAGCGTCAACACATCACGCTGCATCCAGTCTCGCGCCAGCAGTACCATTGTTTACCGATCTCCTTCCCCGCTGAGTTGACCATGCGGTGATGACAGAACGCCCTCATCTTCTTGTGAATGTTATTTTAGTAACAATACTCTATCAAGGAGTCAGAGTTTGCGAAAAGAGAGCAAAAAGTCGAGGGGTGAAGAGCGGCTCGTCTGTCCGCCGAGGGGGTGGCGGCTCCCTAAAGGAGCCGCCACCCTTCCGGCAAGCTTCTGGCTCAGGCGGGCAGCGTTGGTCCTTCTCCCGCGTCGGAGACCTGCTCTTTGGTAGGCTCGAAGCCGAGGTATTCGGCGGCGTCCTCGGGGTTGGCGAACACCAGCACCCTATCATCGAGACGAACCATTCGCCCGTAGTGGGTGGAAGTTTCGATCTCGAAATCTGTCGGGGAGAATTCCTCGACGCCCAGGGCCTCGGCGATCTCATCCAGATCGAACTCGAGCATTTTCTCGCCGTCAATGCGGATCATGGCCGGAAAGCGGTGGATCTCCACGCCCGGCTTGCCCTCCATGACGTCGGCGACGGTGTTGCCCTCGACGCCGGAGCTCATCGTGATCCCGCACTTGTCCGATGCGGTGCGCGAAAACTTCAGTGGTCCTTCGCTCACAGGGTCACCTCCTCCGGTACGCGCAGGCCAAGGTCGGAGAGGATAGCCTCAAACCGGTTCCTGGCCCGCTCGAATGACTGCTCGAAGCTCACCGGCTGGATCTCCGGCTCTGACCAGATGGGCTCAAGTCCCCTGGCCGCCGCGATGCTGTAGGGGACCCACTCGGCGAGCCACTCCTCCATGACCTCTTTGTTCGCCTCGCCGTGGGTTTCGTCCCCCAGGAAGTCTTTCATCATCTCTACGGTATACGTGAGATCGCGGTCGTTGAACTCCCGCTCGCTCACGCCTATCACCGAGGGCGTCAGGAAGTCGTTGTGCGCGGGGGCGAATCGCATTATGAACCCGCTGCGGAACAGCTCGCCCACCAGCGGCTCGAAGACGATATTGGAGGCGAAGCAGAGCTGGACCCAGTCCGTGGCGTTCATCAGACGTTCCACGTTCTCGCGTACGCCCTGCCAGGCCGGATCATTGAGCCAGACCTCCTGGTGCACCTCCCCGTCGAACTCGCCGGGGAACAACTCGGTCAGCTCCAGGTTGTAGAGCATGATGTCCTGCGCGGTGCGCAGCTTGTGCATGCAGTTCACGGAGATGGCGTTGTTGTGCATGTTGGTCATGCCCGCTCTCTGGGCCGGCATGAAGACGTACATCCCGAGACCGTGATCCGCGTGCGCCCAGGCGCTCAGGTGCTTGGCGAGGATGGGTAGCCAGCTCTTGTTCCAGTCCTGGAACACATTCTCGGACTTGGCGTTCTCGATGCTGTTCTGGATCTGGCGCACGGAGTTGGCGTTGTTTATGTAGATCGTCCGCTCCCACTCCTCGTTGGGATCGCGGAACCTGTGCCAGTTCGTGGTCTGCATCCTCGTCCATCGGGGATCGTAGCCCAGGTCTCCGTTGGGCCAGCCGTAGAGCCAGCTCTGGCTGAGCCACCGCTTGGGGTCGGGTTGAACGTCCACCGTAACGTCCTCGTACTTGGTGGCCCGCCGCCCCTTTGGCTCGAAGTAGTTGTACGAGCGGCTGTCAGAACCTGCAAACTTCGCCGCACCCGCTTCGGCATCCGTCAGGATGATCTTGGGGATGCTTCTCTCTCCCCTTCCGCCTGCCTCGGTGACCGGCCTTAGCTCACTCACGCGAGCAACCTCCTTTCCCTGTTCGCTTTATTCCCCATCAATGGATTTTGTGCAGCTAACCACCTCCTTTCTCTCTGTTACTCTATTCAACGACCCTTCCGGGAAACTCCGGCCCGCTTTCGGCTTCCATCTCGTCTCCTTCTTCCGCCTCTGCCGTGATGGTGAACTTGTCGTAGTAGATGTCGTCTTCGTCAATGCCCAGACGCATGAGCACCGGCAGCGCGGCGTCTATCATGGGCGGCGGGCCGGCCATGTAGGCTTCTGTCCCGCTCAGGTCGTCCTCCAGGCGCTTGACCACATCCGTGATCAGACCCGTCTCCCCATCCCACTCGTTGTCTTCGGGCTCGGAGAGAGCTGGCACGAACCGGAACTCACCGGGCATCTGCTCGCCTAGCTCCTTTATCTCGTCCAGGTAGAAGAGGTCCTTCCTGGTCCTGGCCCCATAGTAAAAAGTAGCCCTGCGATCTATGCCCTTCTCGGCCATGTGCCTGAGTATGGACAGAATCGGCGCCATGCCGGAACCGCCCCCGATGAAGATGAGGTCACCCTCGGACTTCTCGCGCAGCGTGAACACGCCGTAGGGGACTTTTACCTTCATCCTGTCCCCGACCTTGAGCTCGCCGTCCAGCAGGCTTGAAAACCGCCCCCCCGGATATATCTTGATGATGAACTCCGCACGCTCATCGCTGGAGGGGGTGTTCGCCATGGAGTAGGCCCGGTGTTCCTCGCTGCCCGGAATGTAAAGCTCGGCGTATTGACCTGGAAGGAAGTTCATCTCCGGCGGGTCCACCAGTTTGAGCACCAGGCGCTTTATGTCGTGCGTTAGCGCCTCGATCTCCTCTACCTCGGCATAGACAAGCTGAATGGGGATGCCAGTGTTTAGCATCTCCTCGCGGTAGCTGAGAAGCTCGACCTCCAGATCGCTGTAGGCGTGCGAGCGGCACAGCAGGACATACCCTTCTTCTTGCTCGAACTCGTTGAGCGCGAAGGTGGAGAAGCGGTCCATCTCCAGGTCGCCGTCTAGAAGGAAGGACTTGCACGCCGAGCACTGGCCCTCCTTGCACCCGTGCATCAGCATCACGCCGTGCTTGAACGCCGCCTCCAGGATAGTCTCGTCTTCGTCTACCTCGATCTCGATCCCTACCGGCTCGAAGTAGACCTTGTGCTTTTCACCCATGATATTGTTGTTCACTCCCTGGTAGCACGAAATATATTGTGGTTGCTTAACCCCACCAGTCCCTTTGAATATGATCCTAAGTGCGGGAGATAATCACGTCAACTTTTGCGCCTGCAGAGCCAGATTTTCCTCCAATGTTGGAAAATGATTGCAAAAAGAGCGGCCGGATTACCGGCCGCTCCTTCCCTGAACGCCTGTGGCGATCAGGCCGCCTGGGATGCGGGAGCTAGAGCGTGTTGTTGATGGTGAAGCCCTTCTTGTAGTCTTCGTACCACTTATCGCGCTCTTCGTCCGACATCTCGTTGATCAGCACGCGCGGGCTCTGGAACTCGATGCCCCGGACGTGGTCCAGCGTCCACATCTTCGAGTCGTCGAAGTGGACGTGCGGCTGCGGAACCAGGGTCTTGCCGTCGTTGCGGACGTAGCCGAGGTCCTTGAACACGTCCTCGAGATCCCAGCCGTGGTAGAGGGTCTCCCACTCGCGCTTGCCGGTGAGCCGGCCCATGGCGGGCGTCGGACGGCCGTTGTACTCCTCGCGGAAGGCGACCTTGTCCGTCCAGTGGCAGGTCTCCGAGCAGTAGGTTCTCCACTCGCCGTCAACGTAGTCGAGTACGGTGTCCTCGCGCTGCATGCACGGCACCATGCAGGTCCAGCAGCGGCACGGATACACATATCCGGTGTTCTCGAACGCGATGGGCTTGTGCCCATTGGGCTCGGAGAGGTCGCGGTAGTGCTCCCACCACTTGCCGAACCTGTCGTACCAGCCGGGGTATTTGTGCTCGAACCATTCGAAGTCTTCTTCGGTCATCGGGTCTATACGCCAGTAGTTGGCGAACCAGCCGGTGGCGAAGAACTGGGCCGTGTTGTGGACGTACCACTTGTTCCAGATCCGGTCCCAGGCTTCTTCGACGAGGTCGTGCGGGACCGTCAGGCCGTACTTCTCCAGCGGCACCAGGTAGCTGCGATAGTAGTCGTCGTAGACCCACCGCCGCCACATCTCTGCGTAGCTCTCGCGATCCTTGCGCCGGTCCTTGGAGCCGTAGTCAATGAATGTCCCGATCGCGGCGTCCACGACGGCGTGGTTGTTCCACCAGGCGTAGCGCATGTCGCGCTCGATGAGGTCCTTGTTTTCGTCGTGGGCCAGCGCCATGAGCAGCGTGCCGTAGCCGTTGTTCATGTGGCGCGACTCGTCGGACTGCACCGAGAGGAACACGGTCGGCAGCAGGTAGTCGCCGTTGGCCGCTGCCTCGGAGGGCATCGCCACGAACAGGGTGTTCGTGAAGGCCGTCTCGGCTATCACCTGCAAATAAATGTTGCACGCCGTGATCGCATCGCCGGTGATGAAGCCCTCTCCGAACTGCCGCCCGATGGTGCCAGCGTAGTTGTTGGAGAAGGCTCTCTCGGTGATGTCGAAGCCCGCCGGGTCAATGTAGTTGCGCATGTACTCGCGCTTGAGGTTCATCTGGATCGTCGAGTGACGGACCTCGTCTATCATCTGGAAGGCGAGCCCGTTGTGGATCTCGGGGTTCGGCAGAGCCTCGGTAAGTAGCGGCATCGCCCTCGCAGCCGATATCTCCGGGAACGGAATGATGGAGAGGAATAGCTTCTGCCACTCCATCCACCTCGGCTGCACCTGACGCCACATGTTCCCGCGGATCGCACCGTCAATAGCGCCGTAGACGCGATGGTCCTTCTCCTCCTGCATGGGGAAGTAAGACTGCATCACCTGTTTCATCGCGTCCTTCTGGCCGCCCTTGGTGAGCTTGTAATCGGTCTTGTACTTCGGGTCCTTCGTTACGAAGGTCGGCTCCCAGGATAGCTCCTGAATCTTCTTGTGAGCCTTGGTAACGCTTCTGCGTGCCACGAGCTTTAATTTCCTCCTTTCCTGTGGGCTTTTATTTCCATCCCCCTCACCCCTGGAATTACTTCTTTCTTCTCCAACACCCCCTTTTACTGGCTCATAGCCGAAGTCCCGTCTCGACCTTGTGATAGCTATAATAGGAACAAAGCAGTAAACGGCAAGCAGTGTGAGGACTTTTTTCAACAATGTAAGAAAATTTACAGCAAATCCCTAAAATGCCTTGCACCTGGCGGCTGCTGTTCCAGAATCCAAAGAGGGGAGTGGGGAATAGGGAACAGGGGTGATATCGATTGAAAATGACCGGAGCAGAATACTCGGGCGGGGAGTCTGGCAATCTCCCGGCGGAAGGAGCGTATACCGGTCCCAAGTTCAAGAGTGTGCGGCGGGCGCTCAGGATTCTGGACCTGGTGAGCCAGCGCGGGGATCAGTTGACGGCGAAGGAACTCGCGCACGAGGTAGGGACGAGTCTCTCAGGTTGCTACTATCTGCTCAACATACTCGCTGATGAGGGCTACATAGAGAAGCTTCCCCGCTGTGGGGGCTACAAAATAGGTCCCACCGTTTCTCTGCTCAACGAGGGCTACAAGAGTGGCTTTGACGCCCAGATCGAACCCGTCCTGGAAGAGCTGGCAGAGCGGGCCCAGAGGCACGCCTACTTCGCGGTGCTCTCGGACGGGGAGGTAACGGTAACCCAGGTCAAGGCTCCGCGGAAGAGCCCGCCTGTGGGAGTGGTGGCGGGATTCCATGGCGGTTCGCACGCGCTCGCGCTGGGCAAGGTGCTTTTGGCTGGCATGGGGGCGGAGTACGTGGAGGAATATATAGACAACTATGGGCTGGAGGCTTTCACGCCGCGAACCATCATCCAGCCCACCCAGCTACACAGCCACCTGAACAAGGTCCGCATGGTGGGGGTGGCCACCGATTTCGAGGAGTTTGCGCAGAACCTCTGTTGCGTGGCGGCGCCGGTCAGGAGCAAAAGCGGAATGGTAAAAGGGGCGATAGGACTCTCCACCACTGCCCGGCGCATACGCAACGAGGGAAAGCAACTCGTCGAGATGGTTCAGTGGGCGTCCAGGGAGGCGTCGGCGTTGCTCGAAGAGGCTCCGCGAAGACGTTACGGCACGTAGGGTACGGTAACCGGGCTCGCTAGAAGGAGGGAGACGACGATGCCCAAGCTGGAAGTAGATGGGGTGGGGACCTTCGAGGTAGAGGAGGGAAAGCGACTGGTTCTCGCCATCGAGGAGGATGCCGGGGTGGACATTATGCATGCCTGCGGGAGCTGGGCGAAGTGCACCACCTGCCGGGTAGAGTTTCTAGAGGGTGAACCCGAGGACATGACCGAAGCGGAGATGATGATCCTCGAGATGCGCCAGCTTCTGGGCGAGGCGCGGCTCTCGTGCCAGATCTACTGCGAGGAAGATATGAAGGTGCGCCCGCTGATGACCGTGACCAGCACCAACGCCAAGTATCCGGGCGCGAAGCCGCAAGAGGATATCACCCCGGAGCCCATGTGGACCGAGAGGCCCTACTAGGAGAGGAGGCGCTGTGAAATCCCTCGTTTACCACGGAGCGGGGCAGAAGGAGTGGGAGTCGAAAGAGGACCCCGCCATCGAGCGATCCACCGACGCGATAGTCAAGATCAACACCACGACCATCTGCGGGACGGATCTGCACATCCTGAAAGGGGACGTTCCCACGGTAGACGAGGGGCGCACCCTGGGCCATGAGGCCGTCGGGACGGTCGTGGAGACCGGCGCGGGTGTCGAGGATGTTCGCGAGGGGGATCGCGTGCTGGTATCCTGCATCTCGGCGTGCGGGCGCTGCGCCTACTGCCGGCGGGGGCTGCAGAGCCAGTGTCTCGGCGGGGGAGGTTGGATCCTGGGCCACCTGGTAGACGGGACGCAGGCGGAGTACGTGCGTACGCCGTTCGCCGACACCAGCCTCTACAAAGTGCCCGAGGGCCTCTCCGACGAACATGTGCTGTTCCTGTCCGACATACTGCCCACCGGCTTCGAGATCGGGGTGCTAAACGGCGGCGTCAAGCCGGGCGACACGGTAGTCGTGGTCGGGGCCGGACCGGTGGGGCTCGCGGCGATCATGACCGCGAAGCTCTATGGGCCGGGCAGGATCGTCGCGATAGACCTCGCCGACTCGCGGCTGGAGAGCGCCCGGCAATTTGGCGCGGACGATATCATCAACAGCTCTGGCGGGGACCCGGTCGAGCAAGTCAGGGAAATAACCGATGGCCTCGGGGCTGACGTGGCGATAGAGGCGGTCGGTGTGCCGGAGACCTTCGAGTTGTGTACCGAGCTGGTGCGTCCCGGCGGGCATGTGGCGAACATAGGGGTTCACGGCCATCCCGCGACGCTGCACCTGGAGACGCTGTGGATAAAGAGCATCACCATAACCACCGGACTGGTAGACGCCTCCTCCACGGCCACCCTGCTCAAGCTGGTGGCCGAAGGTCGGCTGGACACCACACCGCTCGCCACCCACCGCTTCAAGCTCGACCAGATCGGGGAGGCGTACGACACGTTCGCCGACCCGGCAAGAACCAACGCGCTGAAGATGGTGCTCTCGGCCTAGAGACAAGTAATTCTATCCGAGCTGGAAGGGGTCCCGGCTCTGCCCCGAAAGCTCTACCCACACGGATTTCACCTCGGTGTACTCCTTGATAGATTCGAGCCCGTTCTCCCTGCCGAGGCCGCTCATCTTGTAGCCACCAAAAGGCGTGTTGAATGAAAGCGTGCGGTAGGAGTTGATCCAGACCGTGCCCGCCCGCAGGGCGTGGGCCACGCGATGCGCCTTCTGGATGTCCCTGGTCCATATTCCCGCCGCCAGGCCGTAGCGGGTGTCGTTGGCCTGCCGGATCAGAGCCTCTTCATCTCTAAATGGGATTACCGAGAGTACGGGACCGAAGATCTCCTCGCGCGCTATCCTCATATCGTTGTTTACCTGGGCGAAGATCGTGGGCTCGATAAAGTAACCGTCCCTGAGATCTGCCGCCTGCGGTCTCTTCCCGCCGGCCACCAGTTCTGCTCCCTCTTCCTGGCCGATCTGGATGTAGCTCTGCACCTTCTCCAGTTGCTCCTTGAAGGCGACCGGTCCCATCTCCGTCTGCGTCTCCAGCGGGTTGCCCAGTTTTATGGTTTTCGCTCTCCCGGAGAGTTTTTCGACCAGCACGTCGTGGCTTCTCTCCTGCACGAACAGCCTCGACCCCGCAATGCAGGTCTGACCGGTGGCCGCGAAGATCCCGGCGACGACCCCGTTGTTTGTGGCTTCGAGGTCCGCGTCGTCGAAGACTATGTTCGGGGACTTGCCGCCGAGCTCCAGCGAGACTTTCGCCAGGTGATCTGCGGCGTCCTTCATCACGGAGATGCCGGTCTCGGTGGAACCGGTGAAGGCCACCTTGTCTACTGCGGGGTGGCGCACCAGGTCCCGGCCCGTGCTCTGGCCGTAGCCGCTTATTACATTGAAGACGCCGGGCGGAAAGCCTGCTTCCTCGAAGAGCTTCGCGAACTCCAGCGTTGAGGCGGGGGTTTGCTCGGCGGGCTTCGCGACGATGGTGCAGCCCGCAGCGAGAGCCGGGGCGAGCTTGAAGGTGAGCAACAGGAGGGGAGAGTTCCACGGCAAGATGGCGCCAACCACCCCGATGGGCTCCCTTCTGGTGTACACGAAGAAGTTGGGCTTATCCGAGGGGATGGTCTCGCCCTGGATCTTGTCCGCGGCCCCGGCGAAGTAGTAATACCATTCCGGCAGGCCCTTCAACTGGCCACGCATCTCTCTCAAGAGCTTGCCGTTGTCCGTGCTCTCTACCTCTGCGATGCGCTCGGCGTTCTCGTCTATGAGCTCGGCCAGACGCCGCATCAGCCGCGCCCTCTCGGTCCCGGTCATCTTTCCCCACGGGCCTGTGTCGAAAGCCTCGCGGGCGGCCCTTACCGCCCGGTCCACGTCTTCCTCGCCAGCTTCGGGGACCGTCGCCCAGACCTTGCCCGTGTAGGGGTTGATGCTCTCGAAAACCTTGCCGGAGAGCGAGTCTACCCACTCGCCCCCGACGAGCATCTTGTACTTGCGGACCTCACCTGCCTTCGGCGATTCGATCTGCTGTGTTCGCATTCGGATATCCTCCTCGACAACATAATTTTTTACGCCGCTGCCATGCCGTGATAGCGGGCTTCATCCAGGGCCGAGTACGACGAGCAGATCTCCCGGTTCTACATTCGTGCCCGAAGAGACGGCGAGCCGCTTTACGATGCCGTCCACTGGAGCGCTGATAACGGACTCCATCTTCATCGCTTCGATCGTCCCGATCTGCTCTCCAGCGCCGATCTCATCTCCCTCCTCGACCGTGATCGTTACGACCCCGGTCATCGGGGCGGCGACGTGGCGTTTGTTGCCCGGAGTCGCCTTCTCCCGCAGCGGGGTTTCGGGTTCGAGCGAGCGGTCCTGGGCGTCCACGGGGCGGGGCTGCCCGTTCAACGTCACCATCAGCGTCCGGATGCCCTGCTCGTCGGCCCCGGTGATCGCCTCTAGCTGGATGTAGAGCCTGACGCCGCGCTCCAGGTCTACCGCCAGCTCATCGCCGGTCTCCAGCCCGTAGAGAAAGGCCCTCGTCGGGACGACCGAAACGTCGCCCCAGCGCTCTTCGGCTGCCTCGCGTTCCGCGGCGGGGCCGGGGAGCATCAACCGGTTCAGTTGAGTCCGGCGATCTTTGCCGGTGGGCGCATACTGGCTTTCCTCGGGGAATTCTGCATCATCCTGTTGTTTTTTGCGCCCGGCGAGTGCCCGCGAGCGGAACGGCTCCGGCCATCCCGCCGGCGGCGTGCCTAGCTCTCCGCGCAGAAAGCCGATCACGCTGTCCGGCAGGTCGTAAGAGCCGGGGTCTTTCTCGAACTCGTCTACGTCTATATTCGCGGAGAGTAGATACAGCGCGAGATCTCCAACCACCTTGCTCGTGGGGGTAACCTTCACCAGATGCCCGAGCAACTCGTCGCAGCGGGCGTAGAGGTGCTCTATCTCCTCGAAGCGTTCGGAGAGCCCCAGGGCTATCGCCTGCTGGCGCAGATTGGAGAGCTGGCCGCCCGGTATCTCGTGCCGGTAGACGGTGCCCGTCGGGGAGTGCAGACCGGACTCGAACGGCGCGTACAGCCGCCTCACCGCTTCCCAGTACGGTTCCATATCCCCCAGGGCGTCGAGCGAGAGGCCGGTGGCCCTGTCTGTATGATCCGTGGCGGCGACGATGGCGGCGAGGTTAGGCTGGCTGGTCATTCCCGAGAGCGGGGCGGCTGCTCCGTCTACGGCGTCTACGTCGGCCTGAATGGCCGCCAGATAGGTCGCGAGCTGGCCGCCACCGGTATCGTGGGTGTGCAGGTGCACTGGCAGGTCGAACTCGCTCCTCAAGGCGGAGATGAGCCTTCGGGCCGCCGGTGCGCGGACGAGACCGGCCATGTCTTTTATGCACAGGATGTGAGAGCCTGCTTTTACCAGCTCCTCAGCTATCCGGAGGTAGTAGTCCAGGGTGTAGAGCTTCTCACGAGGGTCGGACAGGTCGCCGGTATAGCAGATCGCCGCCTCAGCCACCGCTCCTGTCTCCAGAACCGCCTCGACGGCGGGTCGGATCCTGTCCACATCGTTGTTGGCGTCGAAGATGCGGAAGATGTCGAGTCCCGTGGCGTGCGCTTCCTCGACGAAGGCTTTTACCACGCCCGGCGGGTAGCTGGTGTAGCCGACCACGTTCTGACCGCGCAGTAGCATCTGCAGGCAGATGTTGGGCAGGCTCTCCCGGAGGCGCGCGAGCCGCTCCCACGGGTCCTCGTGCAGGAACCGCAGGGCCACGTCGAATGTCGCCCCGCCCCAAACTTCGGCGGAGAAGAGCTGGGGCATCGTGTGCGCGAGATGCGGGGCGACAGCGAGCATGTCGAAGGTGCGCATCCGGGTGGCGAGGAGCGACTGGTGCGCGTCCCGCATCGTGGTGTCGGTTACCCCGAGCGCGTCGCTCTCGCGCAGCGCGCGGGCGAAGCCCGCCGGGCCGAGCTCCTGAAGTGTCTGCCGGGAGCCGGGCGGCGGGCCCTCACCCTCCGGTAG